>NZ_BCNM01000003.1 GCF_001514495.1 Paenibacillus pabuli NBRC 13638
TCCCGTTACTCCAGTGACGCCCGTTGATCCCGTCACTCCAGTGGCACCTGTCGGTCCCGTCACTCCAGTATCGCCTGTTGATCCCGTTACTCCAGTGACACCTGTCGGTCCCGTTACTCCAGTATCGCCTGTTGATCCCGTTACTCCAGTATCGCCTGTCGGTCCCGTCACTCCAGTGGCACCTGTCGGTCCCGTCTCTCCGGTGGCACCTGTCGGTCCCGTTACTCCAGTGGCACCTGTTGGTCCCGTCACTCCAGTGGCGCCCGTTGATCCCGTCACCCCAGTGATGCCTGTCGGTCCCGTCACTCCAGTATCGCCTGTTGATCCCGTTACTCCAGTGGCACCTGTCGGTCCCGTTACTCCAGTCGTTCCCGTCACTCCAGTGACGCCTGTTACGCCCGCAACTACCTGAGACTCACCCAGTAATTCTTGCGAAACCAAGCGGTGAGCGGCCACCAACTCACCCTGGGCACCTTTGCCCCAAACAGAAATTTGTGCCTCTGGAGAAGCTGTATCTGAGGTTGAAAACACAAACTCAAACCCGTCAAAATTGCTATTATAATGTCTGGTTATAACCTGATTAGGCAACACATTAAGCAGTTCTTCTACATATAACGTCCTAACCTCATTAAGGAAGTAACCCATAAGAAGCACACTGAACGCATCTGACGAATTTCGGTTATCGATTTTCACCGTAACGAATTGAGTCGGTCGGGTACCCGTTATCCCTGAAATATTATTCTCTATAGGACCCGTTGACAGAATGGCCATATCTTCACTCCCCTTTGAATTAATGCATTCATTCTCTTAAGGTCCTTCGTATAGCATTATTCAAAAGGTTCTTCATGGTGTGGACAATTCGTAGACTTAATGAATAATCACTTCATCTGCCCTTAAAATGAAATGCCATAAATCAGGACTTAAATGTCATGTTTAATTACAAGGAAACCACAAGAAACCCCAATTCCCACTCCAAATTCAGCACTTGTACCCGAACCACTAAATTGAAAGCGTATTCTAAACTAATGAAATAAATATTTATTCTTCTATAGCTTTAAGATGTACGCTTCATGTCAAAAAATATATACACACTCCATACGGAAAGTTATAATATCAATAATCTCTCTTTGTTCCAAACCGATTTCTTTGCAGATCATGTGTGAGTAGCTATTAACCGTGTATTGTTTCTGAAAGTTATGCTCAAACTGAGGTGATACCCATGAAACACTTACTTCCGGATTTGATGTCTTTATTACGCACCGATAAGAGTATCCTGGATTTAGGACTCACAATGTCTGTCATCCCTTCATCTACAGAGTTGGCAGAGGCTATCCCTCTGTTCAACACTTCACCTTATCTCATGATTCAGGATGATGGACCCCTATTGGGATATATCGCTGTATCCGATGTTCTTTATGCCATGATGAATGCTCATCGCCTCCTGGAGGCTTATTTTGAAACCACGCTGGAGACGGCAGGCTCGGCTCTGACATTAATTAATGAAGAAGCCAAGGTAACCTACTGGACATCGGGGGCGGAGCATGTTTTTTCCATTAACAAAAAAGATATCATCGGAAAACCGGCAGCGGACTTCTTTCCGCCAGAACGCCTTCAATCCCTCAAAACGCTATATACCGGCGAAACGGTATACCGCAAACAACACCAACCAAGAACCGACCTTTTCGCTCTGATTAATGCACGTCCGGTGCAACTGGATGGACGCATTGTAGGTGCGGTTGCCGCCGAAGTGGACATAACAACCGAAATCCGCTTGCATCAGGAGTTATTACATATGACATCCAAAGTCCAACATCTGGAGAAGGCCGTGGCCCGTCTACGCCCGGAGTCTGATCCTTTTGCCAGAATCAAGGGCAGCAGCCTGGTAATGAAACAATGTCTGGACACCATTCGCAAAATCAGTTCCACTTCAGCTACGGTGCTCATTCTTGGGGAGAGCGGAACAGGCAAAGAGCTGTTTGCCAAAGCCATTCACGACCTGCGTGAACCGCAGACAGCTCCATTTATCGCCATTAATTGCGGTGCCATTCCTGCTTCATTATTTGAAAGTGAGTTATTTGGTTATGAGAAGGGTGCATTTTCTGGAGCTGATCCCAAGGGGAAAAAGGGAAAAATCGAACTTGCTGAAGGCGGCACGCTCTTTTTGGACGAAATAGGCGAAATGCCGCTGGAGCTTCAGGTGAAGCTCCTTCGTGTATTGCAGGAGAAGAGTTACTTCCCTGTTGGCGGAACACGCATGAAACACGCAAGTTGCCGGATTATCGCAGCCACCAATCAGAATCTGCTGAGCATGATCTCCCGAAATCAGTTCCGGGAGGATCTCTACTATCGACTGAATGTCATCAATCTCGTTATTCCTCCCCTGCGGATGCGCAAAGAAGATATTTACGAGTTGACACAAACATTCCTGCAAGAATTTTCCTTGCTGTACAACCGTCATATTGAATGGATTCCGCCCGAGGTATTCAAGCTGTTATTCAACTATGACTGGCCAGGCAACGTGCGGGAATTAAGAAATGTGATTGAGCGAATCACCATTCTCACCACGGACGGTGAGGTCAAGCCTGAATACCTGCCGGATACCTTCATCCCAGACAACGAGCTTGTACCAACCATATTGGACGACACGGGACAGCTCCCTTCCCCCTATAAGGTAAAACCAGGATCAGCAGCAAACGCTGCAGGATTGGATGAGTCTGATACCCTCCGTGACGGAGAGCTCCAAATCAAATCAGCATCAGCCGATATAACACCGGGTTCCTATCAGGATCAGCTCGATGCCTATGAGTCGGAACTTCTGCTGCAATATCTGAAAGCCGCCGAAGGCAACAAAAGAACGCTTGCCCGGCAGCTCGGCATTTCCAGAGCAACACTCTATAACCGCATGAAGAGGCTCGGTCTATGACCAGCCTCTTCTTGTGGTTATAATGAATGATACAGAAAATGATCAAGTCTCGATGATGCTGTGGAATCACGCGTCCCTCCCCCCTGTTTACTCTACAAGCTCCAATGATACATGAGTTAACCGATCCAGGCTGGCGAGTCTCTCCACGGAAGTTTTTCCTAAATATGCCGGGGATTTATTCGCACCTTACAGAACACGCGCCAACCGGATCAAAGCCGTTCGCAGATGTCGATAGAACGTAGCCCGACTCATCGAGCAAGCCCGTGCCGCGGCAGTTGGATTGCCAGCATGTGTCCAATAGGCTGCATATAACAGCATCTGATCCTGTTGAGAAATACCGTGAACACGACCCTCCAGCAAGTCCAGCACATGCATCTGTAATTGAAGTCCATCCGCCATGTTATTCACTCGCGCTGCGTACTCATGTAATTCTCCGGGAGAGTGCAGATGAGTCAACAATTTGCGTACATCCTGCTCGGACCAAGGTAACCGATCGATACGCGATGTCCTCTGCGTTACCCCCCCACTCGCTTTTGCATCCGGGTCCAACAAGGACATCACCCAGTCACCGAATTGCCCACTGCGCAGATCCAGATCCAGCACATCCGCCTGATCTGTATACACGTCACATAAGCGAGTTCGCGTTCTTCTGATCTGGAACCCAATGTTCTGCAAAAATAGCTTGAGATACGGATTGGTTGCGACCAAGATGACTCTGGCCCCTTCTCCCAGTAACGACAACCGATCCAGCGACATATAACCCACAAGTTCTTCCCGTTTGTAGCCAGGCACATCATCCCTTGCCGCTGCCAGTACCGCAAAATGGGTATCCGTCTGGTCCGGATCGCAATTCAACTCCTCCGGTGTGAAACACTCTTGCATTTCATTCGGAAAATAGTTGGAAAGCATCCCACTGCTCTCCCGGTGCACGAGCACCGTAATGAACATAGCGATTGGCTCGCCATCCTTGTCACGCATCAAGACAATCCCCTCAGGATAACGGTGTGCAAGTTCATTCAAAAAAGCAGGATAAGACGGCGCCTGCCAGGGCTCCACGCTGTACTCACACCACTGTTGGAGTAATTTTTGCAATGATGGCAAGTCCTCCGCTCTCATTACTTCCAATGGAGAGAACAGTGAATCTGCCGACACATCCGCATATTTCCGATGCTGGAGCATGGATTCCTGACACAAAAGGAGCATTTTCCTAGTGATCTGACGTCTCTCGTGCGGATCTGCTTGTTCATGGAGCGGCTTGAGCAACCCCGCAATTCGTACACGCATGGCTTGCAGACGCTGTGGCTCCCGTTGCCGAAAATCCCGGAGCAGATGCATTCTGGCCATGTCATGCAGCGCCAGCCCATTGGGTCCGGAACGAATGAACGACATGTGCCTCAGAACATTGTATTCTTCAAGCGTCACCTCGGTCTGCAGCACGGAGGCCAACAATTCCTGATTCGCTGTTTCCAGCAGCGTTAATACCTCTACCATTGGATGCAAACGGGGAAGCGTCAATTCAAGCAGCAGCCTTGCGCTTATCTTCTGTGACAATTCGGTCCACTCGGAAAGAGGAATATGCCTGCGCTGATCTGCAGCTTCAACGGCAAGCGCCAGTCCCAGCGGATGTCCATCCGTCATACGTGCAATCGTCCCTGCCATGCTCTTGTTCAATGACCCTGCTGCTGCAATATATTCGGATACTTCTTCACCCGTAAAATGTGGAAGAGGCATCTGTACAAGGCGCTGCCGCAACCTTGGATGTGTTCGCCACGCTGAAGCGGGCTCCGGCCTTGAAGCCAGAATGATCAGAACACCGCATAACGGAAGCTTGGATACGAACACTTCCATGAACCAACTTTCCAGAAGTGCCAGCTCCTCATAGTTATCCACAGCAAGGACCAGCCGTCTCTGTACCGAAGTTTGACTCAGAAGACTCAAGGGCCGAGCACTACTGTCAGTACCCATGGTCTCCAGTCCCAATGTAGAGGACAAATATTCCAGAAAAACTGACGGTGTCGAGCCGCAGGATCTGCCGTCCATCCATATGGCGGTCGCTTCCTGGTTTCGGGCAACGGACAACATCTCGGACAACAAGGAGGATTTACCAATCCCACCCATGCCCGTAACTGAAAAAATGGTTAAAGGTGCTTCTGGATTGTCGAACCATCGGTCCAACATCATCAGTTCTTTGGCTCGACCTATGAATCGTTTTCCATGACCATCATATCTATCGTATTGAACTTCACTACCGTTTCCCATCAGCGTCCTCCGTACTAGGTACTGGTACGTTCCCTAACCTTTATTTCTCACAAAATGAGACTATATTGAGACGCACAGCTGCATATGAAGTGATAAAATCTAGTTAAAAGCCAAATTATAGAAAAATGCACACAACGGCGGTGTACTAACTTTTAACCGGTTTACATACACCTTTTCACCCCGTTGTTCAGCATAATCGATTATTTATTCCGCCGATCGGGCACACCAATCAATGGAGCATTTTGCGTGATGCAAATTGCTGAAGTCCATGAACATCTATCCATTTCGAACTTCATGCTTCCCTTTCATAACCAATACAGCCCGATATTCCAGGAAAGGCGGATATATGTGAAAAAAAACCTCGATATCTGTAATCTGAGCGGACAACTAGGAATCAACCATGAGCGACTTGATGAATGGTTACATCAAAGCGGAGTCTCATCCAAAACAATGGAAACGGGAAATCTTCCGGAACGAAGCTCTTCGCCATATCGTTTGGTTACTCCTACCTCATTATCGCTTGCTCCCTCTTCCGATCAGCCCAAGCTGTTTCGCGGCCGCCGCCCAACTCTTGGCCAATCAGGATTACCGACAGCTTTACGTAACGCTCGCCGCATCAGTAAAAATTGCTAGACTGTGCAGATCTTAAGATGATGCACAGTCTCGATGATCTTGAAAACCTGGTCCATCAAGACGAAAAATCCTGTTCATCCTCGATCATGGCATGAGCAAGCAGCGCCATCTCCAGACAGATTCTTCTCTCCTGATCCATAAAGTCAGGTCCCATTAATTCTTCTAACTTCTCCAATCTATTGTACAAGGTTTGCCGATGTATGAACAATTGAGCAGCCGCATCCCGCTTGGAACCGAAGTTTTGCAAAAAGACACTCAGGGTCTCCACCAGCCTTAGATGATGGGTCCGGTCATACTCAATCAGAACGCCCAAATGGTCATTCACAAAAGGCTGAAGGAACGATTGGGGCAATGCTTTTAACATTTGATATATACCCATACGTTCGTAAAAATGAATATGTTCCAGCCGATCTACGGATCGTGAAACTTCAATCACCTGATAAGCTTCCCGGAGACTATCAGGCATGCCTGTCAAGCGGTTGCGGATTTTGCCAAATCCGGCATGGATCACAACCTGCTTCAGGTTGCGATTCGCAAACCTCTTTACATCACCAAGAATGCCTTCCAACAATTTGACCAGTTGATTTCGCGTGGTTGTCTTGCTCTCTTCCTTGGCACAACATACATATACCTGATTGTTTTTCAGCATGATGAGACTGGACAGATTGTTCTTTTTGAGCAAGGAACGCAGCAGAACCAGAATATCCTGATGGTTGGATTCCATTCGCTCACGGCCAATCCCCTTTAGACGATGCTCCATCTCAATAACCCCGCCTGCAAACCAGTACTGTCCCTTGACCAGCAAACGGAGTCCCATTCGGGTCTGAGCCTGTTCCTCATGAACAATGTTTCCGTTCATTAGATCCTGAATCAGCTCATTCTGGTTGCGCACCATCTTCTCCTCCAGAAACTGAGAGCGCAAAGTCAATGCCGCTGCTGCCTTCGCTGTATAATCGAGCAGCAGCTTGAGATACTCGGCAGGAACTGAAGGATGCATGATCATCCCTACCGCGGAAAAAACCTGCCCAAAACATACGACCGGATGACACAGCAGCACCTGTTCCTCGTCCAGATGGAACCATAATTCGATGTCCGAATCATTGAGATCCAGGTGCTCAACCTCCTGTTCATACCATGTGTAGATCGCTTGCTGTGTCTCCGAAGACAGCTCCGGCACAAAACTGCCCGGTTCCATGGACGAGATATAAACAACCGGCTTGGCTGCGTATTCATGCAGAAGGTTAAGCACAGCCGACATGTCTGTACTCTGTAATGTTCGCTGCTGGAGCTGACGGGAATAGGTTTCCAGGCTCTTCAGCAGCTGGTGTTGATGATTAATCAGCAATGCGTGAATATCTTGCGTAATCTCAACGAAACGGACCGGCTGCTCAAACACGATAAGCGGAAATTGATGCCTGTCAGCCAGTTCAATCAATTCTTGGGGAATGCCATGAATGCTCGTGCCAAACTCCACACATAGCCCCGCCGCTTCGCTCCGAATTAACTGGAGCAGATATTCTTCACGCCCTTCTTCCGATTGAAGCCATAGTCCTGTGGATAAAATAAGATCATGGGGACTTACAAATGGAGAAACATTGGTAATCTCCAACACATGGACCCAGCCAACCTGACGGGATGTTCCCTCATTCCCCGCAGCAAGACTTGCTTTGGCAAAGACGGGGCGAGCCAAGATATCCTTTATCGTAAAAACACGGTCATTTCTCAATATTGATCCCTCGTAGTGTCATTTTTTCTTACATTATAAGCGATGGACAAATGTCCTGAATAGTCTTTTCTCGACATTTTGTTGATTCAAATCCATAAAAGATAGACAGGAAGTAAGATGCAAAACCATGATCCAAGTCATAAACTTGTAGTATAAGCTAACAACCATTAAATGGACGAGGTGCATGGCGATGAGAATCGGAATTCCGAAAGAAATCAAAAATAATGAAAATCGTGTAGCGATGACACCGGCCGGAGCTGCTGATTTTGTCAGAGCTGGTCATCAGGTGATGATTGAACAAGGCGCCGGGCTCGGCAGTGGATTCACAGACAGTGAATATCAATCAGCCGGAGCCGAGCTTCGAGATACGGCTTCATCCGTTTGGGCAGACGCAGATATGATTATTAAGGTCAAAGAACCCCTAGCCAGCGAATACACCTATTTTCGTCCTGGATTGATCCTTTTCACTTACCTGCACCTCGCAGCGGAACCTGCATTGGCGAAGGCTCTGATCGAGAGCCGTGTAACCGCCATTGCTTATGAAACACTGGAGGTCAATGGCACCTTACCTCTGCTTACCCCGATGAGTGAAGTAGCCGGCCGCATGTCGGCTCAGATTGGAGCGCAGCTGCTGGAGAAAACGGAAGGTGGCAAAGGCATTCTGTTATCCGGGGTACCCGGCGTAAGCCGCGGCAAGGTTGTGGTTATCGGTGGAGGCACGGTGGGAACCAATGCAGCCAAAATCGCAATTGGTCTGGGTGCAGATGTGACCATCCTTGATTTGAATCTGAATCGTCTGCGCCAGCTGGATGATATCTTTGGCAATCAGATTCAAACGCTGGTATCAAGTCCATCCAATATTGCGGCGGCTGTTGCGGCAGCCGACCTGCTGATCTGTGCGGTGCTGATTCCGGGCGCCAAGGCGCCCACCTTGGTCAGCGAACAGATGGTCACCACCATGGCACCCGGTTCGGTCATTGTGGATGTCGCGATTGATCAGGGCGGAATTGTCGAGACCATTGATCATATCACGACCCACGATGAACCGACCTACGTGAAGCATGGTGTGGTGCATTACGCGGTAGCGAACATGCCCGGCGCGGTGCCGCGCACATCTACGGTGGCACTGACCAACGCTACCATGCCTTATGCGCTGCAGCTGGCGAACCACGGTGCAGCCGCCGCGATTCGCGGCAGTGCGTCCATTCGCAGCGCGGTGAACGTACTGAATGGACATATCACCTATGAGGCGGTTGCCCGGGATCTCGGGCATGCCTACGTTCCCACAGGACAGGCGCTGGAGAATACCGCCGCGGTCCAGTAATCTTGATATAGCCGTTCCACCCGGCGCCTTCTCGCCCGGCCTGTGGAACGTATAGAAGCGCCTGTCCGGGCAGATCCTGCCCAGGCTGGCGCTTCTTTTTTTATACACATATAAAATCGTTCTTCAAGACTTATTAGTTCAGGCACTTCCGTCTCCTACACTGCACGTTCACTGCACACCTCGCGGAAATTACAGTCCCGGCACGCGCGGCGCGAAGGCATTGGTGTGAAATAGGAGACGTCCTTGGGACGGTTGTAATACTCATCATCCACACAGGAGCGCATCTCCGCAATGTATCGCCCCACGCTCTCCTCCACCTTCAGGATATCCTCTTCCGTTGCTGTAAACTCCCGGTGTGTTCCGGTTAACAGGTACTCCACCCGCAGCTCGATCTGCTCCAGCGGTACCCGGTAATGCTCCCTTACATAGGATGCGTACAGCATCAGTTGATCCGAGAAGTCATCCTCCTTGCCTGTCTTCCAGTCCACAATGACAATGTTGCCGTTGCTGCGCCGATATAACAAGTCCATCTTCACATACACGCGCGTATCGTGCAGCATCATGGTATCCCATTTCTCAATCTCCAAAATATCCGTACTCGCACGGGACAGATCTTCCCAAGTGAGCGTCTGGTACAGATGGCTGACACAGGCCGAAGCTCGTTCTTTGATCGTCGCTATTCGGTCATTCAACGTGTCATCTCCGTAATACATTTCGGACAACATTACCCGGTTCTTGGGGTCCAGCCGCCACTGATCCTGATCCATGGATTCCATATATGCCTGATTCAGCAGCTTGCGCATCGTCTGTTCCAGAAAGTGCTCGCGAGGTTTATCCTTGCCTTCTTCCCTGCTGCGAACCGCCGATTCACACATCCGGTGTGCGAGGTCACCGAACACAAGGTACAGATTACTGAGCTGTTTTAACCGATACAGACGTACCTGCATCTCATCAGCCGACTCTGCCTTCCAGCCGTTATGGGCTCCATAATAATGATAATAATATTTGCGCAGGCACTCATCGAACATACTCGCCCGCGACTGCGAATAAGACCACTGCGGGTATTGTGCCATAAGATATTCTGCCTTTCTGTATGCCGGATCTGCATGAGATCCCTTAATGCTCACAGTATATAGGAAAGGGCAAAAATGCTGCAAGCACCCTTCCGTAATTTTCTTCTAACTGCAACCGTTTCCGATTCAATCCGTAACGTTTATATAGTTACATCACCAAAAGATGAAATTACACAGCAGAACGGATAATATACTAAAAGAGTAAGGACTTTGCTTTGATATAAGATCAAACTTAGATTTACACTAAAACGGAGAGGGCAGAAAAAATCTGAAAAAGGGAAGCGTTCGCCTGAAAGCTTTCTGAAAGAAAGCTACATCGGAAGCATAACGCTTATCACCGGATTTCACCTTTTAGAAAGAGAATCAAAGAAATCTGGGGATAACAGCGATTAAAAGATTATTCTGCACGCGGAGCGGCCGAGTGTAAAACTCATAAGTTGATCTTATATGAAAAAATAATGTACAGGCATATCCTAAAGGAGGCACCACCCATGAATCGACCGGATTGGTTCCAGGCGGAAGAGGCATTACAACAAATCCAAGTCATCGGAAGCGACCGGAATGAGCTCGTGAACATCATTGGCCAGGTAGAAGGACTGAATTGTATTGGCACAGGAACAGATGCGGCGGTATTTACGTATGACGGCTTGCCGCAGTATGCCTTCAAGATGTACTCCGATCACGCCCTGGACAAATTGGAAAATGAAAAACAGGTGTATGAGCAGCTCAAGGGCTTGCCCTATTTCCCCACCTATTACGGCAGCGGCCGAAATATTCTGGTGATCAGTTTTGAGCCTGGGGATACCTTGCTGGAATGTCTTGAAAAAGGAATTCCCGTTCCCGAGCAGGTCATGCTCGACGTGGACGAAGCGCGCGAGGCCGTACGCAGCCGTGGCCTGAATCCGCGGGACATTCACCTGAAAAATGTACTTCTCCAGAATGGACGCGGGAAAGTAATTGACGTATCGGAATACATTCAGGACGGCAATGACAACCGCTGGGAACATCTCGTCTGGGCTTACCACAATATCTATCCCCGGATCAAAGGTACGCCCATCTCTCCGCGTATGCTGCAAACGATCAAATGGGGATACAATCAACTTGACCAGGCCAATGTCAAAATGGACGACCTTTCCAAAAAGGCGAACCGATTATTCTCGAAATTTATGAAATAAACCCTCTGCATACACAGATCATGTTATGTTCTGATCCCCATAAAATAATCCGGATTACTGCCAGAAATGGGAGAGTATCCGGATTTTTGTTTGTACGGAGATAACGCTGAGTCTGCTATTTCAGTCGCCCTTGGGAAGGGGTCATGCCCTTGTATTGTTTATACAGCTTCGTAAAATAATTGGCATTCTCGCAGCCAACCCGGGCGGCGATCTCGGTAATGGTCAGGCTGCTCTCCTGCAGCAGCTGTTCTGCTATAGTCATACGGCATCCGTTCACATATTCCACGAAGGTACGTCCGGTCAGTTTTTTAAACATTTTGCAAAAATGATAGGTGTTTAGCCCCACCTGACCGGCTGCTTCGGTAACAGACATTTTCTCCGTGGGCTCGGCTTCAATCTGCTCGATCAATTGCTTGAACCGCTCCCGATTGGGGAAGTATGATCCGGCCGTTTTGTCTGGAAGTTGCAGTGGCATAAATGTACGGGCAAGCAGCGTGAACAATGCATGCAGCTTCGATTTTACAACGAGTTGGTAGGCTGGTGGCTGTAATGCCATCTCTTCCACGGCTTCGTTCAACAGGGAATAATAGCCTTGGCAAATGGCATCCTGCTCCACCGGTTTCACCGGAAATCTAACCCTTCCCTCCAAATAGGGAGCCACATATTTCAAATGAACGGGATCATGCGTAAAATCATGAAACAGTGCAGGATTGACCACGATCGAATCATAATGTACATCTCCATCTTCCAGTGCATATCCCACGTGTAATGCGCCTCCAGGTATTATAATGACCTCACCTGCGTGAGCCACATAAGGCCTGCTGTCGATATGAAATTGTGCACTTCCCTGTCGCATGACGATCAGTTCAAAGTGCTCATGCCAGTGCAAGTATAAAATGCACTCTTCCGTCTTCATTTCCCGACAACGGTTTTGGAATAATTGAAACGGGTACGATTTATGGTCAATACGGGTATTTTCGTGAAGCGCTTTCAGATCCAGCACGACGTCTATCCCCTCCTCACAAGATCCGACTAATATTGCACAAGATTGTATAGAGCCATCCCGTAGATGCCCGGCTATAATGAGTGTGTCACGAAGTACTATAAGCCAATATTGGAGTGAAATACAACCATGAATAATCCGTTACGCATAGGCACCCTTGTAGGGGGGCACGACGCAGTCCGCGTCATTCCACAGATCATGAAACATGGCTTCGAATCATTTAATCTGACTTTCTGGCAAACGACTGGTGATCTGGATCTGGCCGAAACAGCCAAACGTGTTCGTGAAATCGTAGACGAACAAGGCATTGTCATCTCTGCCGTAAGTGTATTTGGCAATCCGCTAACCGGAACAGGGGATAATGCCGATACACTGGCCAGCTGGGAACGGGTTATTGATCATGCCCAGCTCTTCGGAGCGGATATTGTCTCCGGGTTCACCGGAAGACTAACCGATCAGCCGATTGACCAATCGATTCCAAGGTTCAAGGAAGTGTTTGGAGAATTGGCTCGCCGGGCAGCGGACCGGGGTGTACGCATTGCTTTTGAGAATTGTGATATGGGTGGTACATGGCAGACGGGCGATTGGAATATTGCACATAATCCGACGGCCTGGGAGATGATGTTCAATGCGGTTCCCGATGAAAATATGGGATTGGAATGGGAGCCATGCCATCAGATGTCCAGCCTGATCGACCCGATTCCTCAGCTGCGCAAGTGGGCTAATAAAGTGTTCCACGTACACGGCAAAGATGCCACGATTGCCTGGGATATCGTCAAGGAATATGGCGTGCACGGCCCGCGTGAATTCGTATGGCACCGCACGCCCGGGTTCGGGGATACCAACTGGTCTGATATTATTACCATTTTGCGTCAAAACGGGTATCAGGGAACGATTGATATTGAAGGCTGGCATGACCCTGTCTACAAAGATGAACTCGAAATGACCGGACAGGTGCATGCACTAAACTATTTGAAACAATGCCGTGGTGGGGATTTTGTACCGAATCCGGTATAGAAATGGGATCGCACTAAGTTACATGATATCTACCCGCACAAGCATAGAAAATGAGAAGCACAAGGAGATGATAGGATGAGTCATCCTTATCGGGTAGTTGTGGCAGGCTGTGGGGCCATGTCTAACACCTGGGTCGATTACGCCATGCAAAGGCCGGACACTGAAATTGTAGGGCTTGTCGATCTATATGAACAGACTGCTGCCGCACTCGCTGCGCGGCACGGTCTCTCCTGTCCCACGTTTACAGATATCAGTGAGGCCATTCGAGCAACGGATGCCAATATTGTATTTGATGTCACGATTCCAGCAAGTCATCACAGCATTGCCATGACAGCGTTACAACAAGGATGTCATGTATTTGGCGAAAAGCCGCTGGCGGAATCCTTCTCCGACTGTGAAGATATTGTTCAGACTGCACGCCGTACGGGCAATATTCAGGCTGTGATGCAGAATCGCCGTTTCGATCCGCGCATTCGCGCTTACCGGCAGTTGATCTCGGAAGGAGCAATTGGTCAGGTCGGTTATGCGGGTGCAGACTTCTTTCTTGGACCCCATTTCGGTGGCTTCCGTGACCTGATGGATAGTCCACTGCTGCTGGATATGGCAATACATACCTTCGACCAGGCCCGTTATATTCTCGGTGCGAATCCGGTCTCGGTGTACTGCCACGAATTCAACCCTCCAGGGTCGTGGTATAAGGGTAACGCGATGGCCTTATGCATCTTTGAAATGTCCGATGGCTCGGTGTTTGACTATCGCGGCTCCTGGTGCACCGAAGGTGTGCCTACGTCATGGGAAGCATCCTGGCGCGTAACCGGAGAAAAAGGAACCGCCATCTGGGATGGGCATGATGATATTTATGCTGAAGTTGTCTCTGCTCAGCATCTGGATGCGGAAGGCAAACCATCCTTTTTCCAACCGTGTGAGCGGATCGAAGCAGAGCAGCCTGTCATGGAGAAAACAGGGCATCATGGCTGCCTCGAAGACATGTTCGCTGCGCTGGAATCCGGACAGCTACCTGAGACCGATTGCAGCGACAACCAGTTCAGCATGGCCATGGTCCTTGCATCCCTCGAAAGTGCCCGCACAGGTCAAAAGGTGTTCATTGCAGATCTGCTGAAGACTGTATAGTGTTGAGTTCTTCATTTCCTAACAAGCCAAGCCCAAACTGCGAATCTTCTGCAGTTTGGGCTTTTTGTCTGCTTACTCTTCTATTCTAGAAATGATGTAGGCAAAAAAATGTCATGCCAAATAGCAAACGCAGTGCAGGGGACGAAATCGATTCTGGAGAAACGAAGTGCTCGCCTTTATCACCGGATTTCGACTTTGCAAAAGGCGATCAGGAAATCCGGTGATAACAGCGATCGAAAGAACGATTCGTAACCGGAACGGCTGCTTTGCAGGCAGTTATTTTTTTGAACTTACATCATTTTATAGAATTCCTTTTTTCAGGGCCTTGTACACAAGCTGCGAGAATAGGCTATTAGACCAGGCAAACCAGGGCCTTGTGAACGTGTTCGGATCATCCGAATGAAAACCTTCATGCATATACCCGGTACCTGCATCCGTGTTCTCCAGCAGATCAATCATCTCCAGCATTTCCTTATCATTATCTGCGGTCAGACCCTGCATGGACAGCGCCATATGCCAGATGTATCCGGGCGGAGTATGGGGGCTGCCGATGCCTTTGGCTGCTTGTCCTTCATAATAGAACGGATTTTCCTTGCTCAAAATAAAGCGGCGTGTATTCTGGTACACGATATCCTCGGTGGATGCATACTCCAAATACGGAATGGACATAAGTCCCGGGGTACCTGCATCATCCATTAGGCAAAAGTTGCCGTAACCATCCGTCTCATACGCATAAATCTGCCCATACTCGGGGTGACGGTAAGTACCATATAAGGAAATACCATGTCGTATTTCTTCTTCCAGATGAGCCATCTCGCTGACCAGCTTCTCATCTCGAAATACCCACCTTGCAATCTCCCCCATTTGGCGCAAAGTCACCGCTGCGAACATATTTGCCGGAATATTATAATGAAAATCACATGCATCATCACTGGGACGAAATCCGGACCAGATCATCCCGGTATAGTTGACCGGCATCCCCAATCCTTCGTTGCGGAGCGTATCATGGGCTGGACAATTCCGGCGCATGAATCGATATGGCGACTGCTCGCCATGGCGCTGCTCCGTTTTCCACAGACTGACTACGCTCTCCATTACCCTCTTGAAACGCTCGTCAAATATATCCGTCAATTCCGTCTCACGCCAATACGCATAGGCGAGCCGCATGGAGAAACAAAGTGAATCCAGCTCAAACTTGCGTTCCCACACCCAAGGCGACATCTCTGTCTCATCATTCGCATCCCAGTGCCAGCCATTAGCCGTTTCGTTGAACGCATTGGCATAGATATCGATGTCCGCATAGAACGTATGCCGTTTGATCAGCCCCCCAATGATCCGCTGCAGCTGTTCGTCTTCCTTCGCAAGCGGAACGTAGTGCATCACCTGCTCCACGGAATCACGCAGCCACATGGCCGGGATATCCCCTGTAATAACAAAGGTTGTCCCATCATCCAATAGCTTTGTCGTCGTTTCCAGCGTGTTGGGAAAACAGTTACGGAACTGTGCCAGCAATCTGGGTCTATGCTGCAGTCTTTCCTCAGCCTCGGTGAGAATGTTCTGCACAGCTTCCGGCAACTCCAGATGCGGCATGGGGATTTTCGGTAATCTGAACTGATCCATGGATGTCGTCTCCTTCAAATGAAAGTTTTCCATATTGGTTTGCATCGTTTCATTCAATGATTTGTGCCATGTTGTTATTTTCGTTATGATAAATTATAATAACATTATTATTTGTAAGTGTACTGTGCCCGAAGATGATCGTCAATTGGCAAGGACTGCTTAAACCCAAATAAATAATTTAAACTGAGTATTTACACGATAACGGAGAGGCAGAAAAAATCTGGACAAGCAACGCGTTCGCCTTTATCCCCGGATTTTCCCTTTATATAAGGGATTAGAAAAAGTCTGGGGATAACAGCGATCAGAAGATTGTTCTGCTGGCAGTGATCTAGTGTAAAATCATTCGTTCAACTTGTATAGTTACATATGAAGGAGTAATGAAATGTCACGTAAAGTATCCATCCAGTCGCTGGCTGACCAGCTTGGATTATCCAAATATGCCGTCTCCCGTGCACTTAGCGGCAAGACAGGTGTCAGCGAAGCGACACGCGCCCGTGTGCTGGAATTAGCACGTGCCTTGGGATATCGCCAAAGCACCCCAGGAAGCAGTACTGTTCCTACTACAATCCACGCAGAACAATCCGAGCCCCCATTTGCTCTCATCTGCATGAATCAGCTCAACCGGGGGGAGCCCCACTACTGGCAGCGCGTCCTCTCCGGCATGATCTCTGCCTGTAATGAAAGAGGGTGGCATCATGCCATTGTATCTCCCTCTCTGGGAGTCGCTGATGAACACACGCCGCCAGAACGGGCCATCGCTCCCCACTTGGACTGGGAACGTTGTGCAGGAGTCATCGCCATGGGAGCTTTCCCTCATGCGATCCTGCAACGACTGGCTCAGACAGGCCGCCCCATTGTACTCGTAGATCATCAGGAGCCACTGTTGAACTGTGATACCATCAGCCATGATAATCTGGAAGCAGGCATTACTGTGGCGAGATACTTAATGTCGATGCAGTGCCGCCGCATCGGTCTGATTACGGATGATGGCCGGGCTGCCAGCTTTGCGCAGCGGAAGATCGGCATCGAACTGGCCTTGAACCATTTTCACGCAGACAGCAGTCGTATGACCACGTTCAGAGAATGGAATATTCCTTATGAGAACGGCGAATGGATTGACCAATTGGCTGCCACCATCCAAAACATGCCGGACGACGAACGGCCCGATGCCTGGATTGGCGTCAATGATGATATCGCCTTGCAGTGGATGAATAAGTTGCAGGAAATGGGATTCTCCACACCTGAGGATTGCCTTGTCATCGGTATAGACAATGTGCATGCCTCCGCTGCATCATCCCCGCCCCTGACCACGGTCAACCTCTGCAAAGAGGAACTCGGTCAGCGTGCAATCGAAGCTTTGCAGCGCAGGATTGAACGCCCAGGTACACCGAAGGAAACGGTCATGTTATCGACTACTTTGATTCCAAGGGAATCGGCGTAATCAATGTGGGCGACTTTTCTTAGCATCAGTACAATTTAACTTAACTTATTGCATACCAAAAAGGCCTCGCATGTTATTATGCGAGGCCTTTCATCACTATCTTATGATTCATCCAAGCTTATTCCGTTCCGTTCTTGGCATTCATAACTGTTATTTCTGCCAAGGCAGGCTTGCATACGACGGAAGATCCACTTCCCAATTCACATCACGGTACTCTCGGTTAACTACGGTTCTTTTTAAGGTGAATTTTGTTCCATTTTCTTTGTAAAAACCACGGATGACCAATTTCAGATTGTCTGCAACGTATTCTCCGTTATTATTAGGCTGGCCTGGAAAACCGATTACTTGAACAGGATACTCTTTTCCTTTCGAATCTACGGCCACCCAGTGATCGCCATTAAAAGCATTTCGGAAAGTCCCAGCTCCCTCCAAGACAAGTGAGTAGTTTTTGTCATAGGATTCCCATACCGGTTTGTAATTGAAATCAGAAAATAAAATTTCATCTCCATATTGTTCAAATTGCAGTACGTAGGTGTAAATTTCAGCATCCTTACGCATCTTTTCCAGATCTACTTCCACGGACTTCTCCTCCCGCGCCGGGATGGTGTAGCCATCTAGAATAAAGCGAATCTTCTTCGCATCCACCGTAACATAAGCAGGGTCCCATGTCTCAGAAAGCTTCATTTGACCATCATTATTCTCACTCAGTCTACTCATATCTCGGAGCCGGAATTTGGCTTGACGGGCATTGGGTCTCCTCTCGTTAAAAATTCGATACTCATTCGTTTCCGGGATTTCGATATGATACATGATGTCCATATCTTCCGCCCAATCTTCTCCAACTTTGGCACGCAGTTGATCATCCAAACTGATGTTCATATCAAGGCGGGTCCCATTTGGCGTACGTACAAGCTGTGTCATATCCAGTTTTAAGCCCTCTGGAGTAGTGTAGGTGTTGTTCATGGGAGCCTCAACAGCCAATGATTTGGCTTTGGTCATATCGATATTAAATTGGAAGCTCCAATCCACCGTTGTATTACTTGCTGTAATTTCTCCAGTATTAACATTATAATTATCAGGGATTTTTAAATAACTTAATTCTCCCCGTACAAATACGTGATCTGGAATATCATCATTCAGTTGGAATACAAATCTTTGATACGTCCCACTGCTAAGCCTCGTATCTATCGCCATGGAAGCAACACTGTTCCCTTTTTCATCTGTAACATGAATTCTTCCCGCATCCGGATAAACAACTGGTATCGTGCTGCCTTCAGGATTGCTTTGTTCGGTTATAATAATAATTTGTGAACGATCCACTAGGACATCTCTAATCTTGAGCGTATACCCCTGATCTACAATTTGAATATTCGGGTTAATTACAAGACCAAGTGGCTTCAGACGTTTGTAATCGTCCGTCAGATAATGAGCTCTTACCTCTTCTGGTACAGGTATGTCGGGAAGCCGCTGATTTACGGCATTTACCGTGGGTTGCGTGGATTTTGCTGTGTGATCCAAAGCAAACCATGCCCCTCCCACAAGAATCACAACCGCCGTCGCTGCAATCCCCGTACGGCGCATCCAGTGGGATTTGGAGGCTTTTTTCGTAAATGGATTCCCGTCTTCTGCGCTCTCCATGGTCATTCCATCCAGCTTCCGCATTACCTCATGCGTAAAATCCGCATCCGGTTCATCACGGAACAAATGCTGTCCCCACAACCGATCCTCATCATTTGGAATAGGCTTCATACGTCGATAAACCTCCTTTGCGCTCCATTTGTTTCTTTAACGTTTTCTTCCCTCGGTAAAGTGCATTACGCACTTGTGCGGGACTCATGTCCGTAATATCTGCAATCTCTTCGTAGCTCAGTTCATTCGTATATTTAAGCAGCAGCACCAGCCGATACGATTCCGGCAGTTGTTCCAGCTGGCGATATATTTCACGCTGCATCTCCTTATGCAGCACATGTTTCTCTGGCGTTTCACCACTGGTTTGTTCCAAATCCGTATGAACAGCCGTCATCACAGGCTTCTGCTGCCGCATAAAATCCCGCATCCGATTCACAGCGATGGTGTATACCCAGGACGAGAAACTGCTTCCTTCTCTTCGTGTCGGAAGATAGCGGTAAATCCGAAGAAACGTATCCTGAGCGAGATCCTGTGCATCCGGATGACTCGCACCCATTCCGCGCAAAATGCCAAAGACTTTATTTTTATATCGATCCACGAGCACAGCAAATAGCTGTTTGTCCCCCGCGATAATACGCTGAATGAGCTCCTCCTCTGGTATCTGTTGAGTCATGTAATCCCCCTTCTCTACAGCTTCCATGCATGGTTCTGTACTATATAGACGGACGTACTTCCTGAAACCTCTCACTTTATCCAAAAAAAAGAATTCGCTCCACCCGGTGCTAACCGGACGGGCGAACTCTGCAACCAGTAAAGTTTCATTTTTGCTGCTGCACTTGCTGCACTGTGAAGTTTCTCTTTTTCCGTTTTTCAGTCCTCTCTGCTTTTCACTGAGACAAAATCAGCAAGCTGTGAATAGATCGCTACGATCTCATCCATCGACATACGCACGAGCCCACTGGATGACGGGGCAACAAACTCGTGAATCTCCTTGACGACGGGGTCGTCCTGAAATCCCCATTGCGCTTTAGCACGCTGACTGTACTGGGTGTATACTCCTTTCCCGACAAAACAGGCGATGTCGGGTCGGTATTCCTCCAGCTTTTGCCGTAAAATCTTCCGTCCCTCTGCGTACTCCTCCTTGGTAATATCCTCCATGCCCCTTGTCGGCCGGGCCACAATATTGGTAAATCCATACCCCAGCTTCAGCAGCTCTCCATCCTCTTGTGCATCATATAAACGGGGAGTCAATCCGGAACGTTCAAGAATGCGCCAGAAGCGGTTTCCTTTATAAGCATAATGATGACCTGTCTCTCCAGACGTGATGCTTGGATTGAATCCGATAAATAATATCGATAAACCATAATCCAGATGATCTGGAATCATAATGAAAGGCTCCCTTCTCTTTTTTAGTCATTTACAACTTCCATCTGTGTATAAAATGATATAATGGGTGAGGTATTTTCGAAATCGGACTGAAATTTTCATGAAAAAGGAAGCTGAACTGATGATTGCAGACATCATGCTTGAAGTCGTCCTGCCCGTCTTTCTTCTGATTGCCGTCGGGTCCTGGATGCAAAAGGTGTTCAAGCTGGACTTGTATACCCTCGCCAAAATCAATTTCTATTGTATTACCCCCGCAGCCGTATTTATGAGCATGTATCACTCCGATATGTCGGGGGAGCTGCTCGGAACCGTCACGCTTTTTTACGCATTGTATGTAATTATTCTCTATATTGTGGGGTCTGTGTTCGCACGCTCGCTTCGCATGAATAAAGGCATGAAGGCTGCCTTCAACAACAGTATCATGCTGGATAACGCAGGCAATTACGGGCTGCCCATCAACTCCCTGGTGTTCCGTGGTGATCCGCTGGCCTCTTCCATCCAGGCATTGGTCATGTCTTTACAGGCATTGCTGACTTTCACCTATGGGGTGTTGTCCATTCAGGGAGCGAAGCTCAAAGGCAACTACCGTGCCGTAATCATTGGATTTCTCAAAATGCCCGTTCCTTATGCGCTGTTGCTTGGCATTTTGTTTCATATGGGGAATATTCCACTGCCCACATTCCTGTCCATGCCGCTGACTTACGCGCAGCAAAGTATGGTCGCTGTGGCACTCTTGACACTCGGGGCACAGATTGTTAAATATCCGATCCGCCTGTACCGTCTTGATGTGTATATTAGCACATTTTTGCGTTTGCTGATTGGCCCGGCTATCGGGATTTCCATTGTGCTGCTGCTCGGGTTGCAAGGGATCGCCGCTCAGGCTCTTATTATTGCATCTGGTATGCCTACCGGCGTCAATGCGTCCATTCTGGCCGAGGAGTACGATAATGAGCCAGACTTTGCCGCCCAGACAGTGCTAATCTCGACGCTCTTGAACATCATTACCATTACCGCACTGATTTCGTTTGCGAAGACATTTTGACCTTATACGTATAAAATAACTAGTCCACGCCCCCACATGGAGCTGTGGACTTTATTTTAGCTGAGGAAAAGCCACTGCAACCAAAAAAAGTCCAAACGTACCCATTCTGGGGGTGCGCATGAACCTCTTTTGTTACCTGCATATTCCATCGGATCAAATCCGTTGTACGACTTGCCAGCCAATAAGAACTAAGCTTCACATGTCGTTCGCTCCGGGAACTTGCCGCCCTCTCTGAACAAACATCGAACCAGTCGCTGAGCAGCCCGATTGAAATAAAAACTTGGACTCACTCCCTCGACCTGAACAGGCTCCAACTCTTTCACACTTTCCTTAACCTTATTCATCTCAATGAGTCCCATCTTCCGCTCATTCGGTCCGAATCGATAAATAACCTTTTCATCGTCCTCTGCCTGTTTCACCAGTAGAATCATTGACGCCATACAGGTTACCCCCTATCGTTACGTTGTGAGATTCCAATGATTACTTCCTTACTATTCATTATTACCCAGAACAGACTTGAAACATATAGGGCTTTAGTTATTTATATTAACGTTAAACCTCCTAATTTTAATTATCTTGATTAAAGGATTTTGACGAAAAATATACCAAAAAGCAGGCTTGGAATGACCAAACCTGCCCCATAACCTTACATCCAAAGGAATCCGAAGTCTTTTGCTTCAACTATTCTGTTACGAACGTGGGTCCACCGCTTCAGACTCCATGTGCAAATACGAACGACCTCATACTTTAATCTCAGGCCTCCGCCCACACCTCTTGTAGTGCAAAAAGAAAGATCCGGTCCAATTCTTCATATTGTATAATTTGCTCGTTCTCCATCTGAGAGGCCAATCGTTCAAAATGCTCAATCTTCTCTGCCAAGAAAGCCTGTATCGCTGGAAGCTGCGGCTCCAAATCCAGTTCCTCACCTGCCTTTTTCCGGCGCAGCAGTTCATGGATTTCCGTATAGAGCGGCGCGCTCTGAGGAATAAGCTCTTGTACCAGCTCTTCGAATGCCATCGGCGGCATCGCATCATAACGTTCGATCCAGCCGCAGGCGAGTAATGGGCGCAGCACATAGAAATATTTTTTGATCTTCACCTGCTCCCCCTGCAGATAATCACGGAAATTCCCCTTCGCCATATTCAGATAATGGAACATACAGGACTTCGGTGAGAACGTTAAAGGCGACAATGCACGAATATGCTCCGCCACGCTGTAACGTTCATCATACTGAATCGGGGATTGCAGCCACTCCAACAGTGGCGGATTCGACTTGCGAAACAGCTTTAAGGCCTTGCGCAAATCCCAACCATTAATGTCAAGTTGATCACTGATCGGACGTTCGATTACATCCCTTTGTTCCTCAATCGACAAGTACCATTCCAGTGGTCTGACATACAGAAAACGAACATCGTAATCGCTGTCCTGTGAAGGAAATCCCCACGCTCGGCTGCCCGATTCACAGGCATAGATGATCCGCACCTGCTCCTCCTGTTCAATCTGCTTCAGCTGTCGTCTAATCGTATCTCTCATTTCTTCATGAACATGGGTCATGTCCTTGCCTCCTTCATATCCGATCACATCTCTCCTGGTAGATCTTCATTTCCTCGGTGCATTGTTCTTCGGTTCTATTCAACGTCCATCTCCCGCACCCGATTCGCGAGTGTATCGTATCCTGCCACCGTCTCGGCAATATACGTCAGCACCGTTTCACTCCATCCATAGATATAAAAGGTTTTGCCATCCCGCGGTGGTACCATCGCCTGCTGATAAGGTGCAATATCCACGATAAATGCCTTCAGGTCCGGGTTCATCATCCGGCGATAACGTTCAAGCTCGGCATATAACGGACTTCCTTCATTCTGCTGTTCATCGGTGATCATAATGATCTGATCTACTTTTTCTCCGATATCCCGAAGCTCTCGTACAGGTCGTCCCGTGTCGGTTCCACCCTGTGCGCGAATCCGGTGAGCTTGGGAGAGGATGCTTTCATCCATCTTGGGACGAGCATCTTCAACCATATGGTCGAATAACCAGAACAGCGAGTTGCCTCGTGTTTGTTTATATAGGGCCAGTGCCAGCACCGAACCAATTCGCAAATAATCCCCTTGCATGGATCCCGAGCGATCCAGGAAAATAGCCGTTCTTCCCGGCAGCGCCGGCAGATTGCCAATCGATAGCTCCACCGCTTCCTGCAAAGCGTATCGCAGCTCTTCTCTCGCAATCATCTCATACGCACTGGCGAATCGGAAAGGTAGAATGCGCGACTTGCGCAGGGCTTCCGCATCCGTTAGACGGCCTGTTACGTAATCGATATTTTTCGATTTTTCAAAAACACCCGCCCGATCCATCGCATTCAGATGACGCAGCAATGCAAAGGTCGGCATCTGGGACATCAACGCCTCCCATACCGTTCGTGTCGGCTGCATGATCGATGTAACGACCGAATACGGCAATTTGCCTTTCTCGATCAGGTGCATCCGACTTGCCGGGTTTGGGGTAGCTTTCAGCTTCTCCAGCGCCTGCAGCTGCGGCAAGCCCTCAAGATCCACCTCATGTCCGCGCAAATAACGGAACAAGGCCTGTTGCTTTAGATCCTTCGGCTTGGGATGTGCTGTAGCGATCATATCGCCCAGATTGTATCCTCGTCCGCGGCCATTATATTTAATTGCCCAGTACTCGCTGACACCGTTCAAAAATTGACTCACCTGGCGCTTCACCGCTCGACCGCCCTGCCCTCGACCCGTTCCTCGTAGAATGGTCAGAAAATCGGCCAAGTCAGCCGGAGTCTGTACCACTTGGGAGAACACCTTTGCAAATTGCTCCGGGTCTGCCTTGGACAACACTGCCAGCCCGAATAGGGGTTGTAAGCGCATCATACCTTCATTACGAGCATAAACCAGTGCCCGTGCCATATACCCCACGTCGATCTCAGCCATCTCCTGATGACTGACCATCGCATCGTCCATCAGTTGCTGTGTATCTGCATAAAATGTATTGTTCAATGTATTGGTCATCAATATCTGTATATATTGTTCCTCCACCAATCGCTCATAGGCTCCATAACCATCATAATTGCGTGTCGTTGGCTGAGGTGAATTGAATAATTGTTTCGCTCTGCTCATCACACATGACCTCCCGGTGTGAGTCTGTTCATTCATGTTCCAACATAAAATGTTCCGAGGAAAAAGGTGGGAAGGTATAATACCCGCTCTACCGCTGAGCTACACCGCCATGAACGGCGGCGATTGGATTCGAACCAACGACCTGGTCGATTAACAGTCGAAGTAACCCTCCCTGGCGCCTCGGAACCTTGATCCGCAGAGCTTGTTGCTGCCCCGCTTCACAACCTTATTATGCCTCACACATCTGCACCCGAACATGGCGAAAGTATGGCGACGTACCCATTTCATAACTCATGAAAATATCGTTTTTATTCAACCTCCATAAGTTCGAAATGAAACCAGCCACCCATCCTGATACAATGAAGAGATAACAAGGAGTGAATGTTCATGGCTAAAGAGAGCTTTGACAAAGAAATTCAATTTCTGCGCATGTTGTCTCTGACAAGCGGAGCATATAACCGTAAACAGTATGCCGAACGACTTGGCATATCCGTACATACCTTTGATAAGACCCAACGCCGATTAAAAGAAATCATGCAGACCGTCGCTAATCAACGCTCAAGCTCCGAACAGAGTAATGAAATGGCGGATCTTGTACGTTTCCAGTATGGCGAATCCGCTGAGCCCATGCTGCTCTTCCTCTTTCGCGCCAAGTCGATGAAAGAGACTGAGGTACAGCGACTTTCCGTCCTTTTGCATACCTTACAGGATAAAGCCCTAACTGCCATGGAGCTGCTGGATGCCTGCTGCGCGGATCTGCCAGAAGATCTGGCGCTGCCTGACGAAAAGACGATTCGCTCCGATCTGAAGTATCTGGAAGAAGTCGGGGTGATCCGCAAGGAACCCGGCGGCAGGCCTTATCGTTACCTTTTACAGCAGGACATACTTACCGGGCTAACCGTGGAAGAACAGCTGGAGCTGTATGATTTTGTGGATATCATGGCAAACACCCAGGTTCCGTCTGTACAGGGATATATTTTGCGGGACAGTCTCAAAAAGGCCATTGCCGCAAGCTATCCGCAGGAAGAAGCTACCGAACCATTTATATATAAGTACCACTATTACTCACGCATTCTGGACGAAGCACATCTGTACACCCTGCTTAGTGCGATTCGCCAGCGGAAGCATGTGCAGTTCCTGTATTATTCACCCAAAAGACCATCCAGCTACAGCTCACAGAATACGAATCCACGCTTTGAACGGGAAGCAGGCGGACGATCCAACCGGATTGTGCCGCTTGAAGTTGTCTATGACCATCAGTATGGCCGGTGGTATGTCATCGGATATCAGGGACGGCGCGGCTTTGTGAAATTCCGGATGGAAGGCATTACGCAGCTGGAGGAACAGGATTCGATTGAAGAAGAATATATGCTGGAACTGAAGCAGCAGTGGGCCGAGATTAGCCGCAACAGCTGGCTGGTGGATACGGGGAACACGGTGACGGTTCAAGCGCGCTTTTTCCATCCTCAGAATGGTCAGCGCAACTTCATTCTGGATCGGGTACGTCTGCAAGGCCAATGGGGAACCATTACGCCCGAAACGGATCATACCTTTCTGTATGAAATTCAGGTCAACGGCACGACCGAGATTAAGCCGTGGCTTCGGAGTTTTGGTTCAAGCTGTGAGGTGATCGCACCACAAAGGCTGCGTCAGGAGATGATTAAGGAATGGAAGGAGATTGCGCAATATTATGAATCTGTTCGAGAAGATGTTCAACTACCAGATGATGACGAGATTGAATGAAACCGGGCTGTTCACCTGGACTGCACAGGAACGGGCCTGGCTGCGCATGATGCTGAATCACCCTGCCGCACCGGAAGCACTAGACCCTGATACGTTGGAGAAAATGCACAACATGCTGGATTCAGAGCAGGATCTGAATCTTCAGGATTACCTCACCGAAAAGGCCAAAAGTCAAGAAAACAGCGTCTTTCACCCGCTGCTCAAACCGTTACGGCAGATCATTCTTCACCAGCAGGGGTTTCGTTTGACAGGGCGTGTCCGTCATGGACGAACCAGCCAGGATCAGTTGGGATTCCCCTACAAGCTAGAATATTCCATGGTCAAAAAAGAATGGTACGTACTCTGGTATGCTCCACTCTACAACAGACTCATGTCAACCAAGCTGCACAGCATCCTTGCTGTGGAAGCCCAGCCGACCCAACCTGAAACTGCTTCTCATTACACCGCCCAAATTGCTATTTTAACGGAGAATCGGAAGACGACCGTAAAGATCGAAGTGCTGCCGGAGTACAATCAGGAATTATCGCGAATTCTGTATGCCTTCTCCTGCTTCGAGAAACAGGTCGAATTTGTGGAAGCACAACAGACGTACCGCATTGAATTAACCATCCCGCGAAATGAGATGGATTACGTTCTGTCCAAAATGCGTTTTCTGGGCAAACGGGTACGGATTGCAGACCATGCAGCGCTTCGAGAACGAATGTCTGAGACAGCAACCAAAGTATTGGCACGCTATGCTGAAACGGAGCCTGAAACACAGCATGAACAGACATATGGAGGAGCACGCAGCCACTCCATTGAGAAGCCTTTCGCCAATGCGGACGGCAGTGATTCTGCCTAGTAAAATGCAAATGAGAGCGGGTGGCGAGTGGCGTTTCATTAGAACAGATTAACGTCAACAGGCTGTCCCCATCACTTACGACCTATGGGACAGCCTCTTTGTTATATTCTGCCTACGAACTGCTGTTGCTGGAAGCCGAATTCCTTCTTTTATTAATCGCATGCACGCCCATCACAACCGCAATCAATTCATACGTGTCCAGTTGTTCCGATTGATTGTCCAGTACAAATGCCCCTGAACTGAACAAGCCACTGGTACGCCTGAAGCTGGCCACGATTTTACCGCCATTCCCGGTAATATCATATTCCAGCGAAAACGCCGGAGCAGTGATATCATACACACCACGCGGTCCTGCATCGTACTCATACTTTTTACTGAAAAAGCTCATCCTCGCCCGTAAAATACCCCATTCCCTTCCATCGGCTGAAGTCACCTCCCAACGGTTACTCAACATGCGAAATTTACCGCTGCAGATCAGCCCCGAGTTGTCGAATACATCAAGCGAAGAACCAAAGGCACTTTTCAAATCGAGATGACCTGCCTGTTCCTGTTCATGATTCATAATCTCGGTGTACCCCGCATTAAAGAAATTATCTCTGAAATAGAGTTCCATGAAATCCCTCCCATACAAGAAATAAACCTTCTCCCTTATTGCCAAACGAACGACATATACCCCTATTTACGCATAAGAACTGGGAATTGCTTCAAATAAAAAAGTCTGCCAGCTCAACTGCAGCTGACAGAACCTTAGCTTAGACTTCTACTTTCTTGTTATTCAGGTATACGGCAATGCCAACCAAAATCACAGCCACGATGATTTCAAAGATGATATTTGCCCATGTTCCATCTGACCATATGATTCGATTGGATGTCATGGAGAGCCCTGTGCTTTCTTCAGTGAACTGGAATAATTCATTCGGGTTAAAGCGTCCCGAGAAGATGACATTCTCCAGCCAGCTAATGAGATTAATCAGTACAAAAAATGCGACGATACTAATCCATGGTCCTGTTTTAAAGCGAAAGCTGCCTCCAATGGAGATAGAGAGAAAGATAATTATGATACCGAACAAAGCCACCCACCAGAGAAACAGCAGCAAATTAATAATCTCCGAGACATGAATACCCGAATCGTTCATAAAGCTGGCAAAGTTTATACCTGTGTGAGTTCCACTATAAATAAAGTAGTGAATGGCGGCCACAATCATTAAGCCCAGCCAACAGATTGTTCCGAATATGATCGGAGACAAGACGTGAGACAGTCCGTTTACAGGTACAAGACGGCGATTATACGAACGGATATTGGACCTGTATGTCTTGATCATTTTCACATAAATAGCCACGCCTGCTCCTACATATGCAATAATACCTATAATACTTCCTGTGACCTCAGACACGAACAATGCCAGACCCAACTGAACGATAATCAACACGGCAAGCCCAGCCAACAGCGTATTCCAATTCCTTCTAAAGTCATACTTCAGCAATGTCATCATTCCGCATAGACCTCCTTGAACATCTCATCCACACTTTTACCGTACTTGAGACGAAGTGTCTCCACTTCTTCCCGCATTACCAGTTCGCCTTCACGAATGAAGATGACTTCATCAAAAATCCGTTCGATATCATTTACAAGGTGTGTAGAGATGATCAGACTGCTGTCTTCGTCATAGAACTTCACAATCGCATCCAGAATTTTGCCCCGGGCAACCGGGTCCACCCCGCCGATCGGTTCATCCAGCAGATAAAGACGAGCCTTACGGGAAAGAGCCAGTGTGAGTTGCAGACGTTCATTCATGCCCTTGGACAAGTGCCGCACCCGTTCTCCCTCTCCAAGCTTCATGAAATCAAGCATCTCCCTGGCTTTGGCTTCATCAAAGTCAGCGTAAAAATCGCGATAATACGCGATCGCGTCCCGTACCTTCATCCAGTTCTCGGTCAACGGGCGGTCCGGCATAAAGGATACCAGCGACTTCGTTTCCAAACCAACCGCTTTTCCCGTGACACGAACATCTCCACTGCTGGGGTGCAGCAGCCCTGCAACCAGCTTCATTAGTGTACTTTTGCCGCTGCCGTTACTGCCCAGCAAACCTACAATTCGGCCTGGTGCGATATCAAGCGTGATGTCATGAAGGGCTTTTTTGCCTCCATATGTTTTGCTTACATGGTTCAGCTCAAGAATATTACTCATTCACTGTTCCTCCTCTTCCATCGCGATGCGATGATTGCTTTCCTTCTGCAACGGCATCCGCCACGATATTTACGATATCGTGTTCTTTGATGCCCAGTTCCTGCATTCCTGTCAGAAATCGCTCCAGCAATTCACCAGCCATCTCTTTTTTGATCGTCATAATTTTCGACTCCTCACTTGTCACGTATCGGCCCAGACCTCGCTTGGTTTCAACTACTTCTTCCCGCTCCAACTCCTGAAATGTTCGCTGTACTGTATTGGGATTGATCTGTAATTCGGCCGCGAGCTCACGAACCGAAGGAATTTTATCGCCTGCCTTAAGCGTCCCGGTCACAATCTGTCTTTTGATGTACTGCATGATCTGCAGATAGATTGGCAAGTTGTTATCAAATTCGATGCTCACAATGTTCTCGCTCCTCTCTGTATCTGTGTGTTAGTTACATAGTACACTAGTGCTTCGTTGTTGTAAAGCCCATTTGTTTAGATTGACTTCCATATAAAAAAAAGAGCAGATCCCCAGATCTGCTCCTGATGCTACTCATGAAAAATTCACTGTGTGATATAATTGGTTGTTAACAAGAAGGCATCTACACGATATCCAATGGCACTTTGCCCTTAGGTGCAGGGAATGCCTCATTCAACCGAACCACTTCATCTTGGCTCAAAACAACGTCCATCGCTGCAGCATTTTCGGCAACATGGTCCAGCTGCACAGCCTTGGGGATGGCCATTACGTCTCCGTCCCTGATAACCCATGATAACGCAATCTGCGAGGGACTGACCCCTCGATCTCTCGCAATCTCACGGATGACTGGATGCTCCAGCAAGTCCTGGCGAAGCCTGCCGCCCTGCGCCAGCGGACAATACGCCATTACAGGAACATGGCGTTCCCTTAGCCAGGGAAGCAGTTCATATTCAATACCGCGAGAAGCCGCATGATACAGCACCTGATTCACGGCACATTGCTGACCACCCGGAATGTTCCATAGTTCCTGCATGTCCTCTGTGTCCAGATTCGAGACACCCCAACGCAATATTTTACCGGATTGTTTCAATTGTTCCATCGCCTTAACGGTCTCTTCCAACGGTATACCTCCACGCCAGTGCAGCAAATACAGGTCCAGGCGATCTGTTCCCAGACGCGAAAGGCTGCGCTCGCAAGCCGCAATCATCCGCTTCCGATCGGCATGATGAGGATACACTTTGGATACCAAAAATACGTCATCCCTACAGTCTGCTATCGCCTCACCTGTGACCTCTTCTGCCCCGCCTTCTGCATACATCTCAGCGGTGTCAATTACCGTCATTCCACGTTCAATACCGTAACGCAGTGCCTGAACTTCTTCTCTCCGACTGGATTGCTTCTCCCCCATGTACCATGTTCCCTGTCCGATTGCTGGCAATGTTGTCCCATCATGCAGCTGAATCGTACGAGCCCCTTTTCCTATCATCATCTATAGCTTCCTCCAATCTGAGAAGACTCTCCATCCCGATCTATTCATTATGAAACCGATCGTAGTTACTGCCTTCATTCGCCCTTTTATTCGAACGCTTCCAACGCTCTACCATCATGACATACAATTGATCCAGTGGTAGCGTGATGCTACTCTGGGCAATGCTTACGGTAGCATCCACGATGTTGCTGTTCACTGCCATTAACTTGCGTTTCATGCCGTTCTGACGGTCCAGGAAAGCTTTCTCGTCCCACAATTTAACCCCAATCATCTTCTGTCCCATGAATTCATACATAAACATATTCTCAACATCTCGCCAGGCAATTAACCCTCCCGATGCATACGAAGATGAATCCATAAAACCATGCTCATCCACAACAAAGGAAGGTTCCTTCTTCATCATCTTCACCAGGCTGTAACAGAGACAAAGCCCAAAAAACAAAATGGAGAATAAGCCTATAACGGAAGAAATGGCAGATCCCTTGGCTGAAGCATCATCAAACATCAAAAAAAACCCGGCTGCTACAAAAATTGCCGCCCCCACTGTAAGCCATGCCATACGTTTCCGGCTCGGGTATTCCACGTGCTGTTGATCATAGGATGTGGACAAAGTGATGCTCCTCCTTCATGGTGACTGAGACAAGAATGATCTATATAAACAGGGTACAGCTCATTCAATGAGCTGGATGGCCAAATATACTTCAATAGCATTGTTCATTAAACAGATTCAATCAACATTAAACGTCATTTTCAGTCCGCATTTCGTCCATTTCATGACTATTCAACATTAGGATTCGTCATGCTTTCCATAATCCCTTTTCCGCACAGTGATATTGTTAAGAAATAGGAATACGTTCGTTCCGAATCGTATTGTCCTGCCTCATGCTTTCCGTTAATATAAATGGAAAGGTTAGGAAATTAAAACATTCTGAATCGTGGTGGGAGGACAAATAATGAACAGTCTGCGCGGCATAACATCGGAAGATCTATATCAGATTACATGGGTCAATGATCCGACTCCGTCTCCTGAGGGCGGACAAGTAATATATGTAAGCCGAAAAACAAATGAAGCACGAGACGGTTATTCTTCTCACCTGAGACTCCTCGACCTGGAGAACCAGAAGGACAGGCCATTCACATCTGGAGATAAGGATCACGCTCCTGCCTGGTCACCGGATGGAACACAGCTTGCTTTCTTAAGGGAGCATGAAGGCAAAACACAAGTGTGGCTGATTGCCGCAGATGGCGGCGAAGCGCAGCAAATCAGTCACCTGAAATATGGAGTCAGTTCCCTCCTCTGGTCACCGGATGGGCTTACTTTACTTGTTAAATCATCTGTGGATATGAGCAAGAATGACGAAGAAGAAACTGAAGATACGGATAAAAAACCGCTGCAAGAAATGGTCGTGGATCGAATCCGAATGAAGTCTGACAGCGGTGGGCTGTGGAACGGTAGACGAACCCATCTTTTTCGTGTTCCAACCAAAGGTGGAGAGGCAATCCCTGTAACGACAGGCCATTATGACGTTGGGGACTATGCGTGGTCGCCGGATGGAGAGTCCATTGTCTGGATCGCTCAATTGCCGGAAGAGGGCGAGGAACATAACGATTACACCCTGACGAATCATGTGTACCGTGCGAAGGCAGATGGATCTGACGTGCAGCAGTTGACGCCGGAAGGATATTCTTTTGGCCGACTGACGTACGCACCTGATGGACAATCCCTGGCGCTGCTTGCCAGCGATCGCTCCTATGGAAATGCTACATTGGTCAAGCTCTACACCCTGCCGATCTCGGGTGGCAAACCCACATGCTTGAGCAAGGAATGGGATGTACAGATGAATCACAGCCTCGTGGGTGATATGCGCTCACACTTAACCAATACGGGGCCGGTATTCAGTCGTGATGGTTCATCCATTCTCTGTCTTGCTACTATTGAAGGCAGTGTCCGAATTGCCCGATTTGCACGGGACGGCAGTCAAGCCGAGTATATCTTAGAAGCCGAAAAAGAGTTCTATCAGTTTGCTGAGCTGGAAAATGGTCAGATCGTAGCAGCCGCAGCTGACGTACTCAGTCCTGGTGATCTCTTTCTATATACTCAACCTGATGAGGTCGGGACTAAGCCTATACAACTGACCCATAGCAATCCTCAACTGGTTGAAGAGATTCAGCTTAGCACACCCGAGACCTTCTGGTTCGATTCCTCTGATGGTCTGCGACTGCAAGGCTGGATGCTGAAACCGGCTGGCATGGTAGAAGGAGTCAAGGTCCCCACCATCCTTGAGATTCATGGCGGTCCACATATGATGTATGGGTTTACGTTTATGCATGAGTTCCAGATCCTCGCAGCACAGGGATACGCTGTTGTATATATCAACCCGCGAGGTGGACTCGGATACGGGCAGCAATTCGTCAATGCCTGCCGAGGTGATTATGGCGGGGGTGATTACCGTGATCTGATGGAAGCGGTGGATTACACGTTGTCCCGATATCCGTTTATCGACGAGTCCCGTCTGGGCGTCACTGGCGGCAGCTATGGTGGCTTTATGACCAACTGGATCGTTGGACATACCGACCGTTTCAAGGCAGCCGTCACTCAGCGCTCCATCTCCAACTGGCTCTCGTTCTACGGGGTCAGTGATATTGGATTCTTTTTCACGGAAGACCAGATTGGCGGTAATGCATGGGATGACACCGAGAAGTTGTGGAAACACTCTCCACTCGCTTATGTCGGTAACGTCAGCACGCCGCTCCTGATTTTGCATGGTGAGCAGGATCTGCGTTGTCCGATTGAACAGGCTGAACAACTGTATGTTGCCTTGAAGCGACGCAGACAAACCACTCGGTTCGTTCGTTTCCCGGGAGCCAATCATGAGTTATCCCGCGGAGGTCATCCGTACTTAAGGGTACGTCGTCTGGAGCATATTGCCGGATGGTTTAACGAGCACCTGTAGTGCCATCATAAAATCAAATGATTATGAAATAATAGATAAATGCACTTCTCCCTGCTCCTTATGTATGCCTGGGCGAGAAGCATCTATGATCAACAAAAACCACCAGTGGAAGCGGTCATACTCCTGACCTTCTCTGGTGGTTTTTACTTTTGAACGTCCAGATATGGAATAATTACTGCGTTACGATCTGTACGGCTGCTCAGAACGCTGTTCTTACATGAATAAAGTTATGGATTTCGGGCCATACATCATGGAGTTCATCCACATGATTTGCAAGTTGCGAAATTACCGGATTTATTAGATAATAATCTGTCGATTGTAGTCGAAGGAACGGATATCAAGGGGGATTATGCAATGAACAATTATTGTACATTTGACGAGCCGATTAACCGGCTTACGACCGGATCAGAGAAATGGGATGCGATTGAAGAAATCTTTGGCGTCGCGGATGCACTGCCCATGTGGGTTGCCGATATGGACTTCGCCGCTCCGCCATCCGTCATTCAGGCGCTGAAGACTCGAATGGAACATGGGATTTTTGGTTATACGGTGCGAACAGATGCGTATCATGCTGCGCTGTCGGGATGGATGGAGCGTCGTCACAACTGGAATATCCATGATGAATGGATCGTATTCACTCCAGGTATTGTGCCCGCACTCAGCATTGCTGTACAACGTTTCACTGAACCGGGGGATGCCGTAGTGATCCAGAGCCCGGTATATGCGCCCTTCTACGATGTCGTACGTGGTCAAGGCAGAGAACTGATGACCAATCCATTGATAGAGAACGACGGACATTACTCCATGGATCTGGAACATTTGGAAACCTGCTTGAAGACAGGCCGGGTCAAAATGCTGATTCTGTGCAGCCCCCACAATCCGGTCGGGCGTGTATGGACTCGTGAGGAGCTAGAAAGCCTTGCCACTCTGTGTGTGCAGTATAACGTCATTATGGTCTCCGATGAGATTCATGCCGATCTGGTTCATCGTCGCGGCACTCATACGCCGCTGGCCCTTATTTCAGAAGCTGCCGCTGATCTGAGCATCATCTGCACAGCACCAAGCAAAACGTTCAACATTCCAGGCCTATGTACCTCCAATATTATCATTCCGAATGCCAAGCTGCGCGAGTCGTTCATGCAGGGCGTAAAGACGATGGGTCTTGCCAGTATCAGTACGCTTGGTGCTGTCGCTGCTGAAGCTGCCTACAACGGTGCTGAGCAATGGCTGGATGATTGTCTTGCCTATATCCGCGGAAATATGGAATATGTGCAGCAATACGTTACGGAACATATGCCTCAAATCGGAATCCACCTTCCAGAAGCGACTTACCTGCTATGGATGGATTTCCGAAAGCTGAATATCCCGCAATCGGAACTGTGCAGTATGCTGCTCAAGGAAGCGGGACTTGCCTTCAATGATGGAAGCAATTTCGGAGCGGAAGGTACAGGATTCATGCGCATCAATGTGGCCTGTCCACGTTCAACGGTTGAAGAAGCCATGCACAGATTGTCTCTGCTGCTGAGCCGGTTGTCCGACAAGTAAGTGGAATTAGATTAAAGTAAATCAAATTAAAGGGTGTCCGGGTAGTCATATTCATGACCAATGTTCATAATTAACTACCCGGACACCCTTTTTTAAAAAAATAGTTTTCCCCGTAAGCTATGAGGTTGGCATCTGTACAATACGGTCGCATAACCTTTCCAGCAAATTCCCATCATGACTGATGACCAGCAGCCCCAGGTTACGCTGACGGGCGATGTTCATTACGGTATGCCAGATCTGTGCCTGAGTAATGGCATCCAGCATAGTAGTCATCTCATCGGCGATCAGGTAACGAGTTACTGTGCCTAACGCGCGTGCTACACAGAAGCGCTGCAGCTCACCGCCCGACAATTCACCTGGCCTGCGATCCAGCCAATTCTCATGAATGCCCAAGGCATCAAGCAGCTCCTGATCCTCGATTGCCGCTTCCTTCAGCACACGGCGCATCCGCCAGCGTGGATTCACTGCTTTCTCCGGATGTTGGAATACAAGCTGAACCGGACAGGCTCCGGCATTGGGAAACGGCTTCCCATCCAGTAACACTTGACCTGTCATCGGCTCCACATACCCTGCAAGGATACGTCCAAGACTTGTTTTGCCACAACCGCTGGGACCCCACAAGCCAACGACTTCCCCCTGTTGTATTTCCATACTTATATCCTGAAATACCCAAGCGTCTTTACCATAACGATAACCTGTCTTTCTAGCCTCAAGTGGCATGAATGCACCTCACTTCTCCTTCGCGAACCTTGCGCAGTTCAGGACGTGCACCTGTACATGCCGTGGTCGCTCCAATGCATCGTGGTGCAAATGTGCAGCCTTCGGAAAGCAACCGCTGACTTGATACAGGCTGGGTACCCGATAAAGGTTCGAATTCGTTCTGTGGCAGCGCGTTCCAGAGCGCCTTCGTGTATGGGTGCCGCAAACGTTCGCCCTTTCCTGTAAAATCACATGCCTGTGCCGTCTCTACATTGGATCCTGCGTAAAATACGGATATGCGATCCGCTGCCGTCAAGGCAGTTGTAATATCATGAGTAATCCAAAGGATGCCGACGCCTTCATTGGCCAGTTGACGAAATTGCTTCATTGTTTCAGCCAGCACTTCAGGATGGATGCCAGGTGTTGGCTCATCTGCGATAATGAGTTTCGGTGCACCGGAGGTGGCTGTTGCCATCAACACCCGCCGAGCCATGCCACCTGACAGCTCAAACGGAAATTTGCGCGACGTGCCTGGAGGCAATCCATAGCCCGTCAGTTCCTGTTCTGCCTTTTGCATCATGGACCGGTGTTCCGATCCGTGCTTACGCCCTGTCTTTTGGCTTACGGGTTGAACCTGCCAGCCTACTCTCAGCAACGGGTCCAGGTAACTGACCGATTGTGGAATGTACACCAGTTCATCTCCACGCAGATGAAGCTGCCGCTCCATGGTCAAGGGCTGACCCGCGTAGTTAATCTGCCCTTTCAGCTTGGCATTGGCAGGGAGAATGCCCATGATCGCCTGCGCCAATACACTTTTGCCAGATCCGCTCGCCCCTACAACAGCTACAATCTCACCTGCATTCACAGACAGATCCAGATCCTGAATAACAACGTTCTCCTCATGCCCAAACCATCCCCGTGCACGCCGGAATGAAACGGATACTCCCTCCACTTTCAGAAGTGCCATGTTACCCCACCTCCCTTGAACTGCCGGTATCCGTTAATGTCTTCAGACTGCTACCCAGTACATCGAACGCGCGAACGACCAACAACAATGCGAGTCCTGGGAAAAAGGCCAGCCACCACATGCCTGCGGATAAATATCTCATCGACTCTGACAAAATAATCCCGATCGCTGGCTGCTGCGGCGACAACCCCAGCCCGAGGAACGTAATCGCTGCCTCATGCAGAATGGCATGGGGGAAGATCAGCAGCACACCAACAAACAGCTGTGGGACCAGATGGGGCAGCATGTGCTGAACCGCAATACGTAAGCGGGATTGACCCAACCTGCGTGAGATGTGAATATACTCCGCTGATTTCAGCTGAATCATCTCTGCCCGTACAATCCGGGCCAGATTCGGCCAATGGGTCAGGGCAATCGCTAACGCCACCCCAGGCAAACCTCCACCGAATACAAAGGCGAGCATGACCAGCGATACCAGGTGAGGAACGCTCAGGAAGAGGTCAATAATCCATGAGATCACCCGATCCGCAGCTTTTCCTGAAGCAGCAGCCAGACCCAGCACCAGCGCAACCAAACCTCCGCCGCAAGCGGCAAGCAAACCTACCTGAATGCTGGTTGCCAACCCTTTCCATGTGCGCATGAACATATCTCTCCCCAGCCAATCCGTACCGAAAGGATGTGCCCAGGTTGGGGCCAGATTTCGATTCATCAATGAGGTCAGCGTCGATTCAGCGGGAAGCAGTCTGCCTGTCAGCCACACGGTGGCAATCCAGATCACGCCCAGGCCACCCCAGATCATCGCCCATTTGCGAGGATGACGGAAACGAGGATTACTGCCACCTAAATAACCTTTCCCACCATGGGTACGTGGATGTACTAACCTCCAATTTCTCTTGTTCCCCGCCTCACTTTTGGCAGCGTTAACTTTCGAATGCTGTGCAGTCTGAGCCGTAGGCCGGGAGGGACGTTCCAAAGTCTGTTTCATCCTATAGTCTCCTCCTTCATGCGCGGATCAATAATACGATAAAGAATGTCGGCAATCATATTGCCTGTAAACACAAATATCGCACTGCACAGCACAAGTCCCAGCAGCAGCGGTACATCACCGCGCAATCCAGCCTGGACCGTCGCCTGGCCCAATCCGGGATAGGAAAACACTTGCTCCGCCAGCACAGCCCCACCGAACAATTCACTAAATGAGGCAAATTGCAGCGTCAATGCTGGCAGGACAACATGCCTGAACCCATGGCGACGAAACAATTGAAAACCTCGTTCACCTCGTGCCCTTGCAAAAAGAATATAGTCCGAGTCCAGCACATCCACCAGCTTCTGCCGGGTATGCAGAGCGATTGCAGCCACTCCCGTCAGACTCAACGTCAATGCAGGCAGAATCATGTGCATCGCCCGATCCCACCAAGTCACTTGATCTGCCGTCATACCCGCAGGTACACCAAGTCCAACCGGGAGCCACCCAAGCCAAACTCCAAATACCATGAGCAGTAACAGGGCAATCCAAAATACCGGTGTGGAAGCCAGTGTGTAACAATACCAACAGATCAGACGATCCAGCCACGAATCCCGTCTCATAGCAGCAACGACACCCAGACCGAATCCGATCAGACTGGATAATATCCATGCCACTGCCATAAGAGCAATAGAATTCATGAATCGTTCCTCGATGATGTCTGCAACCGGCTGCCTATAGATCATCGATGTTCCCAGATCACCCTGAACCAGTGCCTGCCCCCACGTTAACAGCCGTTCTATCGGTGAATTATTGAGCCCCCATCGTTCTTCAATAAGACTGCGCTGCTCTGCGCTCACCCTGATCATGTCTCCACCAATGTAGGCTTCCACCGGGTCCACAGGCGAGAATTGCATCAATATAAAAGACACCACGCTAACTCCCACCAGTAAAGATACGAGCCGCAGCATTTTAAAACCGACAAATCTGGCCCATTTCACTCCGTCTGACATCCAATCTCTCCCCAATTCAGGCTAAATCTACCGCAGCGTTTCTATTTCACATCGTCATTCCAGGACCATTCCTCCAGATTGGATGTTACTGGCCAGCCGTGACCATGTGGATGGATCTGCTGCTCACCGATATTCAGTCCCTTCTTCACCAGATACAGGTGATCAATGTTCACCAGCCATGCCCATGGCGCATCACCCTGATAACTGAATCCTGTTGATCCATCCCACTCTGCTTTCTGCCAGAAAGGCAATGCCTCTTCTTCCGTTGTGGCTTGGAGGGCCTGCTGCATCCAATGGTCTACGGTTCGGTTGCTGTACAATCCTGTGTTGTAATAACCTTCCCCTTTGTGGATACTGCTGTAGAGATTGTAGGTCTCAAGCGGATCATGACTTCCCCAGCCAAATAATACGGCATTGGTATAGGCCAACTTTTTCGTCTCTTCGCGGCTCTTTCCCTCTACATTGATCTTGATCCCCGCTTGGGCTGCCATATCTGCAGCAGCCAGTGCCAATGACTGTCTAGTTAAATCTCCTGCAAAATAAAGCAGGTTGAACTCGGCCTTTAAGCCGTTCTTCTCGACAGTTCCGTCACCATCTGTATCCACCCAGCCGGCATCTGCCAGGATCTGCTTCGCTTCATCCGGGTTCGCATCGGCAAATACAGAATCCGGATTACCCCAAGGCAAATCATCACTGACCGAGTAGGCCGGACGCCCATGCCCCTCCAGCACACCTTCCACCAAAGCAGTACGATCAATCGCCACATTTACCGCTTTACGAATGGAGATGTCGGATGTAACATCATTGCCTGCGGGCAGGCCATCACCAGACTTAGCGCCTGCGGGTTCCATCGGGAACATGATGCCCCGGTTATCAACTGTTTTTACCGATTCCAGCTTCATGCCGCTTACCTGCTGCTTGCTGAATGCCGCCGGGATAGCTGCGATATCGACTGATCCGGCTTGCGCCGCTGCAAAGGCCGCATCCTCATCCAGGTAGAGGAACGTCAATTTGCGGAATGCGGACGTTTTCCCGTAATAGTGCTCGTTAGCCTCGACAATCGCCTGCTGCCCCTTATCCCACTGCACCAGCTTGTATGGACCGGACCCGACCGGATGCTCCGCATAATCGGAACCATAGGCATGCTCAGGTACAATACCGAGTGTCGTAAGAAGACTGATAAACGTGGACTGCGGCGACTTTAATGTAAAGACGACCGTTGTCGCATCCGGGGCTTCCACATCCGCCATATTGGTCAAATCGATAACCGATCCGCTCTTCGAAGCCGTCTCAAACGTAAACCTGACATCTTCGGCCGTCAGTGGCTTGCCATCAGAGAACTTGACATCATCCCGGAGTTTGACGGTCCAAGTCAGCCCATCTTTACTGACGGAGTGCTCTGTCGCCAGGTCATTGACCAGTTGAAGCTTGGCATCCCTTCTCAGCAAGGTACTCTGAAAGAGTGGCGAACCGTACTGCCCCCAACCCGTAGTTGGATCAAATCCACCTTCCGGTTCCGTGCCCACAGCAAGCACCAGTTCGTCTGTGGGATGAGAAGCCGCCGACTCAACACTTTCTAGGGTTGAGGATGTCCCCTGCGTACATCCCGAAAGCCCAACTGTACATATAAGCAAAATGCCTAATCCCGCTCTAACCGATCGCCTTCTCCATGGAAATCTGCCCATCTTCACTGTTCCCCCTCTAAATTCTGCTGCCTCATTCATTTCCGTGTTACTTTTTTTGAAAATTGTAGCACAAAAAAGATTTATCGTGTCAATAAACTTGACTTCAAAATCCATTTATTTTCATTTTCGAGAAGTTCAAATGAAAACCTCAAGGAAATCAGTAGACATCACCCTATTTGAAGTGAGGTATTATAACAAATAAAAAAAACAACAGATAAACGGCATGGACCGATCATCTGTTGTTTTTACATACGGGCTGGGCTATGGGGCAAAGTCATCTAAAGCCAATGGATCGGTTAAAGAAATTTTCAAATTAATCCCTTGAAGAATCAGGATATTGTTCTTGTTGCTGATTTTGACTGTGATCATGATTGTGATGATGTTGGCTTGCCATTTTGTTCAGCTCATCTACATACGTTACGGACAGTTCTGCATACAATACTCCTTTTTGAACCTGGATCTGCTGATGCAGAAGACGCAATCGCCCTAAGTTACCCCGCACCGCAATCACCTCCAGACACTGATCATGGTTCAGATGTACATGCATATTGGAAATGATGTCATGATGTGCTGCATGCTGCAGCTCCATCAACCGAATAGGGAGATCACTGATATGGTGGTCATACACCATCACAATGGTTCCGGCCACATCCTGCTCGGCATGCAATGCTGAAGGCTCCAGCAATGTTTTACGGACCAAATCACGGAAAGCTTCTGAACGGTTTTTGTACCCCTGCTCTTCAATATACTGGTCAAACTGCTCAATCAGAGGTGTGGGAAATGCCACGCCGAACCGGGTCAAATCTTCTTTGTCTGCCATTCATATCCTCCTGCCGCCTCGTTTGCTTCGAGTGTACCACAGTCCTGTCCTCTCATCGACTATACTGTTGTTTCTCGGCAGTGGTAGAAAGGATAATGCAGCTCGCTTTTATTTCGCTCTCTTGGTCAGTTCCTGCCTGACTTTGGCATAAGTTGCACTTACCTTCTGTTCCAGTGTATAGATATGTTGTTTGGAGCCTGCCCATTTCTCTGCTGCTGCGGCTAAGGAGTTCAACGAACTTAATATGCGTGATGACTGACCTTGCTTCGTATTCTGTTTGAACTGCTGCAACGCATTGGAATATCGCTCTTTCGACAGGCTTGCCTGTTTTTTGCCCGTTTGAATCTGCTTCTTCACCTGATCGGCACCAGCAAGTATAGTACGTAATCGTTTCACTTCTGTACTTTTCCGTTTGCGGGCTTCGGCAAGCTCTTTCTTCTTGAGACGAAGATCTTCCCGTGCAAGCTGAACAACGGGTTTCAACGTATCCGCCTGGGTGCGAATGGCCGCGCTCCATTCCTTGTTTTTGATCGCTTTGGCAGCGTCAAGCTGCTTATTCACTGAACTGTATAAGGCAAACAAAGGCTCATAGCGGGTTTGGGTTTGCTTTACCTTTTCAATTAGGCCAGCGATCTTGGCATCATCGGTTTGTCTTATTTCCATACGCAATTGTTCCAGATCCTTGGTATTGGCAGTATGAAGTGTCTTTATTTTTTGTTCCCAAGCTTGTTCCTGCGTCGTCCAGTTTCCAACGTTCTCGTACGCCCGTTGCAGGGACAACTTTGTCTGTGAATCAGCCTTGCTCAGCACGGTTTCCCATGCCTTCTGGGCTGTTACGCCAAGCTCAGGGCCTGCTGCATTAACAGTAGAGGAATAATAAATCACACTCATACTGAACATGATGATGAGTCCCAGGCTCATACGGGTCCATACATTAGCTCGAAGGTTAGGGCGTGCCCCGTATCGGTCGCTCATGAAACTATAATCTCTCATGCTCCTCATACGGGATTGGTTCATCATTTTTTGCTTGTCATCATTTCCCTCATTTATGCCGTGCTCCCTGATTTGTGTTGCACACGAACAAAGACCCGCCTGATGATTTTCCTTGTCCTCCAAAATTCCAGTTTGCATTCTCTTCTGCTCCTTTCCATGTGAATTGATCGTTAGAATCTGCTAGATGTGTCTGTGTAGCGATTCGATTCAATTCGATTTGATCCGGAAACGATCCCTGATATACAAAATGGCAAAACAAAAAAAGCACCCGCAAGTCAGGCGTATTGCCTGCTCTTACGGGTGCTTCCCTCATAAGCCGTTCCATATGGGATTCGCCAAAATGGTCATCATTTCGAATCGAATCATTACCTTTTTCTAATATATTCCATATACTGGATCTGGTCAAGTCAGAATTGCAATCAGCCTGTTTTTAACGGGAGAACCCTTCCCGCTTAAAGACTATTTTACTGTTCGATCAGGATGGCTTTCATTTCTTCTGTCAGGTCTTCTTCTTTCAGGATCATGTAGACGTTCTCCCCACGGGTGACATTCAATTTGATCTGATAGATGGTATCTCTCTCTGTTTGATAACCGGACCGTTGACGTTGAAGCAATTCGCTGATAATTTTTTTATTTTTGGTAGCGATCTGTTTGTTGCCGCTTAGATTCCCGTCGATATAATCTGACTGAGGGTACACCATCTGAGGACTGCCGGGACTGTTGATCTCCTGCTTTACAAATTGTGCGGAAGCCACCTCATCTACTGAAAATTCCAGTTGCTCGTATAATTTGTTCTCTTTGAGCCAGTGCAGTACCCGGTCATAGCTTGGTTTGATCTCAAAATTCCACATCTCCTTGGGTTGTAAAGGGTCATTCGATGAGGAATCCTGATTCATTTCCGCGTATGCAAAAGACTGCCACGGAGAACGTTGTTCCTCATAGGTCTGGTCCATAATGTCCTGTTTCAGCAATTCCTTGAATTCACGAACTTGATTCGGATTGCTAATATATACTTTTCGGTATGAACTAACCGTTGAGCGAATGCCAATACTTAGCGCGTCCTCATCCAGCTTATACGTATCAAATGCAAATTTTTTGTAAGCCTGAGACTGCTTCAGCGCCATCAATTCCTGACGAAATTCAGGTTCGGGAATGTAATATTTGCGTTTCATCACCTTGCCATTATCCAACTTGTAGTTCATAAAAACATACTCATCATTTACCAGACCTGGATTGATAGGGTCACCCAGCAAAGGCAGATCGGAATCCACGATCTTCTGATGAAGATTGATAACGGCTTCCATATATTCCGGATCATCCGAATAAAATGGTCCATCATCCATCTTCTGATTGATACCATTGCTATAAGTGTAACGATCTCCGCCAAGCTTGATACTGTTAATCTTGTTTAATTCAGGCACTCGTGCTGCATACCCATTCCAATCGGCAACAGGTACGTACAGAATCAATCCAGCCACGATACCATATAGAGCGAACTTGGGCAGCAGTTTGCTGCTCCAGATCAGCCACGTCTTGCGGATAATCATCTCGGCAACAATGTAACCTACAATCCCACCGAGGATATATCCGAAGATCCCCCACCCCGATGATCCTCTTGGAGCAATAATGGTGAAGTAGCCTCCGCCAATTAAAACCAGCGTAAACATTAAACCAAATCGGAATAAGGGTTTAACAAGCGTAAACGTCACCGCTTGGGTAGCAGATTCCACCTGTCTCTTTGCATAGAATACGTAAGACAACAGAATGAACAACAATGCCAATATGGAATAAATAATGAGTTCCCAGCCGATCACAGGAGCTCCACTAATCGAACCCATGCGAAGAACTAAAGATATTTTTACTGCATTTCGCCCAACATCTTCGTACGGATATCCTAGCAGGTAATGTTGAAGATGCAAGGAAAAAATGAACCATACAACAACAGGCAACAGTAGGAGCGCATACACGGTGAGTCCCTGCAACACGGACTGTCCAATGCACATGCCTACCACCACGGTCAGCATGAACATAAACAGCGAGTAAATACTCATACTGAGGCCCCACATCCAGATTGAACTACCTCCGAATATAAATGCAGGTTGATCCAAAACGGCCCAAACCCAGCCTGTAATAGCAGTCGTTATCCAGATCGGAAGCAGGATCATCATAAATCCTGTCAACAAATTAACGGTTAACAGATGCTTGCGGCGCAGCGGCAAACTGTGGAACAGATCCGAAGGCGCACCGGATTGCACATACCGGAACAGAAAAATGCCTGCAGCCACCGGGAACGTAATGGCAAACAGAATTTGTACCTCTCCATTCGCCTGGAACAAACTCGTAATCTTCTGTGGCACTTCCCGATACTCGGTTGCGATATAAAGCGGTAGCGAAAACAACAACGTGAGCAGGTACAAGATGCCGATCCATCCATGCTGTCTGAAATTTTGGAACAGGATGCCCCGGTTACAGAACAATCGGTTGAATATCATATCCTGCATCCTCCATTTCATAGATAAATATTTCTTCCAGCGTTAGCGGCAGCACATCCAGCAGATAGGGATCAAATGCACGGAACCGTTCCGTCACAGCCTCGCGATTGCCTTTCACAATAAACAGGGATACACTTCCCCGCTTCTCTTCATGTAAAATATTCACCTGTTCGTCCATGGCCTTGGCATGATCAGGATGACGGAAAGCGACCTGAATTTTATGGGTATCCGCCTTCAGATCATCCAGGTCTTTCTCTACGATAATCCGTCCTTTGTGCATGATAGCAACATGGTCGCACAGGTCTTCGATCTCGCGCAAATTGTGAGACGAGATCAGAATCGTGACTTGACGCTCCGCTGCTTCCTGGAACAAAAGATTCTTGATCTGCTGCCGCATGACCGGATCAAGCCCATCAATTGGCTCATCCATGAGCAGCACTTCAGGCATACAGCTAAGACCAAGCCATACGGCAGCCTGACGACGCATGCCTTTGGACATGCGATGCAGTTTACGTTTCACGTCCAGTTTAAATACACTGCCGAGCTGTACGAATCGTTCCTCATTCCAGCGCGGATATACCGAACGATAGAAGACAGCCATCTGATGGATCGACGATTGCGGGAAAAAGTATGGTGCATCCGCCATAAAAATGGTGCGTCCCTTGAGGTCCATATTTTCATATATTTCTTGTCCATCAATGCGAACCGTGCCGCTATCCTGACGATAGATGCCTGCCAGTATTTTGAGCAGCGACGTTTTGCCTGCCCCGTTGGAACCGAGTAAACCGTAGATCGATCCCTTATGTACTTGCATCGTTACGCCATCAACGGCTTTTTCCTGTTCAAATGCCTTAATGACCTGATTCAGCTCAATCATGCGGCTCCCCCTTCTCTATACGGGCCATCGCTTCCTCAAATAAAAGCGTCATATCGGCTTTGCTCAAACCGGAATATGAAGCTTCCGCAATCAGCTTCACCAGAGCGGCTCTGATCTCATCTCTCATGGCTGCATTCGGATGTTCCACGGACGTTGATACGAAGCTCCCTTTTCCCTGCAATGAATAGATATAACCTTCACGTTCAAGTTCCCGGTACGCCTTCTGAATCGTATTCGGATTAACCGTGAGCTGCCCGGACAGTGTGCGAACGGAAGGCAGCTGCTCATCGGGTTGGAGAACACCGTACACGATCATTTCTTTGATTTTGTCCACTAGTTGCTCATAGATCGCCTTACGGCTGCGTACATCCAATTCGAACATCCCGCACCTCCTCTCTATAAAAGTTGTAATACCCTATTCATGAACGATGACTGTATGAAGTGTAAGTGTATGTATTCAACAATAAGGTGTATCAACTGTATTACTATTATTAGTACAGTTAATACAGATTGTCAACCATTAACTTTGACTTCTCGTATGATTCGCGTTAGGTTTATATATATGATTAAAGTGACATATAGACTGTGAAAACAGTTTACTTTTGTAAATAAACAAATTTCATTTCTTTCATCAGGTCGGGTGGATAAGATCGATTCGGTCGAGCATGCTGTTAACGCTGATTAAGTCTTTTCAAGGTTATATACGGTCAAAACTTGTTCTGATCTTTCCGCTTCCGTTATGATGTAGAAGAACGTTCTGCTTGTTCATTACCTTGCTTCGCTTGTTGTATGTACGGGTCCTCACCGCACGTTATGAGCGTACATATTGTATATTTTTGTTTTTAAATGGTGACCGCCGACACAGTGCAGCAGCGCCAGCACAACATGTTCATCTATCGATGTTCATAAATCCACATGTAGCTTTGAAACTAACACCTTGTAAGGGAGAATCCGGGATGAGTGAACAGAAACGAAGTGATTCTATAGAGCGTCATCGCGCAGAAACTTCAAGTATGACAAATAGCTTAGAAACAAACTCGGCTTCAGCAGCTCCGACACAGCATGTATTAATTGTAACCGCCGTTGATGCAGAAAAAGAGGCTGTACTGCGCGGCCTGGGTGACCAGGCTGCAGGCTTTGATGTGATTGCTGCGGGCGTTGGCCCCGCCTCGGCCGCAGCAGGAACCGCTGCCGCGCTGGCCTTTGCCTCAGCAGCGGCTGGCGCAAATGCGCTGGCGCAAGGCTCCGCCGCGCCAACCGAACCCGATGCGGCACAGGCATCTGCCGCATCCTCAAGGCCGGGGCCCCTGGCCGGAACCGGACTGACCCCAGCGTACACGCTGGTGGTCAGTGCCGGCATCGGCGGCGGGTTCCCCGGCCGGGCGGACGTCGGCTCCCTTGTGGTGGCCGACGCCATGGTTGCCGCCGATCTGGGCTCGCAGACGCCAGACGGCTTCCTCAGCGTGGACGAGCTCGGCTTCGGCTCGTCCCGTGTGGCGGCGGACACGGAGCTTGCCGCGCGCCTGCGCCATGAGCTGCAGCGGGCAGGGCTCGCTGTCAGCGGAGGCACGGCGGTCACCGTATCCACGGCGACCGGAACTGCCGAGACGGCCGCGGAGCTGCTGCGCCGCGTGCCGGATGCCGCCGCCGAAGGCATGGAAGGCTTCGGCGTGGCAACCGCAGCCCAACAGTTCGGCGTGCCTGCACTCGAACTGCGGGCCATATCCAACGCGGTCGGTCCACGCGACCGCGACGCCTGGCGCATCAAGGACGCCTTGGATGCGCTCCAGACTGCAAGTTCCATTTTACGGGAGGTACTTACATCATGAAAATTGCATTTTCCCCTTGTCCCAACGATACATTTATCTTTCATGCATGGGTGCATGGATTGATTCCTGGTGCACCTGAGCTGGATGTCCGGTATGCGGACATCGATATTACCAACGGCCTTGCGGCTAATCCGGATGGACCAGATACACCTGAAGTCATGAAAATATCCTATGCAGCACTGCCTTATGTGCTGAATGATTATGCGCTCTTGCCTGCGGGCGGCGCACTTGGCAGAGGATGCGGCCCGCTGGTTCTGACCGCTAACGGCACAACCGATCCGGCCTATCTCTCGGGACGCCGTGTTGCTGTTCCAAGCGAACGTTCGACTGCCTACCTGCTATTCCGTCTCTGGGCAGCACAAAATGTTCCCGGCGGCGTAGGCGAGATTGTCGTTATGCCATTCGACCAGATTATGCCTGCTGTCCGGGACGGCAAGATCGATGCCGGCTTGGTTATCCATGAAGCACGCTTCACGTACCAGAATTATGATCTCAAGCTTATGACAGATCTCGGCAACTGGTGGGAAAGCGACACAGGCCTGCCAATTCCGCTAGGAGCAATCATTGCCCGTCGCAACCTGGATGCTCACGCTCTTGCGGGTTGGGCACGTGCCTCGGTGGAATACGCTTGGGCACATCCGGAAGAGTCCAAAGCATACGTCATGGAACATGCCCAAGAGATGGACCCTGATGTCACTGCACAGCATATCGGATTGTACGTTAACGAGTTCAGCGCCAATCTGGGCGATGACGGTTACGGTGCAATTACAGCATTGCTTGGACGAGCGATGAAAGAAGGACTTGTTCCTGAGTTCAATCTGGATTTGTTGCGGATCTAATTCGCCAAAATAACGCTTCTTTGATTCGTTAGATATCAGTGTCTGTGAAATATCACCCATTAGCGTGACTCTGGTTCGTTAGATCATACAAAGGGCTGTCCTATAAAGTCATGTTCATGACAATAGGACAGCCCTTTTCAATCTATTTCAACCACAAACCCGAACCTGCACAAGATGTTGATCCAAACACTCAGCATGTTGATCCCACCATCACGTATCAAACCTAACCACTCAGCCGATTTAACCAATCATCCATTCAATGTAATCTCAAACGTTCTTCTTACAACGATCCAAATTCAATTACTCCCCCACTACCGTGCGAATCATAACTCGCAGGGCATCCAGCATCATGGGAATGGGCAGGGATGGCACGGAAGGCTGAAGCACAGCCATCTCTGTTGAAGCCGGGAAATGTACAAATCCGGCACGAATCGGAAGCTGTTTCAATCGAATATGATCCAGCACCCGGTACATCGTATTGTTGCAAATATACGTGCCTGCCGTATTGGACACCGCAGCCGGAATGCCTGCTGTCCCCATGTTATTCACCATCGCACGAATCGGCAATGTGGAGAACAGACCGTCCGGGCTGCCCTCGGCAATCAGCATGTCCACCGGATGCTGGCCCTGGTTGTCCGCATAGGAGCCAGGAGGAATGTCCTTGACATTGACGGCAATCCGTTCAGGTGTAATGGCCGTCCTGCCTTTGGCCAGACCACAGGCGATGACGACATCCGGCTGATAGGATTCCATCTCTGCGATCAGCAGATCCGCGCATTCATCGAAGTGCACAGGCAGCAGCACTGTTTTCAGCTCCGCTCCCTCTATCACTTCATGCGCAAGTGCTTCCATCAGCTCTCCCGTCGGATTCACCGTATCCCCGCCAAAAGGTTCAAATCCGGAGATCAGCATTTTCACCATCGCTTCTCCACTCCTGTCTATTTACTCGAATTTGTACCGCAGGCCCCACTGCCCACGAATCGTGTCCATCAACTTCATGATTTCCAGGGATTCGTCCAGTTGGATCGTTCTGCTCTCGGTACGCCCTTCCAGAATGCAGCGCCCTGCTTCCTCCGCCTCAAACGCATATCCGATACATGTCCGGTCATCGGTATACTTCTCGGGTTCGTCCTGCCCGTTCACGTGCAGATAGGCTTCTTTGCCTGCCAGGAATAACGGTAAACGAATGTACCCCTCTGTGCCGTATATGACCGCCTCGTTACTCAGGTTAAGACGAATGGCCCCATTCAGTGATGCAGAACGCCCTTCGGAATAAGACAACAGTACGGAGAATTGTTCGTCCACACCCGTTTGTCCAATGTTCGCCGTACTCCACACATGCTGAGGCTGCTCGCCAAAAATCATGGACGCGAACGAGATTGGATACACCCCTGCATCCAGCAAAGCACCCCCACCCAGATCCGGGTTAAGCAACCTGCCTTCCGGTTCCCAGCCTACGCGGAAACCAAAATCCGCTTTGACCAGACGTACCTCGCCGATTCTGCCTTCCGCAATCCATGCTCTGGCTTGAGTAATCGGCGGCAGAAAGCGTGTCCACATGCCTTCCATAAGAAAAAGCTTGCGCTCACGCGCCTTCTCCACCAGTTGCTCCAGCTGACGGGCATTCATCGTAAACGGTTTCTCACAGAGTACCGCTTTGCCCGCTTCCAGACAGGCAAGCACATTATCCTTATGTAACGGATGCGGTGTTGCCACATAAATAATATCCACTTCAGGGTCCTGAAGCATCTCTTCATATGAACCGTAAGCGCGTGCAAAACCATGTTCAGCTGCAAACTTCTCTGCACTTTCGGCTGTTCGTGAACCCACCACTGCTTTTACGGCATTTCCGGCATGCTGCAGATCTCGCGCGAACTGGGATGCAATCCATCCCGTGCCCATAATGCCCCAATTTACCTTGTCCCGTCCAACAACTTTCGTCATAGTAAAGCCTCCCCTGATATCAACATATTTTAAAAAGATCACGATCTCGATTAGGCCAACACGAAGTCTTCTTTATTTTACCAAAAAGAACCGCTTGCGTCAGACCGGTTTCATCTTTCACATTCAAGACTTTATATTCAATGAACTAAATTTCATGCTCTAATTTCAATGAACTACGTTCAATGATCCAATTGAGATTCACTCTCATTTCAATTATTCCGTATTTTTGCTAAGATGATTGCAGATCACGGCGGAAGGAGGTCACACCATGTTAACCCATCCGGGCACCCATAATAACCGAAATACCTCCCACATGTTGACTCAACCGGATCAGCCGAAACGTACTGATGAATCCATGACACGAACGAAAATGGATGCTTTTCTGAACGATGCGCTGCTCGAACTGCGTCAGGCAGAGCTGGTTACCGTGAATACGCATTGGCAATGGAGTCAGACCGAGCTTTCTCATCATACCTTTGTCTACATGCACAAATTCACGGGTAAGCTGGTAGCGAACGGTATCGAATCCCTTGTCGCCCGCAAGTCCGCCTTCTTGTCTACACCGGGAACTTCTCTTGCGCTCTTCTCAGATGCGGACCATGAGATTGAACTGTATATCATTCATTTCGATCTGTTTCGGGTTGCTGAGAAAACGGAAGAACGACGAATATATGAGCGAGAACTCGGTTCACCTGTAACTGGGTGGATACAAGGCCCTTACTATGGGATACAGCGAATTGCCGCCCAATTAACAACCGAAGCTTCACAGACCAGCCTGAAAGCGCAGCTCCTCCTGAGCGAACTGCTTCATATGCTGTGGCCGCAGGAAGTCCATTCGGATGCGGAAGGACAGGACGAGCCTGAACAGTGGCTGAGATCAACCTTGCAGTATATGCGGGAAAATTATATGAACGAAATCAAGCTGGAGAAGCTGGCCGAACTGGCCGGCATGCATCCGTCGTATTATTCACAGCTGTTCAAGAGCCGGATGCAGAAAAATCCAATCGAATATATCACTCATGTACGAATGAATCGGGCCAAGGAACTGCTCATGACCTCAGATTTGCGTATTCGTGATGTGGCCCGCCAGGTAGGCTATCGGGACGAATTCTATTTCAGCCGCCGGTTCAGGAACCATGCCGGTTATGCTCCAACTTCATATACCAAACAGGTGCATCGAAATATCGTCTCGCTCTCCTATCCTTACACCGATCATCTGATGACTCTTGGCATTACGCCTTGTGCGGCTCAGATCCAGGGCCATCTGCCCCATCTTCCCAAATCGTTGACGCTGCCGTTCCATGCCTATGAACCCTGGGAACAAGGGCGCCAGGCTTTCCTTGATGTGAATCCCGACTTAATTCTGACCAAGGACAATGCAGCGGCGAAAGCGATGGAACATATCGGAGATGTCGCTCCAATCATCACCATCCCCTGGAATCAGACAGACATGTTCGGTCATTTGCAGAAAATCTCCTCTATTGTGGATCGTACTCAAGCGGCAAAGGAGTGGCTGGATCGGCATGAGCGCAAGACAGAGCGGGCTCGCAAAAAGGTTATGGAGACAGCAGGTCAGGTCACTGTTGCTGTCTGTACTTTAACTGCAAAAGGACCGCGCATGTACAGCAATCGCAATTTTGGCCATGTATTTTATCGCAGCCTGCAGCTGGCTGCTCCTGATCGAATTCAGAAAGAACTGGCAGGCAAACCTGCGGGTGTCGGTTTTAACTGGATGTCCTTCACACCTGGAGAATGGGACGGGCTTGAAGCGGATGTACTTGTGATTGCGGTTACGTCCGTGCATGAACGTGCCGCTCTGCTGCAGCAGATTACTGCTGATCCGTTGTGGAAAAGCTATCCGGCTGTAAAAAATGGACGTGTGCATGTCATAGACTGGAATTCATGGGTGGTATACGCTCCGTATTCCATCAACATCCAGCTCGATAAAGCGCTCTCCATGTTGACGAGTTAAGCAGCATTTCTGTAATCTATAAAATGTCCATCTCTATAATCTTAATTTATGCCATGTACGGGCCTGAATTAAGATTTTATAATGTTCACTAATTGATAATGATAATCAATAACAACAGCAATGTATTGTTGGTAACAAAGGAGTGACCCTCATTCAACATCCGGGACTGTCACAACACCCGTCCAAATCACGAAAATCCGCAGTGAAGGTCAGCCTGATGTTTTTGGCGGCCGTTGCTGCGCTGCTGCTTAGTATGTTTGTCGCCATTTCTCTGGGGGCAAAAGGCTTAACATTGGAAACGGTATGGACTGCCATATTTCAGTACAACCCGGCTTTGACACCGCATCAGATTATTCACGAGCTGCGGCTGCCGCGTGTCATGGCAGCTGCTGTCATTGGCGCCGCCTTTGCGGTGGCCGGAGCGCTCATGCAGGGAATCACACGCAACCCGCTGGCCGATACAGGTATTCTGGGGATTAATGCAGGAGCGACCTTTGTTGTAGCACTCAGCTTTGCCTTCTGGCCGGGATTGCCTTATGGCTGGATCATGTTCCTGTCATTTGCAGGGGCTGTACTCGGCACACTCCTCATTTTCCTGCTGGGTATGGCGGCACCCGGAGGTCTGTCGTCCATCAGACTTACCGTTGCGGGTGCTGTTATTGCAGCAATGCTAAGTTCGCTGAGCACCGGTGTCGCCATCTATTTTGACCTGAGCCAGGACTTGGCCTTCTGGTATGCGGGTGGTTTCGGAGGGATTGAATGGCGGCATCTGAAGCTGATTCTGCCGGTTCTGCTGGTTACTCTCGTGCTCACTCTGCCTCTGGCCCGCCTTATCTCCCTCATGTCTCTAGGAGAAGAAGTAGCGATTAATCTCGGGATTAACCTCCGCTGGACGAGGTTTCTTGCCCTGACGGTGGTTGTTGTTCTGGCTGGGGTGTCCGTGTCTGCTGTAGGCTCGATCGGCTTCGTAGGACTGGTTATTCCACATATTTCTCGCAAATGGGTTGGGGTGGATTATCGACTCATCATTCCGATGTCCTCCCTGCTCGGAGCCGTCTTGCTGGTGCTCGCCGATCTGGGATCACGCATTGTGAATCCGCCTCAGGAACTGGCGGTAGGCATTATGGTCGCCTTTGTCGGTGTACCCTTCTTCCTCTATCTGGCCCGGAAAGAAAGGAGGGCGCTGTAACGATGAACAACCACCATGCAACCTCACGAGGCAAACGTTCCATAGCGGTCAGCGTTACACTGCTCTGCATCGCCTGTGCCGTTATCGTGATCAGCCTCAACACGGGAACGATTCGTCTGTCACCGATGGCCGTGCTTCATACCCTGCTTGGCTATGGTACACCGGATGATCAGATTGTATTGTTCGACTATCGGCTGCCACGCATTCTGGTTACTGTGCTGGCAGGAGCGGGGCTCGGCGTAGCCGGTGCTGCGCTGCAAGGCATTACACGCAATCCCTTGGCCGATCCGGGCATTCTTGGATTGCATGCAGGCGCGGCTTTTGGCTTGATGGTATTTGTAAGCTTCTCCCATTCCATGGATGGCTCGGTTGCGTTACTGATTCCATTATTTGCTTTTGCAGGCAGTGTCGCCGCGGCGTTGATTATCATGCTGCTATCTTATGATCGGAATAACGGGGTATCCCCTATTAAGCTCATTCTGGTGGGCATTGCCGTAGCAGCCGGCTTCCATGCCCTGACGCTCTACCTGTCCCTGCGTTTGGATGAAGATACCTATTCCTTCGCCGCCCGCTGGCTGGCAGGCAGCGTCTGGGGCAGAGACTGGGTGCATGTCCAGGCGCTGCTTCCATGGACTGTGCTGTGCATCTCGTACATATGGAGCCGCTCCAAAACGCTGGATGCCTTCAATCTGGGGGATGCTGCCGCAACCAGTATTGGTACACCTGTCAGATCCCAACGTGTTATTTTGCTATTGTGCACGGTAGCGTTATCTGCCGTCAGTGTGTCCATGGCCGGCGGGATCGGATTCATTGGTCTGGCAGCTCCTCATCTGGCTCGCAGACTGGTTGGGCCGATGCATCGCCATCTGATCCCGGCCGCCGGACTTATCGGCATGGTGATCCTGGTTTCCGCCGATACAGTCGGGCGAACGATCTTTCAGCCCAATTCCATTCCGGCAGGCGTCGTGGTCGCGGCGATAGGCGCACCTTACTTTCTATACCTGCTGGTACGAACCAAGTAATGGCTTTATCGGAACCATCCGAATAATTTCACTGGTACACCCAACAAAAACGACATCCATGAGATGTTCAAGGAGATTGAGATTACCCATGTTAAAGAAAAACCTGTTGCTCTTCATGAGCATCTGTCTGGTGTTTGTACTCGCAGCCTGCGGGAACGCCAATCATTCATCCTCCGCTTCGGAAGGTTCTACTACGGACACTTCGAACGCTGCAAAGGACACCAATGCCGCTTCCGGAGAACAACGCATCGCATCCATGTCGATCCATCTGACCAATGACCTGCTATCTCTCGGCATTACACCGGTTGGTTCAGTGATCGGCGGGGAAGCCAAAGCCTTCCTTTCCCATGTGGCTGACCGTCTTCAAAATACAACGCCGCTCGGTCCCGTTAAGGACCCGGACATGGAAGCCTTGCTTGCCCTGAAACCGGATGTCATTTACCTGGACGAAGAATTCTCCGGTGATGATATTGCCAAATTTGAGAAAATCGCCCCTGTACACGTCTTCAATCTGGATAATGGCACTTGGCGTGATCACCTGAAGGACATTGGTAAACTGGTCAACCGCGAGAAAGAAGCCGAGCAATACATTCAGGATTATGCAACTGAAACGGAAGAAGTGAAATCCCTGATTCACGATACCATCGGTGACGGCACCGTAATGGCTATCCGTGTTACCGCCAAAGAATTGCGTGTATTCAGTACACGCCGTCCAATGGGTCCGATTTTGTATGAAGACCTGGGGTTAACTCCAGCTAAAGGCATTGAGGAATTCGATTCGTCCAAACCGTATCAAGTTGTTTCCCGTGAAGTACTGCCGGACTTTGATGCAGATGCAATCTTCGTTGTCGTGAACTCGGATGATGAAGCTCAGAACATGTTCAAAGAACTGCAAAACAATCCGATCTGGCAAGGACTGAAAGCTGTGAAAGCAGGTCATGTCTACCCGATCGGTGCTCAACCTTGGCTGGACTATTCATCCATCGGCAATAAAATGGCCATGGATGAAGCCAAAGAAATGTTTTCTAAGAAATAAATGATCCTTACGCACAACATATAAAAAACACCAAAAAACCTCTCTTGTAGATCGGAACAGAGTCAGCAGCAAACAGCTCTCTCCATCCGCTCAAAGCAGAGGTTTTTTGTATCCAAATTGGTATCCCTGTAGATAAAAGTCCGTCGGCATGGTCTAATCACAAGGTACAAACGACGATCTCAACATCCGTTTCGGCAAAAGCATCCTGAATAATGACCCTCACCTTATCCCACTTCAACCTGTCCAGCCCGCAGCCGATTTGCGGCATTGCCAGTTGGTTGAGGCCATCTCTAACGCATATGTCACGCATGGATTCTACGGCACGGGTAAACGACTGATAGGTCGGTTTGTTCGAGAACTTGGCTTTGGTGACCAAATTCAGTGTCCGCCCTACCGGATAACATTGTCCGATCTCAAGCGGCTCCTGCTTCGCCTGCTCCTGGAGAACCTCCAATCCAAATCGCTGCCGAAACTGTACAGCAATTCCTGCACCCATCCGGGCATCTGCGGAAATGCAGTGTGCAAGCGTGTAGGAATCATCCATGACGAATAAATCCTGCTGTATTTCGCGAAACTCCATATTTATCCTCTTCCCCCTTACAACTTTTATTTTTCACCCTTCTCCAATTCATTCTCCCGTCAAATGATCCTCAAACGCCTTGAGCGTTTTCTGTCCTGCTGTCCGGTCCAATACGGCAAATACGATTCGCTCAAAGGAATGCCTGAAGTTCTCATCCACCAACACATCATGGAAATACTTCGCTACGTTCGCCGGATCATTTCTAAATACTCCACAGCCATATGCACCTAGTACAATAGTTCGATGTCCATGCAGCGCAGCCACGTCCAGAATATAGCGAATACGCCCTTTCATCACGGACTCAATCTGCTGATCATCGGCATCTCCCCGCTCTCTCACCACTCCCGCATTTACAGCAGGCGCTGTAATGAATGACGTCAGATAGTATTTGTCGAGCAGCCGATCCTCGTCATCACGGATCACCGGAACAGCAGGCGAATAGATCATATAATCCGAGTACAGACAAGATCGCTGCTTGCGATTATAATCATACATTTCGTTCATTTGGGCGATACATGGGTACAGTCCCGTAGCCCGGGCCAAGCTTTCCTCCTGTGCCTGGCTGCCTCCCAGGAAGCCGCCACCGGGATTTTTCGCTGATGCAAAGTTCAGGCAAACGACATCTTCCCTTCCTTCATCCACAGAAAGACGTGAAGCGGCTGCGAGTGTAGTCTCACCCGTAACCTCGATGCGAACGGCTGAAGCTTCGGCGGAAGGTTGCAGCTGAACCATTTCTTTACTTCGCTTTTCTCGAAGAGCGATAAGTTCCGTCGGACGATATAAGACCGAATCTCGGATCGCTCGCTGTAACTCCGTACCGATCTGAACCCTGCGATCATACCCGTTCACGTATTCTCCTTCTTCCAGGATAGCCAGCGTCTGATGCGCGATGCGGGATCGTTTGGAACGTGGATTCGTGCTATTGAAGCCTGTTGTTTTACTGCGATTGTTGTTCTGAATATTGTTCTTATATTGTTGATCGTTCATCTTCATCACTTCCTATATTTTCTCTAAGGCGGGTGAGGATCTCACCCAGCCAGTTGGTTCCCCGCCACGTTCTTCTATTACGAATGCGCGGGTCTTCTTCCGCCAGTCCAACACCCCAGATGCGGTCATCGGGGCTTGCCTCCACAAGTGTCGTTCCGCGGGTGGCGAGCAGCGTGGTCCGCAGTTGTTCGTTTTGGGTGAATTTGGCTTCGTTGCCCTCATAGACAATACGTTTGCACTCCGCTTCCCATACAGTTTGGTCGAATCCTGCGACCTGTCTGCCCAGCTTTTTTTGTACAGATGCGGAGCTTGCTTTCAGGATCTTGTCTGCCATAATCTGATCGCCGAACAGCAGTGCTTTCTGGTGCATCATGTATTGCTCTGCACTCGTGTAGTGAACGCCACTCACGGTAAAATCCGCCGGGTGCCACTGTGAGAATGGAGATGCTGTACGCCAGAAAAATGTAAACTTCTCCATCGATATTTCCTCCTAACTTTATGGGGCCAATCTTTCTGGGTTCAGTCTGTATAAACGGGATGGGCGATGTCCGGCATTCCCTGTGTACTCCCCCGTTTCGATGACCCAATCGGCGATTTTGCGCCGGAAAGCGGCAGCCAGCAGTTTTTTTCCACTGATAGTCTCGTATACTTTCTGGAGAGCAGTTAGTGTGAACTTCTCCGGCATCAGATTAAAAGCGATATCCGAATACTCCACCTTGGCCCGCAGACGATCCAGCGCGTAATGAATGATCTTCGCATGATCAAAAGCAATTCCTTGAACCTCATTCACCATGATATTGCTGCTTCGCACTCTGCCTTCTAACGTCTCCTTCGTCTCAATGACAGCCGACAATTCCTCTGTTCCATTGGTCAAAATCAACTGCACCCTGCGCTCCGTCACGCGTCCACGCTCATGGATATGGCGTTTCTCCTCCAGAAGCCGCTGCTCCATCCGGAACCAGTCCGCTTCGCTGGCATCGTCGCCAGCCTGGAGCTGCAGCTCACTGCTGTCAACCAGCGCCATGTACGAACAGCTGATTACACGAGTACGCGGATCACGATGCACATCTCCCCACGTATACAGCTGCTCCAGATAAATATCATCCAGTCCGGTTTCGGTGAACAGTTCCCGCCTAGCGGCATCTTCCAACGACTCCTGCATGGAGACAAACCCACCCGGAAGAGCCCACTGCCCCATATAGGGATGACCGCCACGACGGATCATTAACAACTGAAGTTCAGGTTCCGCAAGCTTGCGATAGTTCTCCTGCGCTTCGCTTCGTATCGTAAATACCAACATGTCCACCGTTACGGAAGGGCGCTCGAAATCGCCTGCATCATAGGTTTCAAGAAACTGTTGTTCACTTATTTTGACGTGATTCTGATGATCTGATGGATTTGGATTTTGATCAGAATTACCTGCTTGTGTCATTTCAAAAGGCTCCATTCTGTTATTAACAATTTGTTATTAACAATTAGATAATAACAATCTAACATATCGTTCAAGCCTGCGTCAATATTTCCCATCTTCTCGCGAAAATTCATTATGGCCTTCTCACACATGCTTCCTCTGGGTGTCAAAAATCTCTTGACGATATGTTAAATGAAACTTATCATTTAGTTAGTCGACTAAATAAAAGGATGGAAGCGCTTATGAAATCAGTTCGAAATGAACGTTTAATGGGCCAGTTATCCGAACTCGTCAAGCTACAGCGATACAAGGTTCATGAGAAGCTTGTCAACCACCCTGAGTTATATCCCGGACAACCGCCGCTGCTGTTCCAGCTCGAACGGGAAGATGGTCAGACCCAGAAACAGCTGGCCGAACAGCTTCGCCGCGCCCCTGCAACGGTGACGGTAATGCTGAAACGTATGGAAAGCTCGGGGTTTATACGGCGTGAAGCTGACCCGAAGGATCTGCGCAGTCTGCGTGTCTACCTGACCGATCAGGGACGCGCTGCCCTTAAGGAACTGAGAGAAGTGTTCCAGGAGCTTGATCGCCAAGCCCAGAAAGATTTTACACCCGAGGAAGCGCAGCTCATGTCAGCCCTCGCCCAGCGCATGGTCCAGAATCTCCGAGAATATTAAAGGGGTTCTTCATGGTCTGCATCTGCACTTGCAACATGATTATTACATAACGAATGAGGTGATTTTCCCCATTGTGGACGTTAAAACGATTCCTAACCCCATATAAATCAGCAGCCATGCTTGCTCCACTGCTCATGGTCCTAGAGGTGGCCATGGACCTGCTTCAGCCCAAGCTGATGTCCAGCATTGTAGATGATGGTGTGCTTGCAGGGAACCTGTCCCATATCGTGACTACAGGTTTGTTTATGCTTCTTTTTGCGTTAATCGGATGGGTTGGCGGTGCAGGATGCACACTGTTTTCAAGTAAAGCCGCCGTTGGATACGGCACCGATCTGCGTCAGGAATTGTTTGATCATATCCAGAAGTTCTCGTTCCGTAATCTGGATACCTTTCAGGAGGGCTCGCTTATCACCCGCCTGACGAGTGATATCACCCAGATGCAGACTTTTGTACAGATGCTTCTGCGCATGTTTATCCGTTCGCCGATGCTGATTATCGGCAGTATTATTATGGCGTTTACGATCAGTGTCAAACTGGCGCTCATTCTCATGTTGTCCGTGCCGATTCTGTTTATCATCTTATATATTCTGATATCCGCTTCCTATCCGCTGTTCGCGAGCGTTCAGAACAAGCTCGACAAGGTGAACGCGGTGCTTCAGGAGAATCTTGCCGGCATTCGTGTCGTCAAAGCTTTTGCACGGGCACGTCAGGAGAAGAAGCGTTTTCAGCAAGCCAATGGAGACTACACCCATACCGCAGTGAAAGCCTGGCGCATCGTATCGCTGAATGCACCGGTATTAAGCCTGATGCTGAATGCTACTATTGTAGCAGTGCTGTGGTTTGGGGGCTTTCAGGTGGTGGGAGGCGATATTGCCGCCGGGGATTTGATTGCTTTTATCAACTACGTAACCGTTGTACTCTCGTCGCTCACTTCCATCGGCATGATGATGATGAGCTTTTCCCGCGCCAAAGTATCTGCTGCCCGGATCAACGAGGTGCTTCATACCCAGCCTGATATTCAATCCGGCCGTGAGGTGTCCGGGATAAAACAGCCATCGCAGGACGTGTCCAAACATCTGCCGATTCATTGGTCCTCCAGCACAGCTGGTCAGGTGGAATTCAGGGATGTATATTTCCGCTATGATGGGGAGCATACGCTATCAGGAATTACACTGACGGCTCGACCGGGAGAAAAGGTGGCCCTTCTTGGCTCTACAGGATCTGGCAAAACATCACTGGTACAGCTGATCCCCCGCTTGTATGATGCCTCACAGGGTGAAGTACTCGTGAATGGCGTGAACGTGCGTCACTGGGATCTCCAGGACCTTCGCAGCCGTGTGTCCATCGTATTACAGGAATCCATCCTGTTCAGCGGCAGCATCCGGGATAACCTCTGCTTCGGCAGACCGGATGCAACAGAAGCCGAACTGCGTGCCGCAGCTCAAGCGGCGGCGGCTGATGATTTTATTATGAATCTAAAAGATGGGTATGACACGGAGTTGGGCCAGCGCGGGGTCAATCTCTCGGGTGGTCAGAAACAGCGGATTTCTATCGCTCGTGCCCTGCTGATGCAACCGGAAGTTCTGATTCTGGACGATAGCACCAGTGCCGTCGATCTGCGTACCGAAGCAAGCATTCAGAAGGCGCTGCATTCATTAATGAAAGACAGCACCACGTTCTTGATTGCTCAACGGATCTCTTCTGTCAAGGATGCAGACTGTATTTACGTGCTTGATGAAGGAGAGATTGTGGCCAGTGGTACACATGAGCATCTAATGGCCCATTCGTCACATTACCAATCCATCTATTATTCGCAGCAGCGGAAGGAGGATGTTCAATTTGGCTAAAAACGCTTCTTCCTCCATCCATCAGACAGTCGTTCCGCCGATCGGAAGACCTGGGCCACCCGGCCGAGGTCCGGTCCCCAAAGTAAGAGCCAAGAACGCCCGGCACGCCATTATCCGGGTATGGTCGTATATGGGACGTCATCGCAAAGGGGTTATCACGGCTCTGGTACTGACGGCTCTTGGAACGTTGCTTAATCTGGCAGGACCTTATCTGCTCGGCCGTGCGGTTAATGAACATATCGTTCCCAAAATAACGGATGGCCTGCTGAAAGACTGCATGTTATTGCTGACCGTATACGTCCTCGGCTCGTTCATGATGTGGGCTCAATCCTATGTCATGATCGGTGTGTCCCAACTGACTGTGAAGGATTTGCGGCATGCTCTATTTTCACGGCTGCAGCAGCTGCCGATTAGCTTTTTTGACAAAAATCAGAGCGGTGATCTGATGAGCCGGGCTACCAATGATATCGATAACGTGTCTACGACACTGAACCAAAGTGTAACCCAACTGATGTCCAGCGCCATCTTGCTGGTTGGCTCCCTGTCGATTATGCTAGCACTGGATGTCCGTCTGACCCTGCTCAGTCTGGTGACGGTTCCCCTGATTACGATCGCTACTCGGCTGATCGCTTCGAGAACACGCAAACATTTTACGGCACAGCAAAAGTTGCTTGGCGAGCTTAATGGCTATGCTCAGGAAACCATTGCCGGACAAAAGGTGGTCGCCGCCTATAACCGCCAGGGGCAGGCACAAAAACATTTTCAGAATCTGAACGAGAAGCTTCGCACTTCCAGTACCCAGGCTCAGAGCGTATCGGGCCTGGTTGGGCCAACGATGAATGTCATGAACAATATTGGCTTTGCCATACTGGCAGCTGTAGGTGGATGGATGGCTTATTACGATCTGACGTCCATCGGGCTGATTGTAAGTTTCCTTGCTTACTCCCGCCAGATTGAGCGGCCCATCAATGACCTGGCGAACCAATACAACCTGATTCAGGCCGCTATTGCAGGTGCCGAGCGCGTATTCCATATTATGGATACACCAAGTGAATACGTGGAAGAACAGAAGAAACAGCTGGCGAAGATTCAGGGTAACGTTGTATTTGAGGATGTATCTTTTGGCTATACCGCCGAGAGAGAAATTCTGAAAAAGGTCAGCTTCACCGCCAAGCCAGGCGAGATGATTGCGCTTGTCGGACCAACAGGTGCGGGCAAAACGACCATTATCAACCTGCTGCCCCGTTTTTACGAAATTACGGGCGGACGGATTACCATTGATGGCTGTGACATCTCGGAACTTGAGAAAGACCAGCTAAGGCGCGAACTTGGCATTGTGTTACAGGATGCCTATCTGTTCTCCGGAACCATTCGTGACAATATTGCCTACGGCAAACCGGATGCAACGATTGAAGAGGTTCAGCAGGCAGCTCGGCTCGCCAATGCTCACTCCTTCATTCGCAAATTATCGCAGGGATATGATACTCCGATCATTTCCGGTGGCAGCAATCTGAGTCAGGGACAGCGGCAACTTCTAACCATCGCCCGCGCCATTCTCGCTGATCCCGCCATTCTCATCCTGGATGAAGCGACCAGCAGCATCGATACGCGGACCGAAATGCAGATTCAGGAAGCGATGCGTACCTTGATGAAGGATCGCACCAGCTTTGTCATCGCCCACAGGCTAAGCACGATCCGTGAGGCCGATCAGATTCTCGTCATTGATGACGGCAGGATCGCTGAACGAGGCAGCCATGACGAGTTAATGCAGCAGCAAGGTTTTTACTACCAATTGCAGCAGGGTCAACTCAGCTGAGGGAGTCCATTTTCTGTGGAGTAGGACACAACAAAACACAGCAAAAAAACGCCGCTTTAGGTTCCGTCTTATCCCGGACCTTTGCGGCGTTTCCATTTTATCGCTTCATTCGTACAATTCCGCGTGTAGATTGATTTATAAAGTTCAATGTGTGTTCTTTAAATTCAGAAGGAGGTAAGTTGTTTATTTCTTCAATAGATTGATCGAGAGTTCGTTTTTGGCGAAATAAAATGGTATTAATCTTTTTTATCATGCTTATATCTTCATTTGAAAATCCGTTTCTTCTTAGACCAATAGTATTAATACCATGTATGTACGAACGCGGACCATCTGCTAAAGAATATGGAACAATATCTTGTGAAACTTTACTTCCCGCTCCAATCATTGCAAACCTTCCAATGTTACACGATTGGTGTACACCAGAACCACAACCAAAAGTGATATAGTCTTCAATATGAACATGTCCGCCAATTTGCACATTATTGACAATGACGTTGTGATCTCCCATCAACACATCATGTGCGACATGAGCATAATTCATAATAAAGTTGTTACTGCCTATTCGCGTGAAACCATCTCCTTTTGATGTGCCTCTACATATGGTGACATACTCTCTCACGGTATTATGATCTCCAATAATGAGATACGACGCTTCACCCTGGTAACTTTTATCTTGTGGAACCGAGCCGATAATAGCACCATGTGAAATAGCGTTATTCTCTCCCATGATCGTGTTAGCTCCTATGATAACGTGACTTCCAATCTTACAACCGCTACCTATTTTTGAGTTTTCTTCAATGATACTGAAAGGTCCGACTTCGACATGGTCTCCAATTACTGCGGTAGGATGAATAATGGCTGAGGGATGTATCATTTCGCACCTTCCTTTGAGTATTATTCTACTTAAATCAGAGAACCGCCCACCCTGTTTATCGTGTAAATCAGCAAACAGCCTCACTCCCTTTGACATTATTTTCACATCCGTATCCTATTCACACGTATTATATCGATTATGATTAGCTGATGTTGTCGATATTTGGAGGGTCAACGAATAACCGATGAGCAGCAAAACAAAAAAACCTTAGCACGTCATCCGAGCTGAGGTTTCTAAACGAACCATTTTTTGTTTTTTTTACGTCTATTTAACGGGATCAATTCAGTGTTTATGTCTGTTGGAATTATACCCCCATAGGCAGATAAAGGGTGAACGTCGAACCAATCCCCATTTCACTCTGAACGGTAATTTTCCCATGATGATCCTGAGCAATTTTCTGACAAAGTGCCAACCCGAGTCCGGTCCCTTCTTCCTTGGTTGTATAGAATGGATTAAAGATCGTTGCCAGTGAATTCTCCGGAATACCGCTGCCTGTATCGGTAATGGAGATCAGCGCTTGGTCTCCATCTTGCAACAGATCAATATGTACCTCGCCGGGATCTGCCATCGCTTCAAAAGCATTACGGATCAGGTTAATCAGAACCTGAACGATCTTGTCACGATCCATGTTGACCACAACTGGCTCACCAGTCATTTTAAGTGTAATCTGGTGCCCTCGCGATGCTGCATCCGATTCGGTTAACGACATGACTCGTTCAAGACAATGTCCCACACCTTCGGGCTTCATGTGATTGGCTTGGGGTTTGGAGAACTGTAAAAACTCGGCTGTCAGATCCGTTACCCGTGTTACCTCACCCATAATGACTTCATACCATGGAGCGATATTAAATGCCTGTCCTCGTGATAACTGCAGAAATCCTCGAATGGCAGTCAGTGGATTGCGGATTTCATGAGCCATGCCAGCCGCCAGCTCACCTACAGCCCGGAGTCTTTCCGAACGGAAGACCTCCTCTTCATTTTTTAGCCATTTGCTGCGCTGCTGCTGGAACAGCCTGTCCTCCGAGAGGGTAATAAATTGCTGCAAGGTCTCAGACATTCCCGGATATGGGGAAATAATGTAGTTTACCTGCAGCCCCTTTAACTCCCCGGTCAACAGTGACGCCATGCGCTCTTCGATATCTTGTATTTCAGGCAGAACCACAGCATACCGATCCCCCGCATATCGGGATACCCCATACGCATCTGCAAATTGCTTCGACACACTCTCGCCTGTGGCTTTGATCACCTGACTCCAGTTATCTTCAACCTCTTTGTCAAATCCGTTGAAATTCTGAATGTTCAAGATAATCAGCAAAAAGGATCGTTGCTCGTCCGCCGTTTTCTTCAGTACATTCATATATCCCTCGTAATTCAGTAACCCGGTGAGCGGGTCGTGGATCGTAAGATAACGATTTTTTTCCCGCAGTCTTCGTTTCTCTGCCTCGCTGTTAACCAAGGCATGATACAAGAAGATAAAGACAATTACTGCCAACATGTCAAACATGGATACCAGCAAATTATATGAATCTATCTTCACGTACGAGAGTCGAATCACGGTATATTCAAACACCATCAACATTGAAAGGGGTAACATCTGCGTGACACGCTGTTTATCCTGAATCATCGACATAATGAGCAGGTAATACAACATATTGCACCAGTTCAGTTCACTGAAATAATGGAATATGCCGAGAAAGATCCAATGGATATAGCGCAGTACAGGATACCGTTTTTCCCCGTATATACTTGCTACAAATAACACACCAGCACATATCATTAACGCAAGATGGGGAGTAAGCCCTAGAAAATAAGAGGACAGGATAACCAGCAGACATCCCAGCGGGAAAATAACCATTTTCATCGTGTAACTCAGCAAACAGCCTCGCCCCCTTTGACAATACGCACATCTAAGATCCTATTTACATGTATTATATCGATTATGATTAGCTGATGTTGTCGATTATTGGAGGATCGCCAAATTCACATGAATGTATAAGTTTATAAATAAAGTAGGACAAACGGTTTATAGGAAAAAGGAGAATGCGAAATATCCTCCAATTCATGATCCGATTGTGATACAATACATTTAATGGATTTATTTGGGATATCACCTTGGTTATGGAGGGGAAATAGTTGATACAACAAAGAAAACCGTTGGGCGTCGGGACCCTTTCTCTGCTTGTGCTTGCTATGGGGTTTGCTTTTAATTTTTCTTGGGGCACTGAAAAGGTACAGATCAGCCACTACTTGTTTAATCTACTGGATTTGCCGATCTATAGCAATGGTCATCAAGGATTTCATATTCCCTTTATGGCAGCTGTCATCTTTTGGTTATCTTCCGTTTTGATCGCACGCAAATATCATTCTCACTTTGGTACAAAAGTGGCATACAAGGTCGGTGGTTTCATGCTGATTCTTAGCGTGATGATCTTTCCACTTTACGGTGTAATATGGGTCATATTCCATTAAAAAAGCATGACACACGCAAAGCCAGCCCCCTGTCATTTCAGAGTGCTGGCTTTGTTTTACCTCTCTATAAGAGATCGAAAGATATTACTGAAAATTGCGTGGCAGGTGCAACCTTTCAAAATCAACTTATATACCCTTCTATTTTTTCGCCATATACTTGCGAATATCGAATGCCACCGCAGCCACAATAATCAACCCTTTAATAATCAGCTGCCAGTAAGGACTTACACCGATAAAGGTCAGACCATAGTTGATGACTCCAAAGATCAGCACCCCTGCCATAACTCCGGGTACCGTACCAATACCACCCGCAGTGGAGACGCCCCCCACTACGCAGGCCGCAATAGCATCCAGTTCATACATATTGCCGTAATTGTTCGTTGCCCCGCCCGTACGTGCGGCTTCCAGCACACCGCCCAGTCCATACAATGCTCCTGCGATGGCATACAGTGCGATCAGGTTGCGTGCCACATGAATGCCGGACACATGCGCAGCCTGAATGTTGCCACCGATGGCATACATGTTCTTCCCGAGGCGGGTCTTGTTGAAAACGACCCAGCAGATCAGCGCAACCGCTATAGCAATCAATACGATATACGGAATGGAATACCCACCGCCAAGATCAATGTAACCAGATCCAATAACGGTAAAATCCGGTCTCAGTCCACCAATCGGTTGGGACTGATTCGGCTCCGTATCAAAATAAATCGAGTTCAGACCATATACCGCAACCATGGTGCCCAGCGTCGCAATAAAGGGTGGAACATGTAATTTGGCTACAATGATGCCGTTGACGAGACCCACTGCCAGGCCCGCGATGATCCCGATGACGATCGGCAATCCCACCCATAAATGTGGCAGATCAGGAAAGAAGCGATTGGCATATTCGTCGATTTGCAGCATGGATGCGGATACGACAGCCGTTAGACCAACGACCCGTCCTGCCGACAAATCGACCCCGCCCGTTACCAGAATAAACGCTGCTCCCAGCGCAATGATGGCCCGTGTGGATGACTGCTGTAATATATCCCGAAGTGTAGAGAAAGCAAGAAAGTGCGGATCGGCAATGGCAATGCCAATGACGAGCAGGATCAGCACAATAAAGATCGCGCGCTGCGCCACATACTGCTTCACCTGATTGATAACCTGTGTATTCATGTGTTCCCTCCTGACTAAGCCATCCGCTGCTGTGCGGCCAGCCTCATGATATCCTGCTCTGTTGCCTCGGCGCCATCCACGATTCCGGTGAGCCGCCCTTCGCTCATGACCATAATTCGATCTGACATCCCCAGCAGTTCGGGCATCTCCGAGCTGATCATAATAATGCTTTTGCCTTGACGGGCCAGTTCCGTAATAATGGTGTAGATTTCAAATTTGGCGCCCACATCAATTCCACGCGTCGGTTCATCGAGCAATAGAATCTCCGGGTCGGTCAATAACCATCTAGCGAGAAGTACCTTCTGTTGATTCCCACCAGACAGGTTGCGAATCAGCGTGTTAACCGAAGGCGTTTTGGTTCTGAACTTCTGAGTTTGCTCGTGTGCCTCCTCTCGGCCCTTCTTTTCATCCAGCAGACCCACCCGATTCCGGTAACGTCCAAGACTCGCGATAATCGTATTTTCATACACAGACAACACTGGAAAAATTCCTGTGACTCTGCGCTCCTCGGTTAGCAGGGCAATGTTATGACGCTTCGCTGCGGCCGGTGACTTGATCTTTACCTTGCGTCCATGAATCGAGATCGTCCCTGAGGAAAGTCCGCGCAAGCCAAACAGCGACTCAATCAATTCCGTTCGCTGTGCCCCAACAAGACCGCCAATTCCCAGTACTTCGCCTTTCCGCAATTCAAACGTCACATCCCGGAACGAATTCGGCTGGCTGGAGGTTAAGCCCTCTGCCTTCAAAATCACTTCTCCAGGTACGTTCGTCCGTTCCGGGAACCGTTCATCCAGATCACGTCCAACCATGCGGGTAATGATCAGGTCTGTCGTTAAATCGACGGCAGCCCAGGTCCCGACTACAAAGCCATCCCGCATAATCGTAACCTCATCCGAGATCGTCAGAATTTCCTCCATCTTGTGCGAAATGTAGATAATAGAAACCCCACGACTGCGCAGCTGATTGATTATGGCGAAGAGCTGGTCCACTTCCTTGCCCGTGAGCGAGGACGTTGGCTCATCCATCACGATGACTTTGGATTGAAAAGAAACCGCTTTGGCAATTTCCATCGACTGTATTTTGGAAACGGATAGGGTTCCCGCCTGAGCCTTGGGATCAATATCCAGATTGAGATCCTTGAACAAGGCCAGTGTATCGGCATACATTCGTTTCTCATCCACCAGCAGCCCCCTCATCGGAAATCGTCCCAGCCAGATGTTCTCCATCACCGGACGATGAGGTACCGGGTTAAGTTCCTGATGAATCATCGATATACCATGCTGAAGCGCCGCCTTCGAACTTGGAATCTCCACCTCGTTGCCGTCTATCCGAATCGTTCCTTCATCCGGGCGATACATACCGAACAGGCACTTCATCAGCGTGGATTTACCCGCTCCGTTCTCTCCCATCAGCGCATGAACCGTACCCGGCTTCACCTTCAATGTAACCTGACTCAGTGCCTGCACACCCGGAAATGCTTTGGATATTCCGTCCATCTCCAGCAGGTAAGGTGATTCCATCTTTCATCCTCCCTTTCCATATACCCGGCAAAAAAAGGACGCCATCTCATGACGGACGTCCCTGGTTGCTGCTGTTATTGGGCGTCGGCAATGTTGTCTTTCGTAATTTTTTTGTAAGCAATCCAGACGTATTTGCCATCCGTAATGTCATAACCCGTATTTTCCTTCGTTGGTGTCTCACCCTTCGCGAGTACGGAAGCGAGTGCAACCGTCGCAGCTCCTTGGTTCTTGGCATCGTTCAACACCGTGCCCAGCATCGTACCATCCTGAAGAGCCTGAATGGCTGGAGCCGTCGCATCTACACCGACAACCGGCATCGTTTTGCCGTCTTTGAAGTATCCGGCTGCTTTCAACGCTTCAATGGCTCCAAGGGCCATGTCATCATTGTTCGCCAATACCGCTTCAATCTTGTCTCCGTGGGAGGCAAGGAACGCCTGCATTTTCTCCTGGCCTTTGACCCGGTCCCACATCGCCGTGTCTTCCGCCAGCGCTTCCACTTCAATACCGGCATCCTGAATGGCCTGAACAGAATATTTGGTCCGCAGCTCTGCATCTTGGTGGCCTGGCTCGCCTTTCAGCATGACGTATTGCAGCTTGCCGTCCCCGTTTTTATCTGCCTCCGGGTGGGCCTTCCAGTAGTCCACAATGAGCTGACCGGAGATCGTGCCGGACTCTTCCGCCTTGGCTCCAACGTAATACACTTTATCCCACTTGTTCATGTCTTCGGCAACCGGCTCACGGTTCAGGAAGACGACCGGAATGCTTGCGGCCTTGGCTTTATCGATGATGACACCTGCTGCGGTCCGGTCAACCGGATTGACGGCCATTGCATTGTACTTCTTTGATACAAACAGATCGACTTTTTCATTCTGGGTTGGCTGTGCGTTCTGGCTATCCACGATATCGAGTGTGGCTTTGCCTTCTGCTGCTGCGGTCATTGCATTCCGCACACCCGTCATGAACGTGTCATCGAATTTATAGATCGCCACGCCAATCTTCGGCGTTTCCGTTCCTGCCGCCGCCTGACCTCCTGTATCTGTTCCTGTGCTGCCGCCTGCACTGTCTCCACCACTGCTGCACCCCGCCGCCGCAACCATACACGCTGTAAGCAACAATGTCATCCACGTTTTCTTCATATCCTAATGACCTCCCCCAAGTTCATTCGGCTTTACCGATGTCTTTATTATGAAAGGGTTTACAATAAATTCGAATACAAGATCTTCCTCTGTTTTATCGAAATCTTCCTGAATTGAACCTTCATTGTACAAAAGGGAACAACAGCTTCTGATTATCCATCCAGAACATATTGTCCGTACTGACCAATTTCGTTTCAAGCGTCACCCTCGCTTGCACCTGTTGATTGTTCAGTCTCGCAACGGCCTGATTCACGCCAAGATATCCTGCACTGAATCCGTTTTGTACAATTAAGTGCTGTATCTTGCCTTCTTGCAACTGCTCCAGCTGCTGCTGCTCACTGCCAAATCCTACAATCTTCACCTTACTCCCATTGTTTCCAGACGTACGCCGATTCAGTTCATCGGCTGCGCCCAGAGAAGCAGGTTCCTGAAGGGCAATGAAACCATCCACCTGCTGCTGGTCAAGCAATTGCTTTGCCGCCTGCCAGCAACTATCCCGGGTACTGCATACAAATCGAGGCTCCACATGAATGTCCGGATACCGGGCCAGTGATTCCTCCACCCCTTGCTCCCGATCCATTAGACCCGGGTTGACCGGATCTGGACCGAGCAAAGCTATACGTCCCCGTCCTTCGAGAAGATCAGCCATGGCCTGGCCCGCCTGCCGTCCAGCCTCGATGTTATCCATCGAGATGACACTTGTAATACCTTTTACAGGAAATTCGTCGTTCAACACCATTACAGGAATAACCACTCCGTTGGCATTCATGGTCTGCGCCTTCTGGATAACGTTGCTGAGTACCCTCTCACTCAAAGGATCAATCAACAGTGCCGATACACCCTGTTCCAGTGCCAGTGATACGGCATCGACCTGAGCTAGTTCACGTTCGCTCAGCGGATAAGTCCCATTGGGGAAATGCTCTTGGTTAACCTTTCGCTGTCCTGCTGCAAAATCGGGGTTAGATGGTGCGTAAGTAACCCCTGCGGATGGGAAAGCCTCCACCGTAATCAGCTCCGCCCCCGTCTCCTTGGCAGCTGCTTCAGCGCCAAGCCTTATTGCTTCCGCCAGTTCACCTGTTCCGGCTGGCGTAATCAGTGCAATACGCGGCGACGATCCAGCTGAATCCGTATTCGACATACTGCATGCCATACATATTAACAAGCAGCACATTACAGCTGTCATTGCCATCCAACGAAGCATAGGGGCTCGGACTCCCCCACTCTTGGTCGCATTCGCCTTGTTGATTCGCTTGGACCACTTGGTATCCCGTTCCCTTTTATGGTTCATCATGAGTATCGTCCTCCTCCCGTTCCCATTGAATCGGAATCCGAATCCAGACGGTTGTGCCTTCTTCAAGCTCACTATCAAACTCAAGACCGTAAGCCTCGCCATAATAGAGCCGAATCCGATCATGCACATTACGCACAGCTACACCTGAGCCTGCTCCACTTTTGACGATAGGACCGCCCACCAAAAGTTTTGACATCTGCTCTTCTGTCATGCCGACGCCATTATCCGTAATTCGGAATACCAACTTGTCGTCCTCCCGGTATACCCGAATTTCAATACATCCCTCGTCCATATGATACTCAATGCCATGCACAATGGCATTTTCAATGAGTGGCTGGAGCACCAGCTTAAGTGTGAGACAGTCCAGCGTATCCTCATCGGCGTCCATCCTGAAATTGAATTTCCGCTTGAACCGCATCTGCTGAATCGTCAGGTAATGATGGGCGTGCTCCAGTTCTTCCCTGACCGTAATAATCGTTTTGCCTTGACTGAGACTGATCCGAAACAATCGGGATAACGAAGTAATCATCGTAATGACTTCTTCATTCCGGCTCATGCCCACCATGCGCACGACCGAATTCAACGTGTTGTACAGGAAATGCGGATTGATCTGAGCTTGCAAAGCCTCCAGTTCGAGACGACGTTTCTGTTCCTGTTCATGAATGATTTCACCCATCAAGGTACGGATTTTATGGACCATCAGGTTAAAGCGGCGGGATAAACGTTCCACTTCCAGCGGCCCCTCGATGGGCAGCTCCACGTTAAAGTCTCCTCGCTCCACCGCCTTCATCTTTCGTTCCATGCGCCGGATCGGACGTGTCAGACTGGAAGAGAGAAATAGTGAGACGAGGATGACCAGCACCAGTACTACCAGCAGTACCCGAATAAGATATCCGTTGACCTCCTGGCGGGTTGTCATGATCTCATCCAGATAGGCGACACCAACAATTTTCCATCCGATATTGGCAACTGATTTGACGGTATTCAGCCTTTTCTGGCCGTCCGCCTCATCTTCATAACTGCCTGTTGCCACCAGCGCCTGTTCGATATTTTCACGTTTAAGCCCCATATACATTAATTGTTGCTGCGGATGGTACACGATATTGCCTGCACTCTCGTCGATAATATAGACGTATCCCCGCTTCCCCAGACTGACCCGGCGGCTCAGTTCGTCCATCTGTTTGAAGTTGATATCCACCAGCAGAATGACCTGCCGATCTTGACCATTTTGGCTTACGGTAATGCCTTTGCTCATGGAAACGACCCATTTGTATGGGCCTGTGTACATGTTCTGGATATGAGGCAGCGAGAAGCTAAGGTGATCCGGCACTCGGAGCGCAGATTGAAACCACCCTTGCTGAGTCACATGGGCACTTGATTTTAATTCGGCGGAAGGTCTGTTCTTGAGCAATTGCCCTGTTGAATCCAGCAAAGTAATGGAAATGATATCTTCACGGCTGCTAAGCAGTGTGTCGAGCTGTTTGTCTACCTGCTCTCCTTCCCACGTACCGTCCCGCAGCATATGTTCTTCGATGGCTCGGTATAGATGCGACATGCTGCGAACATATTCCTCCAGATTGTAGCTCACCTGATCCACGATCTGTCTCGTCGTCAGCTCCGCACTTCGTTCCGCAGCCTGTGTGAATTTGTCATGCAGCAGCATCGCCATAATGGTCAGCACCAGTACGATGAAGACGGAGAAGGACCACGTAATAATAAAGCGGATACTGCTGACTCTCGATGAACGCAGCCTGGACCGTAGCTTGAGCCAAAGGGATCTTATCCATCCGGCAAACGATCTCATAAGCTTGTGCCTTCATTAGCTGTTATTGCAGTCTGTTTGCGATATTCTTTAGGCGAGATGCCAATATGTTTTTTGAAGCAAAAACTGAAATAATTCGGTTCCGCAAAGCCTACCTGAGCAGCAATTTCAAACGACTTCATCTCCGTGGAGCGAAGCAGCTCTTTCGCCGCCTCCATCCGGATTTGCATCAGATATTGCAGGAAGGTCAGCTGTACTTCTTTTTTGAAAATGCCACAAAAATAACCGGAGCTAATATGCAAGTGCCCGCATACCTTCTGAATGGACAGATCGGGATCGGCATAGTGTTCTTTGGTAAACGACAAAGCCTGTTCCACAATATCCTTGTATACATGCTGACGCCCGCTGGCAATCCGATGCTGTACAAGCAGACAGACCTCCCGCACCTTGCCTCGTGCCTCGGACAAACCGGGCAACCGGAACAAATCGGTGTACAGCTGAAACCCAGCACCGAAGATATCCTCCATTGCCTCGCCCGATGCCTGCGCTGCCTTCCAGACGTTCGTTAATACTTCAATTAAATACAGCTGAATGTCACTTCGCCCATGTTCTACCGTAATTTCCCGGAAAATGATCTCCAGCGCTTCCTCCAGCTCCGCCTGCGTACCCGCTTTCAGACAACGGGTCAGCGTCTGCTGCTTCAATTCGTCAAAACGCAGCCTGCCAGCCGTCTGGCGCTCCACATCCGCAATGTATATGAGCGAATCCGTACCCGGCACAAGCCGGTAATCCAGCGCAAGTAGTGCATCCTCATAGGCATGCTTCACACCTGCCAGTGTGTTCACAATCTGTCCCGATCCCACCGTTGCAGGAATGCGCAAGTAGTGATTGATGCTGCGCATTACATTTTCCAATGCCTGCTGCTGTCGTTTCTCCCCATCTTCTCCACCCCACCGGTCCACATAAAGCAGAACAATCGCCTCCTGGTGCATAAAGGCATGTCCGGCCCCGTGTTCCGTCCAGACTTCTGCGGCAATGTTCAACGCAGCAAACTGCTTCAACTCTGCATCCTCGGATTGTTCTCCGTCCATATGCAGGGTCAATACGGATACACCATAGCGTTTACCATGCAGATCCAGTCCGCATTGCTTTGCTTTGCCATGAATATATTCCGGTGATTTCTGCCGGTGCAGCAAAGTCGCCATCAGATCGGCCTGTAACAGGGGCAGGCTTGTATAATAATGGTCGCGCAGCTGCTGTACATCCTCTCGCTCGGCCACTTCAAGCGCCATCTGCGCACGCAATCTGGTAAGCAGTTCTGTCAAATGGCCCGCCGAGAAAGGCTTCAGTAAATATTCATCCACACTCAGCGAGACCGCTTGCCGGGCGTAGTCAAATTCATCGTATCCAGTCAAAATCACCACTTTCACGAGCGGATTTCGCTCCCGCAACCTTCGGGCAAGCTCCAATCCATCCATAAATGGCATGCTGATATCCGTTACCACAATATCCGGCTCTACCCGCTCAGCCATTTCCAATGCTTCCCGACCATTCTCCGCGAGACCAACAATGCGCAGATCGAGTGCTTCCCAATCTACCTCTACGACCAACCCTTCGCGTACATCCTCTTCATCATCCACCAGCAATACCCGGTACACGTGCGGATTCCTCCTTTTATTTAACAGGCCAGAAGCCCAAGCAATAATGTATATGTCGATCTGATCCAAGGTTGCCATCATAATATACAATATAAATTTAAATATGTAATCGCTTACTTTTAAGATGTTAGGATTGATATAATAGGCGCTCAAACGAAAACATGGTAAATTATTGAAAAGGGTTAATGATGAAATAGAAAAGGAGTCTATTAACGATGAATGACTTGAAATCCGGAATGATAACGACCGGTCTTGCGGCAATATTAATCTGTAGTGGTGCAATCACGGAGACGATTCGAACAGATCGATTTGAGGCATCCACCGAGTCTTCTCATTGGGAGAACCAACCTCAGGAACTTCAGGAGAAGTTATCAAAATCATGGAGGGGAGGATTAGACGCGATACGTAATACGTTGAATGAGGATGGTGAGAAAGAGAATCTAACGGAATGGAAACTGTTCTACAGCTTGGAAGATGCATTAACCGCTCTCCCCCATAAAGAGCAGTCTTCCTTCATCGCCGCCTATTACAGTAACGAACGAAGAACCATGCTGGAGAACGGAGATATCATGCCTGCTCTGCTTATACATCCCGATCATACAAAGGCGATCCAGTTTTGGGAAAAGCATGATGGAACCTATGCCATTATGACGTTAGAACCGCAGATCAATGAAAACAACAAGCCTGAATGGTTTGTAAGTCATTCGCGGATAACCAAACAGCCCTCATCCACTTGAAGTGGTCAGGGCTTCACTCATCCTACATCAGTCAATCACAAAGGATTCATTATAAACAGTACTTTAATGAGGTTCCGATTCTCCATCTTCTGCTGACGAAGATCGATTGGCATTTAACCCTTTCATATAAATCATCGTTGTGTCGGGATTAATATGCCCCATCATTTGCGCCAAAAGATGAAGCGGCGTGCATTCTGCCATGGCGTATCCGAACCGATGACGCAGATCATGGGAACTTAACCCTTCCAGCCCGGCTGGTTTCATCACCTTTTTAATCAAATGCCGCAGCGCCCTCTCTGTTAATCGATCGCTTGTTTTTTCTGAAGGAAAAAGGTAAGGGCTATCCGAATCAAGTCCAGCCATATATATCTTTAACAAAGCAATACAGGTCATGTTCAGCGGAATTGTCCGTTGAGCATTTCGTTTATCTGCCCGCACAGTGAGCTGCCCACTTCGTTCTCCCAATTCAATGTCACTCGGCATCAGATTGCATACCTCCATCGTCCGCAAACCCGTATGAAACATGAGGGTAAGGATGGTTTGGTCTCGAAGCGAGCTGCCGCTTTCGACCGCAGAGAGGAATGCTTGTTCCTCGGCAGCTGTCATCCGGCGGGGACTAACCTTGTCTTCCGGAATGAATTTCAGAGGCTTGGACGGATCCAGATTGATTTTGGATTCGGCTACCGCCCACTTGAAAAAACGCTTGAGTGTAATCAATCTGCGATTAATGGTAGATGGCTTCAATTGCAATACCTTTTCTGAATCTTCCCGGTAATGGACCAAAGTGGATGTATCCACGTCTTCGATTCGAAATGAAATTTCTTCACTTTGAGTATCGTTTCCCTTATACCATTCCGTAAAATGTTTCAAATCACTCGCGTATTCCTTCAAGGTTTTGGGAGTCAATTCTCCCTGAATCGTAAGCATATGTATGAATTCCTGAACAACCATTTCCCCTTGTACCGACGTACCAGATCCCTTATCCATTAGAAAAAACCTCCAAATCTTGACTTATATTAGCGGACATGGTATTATCATATTAATCGATACATTAGCGGACATCAAGTCTGTGGTTAGAATATACCTGATAAGCGTTAATTTCTAATTAACCTTTTCAAAATGGTCGTTTAAAAAACTTATTTTTTGGAGGAACTACATGCAAACAGGTACAGTGAAATGGTTTAACGCGGACAAAGGATTTGGCTTTATCGAAACTGAAGAAGGAACAGACGTATTCGTTCATTTCAGTGCAATTCAAGGCGACGGTTTCAAAACATTGGACGAAGGACAACGCGTTCAATTTGAAGTAACTCAAGGTAACCGTGGTCCACAGGCTGAGAACGTTACTAAAGTTTAATTATATTAAGGCTGCCTTGTACAAGGCAGCTTTTTGTTTTATTACACGAGCATGTTGCATAAATCAACAAGAGCGTCTTTTCACTCAGCAATTAATCCAAAAACGTAAAGTGAGGTATGACCAATGGATAAAGAACAATTGATCACAGAAGTAGCCAAAAACGGCGGATTCTCCAAAAAGAACGCTGAAAAAGCAGTAACCGTTGTACTGGATTCCATATTGGAAGCTCTAAAAGAAGGCAAAGAAGTTCAACTGGTTGGATTCGGAAAGTTCGAAGTGCGTAATCGTGAAGCACGTATGGGCAAAAGCCGGAGAACCGGTAAAGAAATTCAACTTCCCGCAGGTAAGGTTCCTGTATTTACAGCAGGATTAACGATGAAAGAAGCTCTGAACTAAACAGCAACAACACGATTGGAAAAGAGGTTTTTATTCAAACACACAACGAACATTTTGATGTAGATGTCGTGTTTTCTACGGTTGATGATATCATTAACTTTTATTCCGGCAAGCATACGAACCAGAATAACGCGGAAGATCACACCCATTTAACACCCCCAGCAGCAAAGTCTGAACAGACACTACAACCACCCACTCGCTAAACGAACCTTTCATCTTGGACAATAAGAAGCCCTGTTCCGCTCAACACGGTCCAGGGCTTGATTTGTGTTCAATCGAGCACCCAGGGAGAATGAATTTTGGGCACGTCATTGATTAATTGCTTGGTATAGGGATGCTCCGCATGGTGAATAACTTCCTCCGCTCTCCCTGCCTCCACCATTCGTCCATGCTCCATAATGCAGATCGTGTCGCTTACATAATAAGCCAGACCCACGTCGTGCGTAATAAAAACAATCGTCATGCGGTTCTCGTCACGCAGCTTGAGCAGCATATCCAGAATCGTTGAACGCGAGCACGCGTCCACCATGGACGTCGGTTCATCGGCGATCAACACCTTGGGATGCAGCATGAAAATGCGGGCAATCATGAGCCGCTGCATCTGTCCACCGGACAGCTCAAACGGATATTTGTTGTATAACTCCTCAAACTTCAGATTGACGAAGGAACAGGCTTCCTTCATTTTGGCATATTCTTCGTCCTTGTTCAGCTTGAGCCCCTGAAGTTTGATACAGTCCACCAGCAGTTTTTCCACCCGGTGAAATACGTTAAACGAAGAGAACGGGTCCTGAAAAATGGCCTGAATATCCTTCCAATACGCTTTACGTTCACGATACCGCTTTAACTGTCTTGGCTTGCCATCGTATTCTATTGCCCCACCCGTTTCCTTCAGCAATCCCATAATCATTTTCGCAAGTGTCGTCTTGCCGCTGCCGCTCTCTCCGACGATGGAAATAATCTCGCCTTCATGAAAATCAAAGCTGACATCGTCCACTGCTGCCTTTTTGCGATTGCCTGTACCGTACACCTTGGTCAGATGGCGGCCGCTGATCAGCACCTTGCCCATCGCCATACTACCTCACTCCTTTCGGGGAGCCTTTTCAAACCACATGTTCAGTCCATATACTTGATATGCCTACTTGCGTTGTGTACGTCCAGACAGAATCAGTTCATAAGTCTGGGTTAACATCGGTGATCGTTTGAGCATTCGTGGATGCCCCGTCGTCTACCTCCTGCTTTCCCTGGACGACATGCTCCTCCTGCTCCCTCATCTGCTCCAGCATCTCCGGTGTCAGAAGACAGCGGTATATCCGTCCATCGACATGAATGTTCTCGATTTTTCCCTGGCGGCACTCGTCGGTCACCAATGTACAGCGCTCCGCGAAGCGGCAGCCTTCTGGCACATTCTTCAGATTCGGCGGTGCACCGGGAATGGCAGCCAGTTTATGCTCCTTCATGCCTTCTTCCGGCACAATGATGGAGCCCATCAGCTTGCGTGTGTACGGATGCAGCGGATTGAAAATCATCTGCTCTGCCGTCCCTCGTTCCACAATCTCCCCCGCATACATCACCATAATCTCATCCGTGACATGGTACAGCAGCGGCAGCTCATGCGTGATGAATACCAGTGACTTGATCACCTTGCGCTTGAGCAAATCTTTCAACAGACGAATGACTGCCTTCTGGGAAGTGACGTCCAGAGCCGAGGTAGGTTCATCCGCAATCAGCACGTTCGGGTTCAAAATCGTCGAGATGGCAATAACGGTTCGCTGCTTCATGCCGCCGGACAATTCATTTGGATACATATCCAGCACATCCGGTGACAGATTCAGGGATTGGAAGCGCTCGGCAGCCATCTTCCGCACATCCGGACGCTTCATCTCCGGACAGTGCTCCTTCATAATGTCTTCAATGAACCGGATTATACGCAGCGTTGGGTTCAGTGCATTCATGGCAGCCTGCGGAATATAGGCAATTTCCTTGCCCAGGACGCGGGAACGAAGCTGCTCTTTGTTCAGCTGCATAATATCCGTACCGTTGATCCGGATCGAACCACTGCCATAATGAAGGGGCGGGAAATAAAAGCCCATCAGGCTGAGCGCCAGCGTCGATTTGCCACAGCCCGATTCACCTGCAATGCCCAACGTCTGCCCCTCTTTCAGTCCAAACTCCACCCCGTCGACGGCAAAAACATTTTCCTTAAGCCGGGTACGATAATAGGTTTTGAGACCGCTGACCTGAAGTATAGGTTGGTTCATGGTCTTAGCTCCTTATTTTCGGATTGAAAATTTCGTCCATGCCCGTATTCATCAGATAAAGAGAGAAGGTAATGACAGCAATCGCCAGCGCCGCAGGAATGAATGCCCACCACGCCCCTGCCACTGGAGCCTCAAATACGAGTGCCCAGTTCATCAGAATGCCGAGCGAGATCGTATTATACGGACCCAGACCCAACATGGAGATGGAAGCTTCGGACAGGATACCCGATGCCGTCTGGAGTACAAAGGCCATCACCACATAAGACGCGATATATGGCAAAATCTCATGGATAATGATACGCGGGGTACTGTGTCCCGATATCTTCGCAATATGCACATGATCCCGGCTGCGCAGGGATGTCGTCTGGGCTCGCACAGCCCGGGCGGTCCAGGGCCAGCTGGTTATGCCGATAATGATTGCCGTCACCAGAGAGCTGCGTGAATCAATGCTGACCGAGATCAAGATCAGAATGATGAACGATGGAATAACAATAAAAATATTGGTGATGGCTGTCAGAACGTTATCCAGCATCCCCCCGATATAGCCAGACACCAGGCCCATAACGAGACCAATCACAGTTGCAAACACACCCGCAATCAGTCCCACACGTATGGACGTCTGGATGCCATACATCAATTCAAGGAAGATGTCCCTTCCAAAATTGTCCGATCCCAGCAGCAAGCCATCACCCGGCGGCTGGAATGCCATCGCAATCATCTCCAGGGGATCACTGCGATTGATAAGCGGATAGATCGTAACCAAGAGCAGCATGCCGACAAAAGTCACCGCACCGATCATGAATTTCGGAGACTTCACCAAAATAGAGAGTGAATGCTTCATATCATTGTTCCTCCATTTGAGCGGCCTTGATGCGCGGATCGATGAAGCCATAGATGACATCAATCGTAAAATTGGCAAGCAATACAGCGATGGCAATCAACAGGGTGCATCCCGAAATCAATGGATAATCCAGCTGCCGTATGGCTGTGAACAGCCATGTGCCGATGCCTGGATAACTGAATACAATCTCACAGATCAATGACCCGCCAACCATGGTGCCTATGGATAGCGCCAGTCCCGTAATTTGCGGCAGCATGGCATTGCGGAACACATAACGCGCAATTCGGCCGTCGCGAATACCCAGCAGTTTGCTGTATAACACATAGTCTGAATTCAGCTCATAGATAGACATTTCCCGCATGCCGATGGCCTGACCGCCGATGGTCACCAGCACAATGGAGAGAAATGGCAACGTATGATGGCGAACCACGGACAGAATAAAATCGAAGCTTAGCTGCGGCACCATCTGGAAATCATATCCCCCGGACAAAGGGAACCATTTTAGTGATAACGCAAAGACATACAGCATAATAATAGCCAGAGTAAAAAAAGGGATGGAATTGATAAACAGCGCAACCGGGAACAGCACTTTATCAAAAACACCCTTCCGGTACGCTGCAATCGCACCGAGCAAATTGCCAATGATCCAGCCGACCAGGATGGCCGGAAGCTGAAGCCCCACCGTCCAAGGGACGGCGGAGGCCAGAATGTCTGTTACCTGCTTCGGGTACAATCCAAAAGATGTGCCCAGATTGCCTGTGAACAGATTTTTCAAATAGATACCGAATTGGGTCCAGAGCGGCTGATCAATGCCGAATTCAACCGTAAACGTCTCATACACCCGCTTGATGGAATCCGAGTCCGTCATGCCTGTCGTCATTTTGGAAGCGATCATGCTCACCGGATTACCTTCAATCAGTCTTGGCAAAATAAAGTTCAGTCCGATGGCAATGACCAGCGTCAAGCCGTACCAGAATACTTTCTTCGCCACATATCTGGAATAGGCATTCATAGGATCTAACACCCCCGAATTTAGCGGATAAGGGCCTTATATCTGAAATGGCGTGTAACTTCATCATGTCCTGCTTTTCACCATATGAGCTTCCTTAATTATGGATTTGATACAACGCCTTAATACCTGCTCCGTCCATGGAGATCTGCGGCGGGATGTTGGTGCCATCTCCTTCGGTCGGGAAGCCTTTCCAGACGGATTCGTTCACGGTGTCAAACACCCACGGTCTGTACATGAGCGGAATGGAAGGGATGTCTTTCAGCCAGATGGTATTCAGCTCGGTATAGAGTGCCTTCAGCTTCGCCTCGTCGGATACGGATGGAATCTCTTCGATAATGGCGTCTGCGCGGTCATTCTGGTAACGTCCCCAGTTCCAGAACGCCATCTCGCCCATTGGGGCAACCCCTTTGGAGTACATAATCGTCATTGCACGGTTCCACGGTTGGCTTGGGCTGACCCCACCCGCAGGGGTGTTCATGATGATATCGAATTTGCCGGTCTGCAGATCATTCGTCCATACCGGGGATTCCGGGAATTTGGTACGAATCTCAATGCCTATCGCCTTGGCGCTCTGTGCTACGATCTCCAGGGCAGCGTTCCAATCAGACCAGCCGTAAGGACATTCAATCTCGAAAGGTCCAAGGCGTGTGCCGTTAAGGACACGGATACCGTCTTTGCCTTTGGTCGCTCCAATCTTGTCGAGCAAGGCGTTGGCTCCTTCAATATCCATTGTCCATTGCAACGACTTGATGGCATCCTGGTCAATATATTTGGACTCGGCGTCCGAGTTCAAGGTCAGGGATGGCTGCATTGGCGCAGAATATCCGCTCATCGCCAGCTCCGAGATTTTGTCATAGTTGATGCTCATGGCTATCGCACGGCGAACGTCAGCATTATCCAGTCCGGCTTTGGACAGATTGAAGAAAATGCTTGGCATGGAACCGGGCAGATAATACGGCGCATCCTTCAGATACGTTTTGACGGCGGCCCCGCCTTCCCACATCTTCCACACCTGAGGGATAAACTGCTGGGAGACGTCCACTTGCCCGCTCTTAAACGCCAGATCACCTGCGGCATTATCTTTGTAGATCACATGCGTGATGTACTTCGGAGCAGGCAGCTTGCCGAATAATTTCTGACCCCAGTAGTTGTCGTCACGGGCAATCGTAATTTTCTGATCATTGTAAAAATGAAGCTTATACGCACCGGTACCCACCGGATTGTCATTAACCTCTTTACGAATCGCGGTCAGATCATTATTGTTCTTCTTCTCGATCTCTTCCCAGATATGCTTTGGCAGCATCGGGATCAGTTCAATGCTGTCCAGTACGGTCAGCTTGTTAGGGTTATCAGGGTTCAGCTTAATTTCCACGGCCTGCGCTCCATCCGCTTTCACTTCACTGATGTAGGTCCAGAAGCTGCTCCAGTTGATATCGTATTTTTTGCCCAGTCCATAGGTATATACAACATCATCTGCCGTAAATGCCGTGCCGTCGCTCCACTTCGCATCCGCGTTCAATTCGATGCGCAGTGTGGTTTCATCCGTCCATTCATACGACTTGCCGAGCAGCGGCTCGAGCCCGCCGTCCAACTGGTTCACCATAAACAGTGTCTCGTATACCAGCTCCCTGGAGTTGCCGTAATTCACAGGAAATGCGGGATTGCCACTTAGCAGATTGAAGTTGGTTGGCGGCCCCCATTGCAGCCCATTAATATACAGCGTCTCATTACGAGGTGTTTCTTTGTTGGTCTGTGGTGCAGGTTCGTTTTGCGTAGTTGTGGTGGGTGTATCCACCGTTCCTTGCGGCTCACTTACCGATGGCGGCTGAACACTTTGGCATCCGGCAAACAATGTGACAGACATGAACAGAGCGACGAGCGGTATGGCAGACCTCTTGAATCGCATTCTGAACCCCTCCATGATTTCATTTATCGGCGTTATTGGAAGCGCTTACTTAATTTTATTCTATGACTTATCTCACACGAAACATTCCATCTCTTTTCTCAATGCTGAGACATTATTTAGGGGGACATCCCAAATAACCAGCACCGCGGGGGGCAGCTGGTTATTTGCTGAATTATGATTTACTCCACAGAAGATCAAGAACGGTTTACTTGACGAATCCATTACGAATGGCAAAGACGACCGCCTAGACTTTGAAATATCTCGTCGACCAATTTATCGGTCTATACCACCGGGAATCCTATTCTCTGATTGTGATTTTTACACTGTTGAATTGGGCACTACCTTGGCTAACGAACAAGCCAAGCTTCCCTCGATGAATATCATACATTCTGGCGCTCATTGCAATTTGATCATCTACATACATTTCGCAGATCGTTCCGTCAATAAACACTTTGATTTCATATGGATGATTGGGAACAAGCTGAACGGGACGTTCCAGTTCAACCTCATAAGGGAACGTTTTCCCGCCCTCTTCCGACTGCATTATCGCCCCCCGGAAGGTAATACGGTTTCGTTGCGGTTCCAATGTGAGATAATAGGCTGCATCCAAAGTGTCTTCTGTTCGTAACATGAACCCAACACCTTGCGTTTCCCCGGAAAAAGAGACGTGTGCAGATATCTTGCATTGATCAGGCAAATCCTCCTGGCTCGTGCAGCCGGCAAACCCATACGGAGACTCGCAGGAAAGCGAGCTATCCAAATGGATCCAATCTCCTGCAATTCCATTGAGATGTATAGGAAACCCATCCGTAAATGCGGCATCGACCGTTTCAGGTACCTTTACGCTGAGGTTGCCATCGGGACGCTGAACGATTTCATGCACGATCAGATTCCCGCCCCAGTCCCAAGTATCGTAATCCTTGCCAAGGGATTTCGGCGGATTCCAGCCGAATAAATCGTCATTTTTCGTTGGATTCCAACCGAACAGGTAGCGTTTCTGCCCGTCATCCACGGATTTGGCCGCATAGAAAGCCCGTCCGTCGAAAGTATCCTCCTTTGGGGTAATCCAGGGGCCATCCAGGGAACGGCTCATCCGGTAAAAGGTCGCAAATCGCCCGGTATAAGAGGAGTAGATCAAATACCACCACTCCCCGATCCGAAACAAATCGGGGCATTCGTGAGCCCCTACGTGCAGATTCGGCGCGTACAGGGGCTCGCGGTACTCCCAAGCTTGAAGATCTTTGGATGACAGCAGTGCGGTACATCCTTTTCGATTGGTTGGCCCTTTCGCCATCGCTGCGAGCAGCATCCAGTATTGACCTTCCTCCTCATTCCAGAATACGAAGGGGTCACGCCAATCAGACAGTTCATAGATGCGGTCATCAGCCGCAAAGGTATCCTCAGGGATCGCTTCCCAAGTCTTGAAGTCTCTGCTGATCGCATGACATACCAGCTGCTTGCCTTCAGGAAATATGCAGTAGAACATATGGTAGATACCGTCCACTTTCAGTATATGACCGGTGCCGCCTTCGATCTTGCAAGCTCCTTCTTCCCGATAATTCACGAAATCTTTCGTTCCGACAAGATGCCAGCCGTGGTCAAGGCCCTCACGATAGTTATCCCTCCATCCGTGAAGATAAAATAACTTAAACTCCCCGTCTTCATAATATGGAATAACGTCTCCGACCCAGGCGTTATCCGGCCGGTAGAAAAACTCCCTCATCCTTCATCCCTCCTAATGGTTAAATTAGCTAAGCGCTCATTCACCGGAACAGGCATGTACGCATCGCTTGTGCCTCGTTCCTGATACCAATAAACAGTGGCGGCATACAAACATTGATTATTTGGGCCCCATTGATTCCCTTTATATTTCTCAATAAATCCTTCGAAGGAGTCCATGAAGGGAACGTTGTCACAAATATGAAATCGGTTAACCGAGGTATGTCCGTTTGCATCCAACTCGATAAACGGCTGACTGGCGAAAGCACTGTCAAACATCGGGAAAGGCGGCTCGGCCGCCCAGGCATAGCCAATATAGTCCTCGCTACCCGTTCCGAACGTGGACGGAAAGGGTTCGCCATCCACGAAAAATTTCTCGTCTCCTTCTCCCCACCACCAATCAATCGTTTTTCGATCCCATCGCCCGTACCACCATGTTTCAGCTTCCTCATCTGGTTTCTCCCAGGTATTGTACACATGTAGATGAACGCCGCAGTACCTACCCCGGCCTTTCGTCAGCAGCAGTGGCCAATCCGGCCAGCGATCCCCGCCTTCCATGAAGCGGCCCATATCCAGATCCAGATAATCATCCCGGTGCCATTTTGCATGAAAACGTAGGAGATCGTCCGTATGAGATGTCGTTAAGGGAGTATACCGGATATCAGCCGCTATCTCGCACGGTTCGACTCCATCATTTTCAATTTCGATCCTGGCGCCTTCCGAGAACGGCATGTACCAATAACTGTACATTTCATGTTCATTCATGCCCAGAGGCAGGGCTCGGTACGGCTTGATCCCGGGTGCGCTTCCAAAAAAATCACCCAGTGGAGCCCATACGGAAGGAGCTTCTTCATTGTCCCATCTCATCGAGATGACCAACTGCCTGGTCAAGATCCGCTGCTGTTCCTCGCTCTTTCGTCCAAGGTCTGTCCTAATCCGGATCATGGAAATAGCGCCAGCCCCCTTTTTATCCAAAAGCACCGCTTTGCCGCCTGCCGGTACGGATACCGTAACGCTCTCGGCGGAGGACCCTTCCTTTTTCATAAAAGAGTACGTTCCCCTTTGCTGTAAAAACCGGTCTGCTTCGGCCAGTGCTATGGCACTCTCTTTGTCGATACTGCCGTCAAATGAGGGCAGTTGGACTTCGGAAGGGAACGAGGTATAGGTTATGTGATAATAGGCTCCCCAACCTTTATCCAGCAACACCTTGCAATGTTTTTGGAAGGGGATTGGGATGAAGCAGTTTCTTCCGCGGGACAAAATAGGAGACAGATTCGGAAAATTGGATGGCGGCCCTTCCTGATTGAATTTTTCGAAATAATCCCGGAAGGGCTGATCGATCACGGGGGTATCGGCGTGATCAATATAAATCCGGATATGCCCGTCCTCAGGAAGTGCAGACCAGAATCTCCAGATCACGCCGGGACCGTCAAGCTCCATGGCGACGATGCTTTCTCCTTCCTTACGAATGAAGCCTCCTCCATCATCATTGGCTCCCCAATTCTCGTATAAGCCCGTCTCGGCATTATAAATAGAGTTTCGGTCAAAACTTGAGAAGCACCCCGATTTTTCTCCAGCCTGCGGCGGTACCGCTAGCGATTCAAGATCATATAATCGCTTCACAAGGTCTTGATAGGTATGGAACTGCTGCTCCGTTCGATTCATGTCGGGCTCTCCTCTTACCAGTTATTTGTTAATCCTTTCAAGTTGGATTCTGCACCTTAACCGGTACATTGAAATCATCAACGTTAATATGTCCAAAGCCGCCTGTGGATTCATCAACCACCTTAATGTAAAGCTCCTGGTCGATATACTCCGACGCATCCCAAATCTTCCGTTGATACTCCTCATAGTTGGTGGCGGTTTCTTTAAATAGTTCTTTGCCGTCCGATGCCCGGACCAGCGCAACATACAACTTATCGATATCACGCCCGCCGCTGACCAGGAAGTTGATCTTGCCGTTCCCGCCAAGGACGAAATTCTGCGATTTCATTGTTCCCGTTAAGCTGTCTCCGCCAGCTTCCTCGTTGAAGCCCCACAAATGATAGCCACCTGGAATTTTATGCGAAGGATTGAAGTAGATCGTGTCCCAGAAGAACTTGGCATCGGTCACATGGACATCCTGGAAGGCGTCTCCTTCAGTAATCCAACCTGTTAAGTCTCCTGTAGCAAAATCATGGTTAGGCAGATCTTTAATATCGGTATACACCGAATTGTCCCAGTTGTCAGGCACATCGACCGAAGCAGCCGGTTCACCCGTCAAGGCATTCATATTCCATACTTCCATCGACTTGACTGTAATATCGTTGTCGGCCCAAACCTGCAAGCCCAAGGAGTCGTACCGGCCTACATAGACGCGTGTTGTCAGCTTTTTCTTATAATTAGCAAAAGCTTCAACAACCGAACGGTCAAGGAAAATATGCAGTTTCAGGTTCTCTCCGTCCAGATCCACGGATCCGCCTTGAATCCCGTCCACGCGCACATCCGGATCAATGCTGCTTTTAGTCCGGTCAACATTGAAGGTCCCGTTCGTCTTGTCATAGTAAATCAGCGTTTCCTCCTGGCCGTTATCGGAGCGCCGCACTTTGAGACCGAATTTCTGGGCTTCGCCCGGATCAATTTCCATCACAATCTCCAGCATGTCGCCTTTGACATTGTGGATCAATTGATTGGCGGCAGCCAAATTTTTGTCGGAGAAATCAACCACCTTATCTCCACGGAGACTCTGCAATTCCTCAATGGGCTCAATGCGCAATTCATCATGTTCATCCAAGCTCAGGGAAACCGGCAGTGCCAGATTATGAGCCCATCCAGCCTGATATTCAGCCTGCGGCGTTCTTACATTTTGCACCATGGAGTATACGACCGTTCTTCCGTCTGGTGTAACCATCCCGCTCTCTGCGGTCAAATAACCATCCCCCACATCCATTTTGGAGGGAGCGTCCTGATCAGGTATAAACTTGAAGTTATCTCTATCCCAGGTTCCAATCCAATAAAAGACTTCAACATCTCTTTGCACATCGTCAGCTGGAGGAACCTGCTCCGGCTTCTCATGGGGATTAATCATGAAAATGTATTTTTGTTTTCCTGCACTATCCTCACCTAGCGGCAATAATACCGGCAGTTCCCATACCGTACCGAGCTCCGGATAAATATTTCTGTCACTAACATACAAAGGAACCTTATACTCCCAGTTGTGCATATCGTCAGACACGTACACCAAAGCTGTACCACTGCTGAAGTCTTGAAGACCGGATGTCACCAGCTGATACCACTTGTCGGTCTCTTGGTCATACCATACAAAAGGGTCGCGAAACTCATTATGGATGCCATTGCCGTTCTGCTCCGTTACCGGCTCAGGATATTTCACCCATTGCTCCAAATTTGGGTCCGACAGATCAGCTGGAGTCGCCAGGCCCGTTCTTTGATTTGGTGACAAAGAGTCATTGCCAGCGGTATAGAACAGAACAGGATTGCCGTCACGGTCGTACGCTGCGCTACCTGACCATACACCGTCCGGATCAAGAGTTCCCGCTTCTGGTGCAAGTGCAGGCCTCACATTTTCCCAATGCACCATATCGTCACTAACCCAATGTCCCCAATGGATTTGATGCCAGAATGGACCTTGCGGGTTATGCTGATAAAATAAATGATACTTACCGTTATAATAAATCGGTGCATGCGCTTCATTCATCCAGTTTTGCGGAGGCATTGCATGGTACTGCGGACGGTGCTGATCACCGTCAAACACACTAGGATCCTCGTCAATGTCACCATTTGGAATTTCCGGAACCGCCCCGCCGTGAAGCGCCTTCACATCCTCATACTCAGCAAGGATCTCTTGACCTGTGAGCGCTTTGTTCTGCAGTTTCACTTCATCGATAAGTCCGCTGAACATATTGTAGGAGAACAATCCCGCAAACTCTGCAGATCTATTGTTTTTTCCGATAATCAGCTTTTCTTTAGAAGGTGAAATCGGAACGTTGACAGGGGTTGCTTGAGAAGCTACTTCCTGACCATTTAGATATAATTTAATGATTCCGTCCTTTTTGTCGAACGTAGCTGCTACGTAATTCCATTTGTATTTTTCGAGTGGATGGTCTTTGACCCATACCTGAATCCACTGTCCGCCAATTCCGACCTGCATGGACCATGTGCCGTGCCGGTACATATCCAAAGCGAACCCTTCCGTCTTATCCTGATCAGACTGGTTCACGATAGCAGACAGCTTGTTTCCGTCTCCCCATTCGTAGCTGCGCGGAGCGACCCAAGCTTCAAGCGTTAACGCGTCACTTACTGGAACGGCATCCTTTGCGTTGACCTCGATATCATTTGAGTATCCATCGAATAGCAAGGCGCCACCTTTTACTCCGCGCGGAGTCCATCTTGGATCTTTGGAGTCCATATACCTGGCATTATTAAACACGTAGTTTACAGCATGCTCAAGATTGCTTACTTGCTCAAGCGCCTTTTTTCCTGCGTCTTCATCAAGATTCATGTAGAAAATGGTTCCCTTACTATTCGCTTGAAAAGCATCAACGGAGATACGTGCTTGATTGGATTGATCGATAACTTTGACGTAAAGTCTCTTATTGTAGTGTTCCTGCATTTTCCAGGAAATCTTCTCGTTCGCACTGGCATCTCCGGTCTTCTCAAGTAACGCATTGGTACTCGCATCATAAAGTGCGACGTAGGCGTCCTCCGGATTGTCGATGCCTAAAACAGTGAAGTTAATAGTCCCGGTTCCCTGAAGCGTGAAGGTACTAGAGGTAATCGAGCCCTGCCCTTCCAAGGAGGACTTGGCATAAAAGTTACCTTCTTTGCCGGCCCCAGCTTCATTAGTCACTTGAAAAGCGTTACCTTCAACGGTCCAGCCGTCTAAATTTCCGGTTTCAAAACTAGGATTCTGGATTTCGGTCGGCATAATGTTATCTGCCATAACTCCTTCTTCCGGTACGAGTTCATTGAAGGTATTGAAGGCGTCCGCAAAGATTACTCCCCAATCCGAGTGCCCATTATCGACGATCTCCACATACAGCTTCTTACCGATATACTTGGAAAGATCGGCTTTATATTGCTCCATATTCGCGAGTCTCAGGCCCTGTGCCGGATCCGGGAACCCGGACTCGTTAAATTCGGTGTTGCCGTACCTGGCAATCAGTTCACCTGTGTCTGCATTGATGACGCTCACATAAACTTGATCCGTATGCTTGCCTCCGCCCAGTCTGAAGGTAATCCAGCCTGTTCCGCCCAGCTCAAAGGTACTGGAGCGAAGCTTACCTGTTGCAGCCTCGTTATACTTCAATCCGTTTAAATGATAAGTGCCTTCCTGGTTATACGGGATTTGTTCAACCCAAAAGGTGGTTTCGTCCGACACGCTGTTCGGTCCAAATGCTTCGCCTTCTACAACCGTCCAGCCTGTTAAGGTCCCGGATTCAAAGCTGGGATTCTCAATTTGATAGCGTTTGAAATCTGGCTTGATATCCTCGGCGGCAATTCCTTCAGCTGGCTCGGCTTCATGGTACATAAAGAAGGCGTCCGCAAAGATCACGCCCCAATCCGTGGTTGCGTTGTCGACGATCTCCACATACAGCTTTTTGCCCAAATATTCGGAAAGATCCGCCTTATATTGCTCCATATTGGCAAGCCGCAGACCCTGATCGGGATTCGGGAAGCCAACGTCAGCGAAGGCGCTATTGCTATACCGGGCAATGACTTGCCCCGTCTGGGATTCCACGATATTTACATATGCCTTGTTTGGATTTTTGGCACCGCCAAGCTTGAAGCTGATCCAGCCGCTGCCGCCCAGCTCGAAGGTGCTCGAACGAAGCACGCCGGTCGCTGCCTCGTCATGCTTCCAACCGTTTAGATGATAAGTCCCTTCCTGATTGTAAGGGATTTGTTCAGCCCACCAAGTCGTTTCGTCCGATACGCTGTCCTGACCGAACGCTTGGCCTCTGACAACCGTCCAGCCTGACATATCCCCGGTTTCAAAGCCCGGGTTCTGAATTTGATAGACTGTATCCGTAACTGGCAACCCCTCGTTAGCCTTAGGGGTTAACGCCTCCCGAGCATCCATTCCAACTTCGGCTGCAGCCGATATTCCAGGAGCAACAAGCTGGAGAAGTATTACCCATATGACCATTCTGGAGATCCAGGTTTTCCTTGTTATTACATTCCTCATTCAAGATCCTCCTCCATGATTTCATATTCAGAAAACATCGATACCGGATTTCGCATGCTCCCCCTGTAACAAGAATGAATAGTCATGAAGGAAGGAGAGAAAAGATAAACGTATATGTGGAGCGCTTCTAAACTTCAGAGTACAAATTTTTTGAGCTTTGCTCCTTTATCCAAAGGGTAAGGAGCGCCTAAGCGCTCTTTTTACCAAATGGATTTCATCTCCCATATATCCATCGATTTAACCAACAATTCCCCATCTCCCCAGATCTCAAGCCCCAAAGCATCTTTACGGCTTGGATACACCCGGGTCGTCAGACTTTTCAATCCGTTTGCATAGGCTTCGACCATGGAGCGGTCCAAATAAATATGAAGCTTTAAATTCTCCCCTAGCAGTTCCAGCTTACCGCCTTGGATCCCTCGGCACTTTTCTCCCGGATGAAGCGTCGTTTTCGTTCGATCGACCAAGAGCATTGATTGATTCCAATCATAATACAGCAGGGTTTCTTCTTCGTTATCCGGCGTACACCGGACCTTGATGCCGAGTTGTTTGGCCCTGCCAGGCTCCATCTCCAGTTGAATCTCAAGCATGTCTCCTTGTACATCCCCCAGCAGCATATTAGCCTCAGCCAATGATTTGTCCCGGAGCGATAAACGCTTGGCACCACGCAAGGATTGGAGCTCTTCAATCGGCTCAATTCCCAGCCGTCCGTCATCCCTCAAATACACGCTTAACGGCAAGCCGCCATTATGAGCCCAGCCCGATTGATATTCCAGCTCGGACGTCCGGTCACCTTGCGCTATCGTAAACACAATCTTTCGGCCGGTCTTCGGATCAACCATTCCGCTCGGACCGGTAAAATGGAAATCACCGACATCAATCAATTGCGGCTCCTCTTGATCGGGAATGAATGATAGATTTTGTTTGTCAAGCTTCCCGGTCCAATAGAATACCTCGACATCCGCTCCCTGTCCCACTGGACTCACCAATAGAAGATGCTTGTTCACTCCCTGCTTGTCGCTGCCAAGGGGAAGAAGCACAGGAAGCTCCCAGATGGGTCCAAGATAAGGGAATTTCTGAATATCCGCTTTAAATAATGACCCTTTGTACGTCCAATTCAGCATATCCTGTGATGCAAATGCGAGCGCTGCTCCACCTTCGCCTTCGATCCCGGACCCGACCAAGACAAACCATTCGTCATCGTCCTTCCACACGAACGGATCCCGGAAATCTCCGAATACACCCATGCCCTTCTTCTGCACGATCAACGGCTCCGCGTGTTTGACCCAGTGAACCAAATCCGGATCTCCATCCCGAGAATAGGTGCTTCGGGCAAGCGCCACGCTCTGATTGGGCGAAGCACTGTCATTGCCCGCCGTAAAGAATAAGACAGGCAGGCCATCTGCATCATATGTCGCGCTTCCCGACCAGATCCCGTCCGGTGCGAGCTGATCATTTTCAGGGGCTAATGCCACAGGAAGATCACGCCAATGCACCAGATCCTTACTTACCCAATGTCCCCAATGGATCTGATGAAAAAACGGCCCAAGGGGGTTATGCTGATAGAATAAATGATACTGACCGTCAAAATAGATCGGCGCATGGGGCTCGTTCATCCAATGAGCCGGCGGGCTGACATGATACTGCGGTCTATGCCGATCCGGCAGCAGTGGCGTCCGATCCAGCTTGATCTCATCATACGTTAATGACGGATGGGCTCCTCCATAGGCGGTATCCAACACGTGCCGGTAGGAAGCGACCACCTCTTCCTCGCTCAGGGCCCGATTATAAACCCTGAGTTCATCGAGGATACCGCTAAACATGTGAAGGCTGAACACTTCCGCCAGGAGGCTGCTGTGATTGTTTTTGCCGATGAGCAGCTCCGTGTCCACCGCCTCGGCCAGGCGAGAACCGGGGGGCAGATCAGCCGAAGCGATTTCCCTGCCATTTAAATACAGCTTCATTTCTCCTTGGGTCCCGTCGAATACTGCATTCACGTAAGACCATTCATTCTTGGGCAGTTCATGACCGTCCGGCGACCAAACTTCCTTCCAGTCCCCTCCTTCAAGCCCGACTTGAAAGGACCAGGAGCCATGACGGTACATCCCAAGCAGATACCCCTGCTTGCGATCCATGTTGTGGTGGTTCACAATGGCAGACAACTTGCCCTCAGAGCCCCATTCATAAGAGCGCGGTGCTACCCATACTCCAATGCTTAGCGCTGATCGATATTTTTGCTTGCCGTTCGGTTCTCCCTCATTGACCGAATGGGCAATATAAGTCGAGTAACCATCGAAGAGGAGCCCGCTCCCCATTACTCCCTGTCTCCACTGCGGATCGCAGGATTCCGTAAACTCGGCTTGATTGAATACGTACTGAATATCATCCTGTACTTGAGATATGCTCTCCAAAGCGCTGGCTCCGCTTCCCTCATCAAAGGCCCAATACATCATCAGCCGCTGACTGTCTGATATTTGACTCACGCTTCATCCCTCCCTAATGTCTGTTCTGTAGTTCCATTGGGAATATGAATAGACTGAAGAGCATGGATATGAAGCGAGCTCAATACAACCTGCCCTGAATTCGTTCCTATTGAAATCCTATTCATCGTTGCATCCGGGAAAATTTGATCCGTCAAAACAACCAGGCCCTGATTCGCATACACTTCCACCGCATTGCGATCCAGCCAGATATGCAGCTTGATTTTCTCATTTACCGGAACCAGCTTGACCCCATGCTGGCATGCGAATGATGGATGAAAATCAGTCATGCCCGATTTGAAACGGTCGATGAATAGCCATTGGCGCACAGGGTCATAGCCGATGATGGTCTCACTCTGCCCGGACGATTGAATTTTGATATGAACCTCGCCCGCAGTTCGAATATCGATGTCCGCTTCAATCTCCAGTAGATCATCCTTTGTCTTTATCATAAACGGGATCTCCTGCGTAACCGTGACATCAGACCAGCTTATCGACTCTTTCCGCAGCTGTTCTATTTCCCGGACAGGCATTTGGGTTAGCACGATGCCCTCGTCCCGACTGGTCAGTGACAAGGCGCGAGGCAGAGTCATTGCGCCTCTCCAGTCTCCGGTTGGCGTCTCGTTGGCATATTTCCAGTTGCTCATCCAACCGATGATCACGCGTCGTCCGTCTTGATCATGCATATTCGACCAAGTGACCCCTGCATAGTTGTCCCGACCGTGATCCAACCACATGATATGATCAGCCGAATTGTCGTTGATGAATGTCTTTCCGTCGAACTCTCCGATAAAATATTGCGTGCGTGATCCTTCCGGAAAGGCAGGGTTATCCCCAATGCTAATGATAAGTACCCATTTGGACCGCCCACTGTCATCGATTGGCAATTCAAAGAGATCCGGACATTCCCAAACGCCATCATGCGAGCCTTCCTCTTGCCCGAATTCCCCTGTTAATGTCCATTCACGCAAATTTTCCGATCCATAAAACCGAGTATGATCTCCCGCTACAATGGTCATAACCCACCGCTCACTTGGTGCATGCCAGAACACTTTCGGGTCCCGGAAGTCTACCAGATCAGGTTCGGCAAGAACCGGATTCCCCTCATATTTATGCCAGGTTCTGCCTTTATCGCTGCTGTAAGCCAAGCTTTGCCTCTGGCGCGGCTGCCCGGTCTCTGGACAAGTATCCGCATGGGTAAAGATCGCAATCAATCCATGGGTGCCTGCGAACAGTCCGCTGCTGTTATTAAAGTCAACCACACAGCAACCAGAAAAAATGGCCCCATGCTCGTCTGGGAACAGAGCGATAGGTTCATGCTGCCAATGAATCAGATCATGGCTTACGGCATGGCCCCAGTGCATCGGCCCCCATTTATTACTATAGGGATGATGTTGATAAAACAGATGATATTCTCCCTCGTAATAGACTAATCCGTTCGGATCGTTCATCCAGTGGGATGGAGGCGAAAAATGATATCCCGGTCTAAATCTCTCATCCATAAGCTGTTTATTTGACTCCATTATCTTATTAATTTCCTCAGTCTTCGGCATAGATTGAAGAGCCCCTTCCCGTCTTGTTAATTCCATGATTCTCGATTTGTTTAATTATTTGTTTAAACTTGCGTTATAACGATCCAGCCCATTTTGATAGATCTCCATCAATTCGTTCAATCCCATCTTATCCAGGTTCTTCACATAGCTGTCCCACTGCTCATCCACGCCGCCATCAACAATGAATTTTCCTCGCTGGGTATTTACATATTTAATCAATTCGGGCTCAATTCGATTGATTTTGTCCAGTTCCTCCGGCTCAAAGAAGATACTCGGGTAGTTTTCCTCTTCCATATAGGGATCGTAATATTTCTCCAAGTCTTTAACGCGCTGCTGGGCTCTAGGCTCCAGATCTACTACTTTTCCCAAATCTTCGATGGTAATGACGCCAGGGCCGCCTGCGCCTGGAGCCACTTTTTGACGGAATTCGCCCGCGGAAGTGCCCTCAGGAATCGGCAGGTTTACCAATTTCCCATTCTCATCCTTCTTGAATACGACATCCAGCGGGCCCCAGTGGATTTGTGCAGCCATGTACGGTTCATACTGCTGGTCGATCCAACGCATTGTGATTTCCGGATTCTGGTTCTCTTTAGTGATCACGAAAGCACCGCGTCCTGGGCCGCCACCATTGCCGCGACCGATCGATTGATCCCCGTCCGGTCCTTTGAGCGGGGACAGCAAAGCATAATCCTTGCTTCGCTCCGGTCCGACCACCTCATCAACTTCCCACCAGATATAGGAGCCGAGCGTTTCGATTGTTGTTTTCCCTTTGGCCAGATACTGAGCAGCGTCCTGGGTGAACGATTCAGGATCAATCAAGCCCTGCTTATACCATTTTTCATTAAAATATTTCAACGCTTCCTTATATTCAGGCTGCGTAGCAGTAAAGATCACTTTTCCGTCGCGGACGACCCGATGTTCCATGTTATCCGGAAGTCCAAATGCTCCGAATATCCCAGCAATGTCCATACACCACTGCATATGCATAAAGCTCAGCGGAATTTCGTCGGCCTTGCCGTTACCGTTTGGATCCTGTGTTTTAAAGGCAACTAATGCTTCCGTATATTCATCCAGTGTCTGCGGCATTTTCAGCCCCAGCTTGTCGAGCCATTTTTTATTAATAACGTGAAAGAAGGGGTTCGTTCCAAGATTGTTCTCTTCCCAGGAAGGCAGTCCGTAAATATGCCCATCCGGTGCCGTGATCGAGGATTTGATGTCAGGCCTGCGTTCTAAAAGCGCTTTCAGGTTAGGCGCATATTGATCGATTAAATCCTCCAGTGGAAGGATCGTTCCGTCTGTGCCGTAATTAACCAGCTCGTAATCCGAGAATCCGGCTCCATAAAAAGCGTCAGGTAAATCTCCGCTGGCCAGCAGCAAATTTTTCTTCTCGGTAAAATCGGTATCCGGAATGTTCTCCCACTCGATCTTAACGTTGGTTTGCTCTTCCAGCTGCTTGAAAATTTCCATTTGCGAGTACTCCGGTGCCAAAGCAGCTTTCGGGGATACCATCCTTAACGATACTGGTTCATTCACAATTGGAAGACCCGTTTTGTTAAAACTCGCAGCCTGATCGGAATTTTCCGACTGGTTCTTGGAGTCTCCTGAACATCCACTCAGCGCAAAAGCTCCGGCCATCATAAGAATCCCTGCTCTTTTGAATACAGATTTCATCGTACATAACCTCCCTCAAGATCATTCCACAAGTTGAATATCTTACCTTGTCTTTCTCTATAGTGATCTGGATGCAGATATATTGATTCTGCTGCACATCCCCCCTTTCAAGTACTATGACAACATCATCCCTTGATCGAGCCGATCATTACGCCTTTGACAAAGTACTTTTGCAGGAAAGGATACAAAATCAGCAGCGGCAGACTGGATACCATGATGACTCCATATTTAATCAGTTCCGTTACGCGCATCTTCGCTGCGTAGGATTCGACATCCACCATCATGCCGGAGCTTACCTGATTCTGGACGAGTATGTTGCGAAGCACCAGTTGAAGCGGATATTTGCTTTCGTCGTTCAAATAGATCAAAGCGTCAAAGAAACCATTCCAGAAGCCGACAACATGGTATAGCACCATGACAGCTAAAATGGACTTGGATAAAGGCAACACAATACTCCAGAAAAATCTGGTGTTGGAACAACCGTCGATCGACGCTGCTTCCCGCATTTCATCCGGGATGGCGGACTGAAAGAATGTCCTTACGATAATGACGTTCATTATGCCACCGGCACCCGGGATTACAAGCGCCCAGATCGTGTTCAGCATGTGAAGATCCTTGATTAACAAATACGTCGGAATCAACCCGCCGCTAAAAAACATGGTGATCAGCAAAAACCACATGATGACCGACCTTCCAACCAGATCCTTTCGTGCTAACGGATAAGCTGCAAATACGGTAACCGCTACTCCGATCAAGGTTCCTACGCCAGCGTATAATATGGAGTTGGCATACCCGATCCATATGGAGGAGTCATTGAATATTCGTTCATAGCCGTCGAGTGTGAATCCCTTTGGTAATAACCATACTTCCCCAGAATAAATTAGATTGGGATCACTGAATGAAGCAATCAGCACAAAATACAGCGGAAATAATACAAGCAGCATAACGACGGTCAAGAAGAAATAGTTGATAGCGTCAAACCATGCGTCTCCTCTGCTTTTTCTCTTCAAAAATTGGTTCAAAGTCAATCCCCCCTACCACAAACTGGTTTCGGTTAATTTTTTGGCAATTCGGTTAACGGTGACAATCAGGATGATGTTGATGACGGAGTTAAACAGTCCGACCGCTGTAGAAAAGCTGTACTGTGCCTTCTGAATCCCCAATTCGTATACATAGGTCGGGATAATATTGGAGGTGGCATAGTTCAGATCACTTTGCATAAGAAATGCTTTCTCGAAACCGATGCTCATAACGTTCCCGAGTGCAAGAATGAGCAGGATGACAATTGTCGGCAAGATGGACGGAATGTCCACGTACCATACACGCTTCCATTTGCTTGCTCCATCCATAATCGCGGCTTCATGCAATTCGGGATTAACCCCGGCAAGGGCAGCCAGGTAAATAATTGTGGCGAAACCGGTCTCTTGCCATACCCCTGACAAAATGTACAAAGGACGAAACCAGCCTTCGTCGGCCATGAAGAGAATCGGCTCTCCACCGAACCAGGAAATGATAAGGTTCACGATTCCGCTGTTTGGCGATAAAAAAACATGGAGCATACCGACGAGTACAACGGTAGAAATAAAGTGCGGCGCATAAATGACGGTCTGGATAAATTTCTTGTATCCCTTGCCCAACATCTGATTCAGCATGATCGCGATAATAATAGGAGCCGGGAAGCTGAACACAAGCGATAAAAAACTGAGTGTCAGCGTATTTTTCATGATCGTCCAGAAGTTATAAGAATTGAAAAAATCAATAAAATGCCGGAATCCCACCCATTCGCTGCCCCAAATGCCCTGGCTTGGTGAAAAATCCTTAAATGCAATTTGTACTCCGTACATCGGGTAGTACTTGAACAGGAGGTAAACCAGAATGATCGGCAGCAGGAACAGGTACAGTTCATAGTTGCGTTTAATTCGACTCCAAGTTTTACGATTTTCTTTGATCAGGGTTTGTTCTCCTCCGGAATCTTGTGAAATCACCGTCATACTCCCTTTCTTCGTAAAATTATTATTTGTTATTGAAACGTTTCCAATTTATATGAAGCGCTTCCATTATAATTGAAACGTTTCCAATTCAACATGAGAAAAACGTCACCCGGCTAATCCACCCGGTGAAGCTTTTTGTTCTCAGGAACCATCAAGTCGTTTCACCTTGTCTAAATATGACTGGAAGACGATAAACTTCCCGGTCCAATGGTTCCCCATCGATCTTTTTGTAGAGCAGCCTGATCGTCGTACGTGCCATCTCCTCTACAGGTTGTCTGATCGTTGACAATATTGGATGGAAATAAGGATGATCCTGAATGCCATCATATCCGATGACCTTTACATCCTCCGGAACGCGAATGCCCTGCCTGCCGGCTCTTTCTATATATTTGGCGGCGAACATATCCGTAATGGCAAAAATACCATCCACATCCCCATGCTCTTTTAGAAACTCACCATAATAGGCATCATCATCCAAAACCGGGTCTGGCTTCTCGTATACAATGTAGTCAACCCCCATGGTTCTGGCTTCCTGAATGAAACCTTCTCTCCGATTCATGGTTTCACTGAAAACAGAAGTGACACTCCCCATAAAAGCAGGTTTTTTGGCTCCTGCTTTGACAAGTTCCCTTAACGCCAGACGCCCTCCTTCATAATTGTCCGACGTAACACATGTGATTTTCTTGTTGAAGTGTCTGTCGATACTGACAATCGGAATGTCATTGCTGACGTAATTTTCGATATCGTTGTACGTAATGCCGACAATACCCGCCACTTTGTTTTGCTGGAGCATATCCAGATAATATAATTCCTTTTCAGGTTTGCCACCGCTATTGCACAGCATGAGCTTGAAACCTTCCCGATCCAGCTCATCTTCAATGTAATAAGCCAGTTCGGAAAAAAAAGGATGCCAGATACTCGGGAGCAGCAGGGCTACCATCTTGGACTTCCGCATTTTGAAGTTTCGGGCAATCTCATTAGGGATATAATTCAACTCTTGTATGGCCTTCTCGACTTTTCTGCGTGTTGCGGGTTTAACGGCGCCCGAATTGTTAATAACACGGGACACGGTTCCTACAGCTACACCAGCTAAGCTGGCTACATCTTTAATACTTGACATCTAACCCCCCCGCCTATCTCTCTGATGGAATTCATAATAACACCTAATTGGAAACGTTTCAATATTTTTTCGAAAACATTAAATCAACAATTTTATACCTCACACACTTTCGCACCCAAAGCTTCTAGAAAAGCGTTCACAGGTACCATCACTCGGCCACTTTGCTCTACACTTCTGCTTTGAAACGCTGAACTTTGGCGTACAGACAATAGCGCCGGGCAGCGATACTTCCCAAAGGCAGAAACAACAGTGCACTGATGGATTAGCTCTCTTGACCTCTTCCATCCAGGGGCTTAGCGTGGGTATGCAAGGTTCCATGAAGTATGATGGTGATGATGAGCATATGGATTCCAAAATAAAACAAGCTGGCTCCGTCAGGAACCAGCCATAGCTTCGTTTTTGCAAATCAATTCTTGTTCGCCAACCTACTTGCTCTTCAGCAGCTCACGCAATGTCTGCGGATCATATGTAGAGACCAGTTGTTCCAAATGTGCGTCCAGCCACGCCTCATCCTGATCCCACCATTTCAGCTCCAGCAGCAAAGCAATGATCTCATCATTGAAGCGCTGTTTGATTGGCTTGGCCGGGTTGCCTCCTACAATGGTGTAGGGCTCGATGTCCTTGGTGACTGTCGCATTGGAAGCGACGATCGCACCGTCTCCGATGGTTACACCGGGCATGATAGTTACATTCTGCCCAACCCAGACGTCGTTCCCCAATACAGTATCTCCCTTAAAAGGCAGTTGATCCAGCGTAGGTGTCACTCTCTCCCAACCCCCACCGAAAATATTGAATGGATAGGTCGTCATCCCCTCCATCCGATGATTGGCACCATTCATAATGAATGTCACGCCTTCGGCAATTGCACAAAACTTGCCAATCACCAGACGATCACCCAGGAAATCATAATGATGCTGAATGCGGTCATAAAATTGCTCGGGTGGATGACTGTTGTCACTATAGTACGTATAGTCACCGATGTCGACATTGGGGCGCTGCGGCAAATTTTGAATGTAACAGACGGTTCGGATATTCTCGTTTGGGAAAAGCTTGGTTTTATCGGGAGCCATATCTGTCCCCTCCTTTTTCCTCATTGTACCAGAAAGAATAACGTGTCTTATAGATTTCAAGAAGAATGCTGCTGATAGAAATTTATGATGGCATGGAAGGCGAGGAACGGGTTTCCTTTTCCTTAACCAACAACAAGGCGGCTCCCCTCATAAGGGAAGTCGCCTCTATTTTGGTCTGGGTTCTAATTATGAGGATGTATATCCGTATCGGCGTAGGCCGTTTGGTAGTTCAATTCTTTATATACAAAGTAATCAAAATCCGCGAGTTTCCGGGTCCCACCCAGATCCTGCGCACAAAGACCGATATAGGTTCCCGTAAACCGGATATATTCCGGTGATTCATCGGACAGATGTGTGATGTCAATCCACCCGCCTGCCGGATACCAGGATGGATCATCATCTAACGCATAATAAAAGCAGGCACGATCGCGATCGACCACAACCTTTAACCGAATTCTATTCACAGATTCTAATGGGATATCTTCTATTAGTTCGTCATATATCCCATACCTGGATTGAATAATTCCCAAGCACGGTCCCTTCTCTTCATGATAAGTTACCCGTAAATAGAGATAGTCTTTGGTATCATAATACAGAATCAATCCGGCCATTTGCTGTGGATGGTCTGGCGCAAATTCCAGACAGGTTTCGGCTTCACAATTAAAAGCCTGCAGTCTCCGGCCGACCATGCTCTGCCTGTGCGTCGAGCTCATGGACTCCGTTCCGCGTAAGCGCAAGTAACCGGGACGTTCCGTCAGGCTGAGCCAGGTCGGATCCGGTGGTATACGAAGTGTATTCCAATCGTTCCGGAGCTCGAATTGATCGAAGTGGTCCATTGCCGCTGCCGGCTCAAATGGATGTGCCTTGATCTTCGGTGCAGGCACCTGAACCTGGGGATATCGGTCACCGCCTGCAAGCCTCAACCAGCCGTCCTCGCTCCAAGTGCACTGCTGAAGAGCGGTCTCACGTCCAAGTATGCAATATTTTTGATTCACTGGTCGGCCGACCAGATGGGCCATGTACCATTCGCCGGTGTGCGTTTCGACGAGACTGCCGTGACCGGCCTTTTGCAGATCTAAATCGGGCCTTCCGTATGACGTGAGGATTGGATTGGTCGGATCGACCTCATAAGGGCCTTGTAACGAATGGGAACGTGCTACCGTAACCGCATGCTCATAACCCGTTCCCCCTTCAGCCGTTATTAAATAATAATAATCATTGTGCTTATACAGATGCGGCGCCTCCGTCAGCCCTAATTCGGTTCCCTTAAATATATTAACAGCAGGTCCGACCATCTTTTGTTCCCGGATGGAATATTCCTGGAGTACAATGCCTGAAAACCGGTTTTTGCCCTTACGGTGATCCCATATCATATTAACCAGCCACTTGCGTCCGTCTTCATCATGAAATAAGGAAGGATCAAAGCCGCTGCTGTTCAGATACACCGGCTCGGACCAAGGGCCTTCGATATCCGATGCTGTCACAAGGTAATTGTGGGTGTCTTTAAAAGCGCCTACCCGGCTTTTAACATCGGTGTAGATGAGGTAGAACATGCCGTTGTCGTAACTTAGGCAGGGAGCCCATACGCCTCCGGAATTAATGTTTCCTTCCATGTTCAGCTGTGTGATGCGTGTCAGTGGAGAAGCGATCGGTCGCCAATGCACCAGATCCCGGGAATGGTGAATCCGTACACCCGGAAACCAGTCGAAGGTGGAAGTGGCGATATAATAATCTTCCCCCGCCCTGCATATGGACGGATCGGGATGAAAACCGCGAAGAATGGGGTTGGTGATCATATTCATTATAGTAGCAACCTCCAGTATGAAAGTGATGATCTGTACAAAACAGGTAGGAAAATGTACTAAAATGGGTTGACTTCCTTACCACCCCAGCGCTTTTTTGCCAGCTTCCAGGGCGGTTATGATCCGGTCTACATCATACACATTTCCTCTCCATGTCCCACCGCTGACCGATTGCAGCGCAGCCCACAGCCTGGTATCATCCGGCAAATCTTCATCAGGTCGCATATCCGGATGAAAGGTTCGATGTGCCAGAATGAGAGCTCCTTCTTCCGGAGACACCTCTGTCTCCCCTTCTCCAACAAAGTTAACGCTGCCCTCCAGCGTGCCCCGATCCACGACGATGTCAATCAAGTCTCCGTTCCGGAGCTTGCCGATCGGCCCGCCTGCCAGTGCTTCGGGGCCAACATGGCCAATACACGCTCCGGTGGACACACCGGAGAACCGGGCATCCGTGATGAGCGACACATATTTGCCAAAAGGCAGATGCTTGAGCGCAGACGTAAGCTGATACGTTTCCTCCATCCCGGTCCCTGAAGGTCCGCGTCCGAGCAGGACCACAACGTCACCGGCCAGTACACCGCCTGTTTTTATCGCACGAATCGCCTCACGTTCGGTTGTAAACACCTTGGCCCGGCCACGATGACGATATACGCCATGCTCATCCAGCACAGCAGGGTCAATGGATGTAGATTTGATGACAGAGCCTTCCGGAGCGATATTCCCGGTTGGAAATGTCACGGTCGAGGAAATCCCAAGACGCTGCGACTGCTCTACACTCATGATGACACTGTCCGGATCAATGCCGTCCTTCTCTTTCAATTGCTTGCGCATGAGATGACGGCGTTCCGACGATTCCCACCAATCAAGCACCTGGCCCAATGACCTACCTGTCACTGTAGGTACAGACTCATCCAGCAGGCCAAGCTGTCTGAGATGGAGCATGACTTCGGGGACACCTCCGGCCTGAAAAACCCGAATGGTCGGATGGAAGATCGGTCCGTTCGGCAGGGCACTAACCAGTCTCGGAACATTCTTGTTCACCTGTATCCAGTCCTGTACCGTAGGCACAGTTAAACCCGCAGCATGGGCAATAGCCGGTATGTGAAGAAGCAGATTGGTAGATCCGCCGAACGCGGCATGAACGGTCATGGCATTGCGAATCGATGCATCTGTGACAATGTCCGCCATCCTCATCCCCTGGGACTCCATGTGTATCAGTGCGCGTGAGGATTGGCGCGCCATTTCGAACCAGATGGGCTGCCCGGAAGGGGCAAGTGCAGCATGCGGCACCGTCATGCCCATGGCTTCTGCTACAACCTGGGCTGTTGCCGCAGTACCCAGAAACTGACAGCCTCCCCCTGGTGTAGCGCAGGCTCGGCATCCTAACTCCGACGCCATTTCCAAAGAGAGTTCTCCGCTGACGTACCGTGCGCCGATGGTCTGTATTTTACCGGCGTCCTCTCCATCAAGGGGCGGAAGCGTGACGCCACCGGGAACGATCACGCCCGGAAGCTGCGGCATGCCTGCAAGCGCTAGCATCATCGCCGGCAGACCTTTGTCACACGTTGCAACGCCGATCACACCTTTACGTGTCGGCAGCGAGCGAATCAGTCTGCGAAACACAATAGCGGCATCGTTCCGGTACGGGAGCGAGTCGAACATGCCGGTCGTTCCCTGTGATCTGCCGTCACAAGGGTCACTGACATATCCGGCAAACGGGATTCCTCCGCGGCTCGATATTTCTTCTGCGGCAGCTTTCATCAGCAAGCCGACCTCCCAGTGGCCCGTATGGTAACCGAGAGCTGCGGGACTGCCGTCCTCATTGCGGATACCGCCCTGCGTACTTAAGATCAGAAACTGTTTCCCATTCAATTCTCCGGGATTCCAGCCCATTCCAACATTCTGGGACATGCCGAACAAGTCGCCGCTTGGAGCATTGCGCAGCAAATCATCGGTTAAAGGCAGACGTCCTGCTGCCCCTGGAGCATGTGCTATGATATCGAGGCAGCCTGACTCTTCCTTCCCCATAATCGACATAATCTGTTCGTACATGAGACCCTCCCACAGTTTATGATTTCACAAAGACTGTTTTGATCGCTGTGAAAAACTCGATGGCCGCTTGCCCCTGTTCCCTGGAGTGTGAGCTAGACATCTTCATTCCACCGAACGGAGCCTGCAATTCTACGCCGGCCGTTTCCGCATTGATTCTGACCAATCCTGCATCCATATCACGAATGAAAGACAGCATAGCTCCAACATTTTGCGTGTAGATGGAAGCACTCAAGCCGTAATCGCTATCGTTAGCCGCTGCGATCGCTTCCTCTAGGGAATCTACTGCCATCAAGGCAAGCACAGGGCCGAAGATTTCTTCCCGGGCGATGGACATATGTGATTCGACACCTTCAAATACGGTCGGCTGGACATAAAATCCCTCTTCAAGCCCTGGACCGTCCGCCCTTTTTCCGCCAGCCAGCAGAACGGCTCCTTCATCCTGTCCTTTTTGGATATAGCTCAGCACGGTCTTGAGCTGTCCTTCGTTCGCACATGGACCCATCCAGCTTCCGGAAGACATACCGTCGCCCAGTCGAATCTCCTGGATTTGCGATAGGAGCTTTTCTTTAAAGGCATCATATACTTTTCGTTCGATAATGACCTTGCTGGTGGCCGTGCATTTCTGGCCCGTCGATTTCAAGCCACCGCTGATTGTGGCCTCAACAGCCAAATCCAAGTCAGCGTCTGCCGCGATGATGATCGGGTTTTTCCCGCCCATTTCAAGTTGGTACTTGGCCCCTCTTCCCAGCGCTGCGGCGCCGACCCGCTTGCCCACTTCATTGGAACCTGTGAATGTAATTCCACCCACATCCGGATGTTCAGCAAGTGCGGAACCGATTACCGAGCCTCTGCCGCATACAAGGTTGAGAACGCCAGCCGGAATGCCCGCCTCCTCAAAACATTCCAATATTTTAGCCGCAGTGACGGCGGTTTCCTGTGCAGGCTTTAATACAACCGTATTGCCGTAAATCAGGGCCGGGGCCGTCTTCCAAATCGGAATCGCTACAGGGAAGTTCCACGGAGCAATAACGCCCACAACGCCAAGCGGTACACGGGTCGTAAACATCAGCGCTTCACTGTCCGTCGAAGGAATAACATCGCCGGTTTTTCGCATGCCTTCACCAGCGTAATATCTTAAGATGGCGACTCCGCGCATTGTCTCTCCTTTGGCTTCAGGGAGTGTTTTGCCCATTTCCCTTGTCATTGCCTCCGCAACCTCATCGGCCCGGCGTTCCAGCACATTTGCTGCCTGAAATAGATAGTTACCGCGCTCCGCACCGGTTAACCTCCGCCAATCCTTCGCTGCTGCCTTGGCTGCTGCGACAGCCCTGTTCAGATCCTCAACACCCGAGTCTGGTACATACCCCACGACCTCATTCCGATTTGCCGGATTTATGCTGGGTTCGCTTTCTCCGGACACAGCCTGCACCCATTCCCCGTTAATATAATTCCTGTATGTCTGCTCTACCTGAAATGCGGTCATGGCATTCATCCTCCTTATATACTAGTTTGATATGACAGGGTTGATCAGTGTCCCGATATCGCTGATGGATATTTCAATACGGTCCCCAGGTTCAAGCGTAAACTCATTGGGTGGTACAATGCTTGTTCCTGTCAAAAGTACCGTGCCGTCGAACAGATCGTTGTCCCGCGCCAGGAAAGAGACCAGCTCATCCAGCTTTCGGTTTAATTCACCCGTACTCGCTTCACTCTTAACGACCATTTCTCCTTCACGATAGATCCGACAGACGATACTGAATTCATAGGGATTCTGCACCGTTTCCGCTAGTCGAATAGCCGGACCTATGGAACAGGAATTGCGCCATATTTTTGCTTGCGGCAGATACAGCGGGTTTTCCCCTTCGATATCGCGGCAGCTCATGTCATTGCCAACGATGTACCCCACAATGCTGCCATCAGCGGCAAGCACCAATCCAAGCTCAGGCTCCGGGATCTGCCAAGTGGAATCGCTGCGAAGCGTGACAGCCTCATTAGGTCCGACGGTCCGGGCTGCTGTGGATTTAAAAAAGATCTCCGGTCTCTCTGCATCATAGACCTTATCGTAAAAGGTCTCCGCATCCAGCTTTCCATCCGTAGCTTCATAGTTTCGCGCTTCACGGCTCCGCTGATAAGTCACACCCGCCGCCCATACTTCCGGAGATTCCACGGGCGTAATCAGGTGCAGTGAAGTCCAATCATCGGTTAGTTCATTTAACGGTTTAAGAGCGCTTTCAATCAGTTGAACGGGTGAAATCCCCTGCTCCCTCGCTTGATAGATCAGAGTCATAAAATCCGCCTGTGGCAAACGATAGGCCTTTTCATCATCCGTAACGGCTGCCAGCCACTTCTCTTGTCCGTCCAGAAATCGAATAATTCTCATTCAAGCTTGCCCCCATTCTCCCCCATCGGGTTGATATTACTACCTTAGCACCAGCTAGAGTACATGACGATGTTCTAATCACTCCAACGACTTACCCTTTTCACGCATTATTTTTCTGTTAAGATGAATCTATATCAGTTGAACTAAAGATGATTTACATGGACACTCCGATGACAGAATAACCTTCCAATCACTGTTATCCCCAGATTTTTTTGATTCCCTCTTCACTAGGGGAAAATCCGGTGATAAAGGCGACCGCTTCGCTTTTTCAGGTTTTTTCTGTCCTCTCCGTTTCTGTGTAAATAGTTAGTTCAATTGATATAGACGAAACGGTAAGATGTTGGAATACAGAACATGACGAGGAGGTTCCTGTGACCAAGCTCTCGGAAGCCGTATACTTAGGCCGTCTGCCTGATGTTCGCATGTCTTTTCAATTATTGGGGCTGCATGCAAGAAAAGTAGATTCCAGCTGGACGTATCCGTCCCATGAGCATTCCATGTATGAAATCCACTGGATGCTGGATGGTCAGATGAACATGGTGGTCAACGGACAGTTGTACAGTCAGTCTGTTGGAGACCTTCTGTTCATCCGCCCCGGTATGACCCATTCCTGCACCGGTGCCGGACCGCAGGGATTCACTTACTTTTCCGTTCATTTCAGCGTACACGATACCTCCTTTTGCAGAGAACTCAACCGCTGCAGGGACATTTATTATCCGGCAGATTCGAATTTAGCTCTGGGACTGTCCTCTTCACTGTGTACACTATATGATCTGGCCACAGAGCACTTATCCAGCCCGCTGTCTTCCTCCAAGCAGATGAAAGTTCATGCTGCCGTATTCGAATTGCTCGGCTCCCTGGTCGGCCAGTTATCTCAGAACGCATCCATTACCTTATCCAGAAAAGAAACCATCGCCCATCAAATTGCCGAGCATATTGAGGATTCCGTAAGATATATCCATCTTCATGGTGAAATTCGGGACAGCGAGCGAACCTGGATCCAAGACATTGCCAAGTCGCTGAACATTAGCCCGTCACAGGTCAATCGAATTTTTCGGCAGGTATACGGCACAGCACCGCGCAAGTTTTTATCAGAAACCCTTCTGAACGAAGCCCAGCGGCTGTTAAAGCAAACCGACCTGAACATTGACCATATTGCGATGATGCTGGGGTATAAGACCCATGCGCATTTCAGCCGGCAGTTCAAGCGGTGGACAGGCATCGCGCCAAGCGAATTCCGCACCCATTCGCAGCAAGCTGCGGCAGCCGACCATCCTGATGATTGAAGTATCCTTTCATACGAATGGAAAGACTGTAGACAATACTTTTCCCACAATAGGGAATCAAGCCATTACAGTTACAAAAATATGATCGAAAAAATACGCTGCGGATGTTCAAATTAAATAAGCAGCTGCTGGATTACCAGCAGCTGCTCTGTCTGTACGCAGATCGAATCATATTCAGCCTTTTATTCTAATGTGAATGAGGCCAAGCTTGCTCCTCCCGACCCCCTGTAAGTAAAATACAAAGCCTGTTTGCCATCCGGAACCGTTATTTCGGCCGTATATTTTTTCCATTCATTCGTAAAATGTACCGGGATCATTCCCAGCACAGGACCGTCCCATGCGGTTTTAACCTCGAAGACTCCATTACAATATCCGCGCACCTTGACCGTGACCTGACGGATTCCGTTACAATCGAAATATTTAAAACCTGCCGTGGCTGATTCCACCATATTGGCAATATATCCGGTCTCTTCATCGCCGTCTCTTCCATCCTGGGTAATCTTCGGAAAGCGGCTGTCCAGCCATGCACCCTGTCCGAAACCTCCAGTATACACTTGATCATCTTTCGTAAAAAGATTGCATGCAAGGTACGCAGGGTACTCCCCTTTTCCTTCAAGTGGCCCCCCATTCAGGCCGCAGGAAGTCAATTCCACCTGAGAAATGGCTCCGACCCCATCAAAAAAGATCCGTTCGATACAACCCTGACGGTTGAATGCGTCCCCGTTCGTATGGCGGTGATAAAAAATGTACCAGTCCCCGTTTATTTCGACAATGCTGCCGTGGTTATTGCCGCCATAATACATCGGCTTGTCAGCTGGTTTATAGGAATCAATATGTAGATCACAGTTGCTAACGATAACGCCCTGATATTCAAACCCTCTGTTTGGAAATTTGCTGGTAGCATAACATAATTCATGCATGACGATCGAGGAATAAACCAAGTAGTAGATGTCCCCTCTCTTCCGGATGGAAGGTGCCTCAAAAAATTCATGTCCTTCAAATCCGCTGCCCTCGCTGTAGGGTTGACTAGGAGCGACGAATACAGGCTCATCCACAATCGTCAACATGTTCGGACCAAGCACCGTCACCATCGCGCCATGTCTCGATTGGTCTCCAGGCGCACAGAAACCGGTATACAGGTAGGTATGCTGTCCTTCGGTGAATACGCCGGGATCGAATTGAGGCTCGTCCCCTTCTCTTTCTCCCAGTCGAGTGCCGTCGGCATATTCTACATAGCCGTAGAATTCAAATTTTCCGGCAGGTGTATCGCATACAGCCACAGAAACAACCGGCACTTTATCCAGCACATAATAAAGATAATAACGTCCGTCAGGACCTAACGTAACATCTGGTGCATAAAGGCACATACTGCCATCCGGATTTAGCGGATCATCTGTTTTTCGGTAGATCACACCTTCATTTCGCCAATTCCCCAGGTCGTTCACTGGCGCCGACCAGCATATATAGTCGTTCAAACAAAAGACATGTCCATTAAACCGGTCATGCGAACCATACACATATACTCTGCCGTCAAACACATAAGGCTCACTATCAGGAACATACTCCCAGGATGGAAGGTATGGATTTAGCCCCTGTTTCTTCATTCAGCTACACTCCTCGCAGAGACATATAGTCATTTGATTATTTAAAAGTAAGGTTTCTGACTGTTCGATGCAATGACATATCCTAAAGTATTATTGATCAATAATCATATTCAACATTCGATATTAATGACTGACTCTCGCCTCGAGCAGTACAAATTCCATTCTTTTTTTCGCCATGCATCCTTGATCGGCTGGTAAGCCCGTGTTTGGGCCATCTATTCCACTATGGAATGAAGCGAACAACAAGTAGCCCATCAGGCTGATGCCTGCTAGGCTACTTGTTCTGATCTTTTATAACTCGGTAACTGTCACACCAGCTGCTTTGTAATAGTCTTCATTCACGTTGTTTAGAATGTTGGCCTTCAGCAGAATGCCGAGCCCGGCAAAGAGACCAATTCCGTTTGTATTACCTTCAATTCGGTTATTTTCAATCACCACATTCTCGGGGTCCCCTTCGCCAACATTGCTTGCTCCGGCATCGCCTTTGTCGCGCTCAAGCCGCACGCCCCAGTAGCCGCTGGCGGTATTGTTACGGATCACATTGCCTCGAATTACCGTACCCGGTCCGTTCAGCACTTTGATTCCTGCCGCATCTGCAATCGCGGTTGTATTCTTGATAAGATTATCCTCAATTACTGTATCAGGGGTGCCCATGGTTACCGAAACGCCGATTTGGCTGTTTGTTATCGTGTTGTCATGAATGTAGTTTCCTTTACCCGACTTGCTGTGGTTGCTCGGTGCTGACCCCCCTGTATTGCCGAGTCCAATCCCTGCGCCGGTCAGCACATCCGTAATCACATTACCGGAGATTTCATTCAAATACTCCAATTCACCATGAAGATCAATAGCATCCAGCTTCGTTCCGTTAAATGTATTGCCGCGCAGCACATTGTTATGTGCCACAAACTGGATCAACGCTCCATGTCTGAGATAAGGACCCTCAAATGTGCTGTCCTCCACCACATTCCATATCGTATCATTGTCAAAGCCGAGCCGATCGGTCTTGGCCGTTCCCTGAATGGAAATGCCATAGCCTGAACCTCCAGGGCCCAGATCTGTTGCATTGCGGAAGGTTGCATGCTTCACAACAACATCGCGGCTGTGTTCGATGCGAATCGCCATTCGTTTGAATTTCTCCACAATCACGCCATCGATCGTAATGTCATACGATGGTGCCTCACCATAGTTGGCGATGTGAATCAGGCTATCCGGCCCCCCTGCGGAGGGGTTGTTGGATTTGTGATCGGTCATGTAGCTGCCAGACCAGGATGAGGTTAGGGTCATGTTGGATACGAGAATGCTATGCTGAGCCGATGCTTTCAAGACGGCGCTGCCTGTCACCTGATCCAGCGATGTCTTGAGTACCGTTCCTTCACGGCTCTCTCCTCTCAGGTTCACCCCGGATTTGAGCATCAGATTGGTAGTTCCATCCGGCCCGGACAACAAATTGTACACGCCATCAGGCAAAAACACTTCATCACCGACATTGGCCTCATCAATAGCGGCCTGAATGGCAGGTCGGTCATCACTCGTATTATCAGCCATATCAATTCCGTAGTCCCGTACATCAATCGTACGTCCAGTTACAGCATGAGGAGAATGGACTGCATGTGGTGTGCCATCGGTTTCCGTCAGACCTGGAGCGATAAAGGGCACCGTCCCCTCCGGAGGCTGGGGCTCCATGTATGGAATCAGGGCAACAGGCGTGCCTCCCCCTGCAAAAGGGGCATACAGATGCACATCCGTCAGACTCGTATAAATACTTGAATCGGAATTGCCATGCCCGGTGATCCGTACATAACGTGCAGAAGTATCCGGGATATCAAACGCCTGCATTTCTGTTGTATTCCCGTTGCTTTCTCCATTGAATACCTGGGTCCAATGATCACCGTCAACAGAGGTTTCGATCTCAAAGAAAGTCTTCCGCACATTCCCTTTGTAAAAACCAATCCCAACATAACCCACTTGCTGCGCCTGCCCCAGATCAAATGTGATCCACTGCCCCTCTCCGGCAACAGACCAGCGTGTATAGCTGTTATTGTCGATGGTGTTGGTCGCCAGGTTGCCGTCGCTGCCGCTTGCCGAGACGGAAGCCACAGGCAGGGAGGATATCGGAACGGCAAGAGTGGTCAAATCGGTTGATAGAGCACTGCTGACATGGCCCGCCTCGTCAATCGCCCTCACTTGAAATGTATACGGCGTTCCGGCTGCAAGTCCGCTGTCCCGAAATGACTGCTTTCCTTGTTCAGCCAGCAGAACTCCACCCCGATAGATCCGGTAGGCAGATACTCCCGTATCATCGATGGCCTCAGGCCATCTCAGTTCCGCAAAATCCGTTCCCCAGTTACGAATCTCCAACTCGGCTCCCTGCACCCATTCCGGTGACTGCGTGTCACTGCCCTCTTCGACTAAAGCAATAACAGATAACTGTGGACGCGGATTGCTCGTTCCGTTGGCTTCCTTGGTATATACGTTTACAGAGACGCCTGTTGCTCCTGCATCTGCGAGCAGAAATGCCACCTTCCCGACACCTGAACGGCTCTTCACATAATCAGTTACATCCACGTCATAGACGGCCGGGCTTCCATTCCGATCTGCCGTGACCTGGAATGTGCCAAGCAGCGAATCTTCGCTGAGGCTTTGGACCGGGGCATTCGACCAGGTTAACGATGATTCGCTCCAGTCCGTTGCATCCAAACCATATAGAGACAACTCGGTGTCGATATTCGATGTGCCTTTCTTAGCGGCAATCCGTAGTCGATACCGGTCTCCTTCAGGCTCATTTTCGGTCAGATCGAATTTGAAATACACATATTTCTTGGTCGATGAAGTAGAAGAGATGCTTAGTAATCCGGTGCTGGAGCCTGTGGCCTGATTGAAATTCAGGTCAGGCTTGCTGCTATCAATCGCCGCATCGTCGCTCGGTAGCTTGCTGGCGATGATCTTCTCAATCAACGGTTTTTCTTCATTCACTCCTTCATCTTCAGGCGAAGTGTCTTCGGGATTGCTTTTGAAAATAATGGGTTCCGTAACAATCCGGTTCTTCACATGTTCATCAAGGAAGGCCCATGCCTCCGCATTGGCAACCTCGGAAGCCATCCCTGTAAATCCATGACCCTGACCGGGTACGACTTTCATATCCACAATCGGGACACCCGCAGATTGAAGCTGTCCCGCAAAAGTAACACTGTCGGTATAGGGAATAGTGACGTCAGCATCACCGTGCCGAATCCAGAATGGTGGATCATCCGGTGAAGCATACGTGCCAGGCATGGCAAGTCTGGCCTGTTCCGGTACATCAAATGCACGATGCCCGCCAAGCAGAGCCGTGACCGAGCTGTAGTTATTGGCAAATGTCGTCGTAAAATCAGCCGGTCCGTACCAGTCGGCGACCGCTTGCACCTTATCGGAATATTCAGGCCAGCCACCAGACCCTTCGAGATCAGGTGCCTCAACCGTCACTCCCGTATCGAGCACTACGGGATCACCAGCGACCATGTCCCCTGTTGTTCCGAGTAATCCAGCCAGGTGGCCGCCCGCAGATGATCCCCAGACGCCGATACGACTCGGATCCAGATTGTACTCGGCTGCATGGGCCCGCAAATATCGGATAGCAAGCTTCACATCCTGAATCTGGGCAGGGAAAGGCGCTTCAGGCGTCAGCCGGTAGTCCAGAGATACACCGATATAACCACGTTTGAGTACATAATTGCATATGGAGATCAATGCCTGCTTACGGTCCCCGTGATTCCATCCACCTCCGTGGATATAGACCATGACCGGCATCGGTTCAGCTGCCGCTGTCTCGGGAACAGCAATGGAAGAATAGATTGCTCGCCCACCAGCCGTACCAATCTCCACATCCTCGTATAAAATTACGCCTGGTGGAGGCGTAAATTCAGTATTCTCCTCTCCAGGCGGCACTGGGGATGGCGCAGGCGTTACACCGGGAATAGCCTGACCGTAAATGGCAACATTGTCGATATACATGTTGGCCTGCATGACATCTCCTGTCCGAAAACGAATTTTTACCGTGCTGTTATTGTTCGCTTCCGCACCCAGCGTCCAGCTTTTTAGCGTATTCCCTTCCTTGTTCTTCAGGTCTGGAGTGCCTGGGGGAAGTTCAAATGTCTCCAGCATTGCCCAGGAACTGCCCCCGTCCTTCGACCATTCGATGATGATGCTTCCGCTTATATAGGACGAGGCGCGTGTGTAGTAGCTCAGCCGAATATTTCCGTATCCAGTCAGATCAAGCGGCAGCGCGAGTGCGTCGGTTCCGTCCATCTTGATCAGGTTGGGCAGCGAGGGTGCGGTTGTGGAAGATGACGTTTTGGCCTTGCTTCCCCCTCCCCCTTCTTGCAGCCAGGGGGCTCTCAGTGCAATTCCGCCTGTAGAGCCAAAGTTGTCCGGGTCATCAAAGTTTTCCGTGTAAATTTCCAACTCTGGACCTTCCGGATCCGGGATATTTTCTTCCTGCGTAACATTTAAAATGGAATGAGGAACAGCGTCTTCCATCGCCCGGACTTCATGCACGGGAACGGTAATACCGCTAATGAGTATGACAGACATGGCAACACGTACAACCCGCTTCTTCCACGTTTTGAACACGTCATTCACTTGTATCCCCTCCGTATTCACCTGACTTGCCACTCCGAAGACAGAACAACCTTCCGATCGCTGTTATCGTGTAAAATGTATTGTTCAGCTTAAAGAGTTAGCGACGCGGTGCGGACACGCCTTCACCCTTCTTGAATTTCTCCGTAGCCTCCTTGATGGCTTGATCGCCGCCCTTGGATTTCCATTCCTCAACTACCTTCGGCCAATCGGAGATCGGTTCCTTACCATAAACCATCTTGATCATGTGCGTGAGCAATACTTGGGGCGGTGTATCCGAATTGGGCGCAATATCGGGATTCTGTACAAAAGCTTCCAAACGTGGATCAAAGTTGATGCCATCCCGGCCTTCTTTGGCTAAAATGGTATCGTAAATATTCATCAGCTTTCTGCCTTCTTCTGTCAACGATAACGAGCCTTTATTGTACGTCGTGTCCTGTACGAACCATAAGAACGACTGACGGTAACGCTCTTCGTCCACACCAGCGGAGTCGGTTGGCGCTGTGTAAGAAATGACGCCATTATCCTCTGTGTAGGTCTCTCCTTCTGTGCCGTATGTGAAAAACTTCTCCGCTTCTTCAGACACCATCCAGTTAAAGAAACGGATAATGGAAGCCGGATCAGCCGCATCCTTATTAATAAAGTAGGCCCGGGTCACTGGCCCGTACAGATAGTAACCGCCCTTTCCGTCCGGGCCGACAGGGGAAGGGATAATCTCGATTTTGGCATCGGGAACCGACGCTTTAATCTGCTTCTCCCATTGGATCAATTCGTTGGCGTTCATGGACCACATGCCTGCTTTGCCAGAGAGAATCGTATTTTTGAATACCGTGGAATTGATGGTCGCGAACTCTTTGTTGATCAGCCCTTCCTCGTACATCGTTTTATAGACCGTTAGAGCTTGCTGCATATTCTCGTTATCCATAAATTTCGGTACAACCTGGTCGCCCTGCTGCTCCATCATGGACAGAAACTGCTGCACGTCATAGGCGCCGAAAAAGGTGTCTGCATATTTGAAATCTTCCCGTCCCATATACGGATTCTCCACACCGAGCTTCTTAAAGGCGCGCAAAACCTCCATAGTCTCCTCGACCGTAGTGGGCACCGGTAGTCCGGTTTTGTCCAGCAGATCCTTGCGAATCCAGGTTGCCCGTCTGGACGGATTGGATAAATACTCGGGGATGGCATAGATCTTGCCGTCATGGGTTACCTGGTCCCAGGCTTCCTTGGGCACGGCTTTGAGCAAATCCTGCCCGTACTGCTGCAGCAGTTCATCCAGCGGCTGAAATACTCCGGCTTCGACCGAGCCTGCCATCTCTTTGCCGTTGACACCGCCGTCACCCTGTACCACGTCAGGAATGTCATTGGTGGCAAACATCTGGACCATTTTCTGTTCATATTCCTTATGGGGCACCAGGACAATTTTCAGATCCGTATTGGTCAGATCCTCCAGCTTTTTCACCCATTTATCCTGGTTGATGTCCGGCGACTTCTCTACATACGTATAGGCCAGCGTACGCAAAGACATGGAGAACTTCGTTTTGCCGTCTTCCCCGCCCTCACCGGATGCCGCTCCACTCCCTTTGTTGCATCCCGCCAAAACGGTTGCCGCCAGCAATAGCGTCATGCCTGTGACCATCCACTTTTTCATGCTACCCCTCTTTTCATCCTGATTTAGATTTAGGTATCACTTATCGGTGAAGCGCTTTCATAAAGATGATAAAACATCCCCACCGCCTGCAACAATGGGGATGTTTTAGATGAGATTGCGTTTTCTTTAGGTCAGCACTCAGCATTCCACAGCATCCAGTCATATAGCACTATATAAATTGAACGTACAAACTTTACACTCAGCCACTGCGATTGCAGTACCCTCTTCCGATCGCTGTTATCCCCAGATTTTTTTGATTCCCTTTTTCAGAGGGGAAAATCCGGGGATAAAGGCGAACGCTTCGCTTCTTCAGATGGGTTCTGCACTCTTCGTTCTTGTGTAAATATTCAGTTCATCTTATCTAGTACGTCTTGGATACCTCGATCTTCTTCGTTACACCATTGTCGGTAAAATAGAGATGAATGCCGTGATCCTGGTCATCGATGAAATAGGGGACATACTTCGGTTCCTCGATCTTGTACGGTACAAGCAGAGTCACAATCCTGTGACTTGAGGCAGGCCGCGTTTCCGCGCTCAGATGATAATGTCTGTCCAGCCCTTCGTACTCTGCAAGTTCCACCTCTGCGAATTGATCCGTCTGACTGAGCGCCAACTCACCGGAGGAAGCATATACAAACGTCCCCTCAAGCCCCGCCTTATTCCCGTTCAAACGGAAGCTCTGCCCTTTCAGCTGCAGCGGGTGCAGGGCATGGAACAGCCATTGGACACTGTCCGGCTTCTCCAGATCAATGTGATCCACAATGACGAAGTAGGAGGATTGCAGAAAATGAATCTCCCGTACAACACGTTTCACATGAGGTACGGTGCTGGCATAGGCATCAGTCGCTAATGCGCGCACATAACCATCACCATTCCGCCAATAGGCATCTTCAATCTGTCCGGTTGCGGCCATGTTCAGCACCTTGTTGTTCTCGGCGTACTGACCTGCTCCACCGATCAACAAGTTGTTCTTGGAGCGTGTCTGCCTGCGCCATTCCCGATGAAAGGAGCTGCCATGCGCGATATAATAGCCCGTATCTGCCGCAAGCGGCTCACCGAATGCATGCAGAGTGAAGCTGTTCTGATCCGCATGACTGTGGCTGATGGAGCCGTAACGGCTCGACTTGAGCAGCAGCATCATATGCTCATCCGGATCATCCATCCGGTGATGCATGGCTACCCATCCCACATCCCGGAACCACTTGAGCGGCTCGATGTCTACGGGTGACTCTTCCTCCACCTGGGGATAATCATGGCGGTAAACCAGATCGTCAAAATTAAAGTCCCACCAACCGTAGTTATAAAAAGCCCCCTCTGTCCCCGGATCGGATTGGCGCACACGCTCAAAGTACCACTGGTACCAGCGGTTGCCTGTAACACCCGCCAGTTGGCGGACAAGATAGCCTGTTTTCAAGTTCACAGGGTCACCCAGCGTAGACTGATCTCCAAAGCTGGCGCGCCGCGCATCGGGCGGGTACACATAGAGTGGAAAATCCCCGGTACGCTGGAAGAACGGCCGACGGAAGAAGTCGATGCCCGCATAGTTTCGCAACAGATTCATCGCTTCGGTCACATAGGCCATGCCCGTTGTCCAGTACATTGGACCTTCGGCCCAACCTCCATCACTGCCACCCCATGGAGAGTACAGACAGGCATAATAATCGATTGCATAATCCAGCCACGCTGCAGCCTGCTGCTCCTCATGCAGCAAAGCCATACAGCAGGGCACAAGCACGGAAGACAATGAACGCACCGCATGGCTGTCATAAGGCACATGATGGATCTTCGAACGGACCATCACATGCTGGGCTACCTGCTCTGTCCGCCGCAGCAAACTGCGTCTCACCGCATCCTGCTCTTCGCTGTTCAACTCATCATGCAGCCAATCATAACCCCAAGCGAGCGCGGCGGCGACCCGAAAGGCTGCCTCGTCATTATAATCGCGGGAGGTCGTTCCCTCCGTATCCCAAGCCGCCACATGCAGCAGCCAGGTTTTCGCCGCTTCAAGCAGCCGTTCGTCACGGAGCACTCGACCAGCGATGCTCAGATGACGAATGGCATATAACACTTCCTGACAGTCAATATACATTTGTCTCCAGAGCACGGCGACACGTTTGTTCTCCGGGTAAGGCAGCGGTTCACGGATCGGCTCGCGGTTGGCCCACGGCTCCACGGAATTTGCCATAAACGCATCCCAGCCGCAATATGTAGCATCTGACGAAATGGCATCTGCAAGTTCCGTTAGCCCGCTCTCTCCGAGCCATAGCCGGGGGTGAGACGTGTCTGTGGAAACGTACCGCTCTGCTCGGGAAGGTATCGGTGTCTCGGGCAATCCCGCTGGTACCGTAAACCGCCTCACCTCACTCCATGCCGACATTTCCTGAGGCTTCTCCAGCACGACATCCGTTTCGGTTTTGCTTCCTTGTTGCACTGGTTGATCTACAAGCAGCGCATATCGCCAATAATAATCCCCAGGCTCAAACACCCGGTCTGGCGTGAAAAAGTTATACGGGAGCGGCGCAAAGGTCATCGTCTCTTCTTCCTGAAAAGAAGGCCCCGTCGAAACTTGCAGCACATAGGCATTCTCATCCTCCTGCTGTGCCGCCATCCAGGTAAACCTCGGTGGGTTCTCTGCCAGAACCGTATGTTCGTCAGGTGCATAGTCTACATGGAACGGCCCGCTGATTGGTTGGTACAACGGTCTTTCTGCAAGCTTTCGCTTCACTTCCATCGTTTTGTCCCCTCCTTATCGCAATGATGTAGCATCAACGCATATACATTCCGCCGTTGATCTCAATCGTTTCTCCGGTTATAAAAGAACCCAGCTCGGAACACAGGTACAGCGCCGCTCCTGCGACATCATCGGGAGTCCCTTCCCGTCCAAGCGGAATGCTGCTTACTGCCGAAGTTCGCCCTGCCTCCGAGGTAAACGTAGCATGGAACGCCGTTTGCCCGATGAATCCCGGGGAGAGAGCATTCACCGTAATCCCGCCAGGAGCAAGCTCTTTGGCAAGACCTTTCGTTAACGCAATGACAGCCGCCTTGGAGGCTGCATAAATCGCTGCACCCGGACCGCCCCCGTTATGGGCTGCTACCGAGGTTAGATTGATAATTCGTCCGCCCCCAGCTGCCTTCATGCCAGGAATGACCGCTTTGGAGACAAATACGGCGCTCTTCAGATTCACATCCATAATCCGGCTGTACAACTCCTCACTCATCGTTTCAATGGGGCTCCGCTCCACCAGATGCCCCGCATTGTTAACCAGCAGATTAATCGGGCCGCCGAAGCGCATCGTAATCTCCCCTACCATGGATGAAATCGCATCCGTATCGGTCACATCGGCCTGAAATGCCGCTGCTTCACCTCCAGCATTCCGGATCGCGGCCACAACCTCCTCAGCCCGCTCCATATTATGCAGACCATTCACAGCGACCTTTGCTCCGCAACCAGCCAATGCTCCAGCAATAGCAGCACCAATCCCTCCACTGGAACCTGTTACGAGGGCAATTTTGTTCTCTAAATTCATGTTCATCATCTATCTTCCTCCTTGGTATAGGTAATGGTTTCAATTAAATCCGCTTGCGGTGCTGATCCGCCGGAAGCGCCATCGTAATCGTCGTTCCCAAGCCTTGCTCACTCTCCATCATCAAGCCGTACGTTTCTCCAAATACCAGCTGAATCCGGCGATGGACATTCATGAGTCCGATGCCTCCGCGATGGTAGACATCATCGGAATCTTCACCTGCCAGACGATTCAGTTCCAGACGGCGGCGCAGCTTCTCCAGACGTTCCTCGCTCATGCCCATGCCGTTATCCTGAACGATGACCAGAAAGCGATCTTCCAGGCGCCGAGCATCGATGCGGATAAAATGACCGGGCTCCATGCCTCGCGGAAACGCATGTTGCAGCACATTTTCCACCAGCGGCTGGAGTGTGAGTCGAACCATTTTTTCCAGCAGCAGATCCGGCGCAATGATAACCTCAACTTCAAGCTCCCGATCCATGCGATGTTTCATGATGGACAGGTAGGCCAGCACGTGCTTCAACTCATTGGCAACCGTAATTTCCTCCAGATTGGTCTGAATGGAATAGCGGAGCATATGAGCCATGGATTCTACCATCTGTGCAATCTCTTCGGAGTCCTGTACGACGGCGTAACATTTGATCGTTTCCAGGGTGTTGTAGAGAAAATGCGGATTGATCTGCAGCTGAAGCGCCTGAAATTCCGCACGATGCCGTTCCAGCGCCTCCTGCTGAAGCTCGATTTCCGACTTCTGGCGGCGCAGCTCTGACTCGTATACACTCTCAATCATGTCCGACAAGCGGCTGACCATCAGATTATAGCTGCGGATCAGCACACCAATTTCATCGCGCCTTTCCTTCATCTCCACCTTGTTCCAGATTCCCTTCTCCGTCTGTCTCATTCCGTTCATCAGCACACGAATGGGTTCCACTTGCGATGCTCCAATCCGGTAGGCCACGACCAGTGCAGCCAGCAGCGTTCCTGCACCAACCCATAAAGTGGCCGAACGGATCGTTGCAATCGGTCTTTGCAGCTCCGACAGCGGCACGGAAGCGACAAAGCGCCAGCCTGAATAGGCAGAAAGCTCCGATATGAGCAGCCGTTTGGTGCCATCCGTGTTCTGCTCCATTGACCCTGCCCCCATATGCATAAGCCTGTTTACGGTGCTGGACGGCATCGCCGTCTGCGCCTCTTCGTCCCCGGGCGTGTAGATGACCGTTCCGTTCTGATCCATCACATACTGATAGCCACCTTGACCGAGGTCGAGTTCTCCCCATATCTTGTCAAGCTCCAGCACATTGACTTCCATCGCCAGCACCCCGTTTGGCGTATAGGAGGACACCCCTCTGATCCGGCGCGCAATCGTAATCACATTAGCGCTCTGTCCACTACGAATACTGCGGGTAAGCAAAGTCGATTCGCCATTTGCAGGGGTTGGAGCCAGCAGCTCCTTATACTGCTGTGCCACGTCGATATCCGGTATGCCGGCTGAATTCTGGTTGTCATCAATGACAACGCGTCCATTTTCCCCGATAACATACAGGAACTTGATCTGTGGATATAACATAAAAACAGGCGGAAACACGTTCGTCTTAATCTGACGGCTGTACTCGTAATAGGCATAACTGTCCTCCGAATTCATATCGAGAAAGTGCTTCACACTTCCGTTCGAGAGGATGGAGTAGGTTGCACGATCATAATTTTGCAAATACAGATCGGTCTGGTATGCCGTATTGCGCATCGTTTGGGCGATGTTGTCCGCGAGCTGGTCATTCATTTCAGTCGAGGCATAGGTATAGGTGAACAGACCAATGGCGGACAGGGACAACGTAATCACGACGGCAAAATGAAAGAACAGGCGGATGGACAGGCTGCGCTTCATCATTCAATGCCCAACTTACTGCGGTATTCGGACGGTGTAAGTCCGGTAATTTTCTTGAATGTCTTCGTAAAATGGGGATGATCCGCATACCCCACTTCATAGGAAATATCCGTAATCCGGTTGCCCGGCTGCTCCAGCATGCGTTTGGCCAGTTCCATTTTGCTGCGTATCCGGTATTGGATAAAAGTTTGGCCTGTCGTCTGCTTGAACAGCTGACTGAAGTAGGACGGGTTAAGTCCCAGCTTGGCGGCAATCTCATCCAGGGACACCTCGCGGCGCAGATGCTTCTCCAGATAGGCTTTTGCTTCTTCCACGGGATGCTTGGGCTTGCCGCTGCGCCGCTCCTTGATCGTCTTCATTAACATGTGGATCTCATTGCCCAGCGCCTCAAAGCACTCTTTAGAGGAAGCGCTTTCATTTATCTCGCAAGATGTACTCATCGTTCCGTTGCCACGTGCGTTCATTCGGGCCACAATCAATTCAAGCAGTTCCTGAAAAAGCTCCGCTGTCTGCTCAGGCATCAAGGAATATGCCGGATACCGACCAGACCATGCTGCGAGCAGCTCTGTCACATCGGACTGCCTTAACTCCCAGATGGCCTCTTCCAGACGCATCGCCCAATCATTCAGCTCCCTCACCGGTACAAGGGAAACCGCAGGTTTATCCTCTTCTGACGCCAGCAATTTGAGAAGCAGTTCATGAAGTTCCTGTCGTCCCACAGGCTTGAGCAGATAACGCTTTACCCCATAATTCATACAGGCTCTCGCATATTCAAAGTCCGAATAACCGGAAACCACAATAATGCGTATCGTACTGCCTTGCTCGGATAAACGTCGACACAGCTCAATACCATCCATCGTCGGCATGCGAATATCCGTAAACAGGATGTGCGGCCGAAAGGCCTCTACCACCTGAAGGGCCTCTTCCCCATGCGCTGCCTGCCGAATCTCACAGTCGAACAGTCCTGCTTGCTTGATCATCTTCGCCAGACCCATCCGAATCATCGGTTCATCGTCCGTAATCAAGATTCTGAACATCACCATTCCCCCGTTTCCGTCAGATCTGTATACTTCATGTACTTAAGATTTGACGGAGCCGACCATGATTCCTTTTACAAAATGCTTTTGCAGGAAAGGGTAAATGATAATTATCGGCAAGGTGGCGATGATGATGGTTGCCATTTTGATGCCTTCCGGCGATGTATGTGCAAGAGTACTATAGACAGCAGAACCTGGGTCGACGGAAATATCGTCACTTTCAAACAGCTTCTTGAGGGTTACCTGGATCGGCCACCAGGCCGGATCATTCAGATAATATAGGGCGGTGGAATAGGCATTCCAATGGCCTACCGCATAGAAAATGCCGAGTGATGCCATGGCCGGTTTGGATAATGGAACGACAATACGCCAGATGATGCCGAATTCACCACAGCCATCAATACGTGCAGCGTCGATTAATTCGCCCGGCAGCTGTGCGAAGAACGAGCGCATGACGAAAAAGTTAAAGGCATTAATCGCTCCCGGCACAATCAGCACCAGTGGATTGTTGACCAGATGCAGCTCCTTCATCAGGATAAAGTTCGGAATGAGCGGTGCCGAGAATACAACGGTTATCAGGACAAACATGACAACAAGAGAGCGACCCTTGTACTCTGGACGGGACACGGGATACGCGAGTGATGCTGTGGCAGCGAGATTGACCAGCGTACCAACTAACGTTACCCCAACCGATACCGCAAAGGCCCGCCAGAAGGCAGCATCGCCGAATACATATTCGTAATTGATCCAGGTAAAAGCTACAGGCCAGAAGCTAACCTTTCCGCCCATGATCGCTTCCGAGCTGCTGAGTGATTGAGCCAGCACATTGATGAAAGGCAGAATCATCGTCAACGAGAGCAGCGTAAGAAAAACGAGATTGCCAATGCGGAATATACGGTAACGGACACTGGGGGTACGCATCTATCTCGCCTCCTAATACAGGCTTTCGCCGGTTGTTTTTTTGCTGAAGAAATTACCGAGTAGAATAAGCATCAGACCCACGACCGACTTGAACAACCCGATGGCCGTTGTATAGCTGTACTGCTGTGAGAGAAGTCCTGCTTTGTAGATGTACGTATCGAGAATTTCACCAGATTCCAGATTGAGCGGATTGAGGAATACGAACACACGCTCAAAGCCCAGATCGAGGAACTTCCCAATGTGCAGCAGCAGCAGAATCATAATCGTCGGCAGCAAGGACGGCAGGGTAATGGACCATATTTGCTTCAAACGCCCGGCTCCATCCACCTCTGCCGCCTCATACAGATCGGGATTGATGCCCGCAATGGCTGCCAGGAAAATAATCGTTCCATACCCGGAGTCGCGCCAGATCCCAGAACCGATCAGAATGGAACGAATGTACGAGTCTTCTCCAAGAAAGTAGATCGGCTGCATCCCCAGAAATTCGAGTGCCTTGTTCACCACACCGGCATCCATCGAGAAAATACCCATGAAGATTCCGCTAATGACGACCCAGGAGAGAAAGTGAGGCATGTATACAATCGTTTGCAGCAAACGCTTGAACACAATCATCCGCACTTCATTCAGCAGAATCGCCAGTAAGATCGGTACCGGGAAGGCAATCACCAGATCATATAGTCCGAGCAGAAGTGTGTTATTGAGAATTCGCAAAAAGTCATAATGGCTGAACATCTTCTGGAAATGCTCCAGGCCTACCCAATCACTTCCGGTGATGCCTTTGAAAATGTTGTAATTCTGAAAAGCAATGACCGAGCCGAACAGGGGTACATATTTGAAGATGAAAAAATACAGGATGCCCGGTACCGAGAGCAGATAGAGTATCCGGTATCGCCACAGATAACGTCCCGCATCTCCGAGACGAGAACCCAGACCAGATGAGTTAATTCTTGCTGTTCCCCGGCTTGGCGGCGCGATATCTGCCGGCTTCACGTCTTCTCCCCTCCCTGCTTCTGTGACTGCATGCTTCTCAAATTATCAGGAACGTTCTCGTCCCATGGGATTTCATTGAATTCAACGGAAATGTACTCCGGCTCACGATCGATAATACGCGATAGCTCGCGTGTGAACACCTCCACGATCTCCTGCTTTTGCTCATCCGTCCTGCCTTCATACAGCCTGATCGTAATTTCTGGCATCCGAGTTAAGCTCCCTTCGTTACGTAATGTAAACGCTTTTACAACTTCATCTTAGCGTTCCTGTGGAAGGGCAACAATGGACTGTCTTTTCGTTCACTTGTGTTTTCTTTAGGTGAGAACAAGACCAAAAGGCCCCATACGAACGGGGCCTCATATTTATGGATAATACTCATTAATTACACTCCATACAGAGTGCGACAGGAAAACACACGTAATAAAGTTGTAAAATCTAGAAATTACCACATATTACCAAATAATCATAGCTTCATTTGTGATAAAAAAAAGCCTAAATAGAACACCAATGTTGCCAAAAGATCACGAAAAGGATGTTTTCGACAAATTTCGAGATGCGAACCTCCCAGGGAAATCGTGTGAACTTGGGGTTCGCACCTCGTCTGTTACTACTCCATCCTCATTTACTTATGATAAGCATTTGGGATAGAAAGATATTGGCTGTTGAAAGGAAAAAAACATTGGAGAAATATTTAGCCAGCTTCTTTATCTCAGTACTGGCCATTACCTCATCTTCCCTCCAACCTACACAATAACATACTAAATAAGGAGACAACGTTAGCTGTTGCTGAATATATTCTATAAATCTCATTTCTTCTTGGTTAACTTCCATCTCACTAATTTCAGAAACATTTGGCTGATACTGAAATGTAACATAAGGAGTGTGAGTCAAAGGTTTTCCTTGTCCCTTGCTTATAAAAAACGATATGAATGGATTTAAGCGAGCTTCGTTATATAACATTTGATAGGTATTATAAATCTTCTTCATCGAATCTGGACTTGATAAAGTAATTTGGACATGAACCTTCCCTGTTTTGTATGCGACTCGTAAGGAGTCAAAGACCGAAAGTAGCTTAAATATGATCTTTTCATTTAGCTGACCTTCTGACTCTGAATAGTGTAGCTCTCCTACATACTTAGGTTGGTTGCTCGAATCTCGAAGCTCACAGTGATAGATCATATAAAATTGGTACAACGCAAATTGCACTTCCACATTAGAAAGAATAATCTGTTCCACATCCTGTGCTTCAAAAGGGATTTCGTGGAAGTCCACTCCACTTTCTATGATTCTTCTGACCGTTACCATATTATTTTGAATCGAATAAACTTCTTGCTTTAATACTTCTTCCTGATCTGAATCAACGTAAAGGGTATTGAGTAAACTGCTCTTAACTTTAAAAAGAGTTTTTTCAATCATACAATAGGCTCCTTTGCAGAGATGAAACTTGTTAAAATAAAGAAGTGCAGCTATTCGCCACACGCCCATAATAATAATCAAAAATTAGAAATAGTGTTTCCAATCAAAATACACATCAGCATTTGACCAACCACCAGTCAAATACACTGTTGCATATCCTTCAACTAGAATCAGGCTTGTGTCAAAATTGATTTTAATGTCACTCGCCTCAGTAATATTAACAGTTTTTAGGGGTAGGAAATTAATATAATTGATATTCATTCTAACCCCTTCAGCATTAGTAGCGGCAGCAGCATACCCCTTTACACTACTAATCCATGGTCACACATTTCATACGGAGCAACAGGTGAGTGAGAACCATGCTCAAATACTACAGCATTTTATTTCACGCACTCCATACAGAGTGCGGCTTGAAACGTCACACTAAGCGTCAGTCTCTTGAATATTTCAATCCCGGCACTCCCATACAGAGTGCGACCGGACGATAGGCTTAGACGCTTTCTCGGCCTGGTTCAGTCATCACACAGAAACATAAAAAATCCATCCATTTACTTTGGACGGATTTTCTCTTTATTCATCAAGCTCAATTAAAAAATTAATGGCCAACGCCATGATTAAATAATTGCATTATACTCTCAATTGGAAGGGCTACTAACGTTGCCAAAACAATTGAATACACCATATTTAGAGCATTTCTTTTCTTCATCATAACATCCCCTCTAAGATAGATTTGTAACAGCTATTCTGTGCATGTGTAGCCTGATCTCTGATTTTTTCAAAAAGTGCCACATATTTTATCTTATTATGATTAATTTTAGGAGATATTGCCAAACAATTCAGTAAGATATCAATTGCATCGGAGTCATTATCATTTCGGATATAGTACATCGCTAACTCAAAACTAAATTTAAGATAATAAGAGATATCAATATCAGACATTAACGTAGTATCACTAATCGAACGATGTTCTTCAAATAAATACTCAAACTTCTTAATAGGTAAATTATTTAAACGATTGGCTTCAAGTAAAGTCAATAATCCAGACATGGTCTCACCTTTTGACTTTTGAATGTAGGCCACGTATTCATCGAGCTTTGTAGTATTACCCTCAAGTAAATCCAAAACCATTAAATTGATTTTGGCTATGTCACTATAAAATTCTATTTCATTAAGTGTCTCTTGATTAGTCAATTTAATCCACTGGAAGTCACTGTATTGCAATACGCATTCCCGTGCTTTATCAAACTCTAACAGTTTTTGATACGCTATGCCTTGCATCAAACGACTATACCCAATGTAATATACTATTGCCCGCTGTGTATGTATTTCAACGATGTCCTGTTCCTTAGTCAACATTTGTAAATTATAAATACGAAGTGATTCTTCATAAAGTGTTTCACCTAACTTAACGACCTCTCTCCAGTTGTCAAGACCATAAGCTATTCTGAGAAGTGTCACAGTCGAGTCTAATCCGTATCCATCATAATACCTCGACATACCCTTCCTCCTTATTTTACAATTAATAACATTATATTGATTTTTCTACCATAGGTCAAATCTATTTGTTTAATAAAATAGTTTAAAATATACTGCATTTAATACAATATTTCAGTTTCCGTATTTTTCCCTAGATCTTATTATGTCTCTGAAACAAAAAAGTCTTACCCACTTATCCATGCTTAGCATAGGAAAGGTAAGACCTCATTATGGATCTCGACTATCTTTGCACTTCCATTCGAAAATACCCTTGATGATCATTGAGATCTTCACTATATCCTTAATACAGCAGAGTAGAGACCCAATGTCATACAAAGAAAATTTAAAAAGAAACGTTATTTTTAATCCACGTACTCATACAGAGTGCGAGCTGTTCCAATTCATGTCTTTCATGTACTCGTTAACATTTCAATCCACACACTCATCCAGAGTGCGACTCATTGAATGGGTTTCCTGTAACGTCTCCCTTACGATTTCAATCCACGCACTCATATAGAGTGCGACAGCAGAAAGTAACGTATATTCGTTTCAAAAAAAAATATTTAAACGTTATTCTGTCATTTCGTAAATGATAATAAATTCATATTAATACAAATAATCCAGTTAATTCAAGAATGGTGTTACCAAAAGGGAACAACAATAGCTTAATCGACAATTTTCCAGGTGCGAATCTCCTAGAGATTTTATGTGAGCTTAACATTCGCACCATTAAAGTAGCATTTTTTACAGGTCTAACTAAATAACCAAAAAAATATCCAATGCATTTGATCTTATTCTATATGCTACTATGACCATGTTTTATTGAAAACGATCAAGCTTCAAGTTCATATCAACACGTTCTGGTGTCCACAATAAGATATCCGTGAGAAATGTCAAAGCATCCATTCGGCACAATCTATCCACGATTGACTCTATCAGTTCATTTACATTTCCTTGGGGTTGCTCAGCGAGAATTATCCCTCCGGTATCTCCATCAATATATAAGTGATCTACGTGAGCAACTTTGTGTAAATGCCGCAGCCATAACGTACCTTCGTCAAGAAAAAAGATATAACTTTCATTCATAACATATCCTTGGTAAATATAAAAATCCTGACGTAATACCATTACTTCACTAGCAGGTAACGCAACAAAACGTATTGATTACGACACTCTTGGTGCGCTTTGTAACGGACTTGATGTTACACCAGGAGACCTCTTGGAATACATCCCCCAAAGCAAAAAGAGTCGATAATTACACGACTCTTTTTGCTTTTTTATAGCTAAGAAACTAGTTTTTAATATAAAAGTAGTACAGAGTTATTAAACGATTCAATCGCTCACAACTTTTTGGATAATTGATCCTTTCTTTATTTTATTTCGATCCAATTTTTCCTTAATATTCAATCCTATAATAGGTGATCCTGCTATTGAGAAAGAAAGATTTACATCAATTACCTCACATTCAATCAGAGAATCATCTATACTACGTACCAGAATCTTGGAACCTAATAATGTTTTTAACGAATTAGGAAGAAATGCAGATTCCATCTCACTGCCTATAAGTATTGTGCCCCGTTCATGTACATTCATTATCTCTTCCAATTTCATTACATTCAATATATGCAACTCCTTCCTACCTCTCGTTGATGAAAAGTAAATCTTTCACATCTCTGATTTTGATTCCTTGGTTCTTCAACCTTGCTATACCATCTCGTAATAATAAAAGTCTATCGGCCTGTGAGAGGTCTGGAGCAAAACGTGCTGCCCGAATACTTGCTTGTGCTTCATCCAGTGCAAAGTTTCGGGGTAAGACGTTAAAATTTTCATCCATCACCTGAAAAGCTCTACCAGCCAAACCAGCCTCGTAATGACCAACAACTTCATGCGCTATCGTCCCTGATCCAGATATGCGACTATTGGCAGACAATCTTCCTCCCAATGTGGAAGGAAGCACATCATTATTAATGTTAAGTATTGTATCGAATAATAGCCCAGTAGGAGAAGTATCATCAGGTCCAGCCACACGAATATTCCCCTCTGGCATACCCAATTTTTTCGCATAATTGGTCAATTCAGCAACTTGTATATCGGTTAACGGTAATTCATTACGTAGACCTTTCGTATCTTTAATCATCCTTGTTGTTTCTATAATTTCACTTACTCCCGTTTCTACTGTTCCTGATCGCGCATAATTAAAAGAAGGCTTTCCCATTGGCGAAGTTAACATTTGATGTGGTCTAATTACGGAAGCATAGCCTACCCCAGTCATTAGCCCACCCAGTCACCTCTCATTCAACGTCATTCATGCGGGATGCAGCTAAGATATATCGTGAACGTCCGTTACACCCTTATGTATTTCAAAACACTCCGTAAAGAGTACTGCTTCAATAGGTATGAGTTTCTCGCCCATAGTTCAGAATTTCAATCCACGCACTCCATACGGAGTGCGACAGCGAAAAAACACGTATCTCAACGATCTGATCCGTCAAAAACACGTTTTTTCACTATTATTCTAAGACTTTCCATATCATAATTCAATCTATTCCTCTCTACGTTATGCCAAAAGGCAATAAAATACCCCTTTTCGACAAAATCTGAGGTGCGAATCCCCCAGGGTTTCCATGTGAGCATCACATTCGCACCTGCCTGAGCCACGTACGGATTCCCCGGAATAACCTTCTTCATCTCCCATCCACACCATGACAAAGATCACATCCATCATCCCTGTTCAAGTGCTACAGTAATAAACGACCAATTGACCAGATTTGTAATCCGGTCAATCGTTGACACACCTTTTACTCATTCAGACAACAAGGAGGTGCATATATCATAAAAACCATCGATCGAAGGCAGCAGGTCATTGACTCGGCGGAGAAATCGTTCGCGCTGTTTGGCTATAAAGCCACCACCATGGAACAAGTCGCGAGACTGGCCAACGTGGGGAAAGGTACGATCTATACTTTTTTTGAAAACAAGGAAGAACTATTCGGAGAGATCCTCCACTCCATTATTACGGATATGAAGCGAATTACGGAGCAAACGGTAAAGGAAGATCATTCATTTTTGGATAATGTGCATGAGAGTATGGACGCTTTGCTGGAATACAGGGAGAAACATGAGCTGTTGATTAAGCTGTTTCAGGAGGTGAACGAGTTCGGCACGCCTCAGGCGAAGGAAGGTCTGCAAAAAGTAGAAACCGCCATTCTTGAATATTTGGAACGTCAGGTAAAACGCGCCATGGGACTACAGCAGATTCGCGAGGATGATCCAAGGCTGGTCTCTTTTGTCCTGTTGAAGCTGTATGTCACCTTAACATCCGATTGGAACAAAGCGCATCCTTCGCTGCACAAGGATCAGATCAAGGATTTCGTGGGCCTCTTTCTCAAAAGCGGATTAACCCCTACATAAAGAAAGATGTGAATATGAATCCTTTGTCGATTTAGAGATAGATATAGCAATTGAGTAGCGTAATGATGGGGAGAGAACATGATGAAATCATTCACTGTATTTGGGCAGGATTTGAAATCCGCCTTCAAGAAACCCAAAGTATTTATTCCGATTCTCGTGGTGCTGTTCATTCCGGTGCTGTATAGCGGTCTGTTCCTCAATGCATTCTGGGACCCTTACGGCAAAATGAATGAATTACCTGTAGCCGTGGTCAACACGGATCAGGGGGCAACCTACAATGACAAATCGCTGGAAGTCGGACAGAATCTGGTCGATGAATTGAAAAAGAGCGACGACTTCAACTGGCAATTTGTGACCCGAGAAGAAGCCGAACAAGGCATGGAAGATAACACGTATTATATGACGATTGTTATTCCAGAAGATTTTTCCGCAAAAGCAACCACGCTGATGGATGATCATCCACAACCGGCAGAGCTGATCTACGAACCCAATGAAGGATACAACTTCCTCGCGGGTCAGATCGGCGGGACAGCGGTCAAACAGATCAAATCCAAAGTTTCTGCGAAAGTGACGGAATCGTATACCGAAACGTTGCTCGACCAGGTGGAGAAGATCTCTAGCGGTTTGGCGGATGCTGGAGATGGTGCTGGTCAGATCAACGAGGGTGCGGTTAAGCTGGATGAAGGTGCCTCCAAGCTGAAAGAGAACTTGTCCAAACTAGCTGATGGAACCGACAAACTCGAAACAGGCATTGCCCCGTTAAAAGAAGGCACGAGCACCTTGGCTCAGGGTATTGGTGAGCTTCATACGGGGGCCAGCTCCCTTTCCAGTGGTTTGTCCCAATTGGCGGCAGCAGGTACGAAGCTTGGTAACGGAGCAGTACAGGCTGAAGCTGGCGGCAAAAAGTTACAGGCTGGTATTCAATCCGCTCAGGAAGGAGCAGCCCAATTGGATGCCGGACTGGCAGCAACCGAGGAAGGCAGCGCGAAGCTGACCGCGGGATTGCAGACTTCAGTCGGAGGCAGTGGCAAAGTAAGCGAAGGTGCAAAGGCCGTTGCGCAAGGTCTTGCCCAATTAGCTGAGGCCAGTCCCGAGTTAGCTGCTAACCCGGCTGTGCAGCAGTTGCTGGCAGCAAGCCAGGCTGTTGCCCTTGGTAGCGAACAGGTATATCAAGGCGGACAGCAATTGCTCGAAGGCAGCCAAAGCTTGCAAGCTGCTCAACAGCAGCTGCATCAAGGCAGCAGCAAGCTAGTGCAGGGTGAGCAGCAACTTTTAGAAGGAGCAACGCAGTTGTCTGCTGGACAGGTGCAGCTTGCGACTGGCCTCCAGCAGTTCAACTCCAAATTATCTGAGGCTGCCGCTGGCGGAGCCAAACTTACAGAGGGTTCGAGTCAATTAAACGCAGGTGCAGGGAAACTGGTTGATGGGTTGAGCCAACTTTCAGACGGAATCACCACCATCGCCGATGGTTCCCGCAAGCTGGATGACGGCGCAGGAGATTTAAAAGAAGGTACCGCCAAGTTAACCGATGGCTCTGGTGAGCTTGCCACCAAACTGAATGATGCCGCGGATCAAACGGGCAGTGTGAAAAAAACGGATGAACTTGTAACCATGTACGCCGAGCCCGTTCAGGTGGATGAACATAAACATAACGAAGTGCCCAACTATGGTACAGGATTCTCACCGTACTTCCTGTCATTGGGGTTATTTGTTGGGGCACTGATTGCAACGCTGGTGGTACCCACACGCGGCAGCTCGGTTACCGATGCGAGTGGCTGGAATCGTTTTGTGAGCAGAACATTGGCCTTCACGATCATGAGTGCTATGCAGTCCCTGCTCGCTTCCTGGCTTGTCTTGTCCGGCTTGGGCCTGGAAGTTCAAAGCGTGCCTTTGTTCCTTTTATTCAGCTTTGTTACCAGCCTGACCTTCATGTACATCATTCAGGCTCTGGTTACTTGGTTGGAGAATCCCGGACGCTTCTTAGCGATCCTCATGTTAATCTTCCAGCTGACCACCAGTGCAGGTACGTTCCCGTTGGAGCTTATTCCGAACTGGCTGAAAGGCTTCAACCCATGGCTGCCGATGACCTATTCGGTAACCGGGTATAAAGCTGTTATTTCGAGTGGACAGTTCGGTGTGGCATGGGATCAGATCGGAATTCTGTGCATCTTTGCGGTAATTGGTCTGGCGGCTACCTTTACGTATTTCATGGTACATCGCACAAGTGAGGTAGAAGAATTAAATAGTGAGCCAGCCCTTCACGTATAGGATAGAAAAAAGCAAGGCGTGTAATAAGCAACGCCCTCGTCTGGAACACAGCGAGTGTTTGCTTATGCACGGCCTTGCTTTTTTTGATCATCTGAAAAAGAAGTAGGAAACTGCTCAAAAACCTAGTATGTAGAAGTAATATTGGTACTTACCACAACAGTAAATAGTAGGACAAGTATAATGAGAATAGCATAGAGAGCCGTCCCAATAATCCCACAGACGAGACCCGCAATGGCCAACCCTTTCCCCTGTTCCATACGAATTCTGAGTTCTTTCAGTGCCAACGACGCAAATATGATAGCTACTATACCAATAAAAAATCCCAAGTATGGTATGGTGAGCGACAAAATCCCCAAGACAAGCGCTGCGATAGACTTGCTATTGGTTTTGGGTACTACATAAGGCGGTGGCGGAAGCGGATCGCTATAATAACGGTCCACATCATTGTGACGTTGATCCAAAGGTAAATCCTCCCTGTTTGTTAAGTAGTCTCATTATACTTGATTAGCCGGGAAAACATGCTCCATTATTTGTAAATATTCCGATTTTATTATATTTATTAACTTATTTGACCTAAAAAACGGAGTGCCTAAGAACGAAGCAATTATGATATTCTATTTTAAGGATAAGGAGGTTTATTATGTATAAAATTGTACCTTTACTATTGTCGGTTACTTTTTTGATGACAGGTTGCAGTAAATCGGATACATCGGTCGAAGCTTTAAAGTCGGTAGAGCTTCATGAGGAAAATATCCAAACTATCAAGGAAATACGTGAAGAAAACGCTCGTCTTCAGGAACAGATCATTCAACTTCAAGAGAACGTAAATAGCGAGGAGCTCAGAAACAATTTAAGGGAAACTCTGAACATGACGTTTAAGCTGATGGCCGCCATGGAGTCTGGAGACATTGCATATCTGAAATCCGTTTCCTCTCCCAATGTGAATATATCCAAAGAAAGCAACACCATGACCATTCTGTATGAAGGAGACCCTGCCTATGAAGTCCCTTTCCTTAAAGGCATTCATTGGGATGAATTCGAATTCAGAGGGTATGATCAGAAGGATTCAGATCACTTTATGCTGTTCATCGCCCAACTTATCAACACCAAGGGCTCCGAGGGAAATATTGCGTACGAGTTCTCTTTCGTCCGTTCGCCCGAAGGCGTTTGGCTGTTTGACGGATACGTCTCTTAATTGATCTTGAGATAGCCATAGCTGTAGTTTTCATAAATTCACTGACTCGGCCTTCATTAAACTCACCAATAATAGAAATCATTATCGCTGTCTTCGTCTCCTGCACCTAGATGATCTTGAACCAAATCAACGTTTTTAAATGATCTACTTTTTTACAGGAAATAAAAAGAAATTTTAAACCCCCTGCAAAAAAACAGGGGGTTTCTCCACAGCATGAAGCCATAAAAGTGCAGCTATTTCTTATAAAGGAGTGCAGTGTTATTGAAACGAGCGAACTCTGATTTCAAACTTGTAAAAAATAGGTTGCTACAGCAAAAATAATAATATTAAAAGGCATGACGTAAACGGCCATTCTTTTGGCCTTTATTTTTCTTTCATAATTTGCTTTGTTAAATAGAAATTCAATAAAAAAAGTGGATGCACTGGTTACAGCTGCAAGGAAAAAATAAAGAAGAACATTACTACTGTAAAATTGTGTGTATGCCAGCGATAGTATTATTAGCAATAACAAGAAATTAGTTGAAATAATATATCGATCCAGGAATGTTTTCATCAATTATCCCCCCCTATGGGCACAATAAGGATCCTCCAACCCATATAGCCCCTGTTACCGCCGTAATTGCGAACAATGCTGGTGTGGTTACAACACCCAAAATCAGCATTGCTGCATTCATTTGAATGCCATGAAATAATCCGATTAGACCCAATGCGGTTGAACAGGCGCTATAGGGTTGAATAGTTGAACCATCTTTTTGCTTTTCTTCAATGAGGCTATTTACCTGGTCGATATCCTTTTTTATCTGTTCATAACTGGTATTAGGCGCTTGATTGAGTATAGTTTCCTTTAACTGAGCTTCATCAACGAAATAAAACAACCCTGTTTTTTCATCGACTTTTAAATGCTCAATAAGCAGATTAGCAACTAATACTTCTTCTTTTGTCATACCATTCGCATCTACAGAGTTTTGAGCTGGAGCGTAGGTACAACATTGCTGACACCAACATAATGATAGAAAATTTGTTTTTCAACATCCTCATAATTCAAAAAACTCCTTTATTTGGTATGAAATAATCATACATATACTTATAAATAATGTAAAATATATCCAATATGTAATAAATTTTATATATTTATTATTGTGTATATAATAACAAAGATCTGAACGGGCATATTTGTGTAGACAGAGGGGAAATGCAACGTCTGCTTGTATCTTCAGAAATATCATCGACTACTGCTCTGAAGTAATTTCAATCCACGCACTCCATACGGAGTGCGACCTGACACACGCGGCTGCTTGACTAGCGGCTTCAATATTTCAATCCACGCACTCCATACGGAGTGCGACGAAGCGTTAGCAAGACCCTACTCAAATAATCAAGAGATTTCAATCCACGCACTCCATACGGAGTGCGACTTGATGAGGATCTGGCACAACCTAACGACGTGGAAATTTCAATCCACGCACTCCATACGGAGTGCGACACGGGAAATCGCGTCAACGCCTTCTGGTACGGAATTTCAATCCACGCACTCCATACGGAGTGCGACAGCGAAAAAAAAACACGTAACAACAGCATATGTATATATACTCATTACGTGTTTTCGATCATCTAGTCAATTATTATATTTAGTTTAATATACGAAACACATTATACTCAAGTAATCTGTTGCCAAAAGGTTACAAGATGACGTTTTTGACAAACTCCGAGGTGCGAATCTCCCGGTTTTTTCATGGGGGCTTGGCATTCGCAACTGCCCATGCTCCTGTTCAGTCCTCTACCCTTCCACTTCCACCCGCTGCAAAAACGTGCGCGTGCGCTCCAGCTTGGCATTGCCGAAGATCTGCTCCGGCGGTCCCGCCTCGGCGATTTCGCCGTTATCCATGAAGAAGACACGATCCGCGACATCGCGGGCAAAGCTCATCTCATGCGTGACGATCATCATCGTCATATTCTCCTGTGCCAGCTGCTTGATGACCCGCAGCACTTCCCCCGTCAGCTCGGGATCGAGTGCCGAGGTTGGCTCGTCGAACAGCAGAATCTCGGGCTGCATCATAAGGGCGCGGGCAATCGCCACACGCTGTTTCTGTCCACCGGACAGGTTGGCGGGATAAGCATCCGCCTTGTCAGACAGCCCTACTTTACCGAGCAATTCCAGACTGCGCTGCCGGATGATCGCCGAGCTTTCTTTTTTCAACGTCTTCGGCGCCAGTTCCAGATTCGCCTGTACCGTCAGATGCGGAAACAGGTTGAAATGCTGAAAGACCATGCCCATGCGATCCGTAATCTTCCGGATCTCCGCGGCACCTGCATACGATCCGTTCTCAGCCAGCGTTTGGCCCTGAATGCGAATGGTGCCACCCGAAATATCCTCAAGATGGATCAGGCTGCGCAGCATCGTACTTTTACCCGAACCCGAAGGTCCGATTACAGCAATGACTTCACCCGGCTCCACGTTGAACGATACCTGCTTCAGCACATCAAGTGTACCGAATGATTTTCTTAATTGATTCACTTCTATAATATGTGTCATATGCAGACAGTCCTTTGATTGATCAGATTGGATAACTTCATAAACTTCTGTTCCATGCGCGTTTATTCAAATGTATAACGTTTCTCCAGTGCCTTGAAGAACAAGGTGAGTACCATGGTCATCAGCAAATACATAATAGCTGCAATCAGGAATGGTGTCAGATGGAAATCCCGGTTTACTGCGGCCTGTGCATAGTGGAGCAGCTCGGGTACAGCAACTGCATACAGCAACGCCGTATCTTTGATTAACGTAATGGACTCGTTCGCCGTCGCAGGCAGTACAACCCGGATCATCTGCGGGATGATGACTTTTGTCATCGTCTGCCATTTGCTTAGGCCCAGTACCTGTGCAGCTTCATGTTGTCCTTTATCTATGGAGAGCAATCCGCCTCTGAAAATCTCGGCAAAGTACGCTCCATAATTCAAAATAAAGGCCAGAGCCGCCGCCGTGAAGCGGTCAAATACAAGATACTCCCCAACGCCTGGAAGCAGCGGCAGACCGAAACAGAAGAACAACAGCTGAAGCATCAGCGGCGTTCCCCGCATCACATATACGTACGTATGAGCGATCCACGCCAACGGCTTGAATCGGCTTTTCATCAACAAGGTTACTCCAAATCCTAGCGGGACAGACAACACAATCGCCAGTAAAAATAAAAAAATTGTGGTCTGTGCCCCTTCAAGCATGGGCTTCATGATGCCCGATAGATATTCCCAACTCATCGTAATCGGCTCCTCTAATCTGTTAACCCCGCATTCCGCAGGAGACTTGCTCCTTTTTGGAATCCGGGGTCATGTTGTTTACATATGTCAGGCAAGTGGCCTGATCCTATTTCAAAACTTCATCTTCACCAAACCATTTGGTGGAAATCTCGGCTGCTGTGCCATCGGTATTCAGCTCATCCAGTGCTTTTTGCAGCTGATTCAGCAGTTCTTCATTGCCTTTTTTCACACCAATGCCGTATTGTTCCGGAGCAAGGGATTCATCCAGCAGTTTGAACGTTCCCTCTTCCTTGGACATGTAGTATCTCGCAACCACTTCGTCGATGATGACAGCATCTAAACGTTTGGTCTTGAGATCGGTCAGGGCCAATACGTTGTCCGGGAATTCGGAAGTTTTCACTTTATCCTTCAGAGGACTCGCCGCGAGTGCATCTGCCGCAGAGGACAGGGCCTGTAAGCCGACATTTTTGCCATCCAGTTCATCCAGCTTCGTGATCGCAGAGTCCGCGAGTGTAACTGCAACCTGGCTGTTCTCCAAATACGGCTTCGTGAACAGCACTTTATCTTTCCGCTCATCCGTAATCGTGTACCCGTTCCAGATCAGGTCGATCCGGCCGCTGTTCAGCTCCGATTCTTTGGAAGACCAGTCAATGGGCTGGAACGTAATCTCTTTACCCATTTTCTCCGCTGCTGCTCTGGCATAATCAATATCGAAACCAACAATTTCATTCTTGTCATCCCGGAAGCCCATCGGCGCGAATTTATCATCGATCCCCACAATAATGGCATTATCATCTTTGCTTCCCGAGCTGGAACAACCTGCGACAACAATCATGCATATGCTGATCAATAATAGAAATATGGCTTGTTTTCTCATCTCTTTAACCCCTCCATGTCTATAACCAAAACACAAACGCTTTAGTTCGTTACCACGTTATCAGAGACTTATAATAACATAGCATGGGAGAAGAGTCGAGTCTCTTGCCCTTTTCCATCTATTTGAATCAGCTTAATTGTCAACAATTTGTGAAAAAGATTCTTTCACTTGCGCGGGCTCCACCTGCCTCTTACCGTACTGCTGCATCCCACTCCCATTTCTTGAAGCATCTTCAGTTCCGTTCTGGTCCATCGCTGGGCAGCCTCACGGCTCATTCCCTAGCAACATTCCTCTCTCGCTTTACGTCTGGAAGATATTAGGGAGGTGGATAACATAAAACATATCTTTAGAATCAGAGCCTTGATTTCACTCGTGTTTCTTACAACTTTGCTGATATTAACCGGCTGTAATCCTACTCCAAGTGACAGCACAAACGGAACTGCCTCACCTCCAACAACTAATGCCAAGAAAACCGAAATGGGTTTACTAGAGGAGAACGCTCAGGAACATGGACGCACCTTACCTCAGAAACTGCCTACGCCAATCATCCAGACCGAAAGCGGTATTTCCATTCCTGCTGTACAGGGCAGTTATTGTTGGAGTGGAATGTGTGCTGATTCTGTGGGAGGCATGGACTTGTTAGAAGGGCATACAGCTGTCCCCGTAGTGGTTGGCGAAAAAGTATCCATTGATATGGGCATAGAAATTCCGCCTGATGAATTGGAACTGTATGAATATGTGGAGAATAAAATCAAGCCTATCTCCTCGACAGATGGGACCTTTCAATTTCCCAAGGAACCAGGGAACCATTATTATGGAGCTTTTATCCGCTGGTCTTCCCCTCAAGATTCACAGATCAGTCTGGGGGATACTTCTTTTGCGTTTGTAGTTCGTGTTGTTGAGAAAAAATAGAACCAAACAGGGCCCCTCCAATGCTGGAGAGGGCCCTTTGTAGATTTATATTTCATATTCGTTTTTCTTAATTTTCTCATTCTGTTTATATTTCGTTGTTGTACATCCTGTTTATCTATTGCTGCACTTTCTCGCGATCTTTCCCTTTATCCGATTCACCCGCATTTTTGTTGGCGGCATCGCGGTCCTGCTGCATCTCCTCAACGGTTTTCACTTTGAGACGTGCAGCACCTTCATAGTCCTTCGTAGGAATCAGGTTGCCCGCAGCGAGTCTTGCTTCTGCCGCAGCGATGGCATCACCATATTGTGGCAACCACTGGGCTTGAGCGACCAGCATCTCGTCGACCATTTGCCAGATTTCTTTTGGATTACATACCGCACCCACGAGTGGGTCCATCATGAACGCCTGACGCAATAGTTGGTCGTCACCATGTACCGCAGCTTCAACCGCAAGCCGCTGTACGGAAATACTCACGTTGCACACGGCAGCCGGGCCGAGTGGCAGATCGCCTACATGCGGCATCGAAATGCCGTTACGGTCTACATATCCCGGTGCTTCGATGATTGCATCATCCGGCAGATTGGAGATCACACCGTTATTGACGGTATTAAAGTGTCCGCGGTATACGCGTCCCGTCTCCAACCCTTCTATAATGTAGGAACCGTGCTCTCCCCCCCGTTTCTCGGCAATAAATTGCATCGGCTCATCCTTCATCCAGTTCGGGAAATCCGTCTCAAACCAGTTTCTTCCCTCTGTACATACACGTAAATACCCGCCTGTTTCGCCGTTAATCCAGCTATCCAGGTCGATCCAGTCCTTGATCTCTTCCGGACGTTTACGGTACCAAGGCACATATTCGCTAAGGTGACCATTCGATTCTGTACTGTAATAACCAAATCGACGCAGCATATCAATCCGCACTTTCTCGGTACGGCTATACTCTGGATGTTTCTCGAAAGCTTCGAGCAAATCGCCTGTAAGATCTTTACCTTCATGAGATGCCTTGATGTACCAGGTCTGATGATTAATTCCGGCACAGATGATATCCACTTCATTCATTTTCAGTCCAAACGCTTCCGCAATCTGGTGATGCCCATGCTGTACCCCGTGACATAGACCAATCGTGCGCACGCCGCCATACTTGTTGCAAGCCCATGTCAGCATGGCCATCGGGTTCGAATAATTAAGGAGCAGCACATCCGGTGCACTTTGCTCGCGAATATCCTTACAGATGTCGAGCATCTCGGCAATTCCGCGCTGTCCGTACATAATCCCACCTGCACACAATGTATCCCCGACACACTGATCTACCCCATATTTAAGCGGAATATCCACATCGGTTGCAAAAGCTTCCAAACCACCCACACGGATGGTACACAGTACATACTTCGCGTCCTTGAGTGCTTCTCTTCGGTCCGTTGTCGGCTGAATCTGAATATTCAGTCCATTCTCACGGATATCCCGCTGACACAGCTCGGTAACCATGTCCAGATTGTGCTGATTGATATCACAGAACGCAATCTCAATATGGTTGAATTCCGGTACCGCGAGCAAATCACGCAGCAACCCCCGTGTAAATCCGATACTGCCTGCCCCAATAAATGCCACTTTAAACGACATGCACAGTTCCCCCCGTATTCCGAGTACATTCGCCCCGGTTAATGATCTCACTTCATGAAATCATTGTAGCAACGGGTGATAAGGAAGCGTTATCAAAATCATGACCTCTTCACCACAAGGTTGTCAAAAATCCTCACTTTTGATCCACCGCGGCGTACTTTCCAGATAAACTGCATGATTTATTCTTCAGCGGGATAATGACTGACATGTCGCTCCATCGAGGAACGGAATTCAATCGGAGTGTGTCCTGTATATTTCTTGAATAACATGTGAAAATATTGCCTGCTTCCGACGCCCACATAATCGGAAATTTCGGAGATTGGAATATCCGTCTGCTGCAGCAGCATCTTGGCCTTTTCCATTCGAAGCATTGTCAGATAATCGGTAGGCGTGCGCTTGGTGTGCTGGCGAAAAATACGGTGCAAATAGCCCGGATGCAGATTCACCGCTGCCGCGATATCCTTCATCTGAATATGGCGATCCATATTGTGATGCATGAATTCAATCGTCCGTTTCACATACAGCTCCGTCTGATCCAGCGCACTTCGGCTCATTTCCCCGCGAAGTCGTGCGACCCGAACCAGCAGTTGAATAAACATCGTTCGTACCAGCGTACCTTGCTCAGCGGACTTCAGATCACGAGATTCACGATGGTGCGAGCGTTCCTCCGGCGGAATAATCCCCAGCGACACAGAAGATCTTCCCTGCTCCATCAGACCGCGCTGATCCAGCTCCAACACCAGACTTTTCATAATGTGGTATACCTCTTCCGGGTCAGGCAGGACCAGATAAGGCGATGCATGGGATAGAAAAGCATGAACTTCTTCCTCTTCCAGCGCAAGCTGGCGAATCGAAGGCTGCCCCGGCTCCGACCTGGCAACTCCAAATTCCACATTCAGCATGCGGCATGGGACACCATCCTGTACCAGCAATCGGTGTGGAACCCCGGCATCCAGCAGAATGAACTGTCCTTTTTTCAATACAGCCTGTTCCGAGCTCCCATCCGGCATCTGCACGTCGACCCGGCACATTCCCGAAATAATGTACATGATCTCGGTGGAATCATGATCATGATAGGACATCTGGTAGTTGTCCCATTGCTTGTAATAATACGCATAGAAACGCGGTCCATAGTCCTCCATGCGCAGCTTCTCCTGAAACAGACTGCCTGTCCAAAGTTGTGCTTCCAATGCCTGCACCTCCGTTGCTGCAACGATCCTCACTTTTCTCCATTGTAGCAAGTCTCGGCGATGTATTTCACCCGTGCAAAGAAAATTTAATTTGCGATATAAAATTAGATGATCATATAATTAGTTATAAATCTAATTAATATATTTTTATCCAATCTAGAAGCAGGAGGACTTGAAGCATGAGGACTACATTTTTTCTGGTAAGGCATGGGGTCAAGGAAAAGCGTATCGGCGATGTTCCCCTCACATTGGAAGGACTAATACAAGCTAAGTTGACGGCACTTCATTTGGCTAATGTACCTATCACCAAGCTCGTTGCAAGCCCGCTTCGAAGAGCAATTGACACTGCGGCGCATATTGCTCTCCAAACAAACGTTACATTGATGGAAAACCAGCGTCTGCGGGAACGCGCCAACTGGGGTGACCTGCCTGAACAAACATTTGAAGAATTCATCGCGATGTGGGACCGTTGCACAAGTGATCCAGACTACCTCCCACCCGTGGGCGACTCCTCTAAACAGGCAGGAGAGCGTTTGACCTCTCTCCTCACGGAATTGGCGCTTTCAGAGTCACCAGATAGCCATATCGTTATCGTTACTCATGGCGGGTTAATTACGGATTTTCTGGTAAACACATTTCCAGAGCACGAGCTTAACGTTTGGCATCCTGATTTTATAGCCATGCAAAGTCAACTGGTTCCTGAATGCTCCATTACCACATTGATTCATGAAAACGGCAAATACACCATTCAGGATTTTGCATCCGTTGAACATTTGAGATGATGATGTCGTTTGTTGCTTCAATTTAGTCATATCAAAAAACTCCGGGTAACCTCCCGTACGCCTAAACGCACCGAGGTTACTCCAGAGCTTCACTTCAATACAACAGCAAACATTTTCTATACCCAAATAAAACTTTCTGGAAGTACACTTTCGGAATTACGCTTGTGGATTTACGGATTCCAATGGCATCCAACAGTATCATCATCTTGGTATTGCGTTCTCAAGCCCTAGCTTCAGAGGATCTGCGTTTTGGGCTACTTCTGATTTATCACTTATCACCGATTACTTCTTACTTCCCGTCCTTACCCGACTTGGGCGTGTGGAACTCGGGCAGCGTAACCTTCGACCAGTCGATATCCGAGGCCATGTAGAAGGATGGATAGGACGGCTGATTATATCCACTGTTCTGTCCGGCAATACCGACACGATACATCGCGTCATGCATCAGCGTGTACAGTTTGCGGTCCGTCTTCTCGGTGCTCAGGAAGATGCGGATTGCCGAACTGTCCTCGGTTCTTACCAGCATCTCTTCCCGCCAATCCCCGAAGATATCCGCTACAAGCGATGGCGTACCTTTGGTATAGTTGTTGGTCAGCGTTCCGGTGGCGGTCAGCAGCGTACCCCGATTCCAATCCTTGATCGTCGGTGTGACATCGATAGCCCCATCCACGATCTGAGTTGTCATGTCGGCAGCCCAGCGAATATTCATATTGGTGCCTGGAGCTTTATCGCTTATTTTCTCACCGCTGGCTGTCCACAATCCAACAGCCCAAGTCTCCAGCCCGCGTCGCGTCGGGTCCACATCACCGATCATGCCACGTCCGGTATCTTTGCCCGTATACCCGCCATAGATCACTTCCCCGGTCTTCGCATCCCGCAGAGAATATCCGTACGGAGCCCAAGGGCCTCCCTCATGCACCATGAAAATCTCCAATCCTGGACGAGCCGGATCGATATCCGCGACATGAAGTGCGTCACCATGCCCCAGACGAGCAATCGTTCCCGGTGCAGCACTCTGTGCAGGCATTAGATCCTTGGAGCTGTACAGCACACTGCCATCATGATCAATCGTGGCCGAGCCGTATACAATCTCCTGTTTGCCGTCTCCATCCACATCAGCGACACTGAAATAGTGCGCGCCTTGCGTAGTAATCGAGCCATATACCGGATCTGTACCATCCACCCCATGTGGACCGTCATTGAACGGGTTCTTCATCGGTGTCCAGCCACTGTCCACTTTCCATTCACGCTTGAGCTTTTTGCCATCCCAGTTGTAGGCGACCATTGTGGAACGTGTATAATATCCGCGTGCAAAGATCGCAGATGGTTGCTTCCCGTCCAGATAGGCCACGCCTGCCAGGAAACGGTCTACCCGGTTGCCCGGTTCAATGCGTGCCATCGCGTAATCGCCCCACATCAGCCCATCATCCTGCCGCTCCGGCTCATACGGGATGGTCTCCAGCTCTTTGCCTGACTCTCCTTCGAACACCGTTACATACTCTGGCCCATCCACGATAAAACCTTCGAACTTGCGCAGCTCATTCTTGTCACTGCGGCTCGGTGCATACACATCGATGAAGTAATCGGCCAGACTTTCGGCGTCCTTCTGAGACAATGGATAAGTATACTTTTTCTCCATCCCAAAAGCTTCTTCCAACGTAGCAGGCCAATTCCCCTTCACGACCTCTTCATGTTTATGCCAGTTCTTGAACATATCCACGACATGGTCATAGTAGCCATCGGTACTTAAACGGTAATCATCTTCGTTGGAATAACCTGCCTTGCGATCCTGCTTCGGAAGAGTGATATATTTCTCGGAAGTGACCTTTCCTTTTTTGTTATATTTGATAATCTTGGTTCCCGGTGCGGTCTTGAACATCATCTCAGCCTTGCCATCCCCGTCAAAATCATAAACGAGCATCTGTGTATAATGAGCACCCGAACGGATGTTGACCCCAAGATCGATCCGGTACAACAATTGTCCGTCCAGCGTGTAACAATCCACGTACGTTTTACCGGTGTAGCCTTTTTGCGAGACATCCTTGGAGTTGGAAGGGTCCCATTTTACAAAAAACTCATACTGCCCGTCCCCGTCCACATCGCCCACACTCATGTCATTCGCAGAATATGTGTAGGCTTCTCCTACTGGCGTCACACCATCGGCCGGTTTTTGCAAAGGGATATCAACGTAGCCGTTCGCCCAAGGTTTGACGGATGCACTGCGTCTGCTCTCCTTGCCCTTCTTGCTTACCGCTGCCACTTCATAACGGGAAGATGATTTGCCTGCGGCATCCACATAGTTGGTGCTCTCGGTGACCGTAGCAATCTTCTTGCCATCCCGATATACGTTGAAATCCGTACCTGTCAGACCTTTATCGCTATACCCTGTGGCCTCGTCACCCAGCAATCTCCAACTGAGAAAAACACCCTCGGAAGTAGACGCCGCAACCAGACCGCGATCAAGATACTCAAGCTGAATGTCTTTCAAAGAACTGCCTCCCTTATGTGACTGCACGCTGGCCTCAGCCGCGCTGTTCTCACTGGAAGCTGCTGCTCCGCTCGCACCCGCTGTTCCTGCAACGAGCAAGGCCACGCTTAATGCCGACGACAGCACCTTGGCTGCAAGTGGCATACGCGCCTTCCTGTGATTGGAGGGAATACCTGAAACCGATCCGTTATGTATCGGCGCTGTTGTTTTGAATTTCATCCACCTTCACTCTCCTTGAGACAGAATGGTGATGCTTATAGATGCGTTTAAATGCTGCGTGCATTGTCAATCCATACCGACGTTCATCTGGTTCAAATTTAACTGAATACGCTTACAAAATTATAAAAAAATGTCCCTTTGCTCAACTGAATTCCTTGACTCGGTCCCCCCTCCTTCCTCGCTTCCATCCGAGCAGCTTCATCCTGCCCATCGGGTATTATTATAGACATCCTTCCTGCTGCGACATAGGCAAATATCCGTCCAAAACGATTAATATTCAGTGTTAGTGCTTTTATTTTAAGTAGAATTGCGTATGATCAGAGAAGCCTTATAGGTTTTCGTTATCGGAGCAGATTGCATGCCCTTTAGTCGCTGGGTAAGGCATTGTGTAACATCCTGGACCATATCGGGAATGCAATTGGTTAATGTAGTCAGTTCAGGAGTAGTCATACATCCGACAGGATGGTTATCAAACCCGATGACAGACATTTTGTCCGGCACCCCTATTCCCCTTTGCTTCGCTGCTCTCAATAAGCCAGTAGCTACAAAGTCACTACCTGTAATCATTCCATCTGGTACTTGATCCGAAGTAAATAATTGTTCTCCCAAGGCATAACCATCCTCCATAGTGACCACCCCCCTGTAGCATTGTGATTCTGAACACGAAAGTCCGAACTGTTGATGAGCCTGCTGGAAACCGCTCCATCTCTTCTCTTGTAATGGTGTCAGGTGGTCCATGCAGAAAAACAGATAACGGCGTCCCCTGGAAAGCAGATACGATGTCGCTTGAAAAACCGCATCCTCTTCGTCTAATCGAAAGACATCGAGAAATTCTCCATCCATAGCTTCGTTGCATATGATTGCAGTACAGGAACCAATACATTCTTTAATTTCTCTCTCCGAAAGTTGGGAATGGGCAATAATGACGGCATCCATTTCCCGGCGCAACAATCTGGCGTAAACTTCCTTTTCGTACTCACGGGATAATTGGGTCTGATAGATGACAAGTTGATACCCTATTGAGCCTAAAGATTGACTTAATGTACTAACAAGCTTACTGAAATAAGGATGCTCTACATCCGGGACAAGCACCCCGATATGATTGGTTGCCTGTAATCTGAACTGAATCCCATGTGTATTGCGAACATATCCCAATTCCTGAATAGCCTTCTGCACTTTTTGCCTGCTCTCAATAGAGACGTGAGGATGATCGTTCAGCACTCGTGATACAGTTGATTTGGAGACACCACTTACGTGTGAAATATCAATTATGGTAGGCATGACAAACATCTCCTATGAAAGATATTGACCTGGGAACGTTCCCAGCAATTAAGATGTGGTTAGCAAACTGTAGGAGGAGTTCATACCGATGGAAGTCACCTTTACGCCCGCTGTAGCACAGTATCTGATATTTTTCGATTTTGATGAAACATATTATCCGCATGAATGCTTGCCCGAACAACTCGAAATGGTATATACGCTGGAAAAATATCTTCAGCAGCTTGCCAGAGATCTTCAAGTAAAAATAGCCTGGGTCACTGGAAGCAGCTTTCCGCAAATACAGTCCAAAATGAACATGGCCGGCATGACACAACTCCCCCATTTTATAGCAAGCAATCTGGGCACAGAGATGTGGGAAGTCAATCCTGACGGACAACTGATTACTGTTCCTGCATGGGATAAGATCATAAGTCAATCTGGATTCACCCGAAGAACGGTAGAAGATTTAATTAGTCAATTAAAGTCATTATTCAACATTGTGCTTCATGAACAGACTCAATTTGGTCAATCCGCATACAAAATGAACTATTATTATTATGCCGTATCGCCAGACAAAACCCAATATGATATAAGTACCATCCGACATCTGGCTGCACAACACGGGATCGGAATCAATATCAATCAATGCAACCCCAAGGCAGGTGATCCGGAGAACGCATATGATGTCGATTTTATCCCTATAGGGACGGGTAAAAAAGCGGCTGTGCAATTCTTGATGGATTACAATCAAGTACTTCTGACCAAAACGTTGGCCTTCGGTGACAGTGGAAATGATATTGAAATGCTTCAGATGGTGGCCCATGGTTACCTTCTCCAGAATGCAACGGCAGAGGCGAAATTATGCCATAACAACGTAGCCCCGTATCCTTATGCAAAAGGGATTTTACATGTATGCAGACATATTTTTGAGAATTAATTGATTTTGGGCGTTTATGCCTTTTACTGCATATAAAAAAATACCGCCACTACCCTTTAGGGAAGAGTGGCGGTATTTTCATGCCGACAAATGATCAAGTTCATCAAAGTTATGACATATGCCTAGTGAACAGACCTAGGGCGTCTAAGGCTCAATCCCCCAGACCAGATTATCTCCTTGGTAGAGAGTCACCTTGCTCCAGTCCTGATAGGATGTTTTGGTTGGATCGTAGGAATAATCATTGGATTCATCAAAGTTGCTCCAGTCCGTTTTGTACATGCGGAGCTGGATATCCCCGGATTGTCCGCCTGCCTGAATCGAACCAGCTCCAGAAGTGAAGCTCAGCTCCACATACGTATCGGTGAACGTGCGCTGGATGTTGGCGCCGCCTACCTGAGCCCAGTCAATGGCAGAGTCCATCGCTGCCGTGCCTTCTTTGGAGAAGTAATAACGAATCTTCAGATCACTCAGATTTACAGCTGTATTGCCGACATTTTTGATATTGAAATACGGCTTGATCTGACTGTCTTCCGCATTGGTATCTCCCGCCCGATACTGCAAGACCAGATCACTCGTCGGAACAACGACGCTTTGCGGTGTAGCGGAAGCTGCCGCAGAATTGGCACTTTCCCCAGCAGCGTTCACGGCACTAACGACATAATGATAGGTTGTTCCGTTGGTCAGACCTGTGTTCGTATATGAGGTGCCACTCACGCCCGCAGCAACCGTTGTGAATGGTCCTGCGGCCGTCGTTGCCCGCTTCACATTATAACTAGTTGCTCCTGTGGAAGCTGTCCAGCTCAAGGAAACCTGTGCGTTTCCTGCTGCAGCTGTCAGCGCAGTTGGTGCGGCAGGAGCAGTCACGCCTGCAACCGGCACAGCACTTTTTACTGTCGAGTTAGTACTTTCACCGATGGCATTCACGGCACTGACCACATAATAGTAGGTTGTCCCGTTGGTCAATCCTGTATTGGCATACGATGTGCCGCTTACGCCCGCAGCAATCGTAGTAAATGGGCCCGATGCACTCAACGCCCGTTTCACGTTGTAACTGGTCGCACCTGCAGAAGCTGTCCAGCTCAGGGAAACCTGTGCATTGCCTGCTGTCGCAGCCAATGTTGCCGGAGCCGCTGGAGCTGTCGTTCCCTCGCCTGGGCCACCCCCGTTGCTGGCAGGCAGAATCGGGAATGCGTTTTGTACCAGCATGACGAATTGATCGTGGAACCAGTGGCCTGACACGGGTGCATTAGGCAGAGCGCCAGTCAATACACCGTCACGAGTCGTAAACGTTGGATCACACATCCGGTCGAAGCCTTTGCCTTCGTTGTTCGGAATTTCGGAGCTGGAGCCATCGGACTCACCTGGAGGCTTGACCCATACATATGCATCCAGATGGGCAGGTCCTGGTGCTGCCTTAGGGGCTTCACCTATGCCTGCTCCACTGGCGTTGCACCAGTTCCCCCGATGCTCCCGGCGGTCGACACGCCCGGAATTCACATAGGAATTAATATCACTGCCCGCAGCGGTCGTCGGGCGATTGACGCCTCCCCAGCCATTTCGGCTCGTGTCGATCAGGAAACCTGTGCTGGTTGGCCAGCCTGCCTGAACAAAATCGGTATACAGCGCAGCTGTGAAATCGGTTTCGTCAAAATAAGGGTTCCACTCATAGAACTTGGCAGACTTAATCGGTTGTCCACCGATATTCAGATCCGGGTTAGACAGATTCGGTTCTCCCAGCGGTGTAGTGTTCGCTGTATTTGTAATGAAGCCATCCGCACTGTTCAGACCCGCGGCTGTTCCTTGCACAACGCTTGTATACAGCGCGACTGCACCCGCACGGTTGTTATCCCATCCGAGCCAGCCGGAGTGGCCGATATCCAGATAATTGTACACATTCGGAATGGCGTGCAGCTTGTCCAATGCATACTTTACACCCGCTTCATAGATCCCTGTCGAACTGGCTTGACCACAAGCTGGTGTACTTAGATTGGTTACCAAATTGGGCAGACTGTCTGGCTCAATGATCGCCACAATGCGAATATCCTGATACTTCGGATCTGCAAAGATGTCCGCGATCACATCAATATAATCCGTTTTATACGTCTGCAGAGCAGCTTGTGTCAGCGGCAATTCACCGTTGGATGCCAATGCATGACAGTCCCGGCCGGGCAAATTGTATATAACAAATGAAGCAGTAATCGGTGTGCCGGCTTTCTTTTGAGCAAGTGCAGCATCCAGGTGCTCCTCAATACTCTTGCGTCCGGCATTGTTCGCCCCGCCATTAATGGCATCAATACGGTCAATCCAGACTGCTGTAGGGTAAGATTTGACCGTTTGCATCTTGGCCTTTAACGACGCATCACTGGTGAGCGCAATGGACGTATCCACGAGTGCCGAATAATCCTGATTTAAATACGATGTAGCTCCGACAAATGGATTATCCACATGTGCTTCGGCCGCCTGAGTCACGCCTGGAGCCATGCCTGGGAAAATTCCTGCCGCAAGCAGTGTGGCTGCCAGCATCTGTTTTACACCTTTACGGAGGGCCTTTTTGCCGCTCGATCTGGTTTTCACTTTGGTCATTAGGGTTCCACCTTTCCTGTGGTTGGATTGGGATATACTCATGTCTGATCCTCTGTGTCAGCAAGATGCTATGCACGGTAGAGAACATATGGATGAGTGGTGAACGCCTCACCTCCAGTTGGAATGGATTTGGTTTGCAATATAAGGAACGGCAGCACGAATAACTTGCGTTAAAGACTTGTATGCTAACTTGCATTGAGAGCAGAACATCAAGAGTTTAAACCTAAAGATGGATGACTGAATATGCGGATCATTTCCTTGTGAGGGGTACAGCGTGTGTAGGGATGTGAGGGTGATCATGGGTGCATGAGCTTTTCGAAACATTATGCCGGGCTTTTCAAGGAAAACGCTTTCTTTTTAAGTTTTAAAAAAAAGCTTACCCTCGACATAACATGTACATCGTGTGTTCACCTCCTTTTCACTGATTATACGTTATGAATATATTACTGTAAATTGAATTATTTAAAATAATTTATATAAAATTCCATAATTCAGGCAGGAATGTAGAGAATCTCCTTCCCATGCGAGCAAATAGGCTCATTATGGCTATTTGCCACAATGAACCTTGTTCTTGTGAAGAAAGTCGCTGAGTCCAATTCTACTCAAGTGAATGAATGCCCTCGAAGTAAAGGACCCTGAACGTTCCTTTTAGGGGAGAACCACAATATCCCCCGGTTTTAATCCACGAAGCACTTCCGTCTTGTCTCCTGACTCCATACCTGTTTGGATGGTCTTTTGCTCCGTCTCTCCGTTTCCTTTGCTTAATAAAACATAGGGTTCTCCTTGATCTCGCATAATGGCCAAGCTGGATACGACAATAGCCTTGTCCTTGCGTGCCGTTTCGATGTCCCCTTCCAGACTGACGCCCCCATACATTCTGGAGTCTGGCTTCAGATCAATCACAACATCAAACTGCGAAGCCTCCTTGAGGTTCGTTTCCGACGCACCTTTACGTGCAAATTTGGATACAATACTCACCTTTCCCGTAAAAGGTGTCTCCTTCTGTGCTGTCATTCGCACCTGGACAGGCATACCCGCCTTAAGCTTGAACATTTCATCTTCTCCGACGATCGTCATAAATTTCAGTTTGCCCATATTGATAATGTTTCCGACTAACTGTCCTTCGGTTACCATTCGTGTTTTGCTGTCTGGATCATTCATTTGAAAAATACCGGAAGCGGGAGCATAAACCACTCCCTTACTCATGATGTCCTGCTTCTTCTGCAGTTCCTTTTCCTTGATTGCCAAGCTCTTCTTATTCAGCTCGTTAGTCAAAATCCTGCCCTCCCGATCCGCAAAGGCCTTTTTGCGTTCCTCCTCCGTTACACCCAGCGGCGCGCTCATATCGGCCTGATCAAGGGTGACCTGATTGACCTCCAATTCAATTCTCGCCTTCGCCAGATCACTCTCCAATTGATCTATTTCGGTTTGCAAAGCCGAAGTATCGAGTGTGAACAGGACATCACCCTTGCTTACCTGCTCCCCATTTTTCACATTCCATTTCTGAATGTTGGAGGCATATGGCGCGATGATATCCGTCTGATCGGTATATACTGATTTTCCCTTAACCTGAATCGTTTGTGTCATGGTTTCCTGCGTTACATCAAAGGTAATCTGCGGTGGAACCTCCACTGGTTCAGCAGGCTTGGGTTTATACTTCTCATATAGCCAATAACTCGCACCTAATATGAGCACAACGGTCATGATGATTTTGATCCATTTCTTCATGCAGCCATTTTCCTTTCACTGATAAGGTTCACATTGACTTGATGACACTTAGAGCATTTGTTCTGGATGCGCTGATCGCCGGATAGATCCCCGATACAATGCCTACCAGAACAGCAAACATGATGCCGAGCGGCAAGACTGATTGCTGAATGACTACGGTGAGCGGTCCATTTTGCTGATCTGCCATCTGGCTCGCGAGCAATTGGTTTACCCCTCCAAGGGCTGCATACGCAATCCCCACACCAGCCACGCCGCCCATGAATCCAAGCATTGCTGCTTCCGTAATAAACATCTGGCGAATCTGCCACAGATTCGCTCCCAGCACCTTCATGACACCAATCTGTTTGCGCCGCTGATGTGTAGACATGATCATCGCCACAATAATGGACAATGAGGCCAGCAGCATGATAAAGCCACCTATGCCCAATGCCGCTTTTTGGTACATAGCCAGCTGGCCTGACATTGCCTCTTCTTGAAACAGATTGCTTTGTGTATTCAACGTCAGCTTTTTGATCTGCTCCTCCACCTGTGCGACATATCGTTTATCCTCAACTTTGACCAGTGCTGAATTCAAATGTTTGGTCGCAGTACCGTCTGCCTGTTGTAACCCAAGCTCATTCTGGAGAGCACGCGCCGTATCAAGTGGTACGTATACCCTCTTTTCACCCTGGGCACTCATATCGTCCATGTTGGAGGGCTTCGTCAGTTCACCAGACACCCGAACCGATCCACTCATCTTCGTTTTTCTTCCATCCGAGTAGTCCTCATAGCGAAATTGAACACGCTGCTGCATAAGCTGCTCCTGTATGGAAGTCATGTCTATATACTGTTGCAAAAGCTCATTGTTATAGGGATCAGCATTCAGCTGCTCGAATAACTTCTGGGTGACTTTGGGATCCATAAATCCAAATGTCGACCCGTAATTCGCCACCGCAATCCGGCCGTCTCCGGCACCACTTCCTTGTGCATAACGGTATCCGAATCCGCTCAGCGTATCCAGCTCAGTACCGATAACTTCCACATAGGAACTGCGTCCGTCCGGAAGCACCATATCGAGTGCATCCAGCTTCAGCATGGGGGCCACCGCAACAACATGGGGAAGTCTTTGGATAATCCGAATCTTTTCCAAAGTCAGCGCACCACGTTCAAACTTCGAGGTCTGACCGCTTCCGCTGCTACCGTTGCCGGTACGAATGCCTTCATTGGGCGAAATCGTAATTTCATCCATCTTGTAATTGTCATTCAATGTTTTCTCGCTGTATGTCTGTACGGACTGCCCTATACTAAGTGCAATGATCATGGCGGCAGAGCCGATGGACAGACCCATCATGCACAGCAGAGTCACCATTTTCCTGCGAATGATTTGTCCCCAGGCCATACGTATTACATCCCGTATTCTCACATTTCCTCTCCTTTTGTCTCAAACTCCCCTTACGACCTTCCAACCAGCATTCCATGTTGCAGTGTAAGCACGGCCTGCATTTGCTCCGCAACCTCTGCTTCATGTGTCACAATAACAAACGTGGTCTTCAGATCTCTATTAAGCTGCTGCAAGATCGCAATAATCTCCTCCTCGGTCTCTGTATCCAGATTCCCAGTAGGCTCGTCCGCGAAAATAACCGACGGCTCCGTAATGAGTGAACGTGCAATACTCACCCGCTGTTGTTGACCGCCGGACAGCTGGGAAGGGAACAGATTCACCTTATCACCCAGACCGACCTGCTCCAGCAATGGCAGCGCTTTGGACTTTCGCTTCGAGGGGCTTACCCCCATAAACACCAGCGGCAGCTCTACATTTTCCCGAATCGTAAGATTCGACAGCAATTCATAGGATTGAAAAATAAAGCCGATATGGCTGCGCCTGAACTCTGCCAGACGATTTTCGCTGAAACGTACGATATCCTGTCCGGCTATTAAAATTCTGCCCTGATCCGGCTTCATGAGCCCGGCCATCAGATTCAGCAGTGTTGATTTGCCCGAACCTGAGCTGCCAAGCAGGGCGACCATCTGGCCTTTACCAATAGTCAAATTGATATCTTGCAGCACCGGTACAGGTCCCTGTGCATTTCGGAATGAGTGGGATAACTGTTCAACTTGAAGCATTCCTGTATGTCTTCCTTTCCATTTGCTGAATATGTATAAGACTCATAGAGCTCTATCACCTTTTCAGTATAGGGTGAAGTTGTATCCTGGCCGCCCAAGGATGTATCCAAGTTGTAAATTTGCCCACAAAAAACCCCTGTCAGTCACGAAGCTGCGCTTCGGACTGGCAGGGGCACTTTCCCTTGTAAAAAGGGGGATAGGGAGCTGAGTATGAGTGAGAATGATCTACCATGCTTTGAAGCTAAAACGGTATAACTCGCTTTTATCCACGGAACTGCCTACGACAAAAAGTTCATCCTTGTTCCATTTCAATTTGACAAAATTATCGATATTTCTATAAATTACGGTGTCGGACGACAGCTTGCTTCCATTCAGGAATGCAGTATGCACTTCATACTTCTGACCCTCCAGAGATCGAAAATAGGCAATACGGGATTCATCCGCATCCAGATCAAAATTCCAAATGGACCCCTTAACCAGCAGATCAAACTGCTTCTGTTCGGCCCGGTATCGGTACAAGCCCACCACATTATTCAAGTTCCCCTGAATGAGCATATCACCATTTTTCAGCAGCTTGTATTGCTGGATTTCTTTCATTTCCGCATATAACTTGACGTCAGCCTCCGGCGCAAGTGGAACGGCATAGATGGCGTATTTATCGTTCAGCATCACCAGGATATAGACCTGCTTCCGTTGCTGACTGGCCTCAAAATAATCCAAAATAAAGAAGGTTTTATCCTGATTTTTGATATGTCTCATCTCCGTAATCAGGGCCTTCAACTCGTCATAACTGTATATATCCCGTTTGTGGCCTGACTTCATATCGACCAGATTAAGGGCGAGGTCATCCTGGCCTATATAGGTGTCGTTCCCCATAAAAGTTCTGTAGTACGAATTGTCATTGGGCAGTTTGCTGCGCTGTTCGCTTTGAATATCATATTCATATGTGGTCTTCTGGTTCAGCCCCGAACGATACTGGGAGTAGATCAGCTTATCCAGATTCGGGCTCAACGAAATGCCATAATCCGTGTTGCCGGCGATATCCTTGACCTGGTTGTCATCCAGATGCAGCAGAGACAATCGGAGCCCTGAATAGGAACGTTCCGGGCGATTCAATATCATCGTATTCCGGTCAACCATTTCAAAGTCATAGATGGCAAAATCAGTGGTCAGCTTGGTAGCTGACTCGATCTGGATGATATTGCTTTGGGGCGGAGCCAAGCGGCTATTGAACTGTTCACTCGGTAAAATCACCGTTCGGGGCTTGAAACTGCCGATACTGAACAGGCTGCCAATACCGAAGATGCCTCCGACAAATACGATCAACAGGCCTGACAGCATAAAGAAATCGCGGTTTTTACGCCAAAATCCAGGATGTTTCATGCTTTGCTTTCCCCCGGCAGACTGATATTTACTTGTGTCCCTTGATGCATGATACTCTTGATTTCAACAGTTCCCCCATGTTGTTCAACGATATTCTTCACAATAGACAAGCCCAGGCCGGCACTTCCTTTCTCAGTTCTGTTAATGTCTTTATCCCGATAGAAGGGTTCAAACACATGCTCCAGCGCTTTCGGACCAATGCCTTCTCCCTGATCGCGAACAAGGATAGCGATCTGATCTCCCAATCGGAACGACTGAACCTCAATTATCGAGTTGACATAGCCGTATTTAACCGAGTTGTCCAATATATTGAGAAAGACTTCCTTGAGCTTTATCCGATCCCCCTGCAAATATAACTGCTCCTCAAGCTCATAATGAATGCCAATATTGTACTTACTCGCCTTGATGGACATATCCTCGCAAGCTTCACGAATGATCTCCGCAGCATCAATCCACTCAAACCGGTAGGACTGAATCACCGTAGAAGATACGGACACCTCCAGAATATCAGCAACCATCGTGTTCAGGCGGCGGCTCTCATTGATTATATAATTCAACCCTTTATCAAAGAAAGCCTGATCCGTGAATCCATTGTCACGTAAAATCTGGGCGTATCCCAGAATAGTCGTCAGCGGTGTCTTCAATTCGTGGGTTACGTTGTCAAAGAAAACCTTGCTTCTGGCCTGTACCTGCTTCACTTCATCCCGCTCCTGCTCAATCACGTCAATCTGCTCGCGTACCCGATCAATCATGATGGTGAAGCTTGAGGCCAATTCTCCAATCTCGTCCTTTGTCGCAATCTGAATATCTGCGCTGAGACTGCCCTGAGCCACCTCCGCTGAACGTTTCGTGAGCACGCGAATCGGTTTCGTAATTTTCCGGGAGATCAAGATGGAAGCAATAAACACAAACCCAAAGATAATCGCTGCAAATAACTTGATCGTATTCTGAAAACGAAGATTGCGTTTGAACAACTCCGTATAATCCTTCTCCAGTTGAACAATGCCCAGCAGTTGCTGATTGGCCTGAAGAGGGAAGGAAAGACTTGCCCTGACGCGCCCCTGCTTCGTCTGTGTGGAGTACGCGATTCTGGAGTCCATGGCAGCCTTCACATCAGGGTAATCCGAATATAGATTAGCGGTATCCCCGCCTCTGTCAGCTGCGTTGTAAGCAGTCGCATCAGGACGGTAGATGGTGACGACCCCTCCCACTGCGGAACCGATCTGATCGGCGAGTTCGCGATTGCCGGCCTCCAGCGAGACGGTCGTCATCCGTTTATTATGAATCAGGAAATACTGATTGAGGGCAATATCCAGATTCTTTTTCGATTGAACCATGTCCTCATGGACTTCCCGATACATGTTTTCCTCGCCTACTTTGTTGGAAATGATCAGCAGGGCGGAGAAACCAATGAAGATGATCACCGAGAATAGCACGACCATTTTGAACTGAATGGTCCACTTCATGTCTGCACCTGTATATTCAGTTTGTAACCCACGCCGAACACGGTTTCAATGAGTGAAATTCCATGCACACTGCTATCCAGCTTCTTGCGAATGCGCTGCACATGAATATCAACAGTACGGGTATCCCCCGGAAAATCAAAGCCCCACACCTTGTCGAGCAGCTCGGAGCGAGTATGTACTTTGCGGTGGTGTTCCACCAGATACAGCAGCAGTTCATATTCCTTGTTGGTGAGTCCGGCCCGTTCCCCATCCTTCCACACTTCACGCTCATCCTTCCGGATCTCGATGTGTCTACCAAGCCGTACCACTTCATAGGACTGATTTTCCAATGTCTCGCTGATCAGGTCAATACGACGGAAAATGGCACGAATGCGGGCAACCACCTCACGGATGTCAAAGGGCTTCGTAATATAGTCATCCGCCCCAAGCTCCATGCCAAGCACTTTATCTAACATATCGGATTTCGCCGTAATCATGATCACGGGAATCTTTGAATTCACAGATAGCTGTCTGCATACATCGAACCCGCTCATGTCAGGCAGCATCAGATCAAGCAGGATCAAATCCGGTCTGGACTCCCTCAGCAGTTCCAATCCCTCTCTGCCTGTGGCCGCTTCTGTCATCTCAAATCCTTCCTTGCGCAATGAATAGGAAAGGATGTCGCGAATGGACTCTTCATCTTCTATTATCAAAATCTGTTTCGGTCTCATGATGAATCTTAATCTCCCTGCTCTATGAATTTCATCTGCCTATATTTTGTATCCCTGCTCCAGGAATGAACAGAGGTTGACGGAAAATGTTACAACTCCGATACAAGTCTGGCGTCTTTGGAAACATCATCCCGATATACTTGGACCATAGAGAACAAACCAGACCGGACAAGGCCAGATCGGTATCCAAAGGGGACAACATCACGTGAACAAATCAACCATTCATGATGCTTATGTAAACTATAAATCAGAAGTAACACGGTATCTATCTCAAATCGTCAAACATCCACAGGATGCAGAGGACCTCGCGCAAGAGTGCTTCATTCGAATGATGAATGTATCGGCAGACATTCCGGAAGAACGTCTCCTCTACTATCTCAAAAGAATTGCCCGTAACCTCGCCCTGGATACCTTTCGCAAGCGAACCCGTACGTTCAAGCGGGATAGCAAGCTGGAGATGCAGACGTATCACTGTGATACATCCGAATTGGAGATCGATGAAGGGGTCAACGACTTGGTTAGCCACATCCCCAATACGGAACATCGCAAAATTCTTGAATTACGCGTGATTCACGGTTACAGCATCAAAGAAACCGCACAGCTTGTCAACCGCAGTGAAGGCATGATCAAATCCTCGGTATTTCATGCCGTCAATCGCATTCGAGCCAAAGTCATCTCATAGAGATGGCTTTTTGTTATGGGAAGAGACATCCAATGTAAGATATTATCGAAGAAATCTGCCCTGAACTACGACTAATGACTCAATTTTACAAATATCGAGGATATTTTTACATATTGTTATGACTATGTGAGATTTTGGTGTGATAAAATATGGACGAACTCATAAATCAACTAATATTTGGGAGGGATTTGGTTGGGTAAATTGACACGTATGCGAGGAGTATGGTTAAAATCACTCTTGGCATTGTCCATGGCGTTACCGCTTCAGATCGGATTATGGAATGGGAATGCTTCGGTTCATGCGGAAGGGCCGACAGATCCGGCTCCTTACATTCAGGCCAAAGTGGTTAATGGCAATGCAGGCAAGAAAGTCCTGTTCGACAATACTCACGCACAGACAGCCGGAGCAGCTGACTGGGTCATTGACGGAGGTTTCTCGGACTTCGGAAATGCACTCGCAAATGACGGATTTGACGTCAAAGAACTGCGCAAAACCACCCCTTTTACGTATGATGATCTGAAAGATTATAGTGTTTTTGTCATTGCTGAGCCTAACGTTCCATTCAAAACGACAGAGCAGGCAGCCATGAAAGAGTATGTGGAAAAAGGCGGCAGCATTTTCTTCATTGGAGATCACTACAATGCGGACCGTAACAAAAACCGCTGGGATGGTTCCGAAGCGATTAACGGCTATCGTCGTGGTGCGTTCGAAGATCCGGCCAAAGGCATGAGCACAGAGGAACGCAACTCTGAGGCCATGCAGAATGTAACCAGCAGTGACTGGTTGTCCTACAACTTTGGTGTACGCTTCCGTTATAACGCATTAGGCGATATTAATGCGACCAACATTGTGCCTGCTGCCCAGGCATTTGGTATTACTGAAGGTGTTTCAGCTGTAGCCATGCATGCAGGCTCTACCCTCGCAATTACGGATCCAACCAAAGCTAAAGGTATTGTATACCTGCCAAAAACAAATGCAGCTTGGCCGAACGCTGTTGACCAAGGCGTGTACAATGGCGGCGGAGTCGAAGAAGGTCCTTACGTAGCTGTTTCCAAGCTGGGTGCAGGTAAAGCAGCGTTTATCGGGGATTCCTCTCCGGTTGAAGATGCTTCACCAAAGTATCTGCGCGAAGAGACTGGCGCTCGCAAAACAACCTATGACGGTTTCAAAGAAGTCGATGACGGCAAATTGCTGGTCAATACGGTTAACTGGCTTGCTACTCAAGAAAATTACACTAACTTGACTCAAGTGAACGGACTTCAACTGGATAATGCAACAGCATTACTCCCGTTCGAACAACCCGCTGCTTCCACGGAACCACAGGCTGAACCTTGGTCTGCACCAGCTGCCGGATACAAATGGTATGATCGTTCCACGTTCAAAGCAGGTTCTTATGGTGGACCAGCTTCAAGCGCGAACGCTTCCTACAGCTTCGTGAAGCAGGAAACCCTGCCTAATGCGGAGGATTTCCAGATCCGCGTGGTTGTAGAGAACATGCCTGCTAACACAACCGTTTCCGGTTATAGTGCAGGAATCTACCTAACTGGCGGTACACAGGTCGCCATGATTCAGAATGAAAATGGTACATGGCCGACTTCATACGGTTACAGCTCTACATTTAGCGTAACTTCAGATAGCAAGGGTCGTGCCATCAAAGACCTGAATGTTCGCATCAAACCGGGTACAACTGGAGCTGCCAGCTTGCGTCTGCGTCTGAACGGCAGCAACCTGATCACGAATGCTGTTACCGTCGGCAACGTTCCGGCTGAGCAGCTTCCGGAAGAGGAAGGTCCAATCCCGGCAACGATCAGCATTGCGGATGCTCGCACCAAGGCAGCTGGTTCAACGGTTACGGTTGAGGGCGTAGTTACTACAGAGCCAGGTTCTTTTGGTGGACAATCCTTCTATCTTCAGGACACCACCGGAGGCCTCTATGTTTTCCAAAGTACTGGCGGTTTCCACGCTGGAGATGTGGTTAAAGTAACCGCAGCAACAGCGCTGTACAACAGTGAATTTGAACTTACAGATATCGTTGCGATTGAGAAAACAGGTACAGCCTCCATCCCTGCTGCCGTTGAGGTTTCAGCAGTAACGGCTGCAAACCAGGGTCAACTCGTTCATTTGAAAGAAGTAACTGTTCAGAACATCATTAGTGCAACACCCGTAGGTTCGTTTGAATTCGATGCCGTTGCAGCAGACGGAACAAGCACGCATGTACGTGTGGATACACGCACAGGTGTAACGCAAACGTCCTTCCCTTATGCAGCAGGCGATAAAATCAGCGTGACAGGTGTTGCCGCTATTTTCAAAGATGTATTTCAACTGAAGCCTAGAAGCTTGAACGATTTCGTAAAAGTTGAAGAAGGCGGCGAAGAAGGACCTTCTACGCCAGCTGTTGGCGCACCGGGTAAACCGGCCCTTACATCCAACAATGGTTATAGCAACGGTCTGTCCGAAGGATCTTATACAGTTACTATGAACCTCTGGTGGGGTGACAATGGCACAAGCTACAAACTGTATGAAGATGGCGTGCTAATTGACACACAAAAGCTGACAGACGCTACACCAGCGGCGCAATCGGCCCAAACAACGATTAGTGGCAAAGCTAACGGTACGTATACCTATGTAGCTGAGCTGACGAACTCCAAAGGTACAACTCGCAGTGAAGTACTCACGGTACAGGTGGCGAATGCTGCCCCTGGCAAAGCCGTTCTCTCCCAAGATAATTGGGATGGAGACGGAAACTACAAAGTAACCATGAATCTGTGGTGGGGAACCAATGCAACAGAATACCGCCTCTATGAGAATGGTCAACTGATCGATACCAAAGCACTGAACGCAGTAACACCTAATGCCCAAAGCGCTGTGACCGATGTATCCGGTCGCGCGAACGGAACGTACACGTATCGCGCCGAGCTGATCAATGCAGCGGGTGTGACAAGCACTGAAACGATTACGGTACAAGTAACGAAATCCGTATCTCTGCCAGCAGCAAGCTAAGTCTCAGTAAGGAATGCCAACGTTTAACCAAACATAGTAAAAGCGAAGCAAGATCGCCGGGATTCCAGGCAATCTTGCTTCGCTTTTTTTTCGTACCGTAAACACTCTAAATATTAGTTGTGGACTTTATCATACAGAGCATGGAATTTAAGCTTGTTGTTCTCCTTGGCCGCATGACCTAGCTTTCCTTAGGTGTTATTAGCCGGTTGGCATTCACTCACTCGTACCTCCTCCATAAAAATATAAACAAAGCAGGGCTCACCCTCTTTTCCCCCGTGCAGGGCCTTCTTTGGCAATGCGGTATGATCACTTCATGTTGCGGCCTGGCTTATTGCTCGCAATGTCTCTGACAGGTACTCTTGTCGAGGCGCTTTACACACAGATTTCGCCATATGCAAGCATCCTAGCTATCAAGGTGGCATGGCCCCTCCCTGGATTGGTCTTTCACCAACGAGACCATGCGTACCTCGGGCATGCAAAGCAAAAAAAGGGTTCTCTAAGTTTCCGACTCTCTTAGCAGGAAGTAGATACAGTTGTCCTTCACTTGTCAATAAAACGATGGAGGCTCAAAGATCATATTGACTTTATAAAATCGAGTGGATACAATGATACCTTAAGGAAACATTGTTACCATGAATGCACGGTACTTAACTTTCATGAGAGTTGAAAATTACTTCTGAGCAATGGGTAACGGTGTTTCTATATTACAACATAGTGTCGAGAAGGAGAGCAGCACTATGACAATAAGGGGAAATGGGCGCTCGTCACGGGAGCTTCTTCCGGTATTGGAGAGCACAATTCGCGAGACAACCGGCCAAACAAGGCAGCCATTTGGTACTCGTCGCCCGATCGGAGAGCAAGCTTGAGAGTCGGGCATCAGAGCTCAGAAAGATGCATGGCATCAAAGCTGAGGTTATCTTTATGGATCTTTCGAAGGAGGGCGCGCCAAGCGAGTTATATCAGAAATGTCGACTTTATCGCGTTTCATTACACGAAAGCAAGGTCTTCGGCTTGTTGGAAGGATGCTTCGTCCGCGTAAAGGATACAGCAGCAATAATAAGAATCCGGGTAATCAATCTGATCTTACAGGGAGGACAATACGATGAAAGCTATACAACTGACAAACGGCTTCGGCTTAGAGGAATTAACCATGACGGAACTCGACAAACCAACCCCAGGCCCTAAGGAGGTGCTGATCCGCATGAGGGCAGCGTCTCTCAATTACCGGGATCTAATGGTCCTGAGCGGAGTAATGCCGGTCGACATCAAGTTTCCCTTCATTCCATTATCAGACGGAGCGGGAGAAGTTGTCGCCGTAGGCCAAGGAGTAACAAGAATTCACGTTGGGGACCGGGTCGCAGGTAATTTGCAGCAACGATTCTTGGCCGGCAACCCAAGAGCTGAGGTATTAGCAGACAGTCTGGGAGGTCCGTTGAACGGAGTGGCGGCCGAGTATGTCGTTCTGCATGAAGACGGAGTCGTCCCTATTCCCGATCACCTCACTTATGAGGAGGCCTCCACCCTGCCGATCGCGGCATTAACCGCATGGAGCATGCTAATCGAATACGGTGGTTTGCAAGCGGGTGATACTGTGCTGCTGCAGGGAACAGGCGGTGTCTCCATCTTCGGGCTTCAATTCTCGCTTATGACCGGAGCACGAGTTATCATCACGTCGAGCAGCAACGCCAAGCTGGAACGAGCAAAAGCTCTCGGGGCATGGCAAACCATCAACTATTCCGAAGTTCCCGATTGGGATCAGAAGGCGCTCGAGCTGACTGACGGCGGTGTCGATCATGTGCTGGATGTTGGAGGAGCGGCAACAATGGTGAAATCCATCAATGCGCTTCGCACAGGAGGGACATTGAGTATGGTCGGGTTCTTATCGGGCTTGACCATTCCGGAATACGATGTCACCAGCATTTTGCAGAAAGCCGCAACGGTTCGCGGCAGTCAAGTCGGCAACCGGGATCACTTTGAAAAGATGAATCGAGCGATTGCCCATCATCGTTTACATCCCGTCATCGACCGTGTATTCCCTCTAGATCGAATTGGAGAAGCATACACGCTCTTGGCTGAAGGGAAGCAATATTTTGGTAAAATCGTAGTCCAAATCTAAAATCTCTCAAAAATGACATAGGAGGCGCTCTAATACCCAATAAACCAGTTAGCTCCGTTAAATCTACTTAAGGCGAATCGTCCTAAACGCTCACTGTGTGCTAGGATAGCCAGATAGGGTCTATCACTACTCGCGGTGCTCGTTCTAGAATTACTCGTTTTCTTGCTTTTGCCTTCACCGATCAAACCGACAAAATGGTCCGTACCGACAGCTCCCTCATTTGAGGAAGCGGGTCCGTGGAAACAGAACAACAAACTCAGCTCAGCTTGTTACTGGTGCCCCTCGATTTCCGGAATTCATTACATTCGATAAAGAAGGCCAGCTATATACAGGAGATTCAGACGGGGAAATTTACAAGGTTCCTTTCGGTGCAGAAGGCAATCTTTGCAAACGGGGTTGCCTTGTCTGCGGAAGAAGATTTTGTACTTGGCGGAATCGTATCACTATCAGTTGACCAGATACTGGCTCAAAGGACCGGAAGCTGGCATGATCCGGAAGGCAAAGTGTATGGCGTAACTACGGCTGCAAGCCATAACGGATATTTATATATAGGAACGGCACCTGGAGGCAGCAGGAGCGTTCATCGCGTGCTTTTAACAAAATAAGGTTGGAATCTGGGAGGGTGCGAAATGAATCTGGATGAATTGGAGCTATCTTGGAATGAGAAGGAGAGTCTGACCGGCAAAGTCGCCTTGGTGACAGGCGCTAGCAGCGGAATCGGAGCATCGATCGCCAGGAAACTGGTAAAGCGCGGCGCCCATGTGACTATAGTGGCACGTCGACGGGATCGATTGGATGAGCTGGTTCAGGAATTGCATAAAGAGGGATTATACGAGGTAATGGCGGTACCTGCTGATATTCAAACGGCTGAAGAAGTACAGCATGTGGTCGATGAAACGATTAACCGCTGGGGCCGCCTTGATATTATAGTTGCCAATGCCGGATTCGGGTATCGAAGTCCTTTGGTAGAAGTAGATCTGGAAAGATGGGAGGAGCTGTACAGGACGAATGTACACGGCCTAATGTTGACGCTGCACTACGGGCTTCCGCCAATGCTGGGTCAGGGTAAGGGAGATGTCATCATCATTTCCTCCATTGCCGGCAAGGAAGTGATCGCCGGAGGAGGTCCATACAGCGCTACCAAATACGGCGTTAACGCCATAGCGTCTGCATTACGTTTGGAGACAATCGATCATGGAATTCGCGTTATGACGATTCAGCCCGGGGCGGTGGCAACGGAATTTTCTCAGGTGGCCGGGTATTCCGAGGATGAAATTCGCGCGTTTGCTTCGAAAGTCCTGCCGTTACATCCCGATGATGTTGCAGAGGCAGCAATCTATGCATTAGAGCAGCCTGAGCATGTCAGCATTCCGGAACTAACCATTATGCCTTCAAGGCAAGCCCAGCGGTTCAAATAAAACGACGTCCAAATAGTAACAAAAGATCCGTCCCAGATTTGGCAACGGATCTTTTGTTTTTCCTAGGTCAAGAGTAGAGCACGAAGTCTGAATCCATCACTAAACGTCCTCGTCGAGTAAGCATCGTCAGCATACAATAAGGATTCGGAATCTTCTACCAGCGTTTGAAAAGACAAACAAACTTTACCTTTTCTTCCCTATACCAGCTTCTTGCGAATGTATCCCGAAATCAGGTCAATGATCGTGATCATCACGATGATCCCCAGCAGAATAATCCCTACTCGCGGCCAGTTTCGTGTGCTGAGTGCAAAGATCAGCGGTGTACCGATCCCCCCTGCCCCGATAACCCCCAGGATGGTTGCGGAACGTACATTAATCTCGAACCGATACAATGTGTAGTTAAGGAATCCAGGCAAAACCTGTGGCAGTACAGCAAACCACAGCTGCTGCATGCGCGTCGCTCCGGAAGCGAGCAGCGCTTCAGAAGGACCATAATCAATATTTTCCACTTCGTCAGCGAACAGTTTACCGAGCATCCCGATGGAATGCAGCCCAAGGGCGAGTACACCCGCGAAGGAACCCGGACCCACCGCCTTGATGAACAGCAATGCCATAATAATCTCCGGGAACGTACGAATAAAGCTGAGCACCATTTTGCCCGTACCCGATACAGGACGGAAGCTGCTCATATTCCGCGCAGACCAGAACGCAAACGGAATACACAGTACAGCGGAAATGACGGTACCCAGCACGGAGATCGCCAGCGTATCCAGCAATCCTCGCAGCAAATCTTCACCCTCAGGCAGATAAACAAAGTCCCAATCCGGGGAGAAAATCCCGGCGATAATTGCCTTCATGATCTGACCAGCCGTGTCCTTCAAACCGGTAAACGGTACACCGGCAAGTGCCCACGCGTACACCAGGATAAGCAATAGTATAATAACCCAGCGAAGCGGGTTCTTCCGTGGTTTGCGCCGGATGACGCTTGTTTCATTTTTCATCATAACAATTTCTCCCGCAGCTTAGTACTTACATAATCAATGATCAGAACAATGACAAGGGTAAACAGAATGATGACACTCGTTTTGTCATATTCCAGGAATCCAAGGGTTGCTTCATAATACAGTCCGATGCCCCCTGCTCCAACCAATCCGAGAATCGCAGCGGCACGCACATTAATCTCAAAGGCATACAGCACATAGGAAGTAAATTGGGCGGCCAGTTGTGGCACCACGCCATAAACAATGAGTTGAATCCGGTTCATACCGACAGCGGTCATCGCTTCTAGTGGTCCCTGATCAATCGTTTCCAGCGTTTCGTAGGTCAACTTGGCAATCAATCCCACCGAGAAAACGGCGAGTGCCAATATACCAGGAATCGGGCCAAGTCCAAACACAGCAACGAATAGTGCCGCCAGCAAAAGGTCAGGCACGGTACGGATCAGGTTCAGCACAAAGCGTGCCGGATAGTAGATCCAACGGCTGGGCATTAAGTTGCCTGCACAGATAATGGAGACCGGAATGGCGATGATCGCACCAATCGTTGTACCAATCAGAGCCATACGGATCGTCTCCAGCATGCCCTGGACGATGTTGTCAAAATAGCTCCACCGCGGCGGGAACATCTCACGCAGCAAATCCAGCATGTTGGGGAAACCTTCAATCAGCTCACTAAAACTGGCATCGGTCTGTCTGGCACTTGCCCACAAAAGCAGCAGAATGATGATTAGCGTGAGCAAATGTTTGGTACGCCCCGGTGGTTTGGGACGATGGACAGCCGAGCCTGAACCTGTGCCAGCACGCTTTCCCTTTCCTGATTCGTTCTGCAATGATCCATCTATCGATACGTTTACGGGTTGCTTCATACCAGCACTTCTCCCCGCTGATCCTGTACAGCCTGTTTATCCAGCAGCTCGTCCGCCAGAATAGGTCTGCCATAAATTTCTGCAAAACGCTCATCTGTTGCTTCGGATACCGGACCGTCAAACACCACTTCGCCCGCACGCAATCCAACAATACGGGTCGCATACTCTCTGGCAAGGTCGATAAAGTGAAGATTAACGATCGTTGTAATACCGAGATCCTGGTTGATACGTTTCAGATCATCCATTACCTGCTTCGTTGTTAGTGGATCGAGTGAAGCGACAGGCTCGTCTGCCAGAATGATTTTGGCTTCCTGTGCAAGCACTCGGGCTATGGCTACCCGCTGCTGCTGCCCACCGGACAACTGATCTGCGCGGGAATAGGCTTTTTCCGCGATGTTTACCCGTTCCAGTGCTCCAAATGCCAGTTCTGTATCTTCTTTTGGAAAACGACCCAGAATGGTACGCATGGTGGAATGATATCCCACGCGTCCAGCAAGCACGTTGCGAAGCACACTGGAACGTTTTACGAGATTGAAGCTCTGGAAGATCATCCCGATATCCCGACGAATCATGCGAAGTGACTTGCCATGAGCTTTTGTGATCGACTTGCCATGAATCAAAATCTCACCGTCACTGATATCATGAAGCCGGTTAATGGAACGCAGAAGCGTCGATTTCCCCGCACCAGACAAACCAACGACGGCGATGAATTCTCCCTGTTTAAATTTCAGATTAATATTATTTAGGCCCTTGGTGCCGTTAGCGTATGTTTTCGTTACATTGTGAAGCTCAATCATGGCGGTAATCCTTCTTTCATTAATATGGTATATTCCCAGGGTCACGCTGTAATGGGACAAGCCAGTGCAGCGTATGTCACGCTGAACTGGCCTGCCCGCTGAACCGATGAAGTTATCCAATGATAAGATAAGAAATACAATCATTTACGATTTTCTTTATCTGAACACTAATCAGTTACTACTCGGTTTTTACTTTTTCACCATACTCACGAACGATATCAAACTTGCTGTCATCCGACTCTACATAACCTTCGTGTGTGTAGATTTCTTTAATGATCTCATGACCGGATGGATCTTTACCGATATCGATGAACGCTTGTTTAATCTTCGCTGTCCAATCTGCATTCATGTCTGTACGTACTGCGATCGTATCGTTAGGAATTGGCTCAGTGAACGCCAGTACACGAGTATCTTCAAATACAGTCGGGTAGTCTTTCGCTACAGTGTTACGGGCATCTTGGAAAATCGCTGCAGCATCAACGTCGCCGTTCAGTACTGCCAGTACGCCTTGGTCATGGCCTTTAACCGTGATTGGCTGTACATCTTTCAAAGGATCAATGCCTCTGTCGAGCAGCAGGGCTGCCGGCCATACATAACCTGCGGAAGACGTTACGTTCTGGTAAGCGATTTTTTTGCCTTTCAGATCCTCTACGGATTGGATCGGCGAATCCTTTTTCACAATAATCATGGATTTATACGAATCTGCCAGCTGCTCGGTTGGAGCGCCAGTCTCATCATTCACACCAAAACGTTGTGCCTGAAGAATAACTTCAGCTGCCCCTTTTTCTTTAGCAAGTACATACGCTGTCGGAGGCAGGAAGCCTACGTCCACTTTGTTGGAAGCCATGGCTTCAATAATGGTGTTGTAGTCTGTGGATACGCTGACCTTCACCGGGATGCCCAATTTATCACCGAGCAGCTTCTCAAGTGGTTTTGCTTTGGCTTCGAGTGTATCTGCATTTTGTGATGGAACGAATTGTACAGTCAGCTCAGTCGGCACATAACCTTCAGCGGCTTTGTCTGTTTCTGCCGTGTCCGTACTGGATGCATTCGAGCTCGTATCAGCCCCGTTAGCCGAACCTGTTGTACTACTGCTAGACCCACAAGCGCTTAGAAACAGAACCAAAATCAACAATGGTAAAAATAAAGCAGACTTCTTCAAACGAACACCCTCCAAAGAGTTTCTATTTTTCAATACTTGTCTACTATAGTCGTCAAATATTTGCGTGATGTGAAACGAAATTTGGAGTTTTGTAAAGTTTCCTGTCAGGCTGTCAGAGCGGCTTGCATCTGTTAGAATAGCCTCATCTTTATATTTAGAGGAGATTGTAAAATGACATCCATAACAACTTCGTCAAGCTTCGACATCTTGGTAACCAGTGATCTTCATGGGGCCATTCGTCCCATACATTACAATACCAATGCCTATCGTCCAGCCGGACTTGCTTTGCTTGCTTCGCTGATCCGGCGTGAACGTGAGCGTTCACCCGAACTGCTGCTCGTGGATAACGGTGATCTGTTGCAGGGTTCCCCTTTGGCCTCATATGCTGCATCCTTTGTTTCGGATCACGAAGTACATCCTTTCATTAATGTTCTGAATGAACTTGGCTATGATGCTGCCGTGATGGGTAACCATGAATTCAATTACGGTCAGAACTTGCTGCGTAAAGCCGTTGAAGATTCCCATTTCCCATGGCTATCCGCCAATATTGTTAATGGAGAAAAGACTGAAAAAGAAACACGGGCCGTTGCACCTCCTGGAGCAGGCATACCCGCCTTTGGCCCTCCCTATCTAATCAGAACCTTGTCCTCGGGCGTTAAAATTGCTTTGCTGGGCGCAACGACACACTATATTCCGAACTGGGAGCATCCGAAAAATATAGAAGGTTTACAGTTCCTTGACGCTCTGGAGACTATTCGTGCGTGGGTTGGCTATATTCGTGAACATGAACAGCCGGATGTGCTCGTGGTCAGTTATCATGGGGGATTTGAAAGTGATCTGGAGACAGGCGAACCTGCTGAGCGGTTAACCGGAGAAAATCAGGCGTACGCCATCTGCCGTGACATTGATGGGATTGACGTTCTGCTCACCGGGCATCAACATCGTCAACTTACCGCTGAGATTCATGGGGTGACCGTAATCCAGCCTGGGTTTAGTGGGAACGGGGCTGGTCATGTATCCGTTCAGTTGGAGCGGTTATCGAATGGAAAGTGGCAGATTGCAGGGAAACAGGCTCGCTTGCTGCTCATGGATGAACATAGTGATGTACAGCCCGATGCGGCTGTTATGAAACTGACGGACGAGTTGGAAGCAAAAGCACAGGCATGGCTGGACCAGCCGATTGGCGAGGTAGCCGGTGACTTGTCCATCACCGATCCTGCCGCATTGCGGCTCGGGGCGCATCCCTTCATTGCTTTTGTACATCAGGTGCAGATGGAAGCAACGGGGGCTCAAATCTCCAATACCGCATTACTCAGCGAAGAAGCCCGCGGTTTCGGTTCACGCATTACCGTGCGGGATGTGTTGTCCAACTTTATCTATCCCAATACACTGACGGTGCTGGAGCTTCGTGGTCAGGACATTCGGGATGCGTTGGAGCAAACGGCGCGTTATTTTGAAGTGGAGGCTTCGGGCAAAGTTGTCGTCAATCCCGCATATATGCAGCCGAAACCCCAGCATTATAATTATGACATGTGGGCAGGCATTGAATACGAGCTGGATATTTCCAAACCTGTGGGAAGTCGTGTCGTGAAGCTGGAACGTGAGGGCATACCTGTTAAGATGGAAGCGACGTATTCTGTAGTGATGAACAGTTATCGTGCAGCAGGTGGCGGTGATTATGCCATGTATCCAGGCAAAAAGGTGCTGCACGAAGGCGCCACGGATATGGCGGCACTAGTAGAGGATTATATCCGCAGACATCAGCCCCTGACGGTGGAGCAGGCGAATAATTGGAAGGTAATTTAATTTTCAAAAATAAAAGTCAAGCCAATATGTATTTTAAAAAAAGTACAATCACTAAATTCGATAGTGTGGGAAATCCATGAGCTAATGTTCTAGGGCGTGTCTTCAAACAGATTGAAGACACGCCCTAACTACAAGTAACGGTTTAGTATACTATTAATCATTTTAATTCACTCCAACTCTATTAACTTACGGATAGTTACTCTTATGAAACCATATCTTTTATTCATAAGTTTCACTAAGTCCCCGACGTTGAAGTGAATCGAAAAAATGATGTTTGTTCTTACTAATCAAACTTTGGGTTATTTGTAGTCCAATCTGATGATTAGTTTCGGAAAGTTCAAGCATATCCCGAATTATATTATACCCATAATTAAACTCATAAAACTTATTCGAATATGGTTCAATGTATAGCGTCTTCTCTTCTAACTTCAAAATATGCTCCAGTTGAGTACCTTTGGGAACATGATCTAATCGAGTAATTATGATTTGGGTAATATTAGGATTAATCTTATGTTCGTTCAACTCATCGATAATATCAGATACTACCTGACCATATCTTGTTGCAATAGTATGAGGGATGCCTTTATATTGCACAACGATGTTATTCACTTGAACCTTTTGATAAGGTTCATTTGCTAAATGCCTTCCAATCCATATTTGTCCAAGGGGAACTGCGATGTATGTGGCAGCGATAATCATGAGAATGAAAAGCAATATTTTTTTTTGTCGGCGAGGCCCATCGACTCCTCTCCAACAATAGATGGCCAGCATCAGTATACCAAGAAAAAATATCGACAGCATATTAATCATATCAGGGTAATCTGGATACATAAAATTCAGAGTTGGTGCGACGTACCGAACACTCTCCAGTTTATAGCCATGCATTAAAGTGAGGAGCATGTACAAAGATACACTGCATAGAATAGCCATTTTAAAAGGTAATAAAGAAATTACAAACGCAAAGCTGATTGCGAAGTAAGATAATCCGAAAATAACAAACACAAGCAGATAAACAGGAGTGTCTTTAAAGATTTCATGAACCGTGAAAAATAAGAGGGTTGAGGCTGGAAGCGTACAAAAAAAACTAAATAACCATGACTGCAAAGTTCTCCGTATAGGGTTCCAGTTGGTCAGTCTTATCATATGAACCATATGGTAACGCTTAGGTGAATTCAATATAACAAGCGTCATGGTGGACATGAAAAGTCCATATAAAGGTATGGTAACAGGCAATTCATCTATGAAAAATACAAATTTGCTCAAATACAAAATGAACAGTCCCATGTAGAAAGCCCAGATATGTTCACTGCACCATAGGACCTTTAGTTTTAAAAACCATAACCGTATCATGTGCGTACAACCTGCTTTCTGAACAACATTGAGCTGATCAACAGCATGAGGGCTACCCACAAGACTAAGACATACCGTTGAAGCATAAAATTCGGCTGTAGTATCATTTCCGATACATAATCTGGATTAAACCAGATCGCAAACATGGGTTGTCGGATATATTGAATACTGATAATCAAGTAAATAAAAACTAAAATAGTACTGTATATCGTCCTCTTAAAAATAAGTGAGCATAGTCCAGTTAACGAGACAACAAAGGATACGGTTAAGATGATTTGCAAGAGTGTAACTAACCATAAGAGATTAGGACCTTGGTTTGATAATGCAAACCAATAAATAGAATCGATCAGTATCAAACTCATACTTATTCCGGCCCCAACCGCTACAAGCTTAGAGATTAAATAATTTGATGGGATAATTAGATAAAACATGATCGTTTTCAGTTCGAAGTCTCTTAGTTTTCCGCCCCAAACAGCATTTACGAGAACGGGGACTAGAGGCGTCACAATAATCATTTGGAGCTGAAGCATAGAAAGCCAACGATTTTCAAAGCGGGTCTCTCCACTCATTTGTGCCAAAACAAGTGGGATTATCGTTGTGAGAAAAAAAACAATGATAAGTAGCATGCGATGTTTTAGCAATGATTTAAACGAAAAATGAAGTTGTACCATAAATTCATTCAATGGTTATACCTTCTTTCTATTCGTATAAATATAGGCGTGCTCCAAAGTAGGCTCTAATAAAAGGCTGCCTTCCAACGGGGTATCCGATAGATAGCGAATATGTACACCACTTGCAGTGACCTGTGTTGAGATGATTAGTGCACCTTGTTTTTGAAGCTTCTCAGTCACATTCTCTCCGCTATAAAGCCAGACCTTTCCCTCGACCGATTTGATGAAAGCAGGGATATCTCCAAAGTAGTTAACAATCCCTTGGTGCAGTACAAGAACAAAATCCGTTGTAAGTGCAACATCTTCGACAATATGAGTGGAAATAATAATAGACCGGTCTGTTGCAAGAGTGGTTAACAGTTGTCTAAACGATACACGCTCATGAGGATCAAGTCCCACGGTAGGTTCATCAATCAAAAGTAACTTGGGGTTGCCAACAATAGCCTGGGCAATACCTAAGCGTTGCTTCATACCTCCAGACAAAGCATTGAATTTTTTGTTTCTTTGCTCCAGCAATCCAACCTGATTGAGTTTTTCTTCAATTTCTGTTATCCGCTGCCTCCCATGAATATTTTTCAAACGGCAAACATATTCAAGAATCTCCTGCACGGTCAAGTGGGGAAAAAAATCAAACTTCTGTGGCAAGTAGCCAATCTGTTTTCGAATCGTATGTAAATCCTGAACGACATCCATGCCTTCATAGTCTACTTGACCTGTATGGGGGGCAATGAGCGTGGAGATGATTTCGAGCAATGTCGTTTTTCCTGCTCCATTTTCGCCTAGCAAACCAAGTATTCCGGTATTCATTTCAAAAGATACATTCTGGAGAATAGGCTTATCGTAATGTTTCGAAAGATTTTTAACGCTCAATTTCATAAATACTCACCTGCTACCTTATTTTTATTTTGACATCTAAGTCCTTAGATACATAATTCAATTTTTCCATCAACCAAGCCAGGTGGAAGTGGATCATAAGAATTGTATTTGCAAGAGAAATTATCCGGTAAATTCATTAATTAAACAGTAATAAATATTACTCACATTTCTTCATGTTCGATTTTAAAAGGAACATTATTGCAAAAAGAGCAGAACCTTCATGTACGAAGGTTCTGCTCTTTCCATTTCGTCTCGATCTAAACCAGGGTAGAGCCAAGTGCGGCAAGCAAAAGAATGGCCACCCACACCAGTAAAAAATTTGCCATGATCAGCGCAATCTTTTTTTATAGAACACCCAGCTGGGGAACGATGCCGGATCGGAAATTGATCGCATTAATTATGCCTCTGCTGTCATTTGACCTGTCTTTTCCCCCACCGAAACCAATGCCCCGCGCTCATCCGCCGAGCGCATCTCGGCTTCAATTAACTCAAGCGAGCCTGTTGCGCTCTCTGGTGTACATACAGATACAGGCGTACCTGCTTGAACAGACTGGATAAAATATTTGAGTTGGTGATAATATCCCGAGTCGGGTGACAGCTCAGCGACGAAACCGGGAGCATTGTTCGGATTTACGTTCAGCTCACCATTCTCAAAGACCAGATTCCCCTGCTCCAAATTAACGCGATATGTCATCGAGAAACCGTAGTCTCCCCCCAGCGTCCAGTCAGCTTGAGCATTCAGCACTTTTCCGTCAGGGTATACATAATTGGTGGACACGGTATCATAGCCGCTTCCCGGAATGACGTTGCGAGCCAGCGTGGATACTTGATCCGGTTTGCCAAACAGCCAGTGAATCATGTCCGCATCATGGATGTGCATATCTAATATGCAGCCACCGCTTTTCTCCCCATCCAAAAACCACTCTTGAGGCAAACCTGAACCCCTGAAGAAATAACCTGCGTTGACCGATCCATAACGACCGTCTTCTACAACGGATTTCAGATAAGCATAGGCTGGCCAGAAGCGTAAACATTGACCAATCATCAGTGTTTTCCCGGTTTCTTTGGCCGTCTGTGCCATCTTCCAGCCTTCCGCCGAATGGCGTGCAACCGGCTTCTCACACAGCACATGCATGCCCTTCTCCAGCAAGGAACACGTTAGTTCAGCATGCAGTGGCGTAGGCAGCGTAATATCAATGATATCCAGTTCTTCATGCTCCAGCATCGCGTCGATGTTGTCGTACAAACGATAAGGTGTGAGATCATATACCTCCTGCTCTGTTGCCATATTGCCGGCTGCTTTACCGTTCTTCAGTTCCTCTATTCTCAGATCGCAGATGGCTGCCAATTCCACGGGTTCCCCTTCTGAGGCAAGGCGTACATAGTTATCAAAATGCATACGTCCCATAAACCCAAAACCGATCAATCCCACTTTTAACATAGTTCTACCTCCCACAAAAAATAGATTTCTCACTCTCATAAACGTTGTTATCTGAATTTATTCCTAAGAACGTCCAAGAATGGCATCCATCGCTTTGGATGTATTGAATATGATCTGCTTCGAATGATGAGTGTATGGCGGAATCATCTCGGCAGTCACGTAGTTGTCGTAACCAATGGCCTGTAATGCCTGCATCACCGCCGGATAGTTCACATCTCCAGCCAGCAAATCCACAAATCCATGAAGCCCTCCCGCTTGACGACGGTAATCCTTGAAGTGCACCTTCTTGATCCGGTGACCGAGAATGCGAACCCACTGCTCCGGGTAACCGTTCTGCACCACATTGCCCACATCGAAATACGAACCTATATAATCTGAGCCAAAGGAATCAATAAAGGTACGCAGCTCTAGCGGCGACACCAGAAATTTGTTCCATACGTTCTCAATGCCAATCGATACTCCGGCACTTTCCGCATACGGCAGCAGGTGCGCAATCGCTTCTTGCGCCCGTTCGTAGGCAACTTCATAATCCGTCACTTCGCTGTCTGGAATAAAATCCACACCAACCGCACCCGGAATGACCAGAATGGTATCCACACCAAATGCTGCGGCAAGTTCCAGCTGTTTTTTACACACGTCCAATGCTTTCGAGCGGATCTCTGGACGGGCACTCGTCATCGGATAATCCCAGTACAATCCGGTTGCAAGTCCCGCGATGTCGAGTTCGGCCTCTTCCAGACGTCCCTGAATATCACGAACCTCCTGATCCGTGGCAGACAGACTTAGCTCGCCTTCTCCATTAAGAGATAGTTCAATCCCCTCAAAGCCGGCTTGCTTCGCCGTCTGAATACAATCCGCAATAGAGGCATCTCCTGGAAACGACCATATGTTAATCCCTTTTTTCATCCCAATACCCTCCTTCAAAATATACAAACCTGTTCTTCATCCGTGCATAACTACCCCAATTGAAAATAACCAAATCGGGTAGGCAAATGAAAGTTTACTGCTCCCGTGGGCTGCCATGCCTGATACTCCCGATCTCCTTGCACATTCTCATCAATACGGTAAACGTTGACCCTCCAGCATACCCCTTTAGTCAGGGGCGACTTGAAGTTACAGACGGGAATATGGATTAAATACACCCGATTGCCCTGAAGATCCACTTCTACAGCCGTTTGCAACCCCTTCAGCTTCCAGGTTACATCCACCTTCAATTCGGAACCTTCGCCATCATTGTGAATGAGTGCATCGAATACAACGTTGTGCGGACTAACCTCCAGTTCGATGTAGTTGGTGCCATCACCCTGTTCATCAATGAACAGTTCGATTACATCCTGCTCATACAATGGCTGATCCCTTTCCGTGAAATCTGATACGACGTAATCATCCTGGCATACATAGCGAATATGCAGGTATTCGGGACTCCAGCCAAAGCGAACTTCTGTGGATTGATATGGTGGTCTGCCTGTTACCGTGTCCACCAGTTCCACTGGAACACATCGTTCCCAATCCGCAGCCGAGGGAAATCCACTCTGTGCAACTGACCTGAGTGGTTCGCAGCAATAACTCGTGCTGCGTTCCACAGGGAGAGAGTGCATCGTAATCCTCTCCTTTTTTAGCTTAATCCGTGATATTGTCTCTCTCGTAAGAACATGTGATAATACATATATTATAAATAATTTATGTGAATATTTATTTAGGAGATAAAGAGATTATTTGCACAATTCCGTTCAGTTTCAACTCGATCTATTAGGGCCAATCTCATTGAGAAAGGAGATCGGATTCATGTCTCTTCAACAAACGGTATATCCTCTGCAACGAACCGCTGCTTACAAGGAATGGTCTCCTAACGTGCATTATGCTCAGTTCCAGAGCCTTCCTCCCGGCAAGCTGGCCAAACGGCGTTTGTATGATTTTGAACTTCTGTATGTCTCCCAAGGTGAAGCAGCAACGGATATGAACGATAAACACCATATTTTAAAGGCGGGCCAGCTCATCATGCTGCCTGCCGGTGTCTATCACCAAAATGAGGTGGTTTCCAGCCCGGAAGCACGTTTTATCGGCATTCATTTTGATTTCTTCAACGAATTAACCATTCAGACCGAGGCCGATATGGTGGTTAACGAAGAGACTGTTCAGCCTCATAAATTCGCCGTGGAGGCGTGTGCAGAGGGCATGACTCCACTATCTTTCAGCCCGGTGTATACCCCCTCAACAGCTGCCGTGCAGCTTATGGAGCAATTGGTTCATGAATTCACCATGCGCCCACCGGGATATGAACTGGTATGTAAAGCGTTGATGCTGCAAATATTGACCCATTTGCTGCGTTCATCCTGGCGAAGTTCGTCACGTCATGATTCGGTACATGGAGAAAAGCTGCTAGAACTTATGAAACGTATAGAGGCGGCCCCATCCGACCCATGGACCAATTCGAGCATCGCCAAACAATTGAATCTGAGTGTGGATCACATGGCCAAATTGTTCAAACAGATTGCGGGCATGCCGCCCAACGAATACATTCAATCCATCCGTCTAAGCGAAGCACGTAAGCTGCTCCGGGAAACCGATCATTCCATTGAGGCTGTGGGTGTACAAAGCGGTTACCCGGATATTCATTATTTCAGCCGCATGTTCCGCAAATATGAGGGCATTTCGCCACGGGAATACCGGAAGTTGTCCAAAATGCTGTAAAAAAAGAGCAGCCTGCCAAATTGCAGACTGCTCCATGCTTTTTGAACCAACGTTTCCCGTTAGCTCAATGAGTATCCTCCATTTAGTCGTTCAAAATTCATCGATCAACGAGATACCTTTAGTAATCCTCATTCTACTATCTTGCAAGAAATCGCGGGTCCAGTCATCTGGCTTGCTTAAATTCCAGCTCCGATGCATACCGACAACCACAATGATTTCGCGAAGTCTAAGGAAAAGCTTCAACAAATCCTTCCAGTTGTCTGGCATTCGTCGACCATCCTCTGTATAACCTAGCTCGAAGTGCTTTATGAAAAGTTCGTACTGGTCCTTTCGTTCGAACTTCGAATCTTCTCCGAATACATATAGCAAGTAATACAGTTGGATAGCAATATCCTCGACATACCAACTGTACTGGCACTCGTCGAAGTCAAAGAGAGTTAATCCCCCAGCTTCATCGATCGTGAAGTTTCCCACATTAATATCTCCATGGATCAAACCAAAATTATCCGCATTAACAGGTAGACTCGCCAATTGTACTTTAAGTTCATCAAGGGCAATAAGGATTGGTTGAAGTTCTGACGGCAAATAATCCTCGGCTCGTAAGAGGTATTCATTAAACTCCCAAGTGTGCCTTTTGGCAATCGTAGGGTTGTAAAGCTTCGCTAATTCATGAAGTCGGCCCGTTATACGTCCACACTCTTCATAAAGTATAGAATTGCCTAGACATTCTGGATATCCGATCTTACGGCCTGGTGCATGTTTAAAGGAGGTTACGTAAAAATCTATTTTATTTCCTTGAACTAGTTCGCAATACTCTCCATTAATTGAAGAAATCGGTTCTTACACTGCTATACCACTCTCTGAAAGATAATGAATCCAATCCATTTCTGCTACAAGTCCTTCCGACGTGCGAAGAGTGCTCGGAGTGAAACGGAGAATATATTTCAATTCATCGCGATTATAGGAATATATAAAGTTTTGAAAACCTCCAATGAAAGTGAGTTCCTCTTGGCTGACCCCATAACGCGCGGCGCCTTCAGCAGCATGTTCGTCCAAGAACAATAATTTTATTTTTGGGTCCATTAGTTCTCCTTAGTAATAAAGATTAAATTATGGCCTACTCACTGCTGTTGCCTAAATTTAATAAAATGAATGCCTGGTGACATGCGAAAGCCCCAGTTTCAGGATTTTTCTATTCCATAGCAATCATACTAATCCAACTTTTTACAGTCAACCAAAATGGTTGATCTATTGTGTTAACCTGCCCGTTAGTTTAACGAAAAAGAAGCAGCTACCGACCTATAAACTGCTCCATATCTTTTAGCGTTATGCCTATACGTTTTGGCATAACCCTGAATCAGAACCAGAATCTAATGTAACATCAACCACTCTGTTGATATCAATCTATACATCCAGATAATCGCTTCGGCAATATAAATTGTATTTCCCAAGTGTATACTGTGTTGCCTTAGCTTTCGAACCCTACATGAATTCACATCAATCAACTTGAACGGCTTTGTTTACCTCCACCACAACAATGTAATCTTTCAACCCTTTTTTAAGCTTATTTTTTTACTTTGACTAATCTAATGTTTATCTAAAAAATCTGTAACTTAAAAGACTTATAAGTTGTTTATATCCTAGAAGTTACATAATTAAAATCGATTTTTCAGATAGATCTAAATTATTACAAAAGTTTAACAAATGAATCTCCAAATTTCGACACTTTTTTTCGATATGTATATGATATCATAAAAAAATTCCATTAAAAGGTGGATAATAAATAATTTAAAATAAATAGAAAATGATGGAATTAAATGAATAAAAAAGTTGCATTATCTATTCTCTCATTAGCATTAAGCTTTTCTGCTGTTAATGTTGGCTATGCTGCTGAGCTAACATCTTCTGTTGTACAAACAGTTGATGCCAAGCAAATAACTGAAGTTCTCTCTGAGAAAATAAATGAACCTACTCAAGCACTTTCTTCTTTCTCAAGTGGGTTAAAGAAGGTCGGCCAACTTGAAGATAATGGTTGGTATGATGAAACTACGAAAGAGATTGATTCTCAAAAATTACGCGAAGCATATTTAAACTTTTTTAATAGTGACCCTATTAAATATGCTGATAGTATAAAAGATGTAGACATTCTTGTGGAAAATACTATCGCCTCGACAACGAATAGTGCTCAATCTTCCTTAGTAAGCCCTTCAAGTGTTGCAGCAGTGAATTCTCTTGTGAAGCTATACGGTTCATGGAAAAGCGGCCCATCGGTCACAAAAAGCACAAATATGGTTACCTATACTAATAATTGGTTGACAGAAGACAATTATCGTTCTTCTGTTCCTATTAAGGTTAGCAGCACAAAACGAACGAAAATCAGTGCCACTTTAGGGTTTTCAGGCTCAATTGAAGTAAAAAATAAATTTGGTTTCAGTGGAAGCTTTACAGCTGAGCAGGAGACAACCGTATCTCAAGGAGCAGATGTTCCAGGATGGACAGCTTGGGGCTACCGACCATATATTCGTTGGATTGAAGATTCTTACTCAGGTGTGTATACTACTACTTATACAGTTGTACCCGGCGGTTCTATTTTTACAGAAGATACAACAGAAACAGGTGTCAATAAACGCCTGTCTGTGAAATCTAACGAGTATTGGTCAGTTGTTAACACGAATAAAAGTACAAGCGCCTCTACACCTTTGCCTCCATCCGGTGCTCCTAAATAATACTATTTAATTTCGTTTCCACCTTTTTGTTGAAACGAAACAAAGGATTTGATTGTTATTAAGAAAATTATAATGGTTCTGTATATCTTATTTATCATTGTTTTCGGTTTTTTGCTTGTGCCGTTTCATTTAATATGGGGACCAGAAAAATCTGTTGATTCCGCAGTGTTCGCTCCTATATGGATGCTAATTGACTCAAATAGAGACATCAATGGATTTAATCCAATATACCAACTTGATACCCCAAGGTTGTTGATTATCATTTTAAACCTATCCATTGTGTTTACTGTTTCATATTTTCTTACAGGGTTTAAAAGAAAATGATCTGCACAAAAAAGCCCCTTTTTTAAGGGGTCTTTTTTTATCATTTTTAATAATTCTTTGGATACAAACGGTATGTCAGAAGAAGAAGTGTTAGTCCTAACCTACTTATTTTGCACTTGGTGGTTGATGAAAATACATGATTATTTTATTTCATAGAGGAGACAAAGACTACTCCCTAACTACAAAATGGAGCTTTATACATCGAAGGTAGTTTCTTTTCGCTTAGACACCTTTTTGTTTCTGTTTGTGACCAGCACTGAGTAACTGCTGGCTATCGTATAAGGCATGAAATGTGTTACATCATATAGTGCACCAGCAATAGGCGATCCTAATATGGTACCTAGACTTGTGTAAGACGAATTTAACCCGGCTACATCCCCTTATCATTCCCTGCCAATTTGTTGCAGCTATTGGTTCTAACCACTGTAATTGTCTTCTAAATAAGCCCTACTCTTCGATTGTATAAGCCAAGTGTGGCGCTCTTCAGTAATTAACAGCCACATTATGATTTAGACTAACCTGCCCGTTAGTTAAATCTGGAATTATATGCAGTCCAATGATGCATACTGCATCAATATATCAATAATGCTCCTCTTATTTATTTCTAACTTTTCAAACATTTGTGTTGCAGATATTTTGGTGCCTGAATGCAGCATCCATGAAATTATTCTATTTTGCCATTGGAAGACTGGCGGAATATACAGCGATACGGAACGATCATTTTGACAGCGACTTCATAATGATGATCCAGATAATCGAGCAGCTGTTTAACCGCGAACATGCCCATCTCTAGCTTCGGTACATGAATGGTCGATAACGGCGGAGAGGTGAATTCGGATATCTCAATATTGTCTACCCCAAAGAAGGCGATATCCTCTGGAATGCGGAGCCCCTGTTCGGTCGCAGCACGCATGGCCGCAATCGCCATCATGTCACTGGCTGCAAAAATGGCTGTAGGTCTGTTCGCATTGTTGGTAAATGCCTGCTTGGTCAATTCATAACTCAGCGAAACATCCCATTTCACATCGATCACCCAGTCATCATCCACAGGTAATCCCGCGTCATTCATGGCACGCCGATAACCAAGGAACCGTTTTTCCTCACGAAAATCGTTCTTGTATTCAGCACCGCCAATGTAGGCAATGATCCGATGCCCTTGGGCAATCAGATGATTCGTTGCCTCCCTGGCAGCCTCTTCCCGGTCATAACTAACGACCGGAATGTCCGGGTCCGTGATATCCACACCCACTAAGGTGCGTACATTGGCTTTGAGCCAGCGATAGGCTTCCGGGTCAATCCGTTCCACTACAATCATGCCATCAATCCGATGTTCCTTCACCAGAGACTGCAGCTGCACGATGTCGCCATCGTTTTCGATGCTGTACACAAATTCCAGACGCATACCCGCTTCAGCAAGCTGCTTCTCAATCCCTTCCATAATGACTGAAAAATAAGGGCTGTTGTATTTATTTTGCGGAATAGCCACCACACAGCCGATCGCATATGCCGTTTTGGGCTGTACCTTTTTCTTCTTGGCCGGACGCTGTGAACGGTAGCCCAGCTCCTCAGCGGTATCCCAGATTTTTTTGCGGGTTTCATCGCTGACCGATCGATTGACATCGTTCTTCATCACACGTGAAACGGTAGAGATCGATACACCTACCCGGTCTGCAATATCCTTCAATTTTGCCATGTGAAGTCCCCACCTTTCCTCTGACTATGTATTTAAACCCCATTCGTATTGGGGCAATTTCATCCCTGCAAACACAAATTTGCGGCAAATATAATTCTATATTTCTACTCGTCAGAAGTCAATGAAATGGTGCACGGGCGCAGTCTTTTATAACATAATAGCGGCAGTCAGGGAGTTTGCTGTCCCCCATAACTGCCGCCAATTTTAATCCTTGTAAGAATAACGAATGAAGCTCTGCCGCCTCTTTATCTGCTTATTGCATCTTGGAGGCCAACTCCTTAAGCGCCGCATTCAGATCACCATCCCCGGCAAGTGGAAGTTTGAGTGATTGCTCACCATACGTCCAGACCAGATCGGTTTTTTTTGTTGTAAACGGAGATACAATGCCATACTGCTGCGCATCCAGGAAGATTTTATTATCTTCACCTACAGTGGCAATATAGGCATCCGCTGCGGCCTTGTTAGCCGGAATGGAATACCCCTGCTTCGCAAGTTCAGTCTGTCCTTCCGGACCTGCCAGCCAGGCCAGCAGCTTGTAAGCCGCCTCTTCATGCTTGGTATTGGAGCTGATTGCAAGACCTGCCGGCTGAACGACGGTCTGGTTGGTTTTGAATTTCGGCAAATACGAGATGCCGTACTCCACGCCAGCCTCCTGGTAGTTGGTTGTATTCCAACTGCCACCCGGATTCATCGCTACCTTGGATGTAGTAATCGCCAGATTCACCTGTCCACCCAAACCTTCAATCTGTGCAGGGGTGGTGTTAATCTTTTTATTTTTGGTCAAGTCGATAAAATAGTTCAGTACTTCCATCGCTTCAGGTGTCTCAAGCGCAAGGGAACCATCATCATTCACCAGCTTCGCACCGTTGGACCACAGTTCCGGCTCCAGGAACCAATCCATCGTAGATCCCGGTGAAATGGACAAGCCCCATTGCACAATGTTACCCGCATCAAAACCCGCTTCGTCTGCACTTTTCCCGTTCTTATCGAGCGTCATCTTGGTTGCAATATCAGTGATTTCATCCCACGTTGGCTCAAGCGATGGAACGGGAGCTTTATGAGGATTCGTGGCCTCACTCTCAAAGATTGCTTTGTTGTAATACCATACGATGACATTCGCATCGATCGGCAAGGAAACTTGTTTGCCCTGATATTGGTGAAGACCCAGCAGACTTTTGTCCACATTGTTCAGATCAAACTGATTTTCCGCCAGCAAGCCGTCCAATTCCTTGAAGATGCCCAGCTCGGCGTATTTCTCCACGTAGGCATAACTGGTTTTGAATACGTCCGGAAGTGTGCCCCCAGCTGCATTCGCTGTAAGTCCGTCCCAATAGCTGCCCCAATCCTTGCCTTCCAGTTTGACTTTAATATCGGTATTGGCCTTCATGAACTGATCCAACAGTTCCTGTGTACGATGAAGCTCTTCTGCCGTCCCCCACTGGGAGTATGTAATCGTTACAGGTTCACTCGGGCTGCTGCCTGAACCGGAAGAGTCGGCGTTTTCGGACGATCCCCCATTTCCACATCCACTGATCACCACCATTGCCGCAAGTACAAGTGCCCATACATTGAATAGCCGTTTACGCTTCGCTCTCATATACACAGCTCCCCTTTAAGTCATGTCATATCAAAAAGTCAAAAAGTCCTATCCACCCGAAAACCGGAAAGCAAGGCAGCCAATCTACCCTTTGGTGCCCGTAAGCACCACCCCCTCGACGATATAACGTTGTGCAAACAGATACAGCAGACCGATAGGTACAATACTGATAAATGCACCCGCAGCGAGCGCGGGCAAATCCTGGCTCGTCTGACCAATCAACAGCTGCAGGCCTACGCTCAGCGTGAACATCTCTGCGTTTTTGATATACAGGAACGGCCCCAGAAAATCGAGCCAGGAGTTCACAAAGGCAAAAATAATGGTCGTCATAATAATCGGTTTGGACAGCGGCATAATGACTCGTGCATATACCGTCCAGCGATTGCCGCCATCGAGATATGTAGCCTCGTCCAGTTCCTGGGGAATGGTCATGAAAAACTGTCGGAACAGGAAGATATAATAGGCGCCTCCGAGCCAGGCTGGCACAATGAGCGGCAGCCAGGTGTCAATCCAGTTCAGCTTGGAAAAAAGGACATACGAGGGAATCATCATAATGGATGGAGGAATCATTAAAGTAACAAGCACAACCGGGAACAGAATATTCCGATACTTGGTTGTAAAACGGGAGAAACCGTAAGCAACAAGTGAACTGGACACCACCGCTCCCGCTGCAACAAAAAAGGAAATGATAAATGAGTTCTGAATCCACTGCCACATCATCGGCTGCACAGCGAACAATCGTTCAAAGGCTTCCAGACTGAATGTGTCCGGCAGGATGGTTGGCGGTACCTTGTAGGTTTCCGCTTTGGTTTTCAGCATGGTCGAGAGCATCCATACCAGAGGCCCTGCGAACAGCATTAATGCTGCGATCAGCAATGTATATTGGGACGCTTTTACCGCTATTTTTCGGCTGTTCATGTAACTCTCCTCCTATCGTTCTCCCTCGTAATACACAAAGCGGTTCGATACTTTCATCAGGATCAGGGTGACAAGCGAGATCACGGCGAACAGGAAAATCGACTGCGTCATCGCCATGCTGAATTTCAGATCGGTAAAGGCCGACTTGTAAATATTGTAGACAAACGTATAAGCAGAGTAGTTCGGCCCCCCCTTAGAGAGCAGCAGTGCTTCCGTAAACATCTGAAAGTTATACATCGTCTGAATAATGATGACAAACAGGATGGAAGGACTGATCATCGGCAGCGTAATTTGGAAAAATCGGCGAATCCCGCTTGCACCGTCAATTGCAGCAGCTTCATACAAATGTCTGGGTACATTTTTCAGTGCAGCCAGGAAGATCAGTACCCCGCTGCCCGAGATCCAGACCTGAAGCATGATGATGACAGGCTTGATCGTATGCTCCCCGCCAATCCAGTCCACTTTACCTATGCCCAGCGCGCCAAGTCCGGCGTTCAGGATGCCGAATTCGGAGTTGAACACCAGCCGCCAGATAATGACCGTTGCAACAATGGGCACCAGGGTCGGTAAGTAGAAGAAGGTGCGGAACAAGGCAATACCTTTGACGTTAAAATTAAGCAGCATCGCCAGACACAGCATACCCGCCGTAACAATTGGAACACCGAATACAACGAAAAACATCGTGTTCATCAAACTTTTCAAAAAGATGGGATCGTCCATCATGTGTGTAAAATTATCAATGCCGACAAAGTTGAAGTTGGTTGCTCCCGGCAGTCTCGCATCCGTAAAGGCGTAGAAGACCGAGGTCCCGAAAGGAAACAGGAAAAAGGTGATAAATCCGATAATCCAAGGCAAAATGAAGAGAAAAAACAGCAGTGTGTCATATTTTCTCAATCTGTTCATGATGACACCCCTCAGCCTGAAATTTCTTCTAAATAGACATACCGTTCTTCCACAATGGATTTCTCTGCCGCCAGGGCAATGAGCAACGCGTTACGACCGACCTGCGCACTTGCAAAAGGCTGTCTGCCTTCCTGTATACATTTCAGAAAATCAATACGCTGGGTCTGTCCACCCGTGTGTCCACCCATAATGGAATCCGACGACACATCAATGTCCAGGTGGTCTTTTGTCCAGTCCTGCCCGCCAACAATATCAATCGTCTTGTCATTACGGGCCACCATCTGACCGCCGTTCTCTCCGATCAGGCCGATCTCAAGCCCTTCTCCCATCAGATTGCGCGGCTTCAAATACATGCACAGGCCCAGATTGGCTTTGCTGCCGTTATCATAATCAATGGTGATAAATGCATGATCAACGATGGAGGTGTCCGAAATTTCTTTCGTCGGATAGTGACTGTATGAATTCTGAATCCGATTGGGCTCTCCTTGCTTCATGACATGCTGCCCTCCAGAGGCAAACACACGGACAGGCTTCGCCTGGATCATCCAGTTGAAAATGTCGAAGTGATGACAATCCTTTTCTACAATCGCTCCCCCAGACTTGGTCTTGTCATAGAACCAATCTGCAGGTGGGAACGGGTCACGGAATTCCTTGCACCACATCAATTTCACGTCGCCAAGACGTCCGTTCTCCAATTCCTTCTCCATTCGGCGATACAGATTCGAATACCGATAAACCAATCCGATCTGCAATACCCGTCCAGAGGCTTCCGCAGCTTCTATAATGGCGTCGCAGTCCTCAATGGTATGGGCGACCGGTTTCTCCAGAAATACATGCTTGCCAGCTTCCAGAAAAGCGACCGCCACTTCACGATGCAAATAGTTCGGTACACTGATGACCACCGCATCCAAATCTTCCTTGGCAAGCAGCTCACGATAATCGCTAACTATGGCGGGGTTACTGTTCTTGAGTTCAGCCAGCGTACGGGCCACATTGGCTTCATTCATATCACAGATATAACGAACCTCACTATCCTCGAGCAAATCAAAACCAATGCAATGATGTGACCCCATGTCTCCTACACCAATAAAAGCCATTTTTATCTTCCCCATGCTTACACTCTCCGTTGCTTGTAAATTTGCGGCAAATGCCATGAAGCCAATTCGATGTCAAGAAATCTAACAGGACTATGACCATGTAACGATAGTAAAATAGTTTTAATTCCTTGTCAATTAATTTTGGCTAAATTTTTAATTATTTTGCGGCAACAGTTTTGCGATGTATTTTATATACTACTAAACAGTATAACTCTTTATTCATCATAAATTAAGCGTTTACATTTTTGTTATATTATCATATACTTTAATTTGAATTCATTTTGTTTGCGGCAAATATTATATTTAAGTTATGAATACTAATGTTCAAATTTCAATGAAACGCGCTTATTTTCAATAGAAAACATAATAAATTCTGGAAAAAAATCTGTTGAATCTCCTGTATCCATCCCCTATAATGCAATTTAGACACGGAATCCAAGAACTAAAAACACATTTTATATTTGCCGCAAACCAAAATCCTATCTTTTCAGTTGTTCATTCCCCGTTTACTACCATGACTCTTACATAAAACGTCATCATTCCGCCGCTAATTGCGGATTCGAAAGGAGTTGAACTCTCCTAACTCTCTCCCCCATAAAGACATGCGGGGTGGGCAGAACAAGTTAATCAATCCAAATCCATTATTCAGGAGGTATACCATGACAAGATTATTTGAACAAAGCAAGCGGAGCCTTGGACTGTTCTTGGCTTTTGCCCTCATGATTACCCTGCTATTGCCTGCGGGAGCCTTACCCAAAGCCTCTGCTGCAACCATCACCATTGATGGCAATGTTAGCGACTGGAGCAGCGTTAGTGCTCTCACCACCAATAGTGGCACTGCCCAGACGCTCAAGGTGACCAATGATGGAACCAACCTCTACCTGCTTATACAAGGCTCTGGTCTGAGTACAACGATGGGCAACTTCTGGATCAATACCGATAACAATACATCAACCGGTTACCAGGCTGCGGGCTGGGGAGCTACAGGGGTAGAGTGGCTGCTTGAAAATACGGGGTTATACCGCTATGGCGGCAGCGGAACCGATTGGAGCTGGAATTTCAACAGCACGTTGACCAGCTCCCAATTCTACCGCACCTCCACCGTCATTGAGGTTGCTATTCCTCTCTCTACACTGCAAATCAGTGCAGGCAGCACAGTGCGAGTCGGGTATATCGACAACAGTTCAGATACGTCAAGACTGCCTGCGGCTGGACAAACCCTGCCCGCTTACCTTCTGACCTCGGCTGGGTCAGGTGGTGGTACGGGGAACAATACCGTGGTGAATCCCGTAGAGCTGGACAGCCCACTCAACAATCCTTTCAAAGGCTGGGCCCCTTCGGCCAAGAGCACGACCTATGCACAGCCACACAGGCTCGTATATGCCGGCGTGACCTGGAAGGAGCTTGAGTCTACCAAAGGCACGTATGATTTCAGTGCAATTGAAGCCGCCAACAATTTTGCCTACTGGAAAAGTAAAGGTGTCAAAGTGGTGTTCCGCTTCATTCTGGACAGCCCAACAGGACAGGCTCACAGGGATATTCCAGACTGGCTCTACAATGACATGGTTGCCCGCGGAGAATCACCCGGAACCGTATACAACGATACAACCGGGGGCATGGGTACTGGCAACAACATGGGCTTCTCTCCCAACTACAACTCCACCTATCTGCAAGAACGGCACAAATTAGCCATTGAGGCTATTGCGGCAAGGTACAACACCAATGATCGTCCGGTCGCCTTTGTCCAGATTGGTTCCCTCGGACACTGGGGTGAGTTCCATACCTGGCCTTATGTCGGGCCAAATGGTGAAACCAATTACACAGGTGCTTTCCCTACCAATGACATTTCGAACAAGTATGTTCAGCATTATATTGATGCCTTTGCCGGCAAAGAGGACAAGATGCAGGTTCTGATCCGGCGCAGCATCGCCCTCGCCAAAACCAATAATAAAGGCATGGTCATGGGCATGTTCAACGATGTGTTTGGACATAAAGACAGCTTCGATGCGGATTGGGGCTGGTACACTGGCACCCAAAATGGCTATTGGGATGATATTGGTCAGCAGCAGCCAGCACATGCGAATTTCTGGGAGACTCGCATCTCAGGCGGCGAATTTTACGGTGGTGAGTCCGGCATGCTTGCGGCATTATCCACGGGTAGCGGATTTACGGAAACGTTGCGTCAAACGGAGCTAAGCAAACCAAGCTGGCTGGGACCAAATTCCCCTGCCTCGCTTCCTCTGAATCATGCATTACAGGCCAATATCGATGCACTCAAGAAGCGAATGGGTTACCACTTTGTCGTGAAGGAAATCTCGCACCCATCCACCATTAGCGGAAGCACATTTACAGCAACCATTAAAGTGGAGAATAAAGGCGTACAACACTTCCCGTTTGCCTGGCCGGTTGAAATTCAACTGCGCAGCGGCAATACAGTTGTCGCCAAGAAAACAACAACCGTTAATCTGACCACGTGGAAAACGGGTACCTACACCCTGACCGATTCCATTCCGGTCTCCGGTCTTGCTGCCGGAACCTATGATATCGCGATTGCGATCATTGACCCGGAAACGAATAAACCTGGTGTGGACTTTGCCAATACAAACAAGCTGACCGACGGCTCGTTCAAGCTGAGCAGTGTAACGAAGTAAACGGCATGACAGAAAAGAGCAGGAATAAGGGCCACAGCGCCCTTCGTTCCTACTCTTTCTTTTTTTGGATGATAACTATCTATCAACCGAACACAACAATCAGTAAGCCCCAGCAACTCCCCCCTATACTTGAGGCACAGGTGTCATTTGATTGCGTTCCATCAGAATCCATAATTCATCAACCAATTCTTCTGCGGAGTACGGTTCGGCTGAGGTAATCCACCATTCAATCATGCCAGCCAGCGCGGAAGCAAGGAATTGAAGCATAATCTCCTTGTTCCTTCCCTGATTGATGCCACTCATGTCAATTTGTTTATCCAGTCCTCTCAACAGAGCAGCCTGCAAGCGAGTTCGAAATTCCGGGACACTTTGATCAGCCAACACTGCACCATAGAATAGGGCATGTTCTTTCAGATACCGAAAACTGTGCAGCAGAGCTTCTTTGGAAGGAAATATGCCAGTGACTCCGCAGAAGAGACTGCTCTCGATCAGTTCCACCAAATGGGATTTTATACACTGATCCAACAAATCAAACTTGTCCATAAAATGCAAATAAACCGTTCCGCGACTTACATTGGCTCGCTCTGCAATTTGATTAATCGTGATTTGCTCGAAATTTTTTTCGGACAGCAGTTGAATAAAGGCCTCTATAATCGATTCACGTGATTTTTGTATTCTTCTGTCCATACTTACTCCTTTTATTATCGGATCTGAGATTGAACAAAAAAGTGGATTGTGTTCAATATTAGACACATTCCACTGTTTTAACAATTGTCGTCCAATCCCATTATAAGTACGATCATTATATTGAACGGCTAAGAACAAATCAACTGACAGCCAGCAATACCGAATGGAGGACTATAATGAAAGCAGTAGTGATAGAGAATTATGGAGGCTCGGAGGTTTTTGCGGAGCATGAGCGCGATATACCACATATTAGCGATACACAGGTGCTCGTGGAGATGAGGGCGACTACAGTATCCTCAGCGGATCAACTGATCAGGACCGGAACATTCCGGCATTTCATGCCCACCCAATTCCCTCATGTTCTTGGAGTCGACATCGCTGGAATCGTCGTGGCCACAGGGAAAAAGGTTACTCGTGTACAAACCGGGGACCGCGTTATTGCGGTGTCCCGTACAGGAGGTGGTTACGCTGAACATGTCGCTGTGGAAGAATGCGATCTTGCTGTGATAACGCAGTCCCTTTCCGATGCAGAAGCTGCTTCAGTCTCTGCGTCCGGCATGACGGCCTGGCAAGCCTTATTTCACTATGGCAAACTGCAGCCGGGACAGCGTATTCTGATCCACGCCGGCGCAGGTGGCGTAGGACACATCGCCATACAATTAGCCAAACAGCACGGCGCTTATGTGATCACCACGGCTCGGGCCCATAATCATTCATTTGTTCTTCAGCTCGGTGCCGACGAAGTGATTGATTACACGACAACCGACTTTGCTGAGACTTTGAGCCCTGTTGATGTCGTGCTGGATATGGTTCGTGACCCGGTTGTCGATAAAGTCACGGGAATCGGAGCAACAGAACTGAAAAATTACAGCATATTAAAGAATAATGGGACGTTCATTTCCCTTGTAAATCCTGCGATTGCGAAGCAACCTCTCATCCGTGGAATTGATGCCCAGTTTGCCTTAATCAGCCCCAATGCTAACGACTGGGAAGCGTTTGTCCAATGGATTCAGACGAATAAGCTCGATATACATGTAGACAACGTATTCCCCTTCACCTTCCAAGGTGTAGCCGAAGCTCATAAATATTACGACACCCGGAATAAGAGAGGCAAAATAGTCATTCAGAGGGATGATATAACAGATAATCTATCTTCCATAGTCGCTCAAGAAACTGGGATGTCCTACTTGTAGCAGCAAAAAGAGCAAGTACTCGAACACTTTCAAGGTTCAGTTACTTGCTCTTTTTTATACTATTGTGCCTTGTTCCGCAGCTGGCTGTAATACAGTTCGCTGTAGAAGCCGCCTTGTTCAAGCAATTCGTCATGTGAACCTTGCTCCAGGAGCTGACCATCCTTGAGTACAAGAATGCGATCGGCTCGACGGATCGTGTTCAGCCTATGGGCGATGACAAAGCTGGTGCGGCCCTGCATCAGGCGCTCTAGCCCTTCCTGGATTTTGATCTCCGTGACGGTATCGATACTGCTGGTCGCCTCGTCCAATACCAGGATGGAAGGATCGGCGAGAATTGCCCGGGCAATGGCAAGCAGCTGTTTCTGTCCCTGACTGATGCCACTTCCGTCAGCCTGAAGCACTTTGTCGTACCCATCCTTCATCCGCATGATGAACGAATGGGCATTCGCCAGCCTTGAGGCAGTCTCCACTTCTTCGTCGGTTGCATCCAGCCGGCCGAAACGGATATTTTCCCGAATCGTGCCCTGGAACAGGAATGAATCCTGAAGAACAAATGCCATATGTGAACGCAGATTCTCCCGCCGAATGGTCGTAATGTCGCGTCCATCCACCGTTAGCGTACCTGCTGTAGGATCGTAGAAGCGGGATAACAGCTGAATCAATGTTGTTTTCCCGGCCCCAGTCGGACCTACGAGAGCAATCATCTCACCCGGTTTCGCTTCAAAGTTGATCTCATGCAATATATTGCGTCCTTCATCGTATCCAAAGGATACCTTGCCGAAGCGAACGGCCCCCTCTACCTTTTCAAGAGACACCGCTGCGCCTTCATCCTTCGCTTCCTCATCCTCATCCAGTACTTCGAACACGCGCTCAGCCCCGGCAATTGCAGACAGCAGCGTATTCCACTGGTTGGCCAGATCGTTGAGCGGGCGGGTGAACTGACGGGCATATTCCACGAAGATGATAATCACCCCGACTGTAACGGAGCCTTGAATCGCCAGGATTCCACCGATGCCTGCAACAATCGCAAAGCTCAGGTTGTTCAAGCCATTCATCAGCTTGGGAATAAAACCGGAGATCGTCTGTGCCCAGAAACCGGACAACCGGATTTTCGCATTTCGTTCCTCAAACCCGCGAATGACCCGTTCTTCCTGGGAGAACGCCTTGATAATTTTCTGCCCGGACAATGTTTCCTCTATATACCCATTGAGTTCCCCGAGATTACGCTGACGCTGCTTGAACAACGGCCCGGTTCTGCGTGTAATCCAGCGCATGCCAATGGCCATCAGCGGTACCACGATAAATGTAAGCAAGGTCAGCAGTGGACTTAACCATAACATCACACCAAACGTACCAAGCAGGGTTAGCACACTGGAGAAAATCTGGATGGCCGAGCTGTTCAGCGTACCGCTGACATTCTCAATGTCGTTGGTAACCCGGCTCATGATTTCACCCTGCTGACGCTTGCCGAAGAATGGAATCGGCAGTTTGTGCAGATGGGCGAACAGATCATACCGCATGCGGAACACGGTCTCCTGTGCAATTTCGATCATCCATATATTTTGCAGCCATGACGTCAGGGAGAACAGAACATAGACGGCCACCAGACCCAGTAAAAATGTCGTCCAACTGGAACTCGTTGCTTCTCCATCAATGAATTTATCCACGGCCACACCGACCATATAAGGACCAAGCAAAGCGAGTGCGGAGCTGGCAAATACCATCAGCAGCACCATCGTCAGCTTGACCTTGCGGCGGGCCAGATAGGTCCAGATTCGGCCTAACGTACCAGACCAGTTCTTCGCCCGTGCCTTCGGCTTGCGACCTCCACCTGCCTTCAGTGTCTCGGGATCAATCGGCGGTGGGGGCTGACGGAAAGGTTCAATGAATGCTTTGAACATGTGGTATACCCTCCCCGTATTGTGATTCATAGATTCGGCGATACAGTTCGGATGAATCCATCAGATCTTCATGTTTGCCTTGTCCGATCAGACGCCCGTCATCCAGCAGCAGAATCAGGTCGGCCGAGGTGGTTGAACTGATCTTCTGCGTAATAATAAATGTTGTACATGACAGCTCTTCCAATGCATCCAGCAGCCTTGCCTCTGTAGCTACATCGAGAGCACTTGTACTGTCATCCAGAATCAAGATGCTTGGACGACGGATCAGTGCACGAGCAATCGAGAGCCTCTGCTTCTGTCCACCTGACAGATTGACTCCCCGCTGTCCCAGTTGTGTATCGTAGCCATTCGGCAGCTTCTCAATGGTCTCGTGAATCTGGGCACGCTGCGCTGCTTCCTTAATCTCTTCGAGCGTGGCGTCCTCCCGCCCCCAGGCAATGTTATCCCTTACCGATCCGGTAAAGAGGACCACTTCCTGCGGCACATAACCGATAGCTCCGCGCAATCTGGAAATATCCAACCGCTCTGTATCATTGCCGTCTATACGAACCTCGCCTTGATCTTCGGTATAAAGCCTTGGAATAAGCTGTACCAGTGAGGATTTTCCTGAGCCTGTTGCTCCCATGATCGCAATACGCTCGCCGCGCTTGGCTGAGAACGTAATATCTTCCAGGACAGTAATTTCACTGCCCGGATAGCTGAATCCCACACCCCGAAAATCAACAGCACCCTGGATAACAGGATTTCCTTTCTCCGCTCGTACGGACCGATCTGACTTTAACGAAACACCTGGCTGCGCTGTGGACTGCTGTGTTTTCTGTCCTGTGTGTTCAGTTTTCCCTTCCTCTTCACCCTGTGCCATTTCCGATACATCCTCGGTATCAAAAACTTCATTAAGCCGCTGTGCCGAAGCACTCGCTCTGGAGAAGGTCACCAGAATCCAGGACAGTGCAGACATGGCACCAATGGTTCGAAGCAAATAGTTAATGACGGCAACCACTTCACCCACGGTTGCATTCCCGGTAATAATATCACGGCGTCCAAACCATAGTACGGCGATGATACACCCATTCATCATGAGCAGCATGAATGGCATCGTCGTCTCCGTCAGGCGCAGCGCGGAGATTGTGCCTTTCATCAGCTTGCCGCTATATGCGGCAAAGCGTTCAATCTCGTGGCCCATCCGGACGAAGACACGGATCAGCCGAATGCCTGTCAGATTCTCCTGGATGACTCCGTTGACGGCATCCAGTCTGCGCTGCACATTGCGGAACAGCAGCGCCGCCTTTTTGATCATCCAGACGACAACCACTAGCAACACAGGCACCATCACCACCAGCAGCAGACCTAGCTTCGGATTCACCACAACCGCCATGATCATGCTGCCAATCACTACGAGTGGCACACGTGTCATGAATCGCAGGCTCATAAAGATCGTATCCTGCACCTGTGTAACGTCCCCGGTTAATCGGGTAATCAGGGATGATGTGGTAAAACGGTTAAATACAGCATAAGAGAGCGCTTGCACTTTGTCATACAGCTTCTCCCGCAGATCGTACCCGAAGCCAAGACTCGCATGTGACGCAAAAAACGAACTTGCAATTCCTGCGGCAAACGCCACGACAGCACTTCCCACGAGCACCCCACCCCATAGCCAAACCACCGACAGATCTCCTTGCTGGATACCGTTATCAATGATCTTCGAGATCAAATAGGGTTGAGCCAATTCAACCGTCAATTCAATCAGCATCATGACCAGTGCTGCGATGGCGGCGACTCGATACTTCTTCAAGTAGTACAACAGCTTGATCATTACCATTCCTCCGGCCCGGAGCGTTCAGTCGTTCTTCGTGACGATTCGGTATGTTCACGCAGCCAGCTCCGTTAGTCTCTTTCCATCACTCTATGTAAAATTTCACGTATCCAATACGATTATTATATCGCATTTTGCATCATCAAATCGTTAATATCTTACTTTCCTTCTCATTATTAACCTGAAATGGACATGGGAACATCGATCTATGATAAAAAAACGGAGCAGTTTGCCTAAATCAAGAATGCAAATGGGTACAATACGTATTGCCCCTTAGTAATGCATTATTTTGTTATCTTTGGCAACCCTATTAACCAACGTGGATATTTTGGAAATGGAGGCTCTGTGATGCCACAATTCATCCTGAACCATATACCCAAATGGGGAGTACTAATGGAAGTCTTTTTTCTTTCGGCTGTTCCACTGCTCATTCTGCTCACCATCAGACATATTAAAATATTTGATGGAGCTTACAGCCAAAGAAAACAAAAATTAGAGGAACTACAACGGGAAGACCAACGTGGACTCGACTCGGGCGATACGCGGATTGCATCAGATGAGGAAATGCTTTCTTTTACGGATGACTATCAACTTAACCTGGACAAATTCAGGAAATCCGCTCTGGATATGGATGATGTCAACGAGAGAACGATCTTTCTCCAAAATTTGAAAGCCAAAGGCATCTTGTTTTTTGTGGACGGCCTTACCGACAAACCCGGACTCGACCAGAATATATTAAAGCCGCTTCTGGACTGGGCAAGTGAGCCCTTAACAGATGAACATATTAGAAATGAACAGCTAGAGGATTACCTTGTGCAACAAGTCTTGTTGATTTCGGAGACCGAGTGGATCGTCGATGTCCATCAAGCATTACGAAAAGTCCTGTTCGGTTCCACCATGCTGTTAGTTGAAGGCATGCCAGGTGCCCTGCTGTTAGGAAGCTCTCGCGGCCAGACCCGTTCCGTGGAGGAACCCATCTCAGAAGCCGTTCTTCGCGGACCAAGAATCGGCTTCACCGAAACGTTGAGCGACAATACGGCCATGTTGCGCAGACACGGAGAAAATAAAAGCCTTGCCATGACGTCCTATCAAGTCGGTAAGCGGGTGCAAAAAAAGTTGATGGTTATATATTTCAAGGATATTGCCAATGAAGAGTTGGTGGCAGAGGTCAAACGGCGTATAAGAACCATTGACGTGGATGAAGTATTGGAGAACGGTTATGTGGAACAGCTTATCGAGGACAATTTTTTGAGTCCATTTGCCCAAATACAAAATACAGAACGCCCTGACCGGGTTATGAGTTCCTTGCTGGAAGGTCGAGTAGCCATATTGTTGGATGGTTCTTCCTATGCGCTGTTAATGCCCGTCACCTATGCCATGATGTTACAATCCCCGGAGGATTATTATGAACGATGGCTTCCAAGCTCGCTGATTCGCATCCTTCGTTTTGTCTGCACGTTTATTTCCCTTTTCGCTCCTGCCCTGTACATTTCATTTATTTCGTTTCATCCCGGACTGATTCCAACCAAGTTGGTTGTTTCCATCATCGCCACAAGGCAAGGCGTTCCCTTCTCGACACTCATTGAGGCATTGATCATGGAAATCGCCATTGAAGTATTGCGTGAAGCAGGACTGCGACTTCCTAAACCTATCGGTCCAGCCATGGGAATCGTAGGTGGACTGATCATTGGACAGGCTGCGGTAAATGCAGGAATCGTCAGTCCCATTTTGGTCATTGTCGTTGCCGTGACAGCCATCTGTTCCTTTGCGACGCCAATGTACAGCGCAGGGTTATCCATGCGCCTGCTGCGTTTTCCAATTATGTTTAGCGCTGCGATGTTCGGATTGTATGGCGTAATCATGTCATTTCTCTTCCTGGTCGTCCATATGCTCAAGCTGAAAAGCTTCGGCATTTCTTATGTCAATCTGGCCGTTCCCCAGTCCTTGAAAGACTGGAAAGACTATGTGATCCGTGTACCTCTGCAATTCATGAAATATCGTCCCGAGGTGCTCAAGCCCAAGGAATCCAAACGCAAAGATTAGATGGAGAGGAGCATTCCTGATGTCAGCCGGAATTCCTGAAACGAAACAGTTAACCACGTTACAGACGCTAGCGCTTATTCTTTGTTTCATGATTGGGGCGGAATTGTTTACCCTGCCAAGAGAGATAATTAGCAAAGTAAGCACTGCGGACGCTTGGATATCGGTTGTTCTGGGGGGCATATTCAGCTTCTGCACAGCTTGGATCATTATCTTGCTCGGCCAGCGATATCCGCATTTCACCTTCTATGAATACGTACAACAAATTACTGGTAAGCTTATCGGAAAAGGCATCGGGCTTGTCGTCGTTCTATATTATATTCATCTAGCCAGTTATGAGTTAAGGTCTATGGAAGAAATGGCTTCCTTCTATCTTCTGGAGGGGACACCAGGATGGGCCATATTGGCTTGGTTTGTCTGGATATCTCTGTACTTGTGCATGGAGGGTATCAGCACCATCGGGAGATTATGCCAGATTATTATTCCCCTATCCATAACCGTTCTCATTCTTATCTATCTTTTGGGATCTACCGCTTTCGATATGAATAATCTTCGCCCCCTCGTTGCCAAGGGATGGACACCGATCATGAATGGCATTCCATCCACTACACTCGCCTTCAGCGGAAGCGAATGTTTCCTCTTCATATTAAGTCGGATGCAGGCTCCCAAGAAAGCAGCTAAAGTCATGAGCTGGGGGATCGGCCTTGCCGTTATCTTTTATACGTCAGCCGTAATCATCTGTATTGGGGTATTTTCCCTGGACGGGGTTTTGACGCGCACCTGGCCTTTCTTCGATCTTGCCCGCAGCGTGGAATTCGAAGACCTCCTGCTGGAACGATTCGAATCCCTGCTCTTGGCTATCTGGATATTACAGATTTTTTCTATATTCACAATTATTTTCTACTCTGCAGCCTTAGGCGTTTCCCAAATTTTCAATTTATCCTACAGGATAAGCATGTTTCTGATTTTGCCGTTCATTTGCCTCATTTCCCAGTTGCCTAAAGACATCAACGAAGTTTTTGCTCTGGGAGCATACATGGGTAAGGCCAATCTGGTCTTGTTCTCATGCTTGCCTGTGCTGTTGCTTCTCATTTCACGTTGGCGGGTGAATTCTCCATGAAGAGTTGGAAGCGTGGCTTGAGATACACCTGCATGATTACATGTTTCTTCCTGCTTGCTGGCTGCTGGAGCAGTTCCCCCATTGAGGAGAGGAATTTGGAAGCAGGCATTGCATTGGACGCGGTACCGCAGCAAACGGAGACATCGGCCGAGGAAACAGACCCGCAGCCTCCGAAAAAACAGATCCGGAGAACTGTTCAGTTCGTTCTTCCGAATACAGGGACCTCAGAAACCTCTTCACATGGAAACCGATTCTATAATGAAGAAGAACTTGGCGATTCAATCATGGAAATGACAAGGGAATCCTATCTCAGCAATCAGTCTCCGGCAGGATTTCACCTTAAAACCATTGTCATTAGTTCGGAATTACTTCAAAAAGTTCCCCTTCAGGAACTATTGGATTTTTATTTGGCGGATAACGACATTCGACTGAGTATTCTGCTCTTAACAAGCACCGGCACAGCAAGCGATGTGTTCAAGGAAATGATATCGGGGAAAACGCCCGCCTTCATGCTGAAAGATCTTTTTGACAACCGCAGCCACACCAATCGTCTCGTCAAGCCCGTAACTCTCGCCAAAGTGATCGGACCGCTAAAATCGAGGTCTAGCTTCGTGTTACCCAACGTCATCAGGATTAGGGATGGAATCACACTGTCTGGTGCAGGGGTTATCAGGGGGGACACGCAAAAATATGCAGGATATCTGAATAAAATGGATGTAGAAGGATTGCAATGGATTACAGGAGATTTGACAGGTGGGATTGTAAAAGGTACCGATTCCCGTTCGCAACGGGATTTCGTCTATGAGATCAAATCGGCAAAAAGCAATATTCAGGCTCACGTTAATAAAAACGACATTTCGTTCCATGTGAAGATTTCATCGGTGGGTCGCCTTTCTGAAAGCTTTGTTTCTGATGCAAATAAAATGAAGGATCAGACACTGCGCGAAGAAGCAGGTGTTGTTCAGGACAAGATCAAGGAGCTGGCACAGCAAACGGTATCCAAGATGAAAAAAATGCGGGTGGAGGTAGCACATATGGGCCAAGCCTTGCGAATTCAACACCCCGATATGTGGGAACAAGTGAAGGACCATTGGGATCAGGTCTATGCAACCGTACCCGTGACCTTTGAGGTGAAGGTGGACATTGAAGATTTCGGAGCCTCTACGATGACCGCGAATTAATAATGCGCCGGGAGGCATCCAGCCATTCCGGCGTCCAGCAGATCGGGGCTAAGCGTCAAATCCGCTCCGGGTAACCACGCACGCCTTATACACTTTCAGACCTCAAGTTTAAATACAAAAAGCGCACACCGCAAAAGTGTGCGCTTAAATTCCCCTCCTACTGCAGCATCGTATTCCGTTCAATATACACGTGATATCGTTCGTGAAACACATTCGCAAGTGGAATGAACAACAAATCATCCTCGGCATAGCGGAAAGCGAACCCATGCGGCCCGGTTTCCTTGGTGAAACTTTCCTGAAGGGCATCCTCGCGCAGCTGAAGCCGCAAATAGTCACTTTCTTCAGAGAGCGCAGCCAAAATGTACGGCCCATACGCAAGAGACGCCAGTTCCTTCCGATCCGGCGACGTTTCCAGGCGGAGCCTGCAATCGAAGAAGAGCGTGATCTCGTCTCCATCCTCCCAATCCCGTCTGATGCATATATACCCTTCAGGGTCGTTAGCCATGTCGGCTGGCTGGCCGTTGATCTCCATGCGGCAGTCCGGCCCGGCCCAGTAAGGACGGCGAATTTTTAATGTAAAAGCCCCTGCCCCCTCCACCCGCAGCGTTGCTTTCCCGGGATCGTGCAACTCCGCGTCCAGCGTCAGTTTCATCTGCCGTTCCCGCCAACGGAGGGTTGAAGGGATCAACAAATTAACATATAGCGTGGATTCATCGTAATGATAAATCGCCTCCGGATACTTAAAATGGTTCTCCAATCCGGTGCCATGGCAGCAGGTATTCCCCGCTACGTCAAAAGACTTTGTCCTGCCCGGTGCCAGCGGCATGAAATACGTGCTGCCTCCCGTCGGTTGATGATCGCAGGAGGCCAAAATGTGATTAAACATCGTACGCTCGTAATAATCCATATATTCCGTTGCCGGATGATACACAAACAATTCCTTCGTCAATTTCAGCATGTTGTACGAGGCGCAAGTTTCCGCGGTTCTATCGCTGAGACACTCTCCAATTCTGTCTGGCTGCCGGAACATTTCGCCTTCTCCCGTGCCGCCGATCGAATAGATATGCGCACCCGTAACGGCCTGCCAAAAAAAACGGGACATGTCGTAATACACCTTCTCCCCGGTAGCCTGGAATATTTTCAGGGCGCCGATGACCTGAGGGATATGCTGGTTGGCATGGAGACCGCCAAGGGCGTCAATACCCGCGCGCAGCGGCACAAACAGACGATCGTTTTCAAACAGGTTTGCCGCCGCCAAATGTTCGGGCTTATGTGTTATGGAGTATAGCTCAGCAAGCGATTCGTTCATGCCGCCAAATTCGCCGGCGATGTACATGCCCCACATGGTTTTGAGCACGTGGTTAGGGAGCCTGTTCAAACGGTGATACACCCAGTCGCCGAGCTGATCGGCGATCGTCAGCGCCGTACGAATTCCCAAATGGCGGTAGCAGTCTAGCAACCCGGCAAAGATCTTGTGCAGGGTGTAGTAAGGAGCCCATATTTCCGGATAGCGGGTAAACTTCTCCAACTGGTCAAATTGTTCCTCTGTGTAACCGCTGAGGAAGCCGGCATGAATTCCTGCTTGGCCTGCAAAAGCCTGCTGGCATTCTTCCAGCGAAGCGATCATGTACTCTGCTTTCCGCTTAATGTCCTCATCCCCCGAAGTCGCATAGCACAATGCCAGCGCGGACAGATAGTGCCCGGTCGTATGCCCCCTCAGCAAACAGTCGGGCGAATCCCAACCGGTCATTTCCGGAGCTCCGCGCGTATCCAGTCCGGCGGCAGCTCGGAAATTATATAACATCTGGTCGTCATTGACATTTCTCAAAAAGACCTGGCTTCTGTCCTGAGCCGCTTTAAAGACGGTCCCGTCCTTCAGCGCCACCGCATCAGCGGGTAAGCCGTGCACGGCAGGAGTTGTGTCCATCGTTTCCCGTTCAAGCTGCCCGGTTGCCATCCAAACTTCCGCACTTACCGGAATCGCCGTGTCTTTCAGGACCCCTTTAAACATGATAGGACCGGGCTCATCAACAATGCATGCCTCCCCCTGTTCCCAATCCACCGCATGGGAAATGATCTCTCCCTCGGTCGTTTCGACCACGGCGACCGTCGGCAAATAAAACGGCCTCCCCTTTTCCTCTTTCAGCAGTATCGGATAAATCCTTGACACCCGAATTTGATTCTTTTCTTCCAAAATGGTCACTTCAAAGACTTTTTCCTTGATGCAATCGCCATATCGAAACGTTGCGCGCAGCGGAACCGTGCGTTTGCCAATGCCGTATTTCGGCCGGGTTACCGTGCCGTCGTCATGGAGAAAGCGGGAATCCCCTGATGTCCAGTTGATTTTTGAGCCGTATTTCCCTTCCAGGGGCAAGCGGAGATCGAATTCCACCGTGGCCAGATTGCCTAAATACAGCGTCTCCATATCCTTGATTACGATGCTTTCATCCTCTTTAACCAAACCCATGTCATGCCCCCCTATTCGCTTGTGGATGTTCCAATCACCTTCCACTGTTGAATGCCTGTGGATGTCGTTGCCTTGGCCTTCATGGTTAGGCGGATTTTCGTCGTTGTTACCGGATCAAAGGAGGTCACATTATACTGATCCGGAAGAACGCCATATTCGGAAGGATTCGACACCTTCACCCAATCGGTTCCCGTCCAATACTGGATGTAAAACGACGCTGGCAGATCGATCCCGTCATGATCGGCAAACCAGTATACCTCGCTGGACGAGAGGGTAAACGGCCGGTCAAAATCATACTGCACCCACTGCTCAGTCCCACGAGTATCCCAGTTCCCGTAAATCGGGTGTCCCCTGTCCGCCGAGCTTGTCGGCTCGTATTCGTCATTTAGTCCCACCAGGCTTTCCCAAGGCGAGACGTAGGAGGCCGTAATGTTCCCTTCAACCGCTACGTTTGGATTTACCGGTCCCGGCGGTTCGACAACGGGCGGAGATGGTTTATCCGCGGCAAGAGCGGCGATATCGGCCGCAAGCAGCGCACGCGAATAGAGCTTGATTTCATCGAGACTTCCGGCAAAATAATGTTCGTTCGTCCCGGACTTTCCGATATACTTGTTCGCTCCATTCAGAAGGGATCGGATGCTGCCTGGATTCACATCCGAGGTCCTGGCCAGTTCAGCCCCATCCAGGTAAAGGATTGCCGTGCTTCCGGATACGGTGACCGCCGCATGATGCCATTGTCCGGATGTTACGCCGCTGCCAGAAATGTTCACGGCTCCGGTCCCCTGTGGGCCCGGTGCCGTCAAGCGTAACGTTCCGCCAGCTTCGATGGATAACGCCATGGATTTGCCTGGGGGTGAGCCAAAATCGAAAATGCGCACGTTGGCTGCGTTTATATCAGAGTTGCCGGAGGATGAGGCATCTGCACTCCCCGCCACGTTTACCCATGCGGAGAATGTGAAGTCCTGGGCTCCTTTCAGCATCCGATCCGGAAGCTTCATGTAGCTTGACGAGCCGTTCAGTCCCATTCCTCCGCCTCTTGCGCCGTCCGTCCGAGAAGCATGATAAACGGCAGCATCACGGCCTGCACCGGAATAATCCAGGGCGATACCGGAATCCTCGGCCTGCTCTTCATCAAATAAGTAACTTCCGGCCAGCTCTCCCTGACCGACATTTAATGTGAATTCCTTTTGAACCGGGGCGCTCTTCTCGTCATAATCCCGGAGTTGTACCGTAAACCTGTAGCTGCCTTTGGCCTCACCGGATACTTTTCCCGCAATCTTGCCCGTAAAACGGTCCAACATCAGTCCCTCCGGCAACGTTCCCCCTGCAATATTCCAATCATAGAAAGGAACTCCGCCTTCCGCCTGCAGCTTCAGCTCATAATTCTGTCCTGGCTTAGCATTGGGAACCGGGGTGTTTTTAATGGCCGGGCTAAGAAAAGGCGTCAGTGTATGATTCAATTTCCAGCCTGCTTTTTCCGCAATCAACAGCGTCAGTTTGGTCAGCATCCAGCGCTTGTTGTGAAAGAGATGTGTACGGCCGCCATTCTGGCCACTGATCCGGTCCCAGTATTGCGGTTCCCCAGGAATATGGTAGGTGTCATCCAGCGGAACCGGAACCCCTTGGTACGCGACGATATTGTCCGCCGTTCCTCCGCTGCGTTTATAGGCAGCCATCCCTCTCCAGCTGTGGGAAAATGCAAGCGCATGCCCGAATTCGTGCATGATGAGTCCGTACACGTCTGTAGAGGTGTCGGACATCTCCGTCAGGTACCATTCCTCATCATCCAGCGAGCTAAACGGCGTTGCAGTATCGTAAAAGTCCAAAATGGTGAGAAGCGAACGATGAATTCTGTCGGGAACCGTCACCCCGTTACGCTTATGATATTTCCCGTTGTCGGATGCTCCGCCAGTGGAATAAGGCTCGTTAAGTCCTCTGAGGTAAATCCACATTCCGTTGTAAGGCTCATTATTGGTCGCGGAGATATGCCCGTCAAAGTTATCCTGCGGCAGTCGGGTGACTTCCGAATTCGCCGGGACGGTATCGAAGGGCTCCATATCAAAGAAGTAAAACCAATCCTTGATTGCCTGCTCGCTGGCGTTTCGGATCGCCGGATCGCTGAAATATGGCTGGATCGTATCATATCTATAATCAAATTTCAGCGGCAGGCTCGGCTCTCTGGCATCATCCTGGTCCCATACACGAATCGGGGTGGTTTGTTTTTGGACATTGCCATTGGCATCCGTGACCGTGAGCTCCAGCGTATAATGTTCGATTTCACCGTTGCCTCCGATTCGGTCGGGATGAATTTCGAGCAGAAAGTGCTTGCTTTCGCCGGTATTTTGAAACGTCAGCGTCTTTGCCGCCCCGGTTGCGCTCAACGTGCTCGGCCGGTCCATCATCAGGCGAGAGGTGCCTTTGGCCTTGATGTCAATCGTCAATGGATAGGCGGCGTCTTTCGGCGGAACAACGTTCAGTTTCACATACGGGTTGGCGATGTATCCCTGCCAGTCTACCAGTTCGACGCCGTAATTGTTGAGCGTTCTTCCGAAAATGTCAATGATCTTCGCCTCGCCGTTGGTTGAATCCGGTTTCACGGGCTCGGCCGCGGCCGGGAATGCACATAAGGAAAACAACAGCGTAAAGCTCAGCGCCATGGATAACCATTTTTTCATGTTCATTCCTCCTCATTTCATTTCTTATAAAACTGCTCTCTGGCACCCGAAATGCCTAAATGAAATTGGATCAAAGCAGCGGCGCGAATCCGGCGGACATGCTCCATCGCTTCAAGCAGGTTATGTTCCCGATCCTTCCCCAGCACTCCAGCATCTCGGCAAATGGCGGCCGCCGCAACACTGCCTTGAGCCATAGCGACCTGCGCGCTTTCGATTCCCGTAATATTGCCAGCGACGTACAAGCCCTCTACCGGCGTCTGCATTTCCTCGTTGTGCAGCGGAATATGACCGCCCAGTTCCTCTGCATACACCAGAGGGCATCCGGCCACCGCGGCCAATTCCGCGAGTGGGGATAAACCGCCGGCAAGAGCCACAAAATCGACGTTCTCCTCCCGCTCGCTGCCCGGGATAATTTCGCCTCTCCCGGTTACATCAGCCAGCGTCACGGATTCCACGTGATGTTCGCCGTTAATGGATATCGCGGAAGTGCGGAGCCGTAAAGGAATATCCCATATTTTAAGCCCGCCCCGTGGATAAAAGCGGGATACCGCGCCAGCCAACCCAAAGCTCGCGCCCAGCTTTCCTCCGATTCTCATCAGCGGAGACGGTGCCAAATGAGCAAGGCCCAGCAGACGCTTCACCGCTTCTTTAGGCAGCGCTTCCTTACCGAATACGGAATTTCGTTCTGGCAGCACGATCCCGGCGAGTGAAATCCCGCTAACGGACAGTTCGCGGGCAATCGCCATGGCGAGCACGTTCACGCCGATGATTAGCCCGCGGTGTCCCGGCTTCACATAGTGCACATTGGCCATCACCTGGGCGGCCCCAATCGACATGACCCCTGGCAGCGTCCAGCCCGGCGTCGGCTGAGGAATTTCGGCGGCGCCGGTGGCGAGCAAAACCCTTGCTGCCGAGAACGATCCCCCCGCGGATCTTACGACCCAGCGATGTTCAATCCGAAGCATGCTGTGAACGGAAACGCCACAGCGGATATCCACGCCCATGACGCTGCATCTTTCTATCAGCTGCTCCGCAACCTGCCTCCCAACCCACCAGCTCCCTTTTTCCTCGTGGAACTGTCCCAGCATGCGCCCGCCCGGCTGCGGGAATTCATCCAGCACAGCTACGCTTAAGCCATGCTCAGCCACCGCTGCGGCGGCCGATAATCCCGCCGGACCGGCTCCAACAATCAACAAATCGAATGACGGAGCTGAGGTCATGTCAGCTTCCTCCCTGTAATTTCATTGGAAAGCTGCCGCCCTTCCGAAATCCGCATCCCCTCTTCGAGCGGGGTAAGGCAGGAGCGCACCTGCCCCCTCCCTTCCACGTTCAGCCGGCATTCCATACAGTGGCCGATGGCGCAATACAGCCCGCGAGCGGTGCCGGACTCCTCATGCCTGCGCAGTCTGCGAATCCCCGAGGCCAGCAGGGCCGCGGCAATCGGTTCACCCTGAAGTCCGGTCAGCTTTCTGCCGTCAAACGTAAAGCTGACCGGTTCTTTCCCCCTCTTCAGCGGACCCAAAATCGGATGATTCGTAATCCGTTCCATTACGCTTCACCATTAGCCAGCTGGCCAAAGGTCACCGGCCGCACCGGAGGTCGGTGGGGCAGCAGTTCCGGATCGCGGGCAGACTCCGGATTTTTGGCATGCACCCAGGTTTCGAGGAGATGCCTGCATATCCTGCCCTGGCAGGCTCCCATACCGGCCCGTGTTTTCATTTTTAGCTGCCTTGAAGTATGGCATCCTGACTCGTATGCGGCCTCCAATTGAATGAGGGCTACTTCTTCGCATCGGCAAATGATCATGGAAGAGCGTTTCATGGGAACCCTCCTATCGATAAGAAATGGCACACGTCTTAAGCTCGGTAAAGAAATCCAGTGCAGCCTGACCCTGTTCGCGCGTATGGGAGCTTGACAGCTTCATGCCGCCAAAAGGCGCCTGATACTCAACACCTGCCGTTTCCTGATTGACACGGACCATTCCGGCCCGGGCCTCGTCCAGGAACCGGTGGGCATGCGATAAATTTTGAGTAAACAGCGAAGCGCTCAGCCCGTAAATCGATTGATTGCACAAAGCCACCGCTTCGTCAAAGTCGGCTGCTTCCAGCACCGTGGCGACGGGTCCGAATATTTCCTCCTGGATCAGGGGGTGTCCTGCGCCTACGCCAGCGGCCACGATCGGCCGGATATAATAACCATCCTGATCTCCGGAGAGCGGCGGACCTTGCGCCAGAATATCCGCTTGTTCGCTCGCCATATGCACATAAGACATCACGGTTTCGTACTGGCTTGCGGAAGCCACGGGACCAAGGTAAGCCTCGCTGTCAAGTGCCGGAGCCAGCTTGATTTTGGACAAGGCATACGACAATTTCTTGATGAACGAATCATAGATTCCCGACTCAACGATAATCCGGCTTGTTGCCGTACATTTTTGGCCCGCCGATCGAAACGCGCCGCTGACAATAAGCGGCACAGCCGTTTCAAGATTGGCGTCGTTTAATACGATCGCAGCATTTTTGCCACCCATTTCGGTCTGATATTTGATATTGCGCTTGGCGCAGACTTGAGCAATGCCAAGTCCTGTGGACGTGGATCCGGTAAAACTCAAGGCATCCAAAGGCGTTTGCTCCAGCAGCGCTTTACCGATCAGGCTGCCCTTGCCGATAACCAGATTGATGACGCCGGACGGAAGCCCCGCTTCTTCAAAAAGTTCTGCCATCCTGGTCGCGGTCAGCGATGCAAGCTCCGCCGGTTTCCATACCACTGTATTTCCACAAATCAGCGCAGGGGCTATTTTCCAGATCGGAATGGCAACGGGGAAGTTCCAAGGTGTAATGATGCCCGCTACGCCGAGAGAAACCTTCCTGGTGAATTGCAGCACATTCTGCTCGCTGGAAGGGATGACCGCCCCGTTCGCCCGGAGACCCTCGGCCGCGTAATAACGCAGCAGATTCACTCCCCGCCTTACTTCACCGCGCATTTCGGCTATCGGCTTCCCCATCTCCATGCTTGCGAGGGTAGCGACGTCATCTGATTTTGACTGCAGCAAATCCGCCATCCGTTCCAAATGACCGGCCCTGGCGGGGCCACTCAAGCGAGACCAGGAGCCGTAAGCTTCACGCGCCGCCTGCTCCGCCTGAATGACTTGTGATGAATCCGATAAATGCAGCACCCCCACCTGCTCCTTGGTGTTGGATGGGTTGATTACGGCGCACTCTCCCGCTGTCGGCTCTATCCATTCTCCCCCGATCCAGTTGCGGCTGTTTTTCATTTGCGTTCCTCCTTTTGCAGGATTCATAATTCAGCTTTATTGGTTAAGGCTTCATGGCTGGCTTATTTCGCGCTTCACGGCAAACTCAAATGCTTCTTTGATGGCGATATAGTCGGCTGCCGGGAGTGGCAGGCGAGGCGGACGCGTCGGTCCTACCGGGAATCCGGCCAGTTCCATCATATATTTGATCGATTGGACAAGCTGCGGACTGGCATCAAAGTGGAACAAAGGGAGAAGATGGCGATATAGAACAGACGCCTCCCGAACTTTGCCCTGTCTCGCCAGATTGAACAGCTCCACTCCTTCCTTAGGCAGAGCATTTGGCACGCCCGAAATCCAGCCCGTTGCCCCGCACAGCGCACCTTCCATAGCCAAATCGTCAACGCCGATCATCACTTCCAGATCCGTATGAGCCAAAATATCGTGCACGCGGCGGATGTCCCCGGAGAATTCCTTCACGGCCACGACATGTTCAAGCTCGGATAGCCTGGAAAGCAGCTGGGGAGTCAAATCAACTTTGTAATCATGCGGGTTGTTGTAAACGATGATCGGCAAACCCACCTCATTCACTGCTTCATAATGAGCGATAACCTCAGACTCAAGTGGCTTGTAATTGATCGGTGGCAGTGCCATTACGCCGGCAGCTCCCGCGTCCTTGGCATGCCGTACCCAATCTACCACTTGCTTGGTGGATGGCGCCGCGGAACCGACGACTACAGGCACTCGGCCTGCCGCGGTTTCGATGACCGTCTCCACAACCTTGGCCCGCTCCTCCCGCGTTAATGTCGCATATTCACCTAATGATCCAGCCGGAATCAAGCCGTTCACGCCTTGTGAGATAAGGTCATCGCAAAGCTCTGCCAGACGTTTGTAATCGACCTCGTAATCCGCTGTAAACGGTGTGACAAGCGCGACATAAACCCCTTCAAATGTTGCCATATTGACATTTCTCCCTTCAGTGTTATCCATTTCAATATCAACCTCGATTCAGTAAAGAACAAAACCTTCCGGCAGCGAGTCTGACGGATCGAGCAAGAAATTCATGAATCCCAGGATGTGAGCGGTTCCGGTGAACCGAGGAATGACGGCTCTATACCCGTAAATGTCCTTTTCCCCTTCGATGCTTCCCACGATTCGCGCGCCAGTGATCCCTTCATAAACGATCTGCTGCCCTGGCTTCAACGAACCGCAGGAATGCAGGACCGCCATGTGAGCGCAGGTGCCAGCCCCTCCTGGCGACCGGTCAAGCTGCTCTCCGGCAAATGCAGCCGTGCAGCGATATGCGAGCCGGTTCGGGTTTCGGTCATCGCACGATGCATCTCCCCTTTGATAAAAAAAGACGCCGTGAATTCCGGATATCCAGTCCAGGTGCGGATGCTTCACCTCAAGCCGCCGTTCGATCTCCTCGCGGATCAGCCTGCCCCATTCACGCAGCTTCGGAAGGTTGAACACATCCCCGTCTCCCAAAGCTGACATATCGACCACAGCATAAAACTCACCGCCAAAAGCGACATCGACCCTTACCTCCATGCCTTGAACCTTCACCGCAAGCTGCTCGGCATAAACGAAGCTTGGGACATTCAAAAAAGAAACTGACCGGACTTCATGTCCATCGAAATCGGCAAATGCCTTGACCGTTCCGGCCGGGCAATCGATCAGAACGCCGTTGGCAGCGTCCGAAGCAGATAGCTGCCCCGTCGACGCCCATGCCGCAACGGCGGCGATGATTCCGTGACCGCTGATGGCCGAAAGGCCTTCCTGGTTCAGGAATAACAATCCAAAGCTCGCTTCTGCCGTTGTCGGTGCCGTCACAATCGCTCCCGTCATCTCACGATGCCCTCGCGGTTCAGCCAGCAGCAGCTTCCTGACGGAATCGAAATGCCTTTTGAAAAATAAAGACTTCGCATGTTGAGAGGAGCCTTTGATCTGAGGCACCCCCCCGGTGATGATCCGCAGCGGCTGACCGCAGGAATGCGTATCGAGCGCCGCATACCACTTCGTTGTTTCCATAATGCCGCCCTCCGGTAAAATTCATTAGAGCAGGAAAAATCCCTGACTCAACGGATCCTGCTCCTGATAAACAAACTGATGAAAGCCCGTAATCCACGCTGAACCGGATATTTCGGGGATGACTGCTGCCATACCACCCACGGTCGTTTCTTCCAATACTTTTGCCTGGAACAAGGAGCCTACGATGCTCTCATGCACGAACTCCTCCCCTTTTTGCAGCTCCCCCTTGGCGTGAAGCACGGCAACTTTCGCAGAAGTTCCCGTGCCGCATGGAGAGCGATCAATGCCGCCAGGGGGTACGACAACCGTATTCCGACAGTTGGCGGACGGCGAGACCGGATCACTGTAAAACTCAATATGGGTGAGTCCGCGAATGACGGAAATTTCGGGATGTACCACCTCGATTTCGCGATTGATTGCCTCCCGGATCTTGATCGCCAGCTCCACGATCTCCGACCCCCGTCCGGGAACAAGTGGCAGATGAAGCGGGCGCGCGTCAACAAGCCCGTAAAAATTGCCGCCATACGCAATATCAACGGAAATGACGCCAATGCCCTCAACGTGAACCCGTACATCAGGCTGGTATAAAAAAGAAGCGATGTTTGTGAACGAAACCTTCTTCACCTTCCCGCTCTCCACCGTAAGCTTGGCTTTAACCAAACCTGCTGGCGTATCCAAATGGATTACGTCTTTATTCTCAGGGTAAATTCCCCCCTCGATCAGTGCGGTGCACAGGCCGATCGTGTCGTGTCCGCACATCGGCAAATATCCACCGCTTTCAATAAAGACAACCCCGATGTCTGCACTTTTATTGCACGGCGGGGTCAAAATGCAGCCTGACATCACTTCATGCCCCCGCGGTTCCAGCATTAGAGCCCGGCGAAAATGGTCGTAATGTTCGGACATGTACACCATCTTCTCGGCCATTGTGCGGCCGATCAGCTCGGGTGCTCCGCTTGTCACGGTCCGGGTGGGGTTCCCCCCCGTGTGCGTGTCGATTGTGCTCACCAGCTTGGATATTCTCAAAAGATTACCTCCTGTCGGCCCGCCTCGTAGCGGAAACGGTCATAACGCAGCGGATCAACCGGAATACAGGTCTCCGCTCCGTTCAGCATTTCGCTAATGACTTTTCCCGTAACGGCGGCCAGGCTGATGCCATCACCTTCGTGTCCGGCCGCGATGTAGAACCCGGGAATTTCATCAACGGCAGATACAATCGGCAGATGATCCGGTGTCCAGGGACGCAATCCCGCGTAGGTTCGAAGCAGCGGAATCTGTTCCAGGGCAGGGAAAAAGCGAATTGCCCTTTCGGCGATAAGCCGGATGACCTCCTGGTCCACGCGAGCGTCCATCCCTACAAATTGGCGGCTCGATCCAATCAGAAAATTTTGCGATGCGGTCGGTTCGAATACAAGCGCGATCCCGTATTGTTCAAATTTCGGGTCCACGCTCCGCTTTCCGCCAAACTTGCTGATCAGGTAACCAAATTCCATCACCTTCCGCTTCCCGATGCTCTCTGAGCGGGAAGCGACCAGAATATGACCTTTGCGGGGTTCGATCGGAATATCCAGCCCGACCATTTGTCCAATATGCTTCGACCATACCCCGGCAGCATTGATGACGGTCTGTGCATGAATCGTGCCGCCGGTGGTCTCTACCCCGCGGATTCTCCGCTGAGCATCAAGCATAATCGCCGTAACGGATGTATGAACCCGCAGCCTGGCTCCATACCGGCGAGCGGCGGATGCCAGCGAATAGGCGAGCAGCACCGGATTTACCGTGGAATCCGTTGCGCACTCTAAGCCGCCGAGCAGATCTTCGGCCAGTGCTGGCCATTCGCTGCGCAGATCTTTTTGGTCGAGCATGCGGAACGGAAGGCCGGCCTCCCTCTGGCGTAAAACCCAGTTTTCGGCGGCAAGCATCTCCTCTTCCGTCTCGCAGACAAGGATGCTTCCGGGGGCGCGATACTCAAATTCCTCATCGAGCTCCCGGGCCCATTCCGCCACCAGTTCCTGCGATTTTAAGGACATCTGGCTGTCAAAGCCGGGATCCTTGTCAATCGCAAGAATATTGCCGTCGCATTTGGAAGAGGTCCCTCCGGCGAGTTCTCCCCGCTCCACCACAACCACATCCATACCTTGCCTCGCGGCATAATAAGCGATGGACATGCCGATAATCCCGCCGCCGATAACAACAACCTCCGCAGATTCAGCATTCATGAATCGATCCCTTGCCTCCCCTCTTACAGCACAATCAGTTCTTTATTGGATGTTGTCAGCACCTCGATGCCCGTATCGGTAACCAGAATGTTGTCTTCGATGCGGACGCCCCCAAAATCAGGCAGGTAAATGCCGGGTTCAACCGTCATAATCATGCCGGGCTCCAGCTTATCCTCTGTTTGTTGGGAAAACCGCATGGGCTCGTGAATCTCCAAACCGAAGGCGTGGCCGAGACCATGACCGAAATAATTCCCATACCCGCGGCCGGAAATATATTCCCTGGCCAACGAGTCACCCTCCTTCCCGGTCATTCCCGGTTTCAGCCCCTCCAGGACGGATTGGTTCGCTTCCAGCACGATCCGGTAAATCTCCCGATGGCGTTCGGTCGGTTTGCCGATAAAAACCGTGCGCGTCAAATCGGAACAGTATCCTTCGTAATTCGCGCCAAAATCCATGGTCACGAATTCATCCATTCCAAGTGGCTTGTCGCTGGCTAATCCGTGCGGAAGTGCCGAGCGCGCGCCGGAAGCGACGATGATCGGATACGCCGACGACACCGCGCCGTTTTTGCGCATGAAATATTCCAGCTCCGCCGCCACCTCCCTTTCGGTAACGCCAGGCTTCATTACACCCAGAATAAACGCAAAGGCCTTTTCCGTAATTTCGATTGCTTTCCGAATGCAGTGCTGCTCCCCCTCATCCTTAATGCCTCGCAGCTTTTCGATGACGTCCCCAATTGGCGTTAGTTCGATGCCGGCAAACGTGCGCTCGTACGTTTCATAGTCGGCAAAGGGAACATGATGTTTTTCAAATCCCATTTTCTTGACGCCGGCGGCGCTCAGTTTTTCGCGGATCAGCTCAAGCGGCTGGCCCCCATGCTGCACCACTTCAAATTCCTTGGCTTGCTGCCCCGCTTGGCTGACATAACGAAAATCGGTCACTAGCCACGCTTGATCTTGAGTAATTACAGCCCAACCGGCAGTTCCCGTAAAGCCGGTAACATATCTCCGGTTAAACGGACTGGAAATCAACAGTGCATCCATTTCCTGCTGCTCGATCACTTCCCTTACCTTGCTGAGTCGCTGAGCTTCCATATTTTTTACGCTCCCTCCGTATTGTGACAAAGCCGAAATTGCTGCCTTTACAGCATGTTACGAAACTGAATTGAATTATATTCAATAATGTTGAATTATGGCTATGCCTACGCCCGAGTTACCCTTTCATTCCGGTCAACGTAATCCCTTCGATAAAATAACGCTGGCCTATGAAAAAAACCACGATGACCGGTAAAATGACCACGGTCGAGGCCGCCATCAGAAGGTGCCACTGCGCACTGTGAAGCGACTGGAACATCTGCAGGCCTAATGCCAGCGTGAACTTTCTCTCCTCATTCAAGTACACCAGCGGTCCCATGAAGTCGTTCCAGGAATTCATAAAGGAAAACAATCCAATCACGATGAGTGGCGGTTTGGACAAAGGAATGATGATCCGGGTGAAAATGGTCCACGGGCCTGCCCCATCCACATATGCGGCTTCATCCATGTCTTTCGGTATGGTGGAATAAAACTGCCGGAGCAAAAAGATATCGAAGGCAGAGCCCAACCATACCGGCAGAATCAGCGGAAAATACGTATTGATCAGATCGGCAAACCTCCAGCCGATAAAAGTGGGAATCAAGGTGACGGCGCTGGGAAGCATCATGCTGGCCAGCAGCAAGCCGAAGAAGAGCCGCCTTCCCGGCCATTCCAGTCTGGCGTAGCTGTAGGCTCCAATCGAGCTGCTAAAGAGTGCGCCAAACAGACAGCTGACGGTAATGAACAAGGTGTTGCGGAAAAACTGGAAAAAGTCGATGGTGGTCAGTGCCTCCACATAGTTTTGCAGCCGAAACGGCGAAGGAATCCACTTCGGAGGCATCTCAAAAATTTGCAGCGAATTCATCATCGAACTGCGTAGCAGCCAAAACAGCGGGAGTAAACAGAAGGCAGCTCCCCCAATGAGTAACAAATACACGATAATTTGCTGAATACGGCGGCTTTTCTTCACAGGGAGCTACACCTCGCTTTCATAGAATACCCAGGACTTCGATGTGCGGAAGAATATAACCGTAACCAAAAGGATGATGATAAAAAGAATCCACGCAATGGCGGAGGCTTGCCCCATTTCGCCAAACTGAAAGGCCTGCCGGTAAATATAGTAGTTATAAAACAGACTGGCGTTATTGGGACCTCCCTGCGTCATAATCAGCGCCTCAGTAAACACCTGAAAGGCTCCGATTGACCCCATGATCAAATTAAAGAAGATAATTGGCGTCATCATCGGAATCGTAATATGCTGGAATTTCCGGAGGGCGCCGGCACCATCCACAGTGGCCGCCTCATACAAGGATCGTGGCACCCCTTGCAAGCCCGCCAGGAAGATGATGATCGTGCTCCCCATCCCCCAAAGACTCATCAGCACAATCGAAGGCACCACCGTTTGTTCGGAATACAGCCAGTTGAGCGTGGGCAGATTCAACGCTTCAAGAAAGCTGTTGAACAATCCCAGATCGGGGCTGAACAACCAGAGCCAGATCATGGAAGAAGCGACAGCAGGCACAATAGACGGCAAGTAAAAGATCGTGCGAAAGACGGATTTGCCGCGAATGAATTGCATGTTCAGCAAAAACGCAGCCATAAAAGAGAACACAAGGCCCAGCGGAACACGGAGAATCACGTATTTCAAGGTGACCCATAACGAGTTGTAGAAATAGGGGTCCGTTCCGTCAAAGAGCCGAATATAATTGGCGAGTCCGATAAATTTAGGCGTGTTGACAATCCGGTAATCCGTAAAGCTGAGCAGCAAACTGGCAAGCATCGGCAGCATGACAAACAACATCAGTCCCAAAATGCTGGGTAGGGCAAACAGAATGCCCGCCATTGCGATTCGGCGTTTATGTTGAATATGAATCCCCCCTATCTTCAATGAATATCCTTCAAGTCATGAACAGAACGCGGTTTGCTGCTGCCCCCGGAAAAGGATCACCTTCCGTAATATCCCTCAATAAGCGGCAGTACTTTGGGCTCCACGCCTTTTAGTGCCTCTTCCGCTTTTTGTTTGCCCGTCCACACCAAATCGAGTGCGGGCGTGACGAGCGCGTTGATCTTGTCCAGATTCTTCACTTCAAAGCCGGGAGTGCGGAATCCGTTTTCAATGGTTTGTTTCATAAAGGCTTCCGTGTAGCCTTCCGGATGCGCTTTGTTCCCTGCTGCCCATTTGTTGATCAACTCTGGATTCGTGTACCACTCTTTCTTCAGCGGCATCCATAATCCGCCCTCGATCAGCGGCAGCACCGATTCAGGGTCCGTCATATATTTGTACAGCAGCCAAGCTTCTTCAGGATGTTTGGTTGATTTGAAAATGACCGTTGGCGCGCCGTCCAGCAGCGTGTTGCTTTCCTTCAGCTTTGGCAGGACCCCGACGCCAAGATTAAAATCCTGTTCCGCAAAGGCTTGAAGCGCCCAGTTGCCGGATACCGTCATGGCGACTTTTTTGGTCTGAAGCGCCGTGTCAGGCATGTTTTTGGTCTGCAGCGGAGTAGGGGAAACATGATGCACATACATCAGATCTGCAAGCTTTTGAATCGCTTCGATCGCTTCCGGCCGGGCAAGCCCGAAGCCTGTGCCGTCTTCGGTCAGGAAGTTGCCACCATTGGAGACTACCGCCGCCATCATGTTATACGGATCGTACTGAAGGCCAAACTGTCTGATTTTATCCGGGTTAAAATTCGGATCCAACGCATTTCTTCCTTGATCGTCCAGCGTTAATTTTTTGGCGTACTCCACAAACGTGTCCCAATCCCATGCTTTGTTCGCATCCGTTGGAGGCAGCTCGACCCCAGCTTCCAGCAGCAAATCCTTGTTGTACATAAGACCATAACCTTCGACGGCGGTACTCATCGCGATGATGTTGCCAGGTTCGATTTCATACCATATCTGGTCCAGATAATCTTCCTTTTTAAAATCAGGGTCGTTCTCCATAAACGGTGTGAGGTTTAGCAGTTTCCCGTCACGTCCCCAGCTCAGAGCGGCCCCCGATGACAAATAACCGAGATCCGGCGCAACGTTCCCTGCGACCATCGTTGTCATTTTGGTCAAATAATCCGCTGGAACATGCATCGGCTCTACCTGAATGCCGGTTTCCTGCTCAAAGCGCTCAAGTGCTTCTGTAACCGTTTTCTTTTCAATGGTGTCTCCCCAGAAGGAAAATTTAAGCGTGACCGGCTCCTTTTGGCCGTTTTTGCCACCTTGGGCTTCGGGACCTCCTTCGCTGTCCGAGCATCCCGTCAGCAACAAGCTGATCGTCAGAACAGACGATAAAACCACTCCTGCGACACGTTTGGCTTTGTTCATCTACGAAACCTCCATTCATTGGCTGATGGTTTGTATATTTATTGTAAAAAAAAGCCGTTCCGAATAAAATTCCAACATATTTGTATTGGTGGATTATTTTCACACGTTTGATACAGGAAGGTTGATTGTTACCGTTGTGCCCTGTCCTTCAACTGAAGTCAGAGTGACGCCATAGCCGTCTCCATAGATGAGTTTGATTCTTTTGTCCACATTCCGGATACCGATCGACTCGCCTTCAAGTTTTGCAAGCTCTTCTAATTTGTCTGGAGCGATACCCGTGCCGTTATCCTCCACCGTAAAAAAACGCTCACCGTCGGCCATCCATCCCCGGATGGTGATCCTTCCCCCGCTGTGCAAACGGGAAAATGCGTGAACGATCGCGTTTTCGATAAACGGTTGCAGGAACAGCTTGGGAACTTGGTATGCATACAGTTCAGGGGCAAGGCAATAGTTGACGGTAAACCGATCTTCGAAACGCTGATTGGTAATGTAAATATAATGTTTCAGCCAGTTCAGGTCCTGGGCCAAATCGCCGATGTCCTGGCTGTTCTCGGAGGTGTACTGCAACATGGAGGACAAGCTGACAATCATGCGGCTCAACTCTTTTTGGTCGTTTTCAAGCGCCGTCCAATTCATGATATTCAGCGTGTTGTACATAAAGTGGGGATTCAATTGAATGTTCAGCGACATGATCTTTGTTTCTTTTTCCCGCAGCTTGACTTTGTAATTCTCTTCAATCAAATTGTTGATTTTGACATTCATTTGATTAAATTTGTGGATTAACAGCCCCATTTCGTTGTAGGATTCCACGGGTATTCGCGTGTCGAATTCACCTTCGCTCGTTTTTTTGATTGCCTGGAGCAGCTGATGAATGGGCCTGGTAATGGAATTGGCAAAAACATACGCGAGCAGGAGCGAAATAAACAGGAGAATAATGGCCAAATAGAAGGTATAAGATTTGATCTCTGGCAAAAAAGCCGCCACCATCGCTTCTGGCGAGATGGTGACACCCGAGATCCATCCCGTCACCTTAGACGTATCAAAACAAACGATGAGCGGCTTTCCATCCTGCATCACCGTCAAGGTGCCACTTTTCATCTCCGTCATTTCATCCAGCCAAGCGAGATCGATGCCTGCCATTTCATGCTCCATGGACGTGCCCGCCACAGGCTGTCCGTCCGGGCTGACCACAAAAAAAGAAGCTCCGGCGGAAGGGAGCGTGTCGGCGAAGCGGGAATGATAGATTTCCGGCCGATAAACAACGGCCAGCACGGGAAGCTCGGCCTTGCCCTGCAGTTCGACGACTTCGCCGTTATTGATATTGAACAGCTTCAGCAAGCGGGCACCCGCCAGCAGGCGAACATATTCAGGAGGCTTGGAGCGTCGAATATCCTGCTTAAACATCTGATCAAACGAGAAGGTCGGCACCCACTCCATAGCCCCTTCCCCCTGTAAAGCAGCCCGGTACAATGCTGTTTGGTTGAAATTACTATACGGAATAAATGCGGAGGCGCCCGTTGGGCCAATATTGGAATAACTGGTAATGAGATGTATGGAATATATCTGCCCCAAGTCCGTAAAATACGTGTTTAACGTCCGGCTAACCTTTTTCTCCATCGAGATCATACTGTATTCATCTGCAGGGTTTGCATGCAGATACTGCTCATACAACGTTTGATCCCCGATGATGGCCAGGCTGCTTTCTTCCACCTGCGCGAGCTCGGCGTCCATGATTTCATTATTTTGCTTTACGATGGAATACAGATTTTTCCTGGAAAATTCGGAGACAAATTCCCGGCTTGAATGAAAATACATCCAGCTCAGGATGCTGAGAGGGAGCGAAACGATGAGTGCATAGGTCAGGAAAAGCTTGAACCTGTAGCTGAGATCCTTAAAACGCGGCAATAGACAACGTCCTCTCAAATGACATCCCTTCCTTTTAGAGAGTAGCGGATAAATGGCGATATTCTTCGGGGCTGGTGCCAAACTCCTTGCGAAACAGACGAATGAAGTACTTTGCGTCCTTATATCCTACGCTCTCGGCAATTTGGTAAACCTTCTGGGAGGTCTGCAGCAGCAGGCCAGCAGCCGCCTTCATTCTGGTATGGGCGATGTACTGATGGACGGTCATGTGGGAATGCGTTTTGAACAACATGCAAAAATACGAGGGATTAAAATGAAATTTCGTTGCCAGCGTGCTCAATGACAAATCGCCATCGCCATAGTGCGTATCAATATAGGCTTTGCAGCTGTCGATAATGGACTCGGCTTTGCACTGCCGCCGTTGATCCAGACGATCCGTCAGCTCGAAGATCCACTCCCGGGCCGCCTCTTTTAGTTCATCAACGGTATGACAGTGAAGCAAAGCTTCCTCATAGGCAGTGCTATGTAAGGGCGCAAGCCCTTTTTCCATTAAAAGGGAGATGACTTGATCGATCGAGGCGGCGAGAAAGTATTTCAATTTTTCCGGCTCGGGAAAGCCGTTCCCGGAATCCTGGCAAACAGCCGAATCCAGACAGGCTTCAATTTCCGGCTTATTTCCGGACAGGACCGCTCGGGTCAGCCCGTTTACTTCAAGCTTCACGACGGCAGGCCGATCTCCATTATTCATCTGCTCGGCTCCATACAGCGCCCCTCCGCCTTTATAAAACCTGGCTTTGAGCGCATGGCACGCCTGCTGGTAAGCTTGCCTAGCTTCTTGCCATTCGGCAAAATAACGTCCAAGGCCAAGCGTTAATTCCGCCCCGTATGCCCGTAGGAAGTGTTGAATGACCTCTCGCATCTTGTTTTCAAAGCCGGCAGTCACCATGGAGGAAGACTCGGAGTTCATAATCAAGGCGGTGAGCATTTGTTCCTTCATGCAAAAAGCGCAGGAGAATCCGGATTTCTCCATCATCTTGAGCAGGCGGTCTTGGAGGCTGCTGAGCAGAAATTGATGGTCCTTCGCCATGCCAAAAACAGCGGTCAGAACGATCCCTTGCTTAAATTCCGGGAATGCGCTCTCCAATAATCGATAATCTTGATTGGATGGACATCCTTCCAACAGTTCGGAAAGTGCGGATTCTATGCATGCAAGACGCGCAGTGCTGGCTTTACGCTCCGCTTTTGCAAGCAGCGGCAGGATGTTCTGTTCTTCCACCGGCTTTAGCAAATAATCGCTGGCGCCTAACTGGAGCGCACGCTGGGCATAAACAAAATCCGAATAAGCACTCAGTATGACAACGCTTTCATTTCCACCGCGGCGGGTCAATTGTTCCATTAATTCCAGGCCGTCCATAACCGGCATCTGAATGTCCGTGAACACCAGATCCATCGGATGAACATTCAAATTTTGCAAAGCCTCCTCCCCATCTCTGGCATGAAAAATGTTATACTCCGGTTTCAGAGCGTTCAGCATTCGGGACAGTCCTCTTCTGTGCTTCGGTTCGTCATCCACAACCAAAATGTTTAACATATTTCATCCCCTCTCCTAACCATTCGTGTCGGAGCAGAATACCGACAAATACTTGACTTCATCGGTCACCAGCATGTATTTATGGTTTTCCACCGAATCGAAATACAAGCTGTCACCGGCATTTAAAGTGTACTCTTCCTTCCCTACGTAATAAATCATTGTGCCTTCGAGGACATAAATAAATTCCTGCCCGACATGGGAAATCGTTCTTTTGCCCGTTTTGCCTTTCTGTGCAACAAAGTAAAACGGCTGCATCAGTTTTTCCGGCCGTTCGGCCGCTATGGCGGAAAACAGATACCCTCGATCCGTCTGGACCATTTTTTCCATGCTCCTGGCTTTTGGCGTGTACACCGTTCCGTTAAAATCGTTATCGTCCAGCAAAATGGAAATTTTGGTTCCAAGCGTTTCGGCAATCTTGATCAGCGTACCGATGGGAGGAACCGTCTTCCCGTTTTCGATTTTGGACAACAAGCTTTTGGTAAATCCGCAAACCTTTGCGATGTCATCTTGACTACGGTTTTGTTCCTTTCGAAGCTTTCGGATTTTGCTTCCCAGTTCCATTCCATTGATCTCCTAACTAAGCGTCATTCAACATAGTTTAATCATATGAAACAACATCAAATCCAAATTGTCAATAAATTTTAACAAACAGACCTAGACAACTTAACATAGCTGTGATATCAATTATGTCGAAATCTTGGGTTGCTCAAAGGCTGCATTCACAGCTAGGCGTATGATCGAGCCCGAGAGTGTGTTTGGGCAAATGAAGAACAATCGCGGGTTTCGAAGTTCTTGCTTCGCGGCTTGCAAAAAGTAAGCTTGGAGGTCGGGTGGCTTGGCCTTGCCCACAATCTACTCAAGAAAGCCACGATCACGGAAAAACGCAAACGAGACGAAACAGAATAGACCTCTGCTTCGTCCCGTTTGAACATATCAATGTTATTGCTCCCAATCGATATGTTTTTTAGAGCTTTTGAGCCCCCCCTTTAATTTTCTATCTATGACAATGATTTTCACACCGTGTTGGAGCGTCACTTAATTCACTCTACTTCTTGAAATCCGCCTGCTGCTGTTCATAGATTTCATAGAAATCGTCCCAGACAAGTACATTGTCCTTTTCCTTGCTCCACCATTCTTTGTACCACGCTTCGATCTCCGGGCCACCACCCTGCTCCCACTTTTGCTCCCCTTCAGCAGCAGCCTGCTCAACCGTATACTTACTGCCGCTAATAATGGAACGTGTGAAAATATCATTAATGGCTGTTGTCACATTGGTAAGCTTCACCTGAAGCTCTTTGGGCAGCTGCGGCATATGTTCCGAATGGGTAACGCCTTCTCCCACTGGCAGATCGTTCATGTATACTTCCCGTGCTTCTTTGAAGAGACGAAGTCCTTCCTTCTGGGACGGGATTTCCTCACTGAACAGCATTTCGGTGTAACCGCATTTGCCTTCCTCCAGGCGGCTGTACAGCATCGCGTAATCTCCAGCCCAGCTTATTTCCTGTTTGTACTTTTCCTGGTCAGATATACGCGGGCAGCCCTGTTCGTTCAACGTATAATGAGTGCCTTCGAACCCGTTCTTGACCGTTCGGCCTGTCTCTGTTTTGGTTAGAAAATCGATATATTGAATGACGGCTTCCGGATTTTTGGCACGGGCATTCACAACCGCCGTCATCTGTACCGGGTTATTCCATACCATCGTATATTGACCCACCGATGTGGAAGGCAGGGCAATGACCTTCAGCTTGGCATCAGGCACATTCTGCATGAGTGTATCCAGTTCCTTGGCCGCAAATCCGGTGTAATCAGCCGTCATTGCGGCATACATGCCAATTTTCCCGTTCAGGAAATCCTGCTTGGACTTGGCTCCATCTTTGTCAGTCAGAAAATCCTTGTCTACTACCCCCGCCTCAAACAATGCCCGCTTAAACGCCGTCATTTCCTTCATGTGATTGGGGCCGACCACGATCTCCCCGTCCTCCACATTCACCCAGTTGGCATTGTACATGTAGCGGAATAATCCCGCAGTGTCCCCAAACTGCAAACCTCCGATTCCATACGTATCATCAGCACCGTTCCCATCCGGGTCATTCTCTGTGAATGCCTTGGCGACCGCCAGCATCTCTGCTTCGTTCGTCGGCACCTCCAGGTTCAGCTTTTCCAGCCAATCTTCACGGATGAAGAAACTGGTCAGCGGAAATACCTCATTCATTCGGCCCACTTCATATAACTTGCCATCGCTCTTGATCCCAGCCTTCTTTAACTGCGGATACTTTTCCATCAGCGCTTTATAATCCACACTGGAGTTCTCGATCAGTTCATCCAGCGGCATCAGTTGTTTTTGATTAAATAACGTATTCCGAATAGGCGTTCCAAATTCAAAAATAACGTCCGGTGCACTGCCTGAAGCAAACAGCACGTTTAATTTGGATTGGGATTCCCATCGAGGAACCGCCGTATATTTCACGTTGGCCGGGCCGTTCTCATTGATCCACTTGGACCACATGTTATCCTCAATCGTGCCCATGCCGCTTGGTACGGCGCCCCGATCATAGATCGTCGACGTTATGTTGCCGCGCGCACCTTCCCCTTCAGCCTGCTCACTTCCACTTTCTCCCGAACATCCCCCCAGTATTCCGCCGATCAAGCCCAGAACAAGACCGGACTTCATCCATGCCTTGATGGATATCGCCATAAGATCAGACCCTCTTTCTTATATAATGTGAAATGAAATAAGCGAATGGCTTGCAGCCTGCACTACCCTTTGATGGAGCCCAGCATGACACCTTTAACAAAGTACTTTTGCAAGAACGGATAAACTGCCAAAATGGGAATGACCATCACGATTACGGCCGCTGCCCGAATGCCTTCTGGCGTCAGATTTGAAATCATCGTCGGATCGGTAAAATCCTGCACGTTCAGATTGGACATAATCATATTTTGGACCAATACAGTCATGTTGTACTTGGAGGTATCGTTGATGTAAATCATCACACTCATGAATGAATTCCAGTACCCTACACCATAGAACAGAGCAATGGTCGCCAGCAACGGTTTGGACAAAGGAAGCACGATCCGAAATAACAAACCGAGCTCTCCGCATCCATCGATGCGTGCAGCTTCGTCCACTTCCCCTGGCAGATTTTCAAAATACGATCTCATAATCAGCATGTTATACGTACTTACCAGACCTGGCAGCCAAAGTGCACCATAACTGTTCACCAGTCCAAGGTTCTGCACCACCAGATAAGTCGGAATCAATCCGCCGTTAAAAATCATCGTGAATACCATCGCCATCGTAAAAAACCTGCGGTGGTAAAAGTGCCTGCGCGACAGCGGATACGCCGCCATAATCGTAACAGCCATACTGAGCCCTGTGCCGATTAATGTGATCTCCACACTGTTCCAGAACGCATTCAGGATCGGCGTCCCGGTCAATAGACTATGATAGGAAAACCAGGTGAAGTCGACTGGCCATAGCCCTACTTTACCGGATACCACAGCTCTTGCATCGCTCAATGACAGAGCCACAATATTCAGGAGAGGCAGGATACAGCTGATGGCGACCAATGTTAACAACACATAATTGATCATATAAAAGACTTGTTCTCCTCGTGTTTTTCTCACTCTGTTCCGCCTCCCTTACCACAAACCTTCATTAAATCGACGTGCAATATAGTTGGCACAATAGATGAGAATAAAAGCGACCAGCGATTCGAATAATCCCATCGCCGTCGTCAGGCTGAACTGTGCTCCCTGAAGACCTGTGCGATAAATATACGTACTGATGACATCGGCAACCTCGTTCACGTTAGAGTTCTGCAGCATATACACTTGGTCAAATCCAACTTCCATCACTCGCCCCATCGACAGAATAAGCAGCAAAATAATGGTGGAGCGAATGCCCGGAAGGGTTACGTGCCAGATCTGTCGAAGTTTGCTCGCCCCATCCATCTGTGCAGCTTCGTACTGGCTTGGATCGATGGTCGTTAGTGCCGCCAGAAAAATAATCGCGTTAAAGCCCATGTCCTTCCAGATACCTGACCCGACAAACACGGCGATCCAGGAGCCTTTGTTGTACATGAATGGATACGGCTCTCCCGTCCAGGCTTCCACCCATCGGTTCACGATTCCGTTCTCCAGTGAAAATACGGTCATGATCATCATCGCGATGATGACCCAGGAGAAGAAGTGCGGCATGTACACCACGGTCTGCACGGTCCGCTTAAACGCCATGTTTCTCACTTCATTCAGCATGATCGCCAGAATAATCGGAATGGGAAAACCTACGATGATGCTCAACAGACTGAGGAAGAGGGTATTACGGATAATCTCCACCGTACGCGGATCGCTGAATAGGGTATGAAAATGATCCAAGCCCACCCATGGACTGTTCCAGAGTCCGTCATAGAAGTTGTAATCCTTGAAGGCGATGACCAGCCCTCCGATCGGCGCATAACGAAAGGTAAGATAAAACAGTATCACCGGCAGAAACATCAAAATTAACGGAATATTGGTTTTGAAACGGCGAAGCCGCTGCTGCCGAATTCTCTGCCTTACTTCATTGTCAGGCGGTTCCAGCCCTGGCGGCCTCACGGCCAGTTCTCCCTTCATGTTCACCACTCCTCTCTGCTGCTGATGTCTATAGTTGTATTTTAGATAAAAATGTAAGCGTAAACATTTGATATTCAACGATCCTTTTTTAAATTTCTACGCAAAATAACCCCACATCGTGGGGCTGTGATGATAGCGAGCATGGTGTTAGGACCATCTTGGTCATGGTTGGCTTAGACAAAAGATGACTGATTCCATCCACATCTATCCGTTGCTCTCAAGGCTCGGCTGCTTGCGAAATTCACGGGGCGAAAGCCCGGTGATCTGTTTGAACACAGTTGTAAAATAACTGGAGTTATCGAACCCGGTCTGTTCGGCAATGTCCGCCATGCTCTGCCGGGTGCTGCGCAGCAGCAGCTTCGCTTTCTCCACTCTCCGCTTGCTGACGTACTGGCTGAAACCATGACCGATTTCTTTTTTGAACAGGTGACTGAGATAGTTGGGGGTCACATGAACATGTGCGGCTGCGGCCTGGAGCGTGCAGTTGATAGAATAGTTCATCTCGATATACTGAAGGACCCGTGGGACCACATGATCCTGCTGTTCTTGCATAAGTCGCACCAACATACCAAGCCATTCTTTACTTTTGCAGCGTGCCCAAGCCATCACTTCTTGAACCGTATGAATCCATAACAACGGATCAGAGCCGAACTCGTCAGCCCCCGCAGATTCCTGTATACGCAACTGCTGTACAAGCAGATCGGTCATCACCTTCATGAGCATCTGAATCTCGGCTTTGCATTCGGGCAAAGGCATCCGTGAAGCTTTGCTGAACAGCTCTTCAATCCGCGCTTCCATCTGTGGGACTTGATGATTCAACAATAGCGAGTCCAGTTCCTCTCGCAACCTCTCCAAACGATCTGCCTGACTGTAATGCTCCCTAATCCGGTTATCGGATTGTCGCTGGCGGTATCGCTCATGCGCTTTGCGCAGAACACGACAGGCTTCATCGAGAGAAAAGGGCTTCAGCAGAAACTCCATGGCGCCATAACGGATGGCGCGCTGCGCATACTCAAACTCCCGATAGCCGGTCAAAATGATGATCATAATGTCCTGACCGCTATCATGGATCTGTTCCGCCAGATCCAAGCCGTCCATCACCGGCATATTGATATCCGTTATGATCAGATCCGGTGTACAGCTGCCCACGGCCTGTAGCGCTTCTTCGCCGTCGGCCGCTTCTCCAACCACTTCCCAACCGAGCGGATTGTTGCGAACCAGATGGATCAATCCCTGCCGAAACATCGCTTCATCATCAACTACGAGCATTCTTCCATTCAATGGATGTATTCTCCTCTCAGCATGTTATCTGTTCACGTCTAGCAACCTATTCCACCTGATAGGGCAAACGAAGCCGCACCAGCGTTCCCACTTCAGCTGTGGATTCGATCTGCACACCATAAGACTCGCCATGAATCAGTTCGATTCGTCGGAGTACACTTCGCATGCCAATGTGTTGACGCTCCTCATCAGCGTGCGCCAAAGGTGCCAAAATACGATCCACCATGGATGGGTCCATCCCGCATCCGTTATCGGCTATCTCCAGGATAAGCATGTCCGATTCTGCATCATTTCCCGCGTACCGGAAGCCGCGAATCTCAAGACGACGATTGTCTCTTTTGTCCGCAAAGGCATGAACAAACACATTCTCCACAATGGGTTGCAGCAGCAGCCGAATCACCTGGCAACGGAGCAGTTCAGAAGGAACAGAAATCTCGATCGATAAGGCCTCCTGATACCGGGCCTGCTGAATCTGCAGGTAATGGTCAATCTGGGTCATCTCATCCTGCAGGGTAGTCAACCGCTGGACTGGCTCCAGTGTATATTGCAGCATCTCGGACAAGGCCGTAACCAGACGCGCCGACTTCTCATCTCCAAGCATATAGAACTTCCAGAAAAACATGCTTAATGTGTTATACAGAAAATGTGGATTCAACTGGGCCTGTATAGCCTTAAGCTCAGCTTGCTTTTCACTTAACTCGCGCTCATACACTTCATGTATCAACGTATCGATCCGTGATGCCATGGCGTTGAATCGTTCTCCGATGAAACCCAGCTCATCCTGTGTCTGAATCGGAACGCGTGTATCAAATCGTCCGTCGCGCACTCTTTTCATTGCGTTCACCAGACTGGCCAAAGGACGCAACAGCCTGCGGCTGATGATGGTAATAATGATCCACGAACATAGAACCGTGGCTGCCGCAGAAAATACAGCAACCTTTACGATAATCTTGCCCTTATGTTGAATCTGTGCCAAGGATACTTTGCTGATCAACGTGAACTTGGCTTTGTCCGACGTTTGTTTTGTATACAAATGAGCGGTTCCCTGCTCGTCCCTAATCTCGGTTGCCCCCATGCTTAGTTGTGTAAGCGGTGGTGGGTCCGCATCTTGATTATGAAATGCATATACCAGTTTCCCATCTGCATCCAACAAATACGCGGCAATATCTTCATTAAGACGCAGGTCCTTGAGATAGGATTCAAACAGAGAGGTATTAAAGAGGATTAACATGACTCCATACGTCTCCAAATCAACAGAGCGCATTAAACGTCCGGCCAGAATCCAGTTCGATTTTTCCTCCTGAAGGAAAGCATCTGCATCCAGACGGTTCCATACATATTCCCCTCCCGTCCCTTCCAGCTTATGGACCATCTCAGCCAAATATGAAGGGTCCATCTGTTGGAACGATCCGGCAAACGTGCCGAGATTAAATATGTTCCCCTTAAGATCATAGATTCGAATTCCCATAATCTCCGGTGCATCGAGACGAACCTGATACAACTGATCATCCAGTTCATCTTCCAGCTTCATCTGATCATAGGAGGAAATGCCCGCAGCCTGCGCCTTAATTGCATTTTTCACGGAGGGATTTAGCGTAATGTAGTCCGTCACTTTATACATGTCGTGCACCCTGGAATCGAGTCTTGCAAGCACCTGTTCTGCGGTAAGACTATACTGGCGACTCACTTCTTCATTAAACAGCGAAATATGTATGCGATATGTGATTAAACCCGTGATGCCTGATATCAATACAGTCGCCACCGACAGAAACAAAATCAGTTTCGTTCTGAATTTAAAGCGTTTACATAAATGGACCCACCTCATTGCTATTGCACCTCACTCTTGTCCGTGCCTCTTCTTCTTCAAAAAGATATCATACCGCCATCTAAAAAAACAGAAAAAACCTTGCCCGCATCTATGGTGGCCAAAGTTCCTCCTCTTCTTCCAGAGTAGCATCTACAATCGATGTAACTCCTTCCTCAGATGTTGCCGGCGCTCTGCCACGTAAGCTCGAATCCTCTCCGGCTCACCGTAAAAAACGTTCATGTCCCACTTCATGTAAGGGTCTTTCTCCACCTCTTCACGGATCTCATTATGAAGGCGGTAAACAAGTGGCATAATCCTCTTCTCAGTAAATGCATTCATTAGATGCTGTTGCATCAGCTTCTTGTATTGTTGGCGGAAAATGCGGAATGCCAGTAATCGTCCGGTAAGCTTGTTATAGCCCAGAATTCGAACGAGATTGGGGTCAACTTTCGTTCCATAACAGTTTCTTCCCCAGGTACCCTCATAATCCCATGGCAGAATGCCGTACTTACGACTTTTGTTTTTCTCATACCACGTATAATTCTGATGAAATCCATCGAAGTTCCCTGTCAGAACAGCTCCGCTTAGCCAGCGTAAATAATTGTCCGTATCCATCCGTGACTGCAAAAAGCGAAATAACTCCTGTCCGGACTTCGTGTTCAGCTGTTGTATAAAGTTACGAAGCTTCGTGCGATCCACATCCTTGCCGCGAATCAGAGTATACCCGGATAATAGATCTCTCCCTTTGTCAGAAGAGTCCGGATCAATTGCAAAACCTGCACGGTCATTCACCGCATAGAAAATGCTGCGAACGGGTATCCTTCTTTGGCGAAAAAAGAACGATTTTACACCTTCGATCCGCAAGTATACGCCCAGAAGTTGCCCGTTTAAGTAAAGTACGCAGTGCCGCGTAGAAGGCGCGGGTACACGGATCGACTCGAAAAAACGAAAAGAGAGCGCATTACGCAGCAGCGAAGGGTCATCGTACTCGGCATTAAAATGGAACGTCCGGCTGGAAGTCCGAATCTCAAATGACTTTTTGACATAGCCACGTGTGTGTCCTCCCCGGTATCGAATCCGGATTGGGAGCTGTTTGCCGTCCATCTGCATCGTGCCGTTCACAAAAGTATCTGACCATATATTCGATGTTAGCTGCTGATATTCATTCGCAGACACATTGATGTGGTAGACAGGTAGGGCCATTTCCATCCGCCTTTCGATGACCTGTGAGATTTGCCCGTAGGCTGTTACATCATCCTATGCAGGAGCACAGCAGGCCGTAAGGGCGGATGCACAGTCCTATATATAACACATCAACTTCACATGGCAGAATGCGGAGTAACCGCGTTATTAATCTATAAATATACATTCAATTTCATAGATAATAGCCAAAATGATATAGAAATGGTTGTCTGGCTAGTCCCCCTTAAAGGCATGTTACATATGATTAAACTACAGACAGACACGAATGACGAATGGAAGGGATCATCATAACATCCACCATTTCTGTCCATCTGAACTTATATCATGGAAGGGGTACAACACAATGTCTACGAATGGTCAAGGCATGAGAGGTTTGTTGGGAAGAGAAATCAAGGTTAACCGGGGAGGACCTGATTCAGTACAGGGCACTCTTTTGGACGTACGTTGGGACTATATGGCGTTGAGCTGCAAGGAAGGAATCGTCTATATCAATGAATCCCATGTCAAAAGCATAACAGACACAGGTCGTTCCGGTGGGAACAGAACTCAAATGGGTAACCCTATTCCCTCCAATACGTTTCTGGGGGTTATGCAGGCACTTCGCTTTCGCCAAGTGCAGATCAACCGGGGAGGTCCGGAAAAAGTCGAAGGCATCCTGGCCGATGCCAACCAGAACCAATTAATCATAACCATGAAAAATCAGGAGATCGTTCGTATTCCGCTGCAACATGTGAAATCTGTATCCCTCGTACGCGGCAGCAGCAATAACAATAGTAACAACACGAGCCAAGGAAACCAGACTCAGAACAATCAATCTCGCGGCAACCGTTCCCAAGGCAATCAAGCTGCTCAAGGCAACCAGAGTACTGGCAACCAAGCCCGGGGTAATCAATCTGGTGGAAACAAATCACGGGGCAATCAATCCCAAGGGAATAAATCAGGTGGAAACAAGTCGCGCGGTAATCAATCCCATGGAAATAAGTCAGGTGGGAACAAGTCGCACGGCAATCAATCCCATGGAAATAAGTCAGGTGGGAACAAGTCGCGCGGCAATCAAGGCAATCAATCCCGTGGCAACAAATCCGGCGGCAAAAAGAAATGTTAAAAAGAAATTGACAACGTAGGTTATCTACCAGTTAAAGGGGGGAATTATCATGTTGATCTTCGTTGCAGTGGCCTTGCTCAGTGTACCTTTATATTGGATCGTTATACCTGGAAGGCTCACACCGACCCGTGAACATCTGATTCAGGCTTCACAAGGACTTCTCCCCCTGGGAGGTGAATCACAGTAAATGCCTGACTATCAGTTGTGGTTAACCTTCGGGGTATTTATCATCACTGTCATTTTCCTGATGTGGCGGCCTGGCGGATTAAACGAATCCATCCCTACCTCGCTCGGCGCCCTTCTTCTTGTTTTGACTGGAGTGAGCAGTTACGCACATATTGTCGGCATCTTCGGGATTGTATCTGGTGCAGCCGTAACGATTCTCTCTACTATTGTAATGTCCATTATCCTTGATAGCATCGGTTTTTTTCGCTGGATTGCCCTGAATATGATTGAAAAAGCGAGAGGTTCCGGCTTTCGATTGTATTGGTTAATTCTACTACTTTGTTTTCTCATGACCATCTTCTTCAACAACGACGGCAGCATCCTGATCACAACACCGATTATTATTCGAATCTGTTCCATGCTTCGTCTGAAAATGCATCAGCAGCTGCCCTACCTGATCTCCGGTGCGCTCATTGCTACGGCCTCAAGTGCGCCAATTGGACTTAGTAATCTCGCGAATCTGATTGCCTTGCAGATGGTCGGCTTGAATCTTAACACCTATACCCAGATGATGTTTGTACCTTCCATGTTAGGTATTATCGTGATGACAGTGCTATTATTCTATTATTTCCGTAAAAATATCCCCAGGGTCATTCATTATTTCCCTGTCCCCCTGCAAACCCCATCCGGTTCGAGATATCATCCGCTGTTAGAGGCCGATAGGGAGTCAAGAACAACCGATAGCGATAGAAACGTAGACTGGTGGCTGTTCCGAGTCTGTATTGGGATTGTTGTATTTATTCGTGCAGGATATTTTCTCGCTGAGCAATTCGGTATCCGGATGGAAATTGTCGCGATCACAGGTGTTGTTCTCATGCTCGCTGTGCGTTGGTATCGCACACGGACTGGACTTAAAGATGTGGTAACGCAGACCCCCTGGCATATTCTGATCTTTGCCTTCAGCATTTATATTATTGTGGATAGTCTTCACCGGGCAGGAATGACCTCATGGATCATTCAATGGATGAAACCTATGGTAGAAGGGGGAAACGCTAGCCTAATTGCTATATCGGGGTTAATGCTTACCCTACTATCCAATCTATTCAATAACCTGCCTTCAGTCATGATCGGGACATTTGCTGTAACAGATCTTCAACTAAGTGATTCTCAGCTGCATCTGGCGTATCTTGCCAACATCCTGGGTAGCGACATTGGAGCGTTACTGACACCTATAGGGACACTGGCAACGCTGATCTGGATGTATATATTAAAGACCAACCATATTCGTGTCTCCTGGAAACAGTATATGAAAGTGACCTTCATTGTGATACCAATCAGTCTAATTGTCAGCCTAGTTTCACTATATATTTGGGCTTCTATTCTATACTGAGAGGAGGTATACTGTGAAATTCCCAACAATATGGCTCGGAAAGTCCATTGAATTGGAACTGTCCGGGTGTAAACTACCGATTCAGGGTGAAATTATTGATATGGGTCAGGATTTGATAGTGGTTTACGGAGATCAACGATTCATCTATGTACCCCTTCATCATCTTCAGTCGATGCATATTACCAAAGCGGATGATCCCAATTCCACTTCCAACTTACCTGCGCCTGATCCAGAGTTGGACCATAACAATATATCCTACCGCAAAATCCTAATGAATGCCCGTGGAAGATTCAGTGAAATTTCGATAGGCGGACGAACGTTGCATGGTTATATTACCAACATTATGAACGATTACTTCATATTCTTCTCACCATTTCATCGTTCAGTCTACGTCTCGATCAATCACCTCAAATATATTATTCCTTCTCCCACGAATAGCACGCCGTACTCTCTAAGTCAGCAGCATTTCCCTATGCAACCTGTGTCCATGCCACTATCCCGTACACTTGATCAGCAGCTTCAGAAAATGGTTGGCGAACTCGTCAGCATGAATCTGGGTGATAAGCCTTACCGTGCTGGATTGCTGAAGAGCGTGGACAACAATTTACTTGAACTGGTAGAGGCAGAAGGTAATACCTTAATAATGCATACCGATCATGTTCAAACCATTCATCTTCCTTGAATATTGATAATGAGAATTTACTAGAAAAGGTCCATCTGCTTGTCACAGATGGACCTTTCTTTATGTTGGAAGAATACTTGTGCAAGTCTACTATTGCAACGGTTTCCCTATTTTCCGTATGTCTGCTCCATGCGTTCTTCTTCATTCGTAGACAGCAAAATGTTCAGGAGCCCCATTGCGTTATTTGCGTCTGTTCGAGCCGTCTTGTACATCTCTGCAAATGCCACCTCGTCTTGAGAAGGGTCTATTGCAGCCAGCCTGCCCCACGAATCCCGCGCTTTGTCGTAGAGTTGGCTTAATGTGATGTCATATGGATGCTGCGCCACAGGTGCCATGGATTCAAATTTGGCTGTTACTTCAAAGAAGTTCATGGAATCCTGAAATGATTTACTGCTGTAATCCTTATTATTCATTGCATCTTCGGTGATGAGCAGACCTTCACGAGAGATAAACAACGTTTTGACCATGGCACGCTCCAGATTAGTTGCTTCTTCCCATGGTACATAGGAGACGTCTGGCGCCTGAACAGTTGTGAAAAACGGAAAGGCATCATCGATCAAACGCTGTGAATCAGAGTGAATCGGAATGCCTGTGTTCATACCCACTACCGCATCACTGTAATTGGCAATATTAATATTTTTGGAGCCAGCTTCACTTACCCTGCGCACCGGATGATCATTAAGCGGGACACGGATATATCCAAGCTTGTCTGCATACTTCTGCTTCAATTCCTCCAGTGTAGAATCCAGACCAATCTTGCCTTTTTCACTTGCAGTGTCACTAACTCCCGTTGTCGAGGTCGTTTCCGCGGATCCCTTTTCGCTTGCTTCTGCTACCTTTGTTTCGGTTGCGGATGTGTCCGAAGTGCTGGTCGGTGTGACAGCCTCCTGGGCAGGTTGATTCGTCGTCGTATCCTTGGCACCACCGCCACATGCGGTTAGAACGACAGCCAAGCTGAAAATGGCTGTGATCATCTTGATTCTATGATTCCATCTCATCGTATACATGACCCTCTCTTTCAATCAGTGAATAGCTAATCCAACCATGCCCTTTCGGGTAACATAGATTTATCATGATGAAATCTGGTCTTTATTTTATCATAAGTTAAATACTGGGTGTATACGACAATATGCCTGCATCCGCATGTATTACTGCCTACCCTTTTCTTGCAAAAACAGAAACAAAAACACGGTTATCCATAGAAGGACAACCGTGTTGCTATGCATGCCTGTGCTCTTGATTTCATCCACACATCAGGTGATGGACCGAAATGAAGCGCACAATTTATTCAATTTCAATTCGTAGCACATGGATGATGCAGCAGGTTCTTATTATTTGATGCCTTTAGCCTTCTCCATATGGTCAGCCCGAATCTGGGAATCCGTGGAATTGACTGCGTTCAACAAATTGTAAATGGCCTGAGTATCCTTCTCTTTATACAACGTTTCGGGGACTTCAGCCTCAAGTCTTTCCGTTTTACGCAGAATGGTCTCCACCAATTCATGATCATAAATAATCAGTTCATCCGAATTGACATACCGCACAGCGGGATCAACGCTGATCCGGCAGCGATTGGTGAACGTCACCATGGAGATCAGCCGAACTCGTTTATAATCACCCAGATGGGCCTGAATGGCCTCTACATGCCCTCGGTGCTGCATCAGCGGGTTATACATCTTGATTCGACTGCTGCTGACGGTCCAGTTAGCCTCTCTTCGGCCGCCACGAATCTCACCTGTTGTCAGGTTCCGTGTCTCAATCACGAAGATTCCCCGCGGACCAATGACCACATGATCAATCGATGAATAACCCGAACGGGACTTGGGATTGGCAACAAGCAAATCGTTCAGCACTTTATATTCACCCGGGAGACCATGCAGCTGTTGGGCAATGCTTGGTTCCTCTGGCTGACGGGTCCAGTCTGCATCCGATTTTGATTTGCGCCGACTGCGGACCATGCGTGTGGGAATGGGGGCCGTTGACGATAAAGATGAAGGAGAAGCAGAAGCTGTTATCTGGTTCGCGAGCTCTGGCTGTGACTTGAACAGAGACAGGATTTTTTTGAACATGGGCAAGCTCCGTTCTATTGTAGTGTGGGTTTCGCACATCCATTATGTATACTTCTATTACTTATGTCGGATAAAGAGGGGCAAAAATAAAGGGAGGAGCACCAAAATTCCATGGTTCAACTATAGTATATACGGTTCTTTAACCAATACTGTGACTTTAGACGCATACGAGAGGAAATAATTTAAAAAAAACAGCGTATTCCTTTCTATTGAAGAAAAAGAACACGCTGTTTGCTTAGATGAGATCATTAAGCCTGTAAATAATATGTGTAAAGCACCTGTGTACCCTTTTCATCCAGACCGTTCTTGGATATTTCCTGATACAAGGATTCAGCCAGCGCCAGGCCTGGCGTCTTCATACCCATGGCCTGGGCAGATTCGAGAGCGATACCCATGTCTTTGATAAAATGTTTCACATAGAATCCGGGCTCATAATCGCCTGCGATCATGCGCGGGCCGAGATTGCTAAGCGACCAGCTTCCGGCTGCACCCGTAGCGATGCTCTTCAGCACATTCTCCGCGTCCAGACCGGATGTCTTGGCATAAGCAAGTGCCTCGCATACACCCATCATGCCTGAAGCAATGGCGATTTGGTTGCACATTTTGGTGTGCTGTCCTGCTCCCGCCTTGCCTTGCAGCACAATATTGGTACCCATCTGCTCGAACAACGGACGAACCGCTTCAAAAGCCTCCGAACTACCGCCAACCATAATGGACAGTTTGGCATCCCGCGCTCCAATATCTCCACCGGAAACGGGTGCATCCAATGCATGCAGTCCTTTCGCTTCTGCGGCTTCATAGATCCGTGCAGCCAGCAGCGGGCTGGATGTGGTCATATCAATCAGATACGAGCCCGGTTTGGCGTTCGCCACAAGACCCTCTTCACCAAGATAAATCTCCTCAACATCCTTCGGATACCCCACCATCGTGATGATGACATCACACTCGGCTGCCAGTTTGCCTGGTGTGTCATGCCATACAGCACCTTCCTTCACGAGCGCTTCCGCTTTGGCTGCCGTGCGCGTGTAGACATGCAGCGGATAGCCTGCCTGCTGGATGTGCCCTGCCATGCTTTTGCCCATCACACCTGTACCAATAAAGCCAACTTTCGTCTCTCCAGGTGCCTTCGTCGTATTTGTCATCGTAGGTTTCCTCCTTATTTCTCTCTGTTTCGTATGGAGCTTGTCTTCTAAACTTGCTATATCTGTATGTTAATGCTTTCTGTCTCTTCCGTCTATCTTGATTCATCTTCTATTGTTCAAAAAGATAAAAGAGGAATCGAAAATCCATTTCCTGTACAACCTAACGGAAACTTCCTCGTTCGGAAAGGAGGATTCCCATGGGTCGTGAAAAGGGTGAAATCACGATTTGGCTTTCCTTTTCCATTATTTTATTGAGTGCCGGGCTCGTATGTCATGTTCTGTCCATTCCGGCAATTCTGGATCAGGCAGGCAGAGACGGCTGGTTATCTGTACTGGCTGCTGCACCTTTATTTATGTTATTTCTTTGTATGATGTTCATTATCATCAGGCGGGTACAGGGACAGCGGATAACCGATTGGATTACCCGCGAATTCGGCATAGTGCCTTCGTGGATTTTTCGGATTACTGCATCGCTGCTGCTGCTCAGTCTGGGAACACATACGTTATATGAAACAACCAATTGGACGGTGTCCACCTATCTGCAATTCACCCCACCCTATGTGCTCGCAGGAGCCGGTGCATTGGTTGCTGCCTGGGCTGCCGCCAAAGGCATACGTTCCATTGCCATGACTTCAAGCATTCTGCTTCCCTTCGTCATCCTGCTCGGATATTTTGTTATGTCAGCCAACATGAAATACAAGGACTACGGACAACTTTTCCCGATAATGGAATATGGTGTGGGTCCTGTCCTGAAAGGCATGATCTATTCCCTTGCCGGACTGATGGAGATATGGATATTGATGCTGTTCCAACATGATGTCAAAAGCAAAATTCGCTGGTGGCATCTCCTTTTGCTGGGACTCTTCATGTTCAGTATGGCAGTCGGGCCTACGCTCGGAGCCATTGTTGAGTTTGGTCCGGAGGAAGCCGCAAAACAACGAAATAGCCCCTACGAGCAATGGAAGCTGGTCAACATTGGGAAGCTGCTTCAGCACGTGGATTTCCTTTCCATATATCAATGGCTAAGCGGTTCTTTTGCCAGAGTGGCTATCTCCATTTATCTGATCGTGGATCTGCTTGATTTTCGCAGGCCCAAAAAGAGGTATATTGCCATTTTAACGGTCACCTTTATCATGTGCTTCGTAGCTGTTCAGTGGTGGAGGATTGATTACGTTGATTATTATGTAAGCCATATTCAGTTTCCCGTCATGCTGGCTTATGTATCCATAATCACCATCCTGTTGACCCTGGCTGCACTCATTCACAAAAAAGACAAGGAGGCTCCAACCCATGCCGATCAAAACAGCACCCAGGAAGAACCCTCATCCGGCTGAGCCATTCCGAATCAATGAGCATAATTTGACGACGTTTTTCGCAGGTTCAGACGATGTTATTATCAGCAGTCACATGATCGGGGATTCTTCCCAACAGATTGTTGTTCTATATTGCAGTGGCATGATAGATAGCAAATCCATATATGATATTATTCTTCCCGAATTGACGCGAACCTACGAGAGTACCCACTTTGTTCGGACATCTGATATCGAAAAGTCCGTTACGCTTCAATGGACCCGTATGGATCTGGAGAATGAAGCAATGGGGACGGAGCTCATGGCATTGCGGGTATTTGAAGGACATATGCTCATCTGCATCCCTTCTCTTCAGACGATGTGGAGCATGGATATATCCAACATTCCGACCCGGACACCGGAAGAATCCACTACGGAGGTATCCATCCGTGGAGCGCGAGATGGATTTATCGAACGGTTGTCCGTCAATATTGCCTTGATTCGTACACGTCTGCGTACAGCCGAATTAGCCTGTAATATTGAATTAATCGGCTCTCGCTCCATGACCAAAGTCGCCCTGATGTACATCAAGAACATAGCCAATCCCGAGTTAATTGATGATGTCAAGAATCGACTGCGCAAAATCGATATAGAGCGAATCATGACAGCCAATGAATTGGAAGAATTGCTGTCCCCTTCGAAAATTACACTGTTTCCGGTAACCCATTATACCGGCAGACCCGATTTTGCCTCCGAATGTCTTCTGAACGGCCGGTTCATTCTCATCGTGGATGGCAACCCCAGCGTTATCATTGGTCCCGTGAATCTGTTTCTGCTCCTCAAGTCCCCTGAGGATGCCAGCTTCCCGTTCCTTCCGGTGAATGTCGGTCGCATGCTGCGCTTTATTGGATTAATGGTGACCGTATTTCTGCCTGGATTCTATATCGCGCTGACTTCGTTTCACATGGATCAGCTGCCTTTCCCGCTTGTAGCCACCATCTCGGTCGGACGTATGGGGCTGCCGATGGAATCGGGTGTGGAGATGTTTCTTATCATGCTTCTCATGGAGCTGTTCAGGGAAGCCGGTGTGCGACTTCCCAGTGCCATTGGTCAGACACTGACCGTCGTTGGCGGTTTAATTATCGGGGATTCAGCCATCCGGGCGGGTATGGTTTCCCCGCTCATGATTGTTGTCATTGCCGTCACCGTCGTTGCCGGCGCAACCATCGTGAATCAGGTCATGACCAGTTCTGTTCTGATCCTGCGCTTTTTCTGTTTTGTACTGGGGGCATCCCTCGGCATATACGGTTTCATTCTGTCCATTATTCTGTTCCTGATCTATCTGACCGACCTGAAATCGTTCGGGATTCCTTATCTGACACCGCTCAGTCCGCTTCATTTCAAACAGGCTCTGGCCTCCTTGTTCAAGCTGCCGAAAGGCGGGATGAAACGCAGACCCGTCTATCTTGAAACGCAGAAGCCACGCAAAGAAGGTAATGAGCGATGAAGCGGCTCATGCGCCGATGGTTAGTAGGCATGCTGAGCCTCTCTCTTGGTTTGGTGACCAGCGGGTGTTGGAGTGCCTATGAGATTCAACAGGTGGACTATGCCAAAGCGATCGGGATTGATTACAAAGACGGGATATATCACATGTATGTTCAGACTATGGACTTTGCCAGTGTAGCCAAGAGTGACAGTTCAACCAAAACTGCAGATACCCCGCCGGTATGGGTTGGACATGCAACAGGAAAAACATTGAATCTGGCGGTAAACGAACTGTTTCGAAGTTCCCAGCTCCATATCGCCTGGGGTCATGTAACGGCCATTGTCATGGCGGAAAGTGTGCTGACCAGCAATCACATCAAGGATGTGTTCGATATGCTGGGTCGCTTCCCTGAATCGCGTTATACAACCTGGGTGTACGGCACGCGTGAACCGCTGGAAAATATTCTGAGTGCCACGTCCATATACAATATGTCTCCACTGGACAGCATTCTTCATAATCCACTACCTTCGTTTTTGGAGGAGTCCCTGTTTCCTCCTGTGCTCAGTTTCAAGCTCATTTCCACCCATAACAACGCGTCCACGACAACCTATCTGCCTTGTATTACCCTGAACAAGGAGCATTGGTCGCAGAACAAAAAGAATCATGAACTGTTTATGATTGACGGCGCATTTTTTGAAAGGACCGGGGTTAATTTTGAATATTTGCCCCACAGCAAGATTCCAGGATACCACTGGTTACTCAAGGATATGCGGCGTGCTCCATTAATTATTGAGGATGAAGGAACCACCTATGGGGTGCTGAGTGTAGGCCTGCCTAATATCAAGATTGAACCTGTCGTTCAAGGGAATGAGGTCCGTTTCAACATTGATGCCAAGTACCTCACAGCCTTGTATGAGTATCTCACTCCTATTTCCTATGATGAGATGGTCCAATTTAGCGAGAAGACGTTAAAGGATCAAATCATGCAAACGTATCGCGAAGGTCTGCAACGTGGGGTCGATATTTATGGGCTTCAGGAAAAGCTCTATCGTAAAAATCCAAAGCTTTGGCGCAAGCTGTCCAACAACGGCTCAAAGATGATCCTAACGGAGGATTCCATTCAGAAGCTGAATATTCATATTACGATTCCATATACGGGTAAATTCCGTAGGAAAGTGTAGTCATAACACATCCCCTGCCGTATGAAACGGACAAGGGGATGGTTTGGTTGGAACTGTGATTATTTTCCACGGGGGGTTGAGACGTTACAGAGTATACATAGCATTCATATGATTTCTAATCTTCGTTGTCCAGTGTTGAGTATATCGTGTTGCCAGCGTTATCGAGTCCTCGGATGTTCATCTGCATTTCCGTTATTGGCTGCTGAATTACGGCGTACCACAATCTCCCTTGATCAGAGGGTTCAAGGATCCCTGCCTCCACTTCCGCAGACGAAGGGTTCGGCTCATAGCGGATAAGTAATTGAACTATGTCCGGATTGTGGATATATCCGTATACAATATAACTCGTGTTGTCATTAGAATACGGGTATCCTGCCAGATGATAAGATATTGGCCCATCCTTATTGTCCTGAAGGACACTTCCTGATTTAATTACTTCAGACGACCACTTCCTAATCTGGATCAAGGCAGAAGCAATACCCTCACTTTGAGCGTTCTGATATAAAACCAGGTGAGTTCTTGAATCGACGGGTGCTACCACCATCACCTGTTCAGGTTGAATGTTATTTCTGGTTAGTAGGGGGGCGAGCTCTTCTGTCTTGCATGATCGAATCAAGAAGAGAATCCCTGTAAGCACTATAATAAATACCACATAAGCTCCCCGTTTTTGATTACGCGTCATATAATCCTCTTTTCTTTAAAAACCAAATCTTAATCCCAAGTATTCGACGATGATCCACGAAGCTGGCCAAAGTAATGGCACATGAACAACCCAGTAAGGGGCTTTGTATCGCCCGTTCTCATAACTGATGCCACAATAAAAAATTGCAAATAATACACCCAAAGGATAGGAAAAAAGAATTTTCCCCATTAAATCACGGGAAGTATCATATGTATGTGGAGACGGTGCAGCTAAAGACATACCAAGTCCAAAAAGGGCCATAGGCCAAATGAACAACGTAACTCCATATAAAACCAAAAATAATAATAAATAATTGTATAGCTTCTCATTCTTCCTCTTGCTCATATGGCCTCCTGATTGCCTGAACGGAATTGCCTAACGTAAATAACCTCTTATCAGAAGATTTTACAGGATGGATATGGAAATATAAATAGTTTGTTCCTTATTGTTTATTATAATGACCTCCAACACATAGGTTAGGAGGTTCATATAAGATATTAAATTATCCGTATTCACCACTAGGTAGCGGCCGCCTATAAGACTATTTTCTATTCTGCCTATAGTACTCCATAATTCGCATGCGTGTGATCAGTATCAGGGTCTGTGGCAGCAGCACCACAAATATAAATAGCGGCACGATCAGCACCAGATGAGCAGCAAAATTCTCTGCACCAAACGATGGTTTGGGGAGCTCAATGAAGTACCACCAGCACGGGATGGCAACAAGCCAGGTCAGTCCGGTAGAGATGAACATCTCCTTTACTCCGCTCCATAGAAAACAGAACAACGTGACAACTACAATTGGAACAGCCCAGGAATCAAATATGGGCCCCCAGCTCTGGAAAACAAAGATAATGGCAGGATACAAAAGATTGATGGTCCAGCGCCAGATCGGATTGTGGTAGATAAACATAATACCTCCTTGTTCGGCAAAAATTTAATAAGGGGACTGAGCTTTGCGTCGTTCTTCGCGGTCTGTCTCTTCCATTTTCCTTATATATCGTTTTAATTGCTCTTTGTGTGCTTCTAGCTCTGCTAATTTGGATGTAGTCCCTTCAATAATATTTTGATACCTGGATTCAGATTCGATAAAAGGCATTTTGTTTATGCAGAGATAGCCATTACCCACAACATCATTTAAATCGGTCTCCCAGTCGGTTAGTACACTCCATTGGGACGATCAGGCGGTTCAGTTCCCCTATAACCAATAATTACTTGATTGTGGTCCTACTTGTAAAAAACTGTAGCATCAAATCCCGCCCCCCCACCTAGTCTATTACAATAATTTGTATTAAAGTATCTTTAGAGTTTATTTCCATAAAAGGAGAATTAATGCCCTATGAAAATAAAACCAGCAGCTCTGATTTCACTTATTTTTTTATTTTTAATAGGAGGATGTTCAAGTATGTCTACCTCAGATAAGCAAAACATTGTAGAAACAGCTACACCAATAAGTGTTCAGTACATAAAAAAATACTATAATGCGGACTTTATTATAACGAGTCATGATATAGATGCCCCTTCCATCCATTCACGTCTTTATCTCTACGGTCATATAACAGGACATGAGGATGAACGTATAACTGTATCCTATAATTACGATACACAGGAGGTTCTCAGTGTAGAAGGACCTGGTTGGTTTATCGATAGCCGAAATCCAAAAAAGGACATTCCTTCTTCCTGAAAAGCTCTGCAAAGAGACACACCGATAAATCAATATCAACATATTCGAAAACTATGCTTTATGGATTCCATATAGGCCGTTTTTTCCAATCTGATTATAGAGGTGCTTAATTCTGGGGAAGAAATGAAGAGAATAAGCATGATTCTGGATTTTATAGCTCATACTACCTTCAGGAAATGACTGAAGGAGTGACAACATGAGGTTAAATAGTATCATGGCCGTTGGAGCCGTGTTAGCTTGCTCAACACTGTTATGGGGCTGTGGTAATGGGACTGCGAATAATGCATCTCCGCAGCAGAATAACTCGGTCCAATCCGAGAGCTGGAACGATCCCAAACGACTGGAGGCTTCTCACCTGGAGGCACTGGAGCGGATGGAGAAGGATCACATCCATCGCATGGTTTCGCTGAATGCAAGCATGGATGGAGACAAAGTGATGACCACCCTTGAACGGTCGAGCCAGAAGCTCGAGGAAATGAGACCGCTCGCTGAAATGCTGCAACATGAAGGTCACCCAGCCTTGTTACAGCGAATTCAGGATATGTCAGGAGATATTCAGGGCTCCAAACAAGTGGTTGCCGAGATGAAAAACCTACCGCAGGACGGGAAAATCAAGATCCAATCTGAAAACTCCGACTCCCTGCACCACATTAGCAGCTTTCGCGATTACCACCAGTACATTCAGGAGAAAATTCAGACTTTTAACAGAGCTAACTCAGACACACATTAATCTGCATCCAGCTAATCGTATAACAGCGCTCCATACCGATGTATAAACAAAACAATCCGTAGTTAGATGGGAAGGTTATTCCTGTCTAACTATTTTTTTGGTGAAGGGGTTTATTGTAACCTGCTGAGATGCCTGCGATCTTCTCTGTCCGCTTCCTCCATTTTACGGATATATCGCTTTAGTTCCTCTTTATGAGCTTCGAGTTCAGTTAACTTTGGAGATGCCCCTCCATAAAAGACTGCATCTTGCTGCCCATTTCTTATTCCTCCTGTTTAGTCTTTCTATGTAGATGGATTCCTGATACCAACGATTGATTCCTTGTAGTGTTGCTGTCGCGTTATAGGCGATGGGCGTAAAGGACTGACTTTCGCTGGTAGCTATATGTGTCTGAAACATCTGAATCGAAACCTGGACATCATTGGAGAAGCCACTTAAACTTAGCCTCATCTCCCAAGCAGCTTGCGCTAATGCTTCCTGATGAGCGGTCCATCTTGGAGAAATATCGACGGTTTCCCCTGTTCTCCAATCAATTAGCGGGCCTTTCAGATTTCCATTCTCATCAAACTCATATTGATCCATTCTTACGTCGTGAACTAACATCGGTGAGCCTGCGCCCAGAGGCTGAAAAGTACCTTTAACTGCAGCTGAAATGGCATCTGTCTCAATAGTCATTTTGGTAAGCAATTATCGATATTTTATGATATAGCTCATCACTGATGTAATCCTGCATAACCAGCCTCCTAATTCAATGCATTTTTATTCTTATATGTAATCTGGTTTAAATTAAGTGTCTATAGTATATTTATACCATCATATGAAAACCGAGGTGCTATTGATTTGACAAAAAGATTACTTTTCTTTTTAGCCTTGGGATGCATCACATTTGATTGGTACGGCAAGGAGTAATGAAGTGAATATTCCTAATAGAAAATATCTTACATTAGCGTTCTTGTTTATGTGGTTCAGTTTTGCTTTGATCGTATTAAGCGGATGTATGTCGAACGAACAAAAAGAAATTGTAAAAAAAGCGGAAGAAGCCAGTCTTGCTTATTTTAAAGAAAACTACGGGATTGATGTAGATTTTACAAATCATAAATTCATTCCGGCTGACTTATCTCATACGGTATCATTGACGGGATATGTGAAAGGCAACAAAGATCAAGAAATATTCGCTATGGTGGATTATGATACCTATGAAGTCAAAACAGGCTCAGTGCCTGATCATATCAAGCCTCTTAAATAAATCGATCCATCTCTCACTTGGAAGTAAGATATTAGAAGTATTAAATGGAGAGCCTTATGTTGACATAGGCTCTTTAATTATGTAGTAGGTCCATATTCGTTTAGCATTCAATTTTTCTTTTGTTTCAGCATTTCTTTGGGAACAATTGCTGTTTGGACTTCAAACGTATCATAATCAATAAGAATAGAGATTTCCGTTTCTTTGTCCTCTTGGATATGCCCGCTTAGACTAACATTGTGACTAAGATCTTTTGGCATGAACTTATGATCTGTAAACTCAACTTTCGTATTGTATTGATCTATAAAATACTGTTGACCAATTTCTGTGGCCTGGTCAATGATTTTGTCTTGATTGGGCATAGAATTGCATCCTCCAAGGATAAATAATAGAAGTATAGATATCATAGATACACATTTAAGCTTTTTAAAAATATTATTCAGCCCCCTATATATGTGAATTTATTCCAAAGAAGCAGAATCATTATAGTGTATCTTTGGTGTAACGTGTATACAACATCTGAAAAACGAGCAAAAAGTCTTTATCCCTTTTAGGCAGTAGAAGCAGGCTCATTCAAGTACCTAGGCAGTTGTTACCAGAAATAACATCACACTTTTGCGTGTATACGTTAGGAAACAAATTTCGCCTTATCCTAATGAAGTTATGAGGCAGTAACTGTACACATGATTCCTACATACACCACTGCCTTCACTTTACAGTGCTATTCATTCATAGGGATTTACCTCTATTCATTCATGTCTCATTCCACCCACAAGGATACCCATATAAAAATGCTGAATAACACAACTGGCATAAGCGCACCAGTGGCTAACATGATCCAAAGTGCTGCTGGCCTTCTATCTTGGCGGTATGGATCGAGTCTGCGCAGTTGTTCTTTCCGCCATTTCGCAAACTTGAGTTGTCTGATCATATGATTCAACATTTTTTGCCGCTGTTCCCCTTCTTCTACATCCTCCAGTACACGTCGCAACTCATCATATAAGCGCGCCTCTTCCTGCTCATCCACTGTGGTTGTCGTCATCCTAATCCCCTCCCTAACCTAATTAACACGGAAACGCGTCCAAAGTTTGGAATTTTATTGAGAAATGAACGTAAGACTGCTCATGTTCTATAATCATCTTCGCCAACTCCTGATCTGAAGTTATTTCTTAGAGCAGGGCTCTCCTCCGGAGTTCAGGTCAAGCCACATGAGAACAGCAAAAAAGCGGTCCTCTTCCATGACCAGCGTCAAGTCGGAGAACCGCATGTAATGTACCTTTAATACCATTCGTACGTTTAAACATCGCAGGTGTGTTACACCGACTACATTAGCCCACGTTTTCGATCAATTCATTCAGGCATACCGCACCCTGTTCCCGCACATTAACCACAATAATTGGTGTATCCAGCATACCATGCATCCAGGACATATACTCTTCAACCTTACCATTCGGAAGGATCGTCAGAATGACGCCCGCGAATCCCCCACCATGGATGCGACATGCGCCATCACCCAAGTTTCGCAAATAATTCTCTGTCAGCGCCAGCGCGATCCCAATCTCCTGTTCTTTCACCGAACCGCTCTGATACACATTTTGGAGCCACTTCCAGGAAGAGTTCCCGGATGCCGTAATCAGATTCAGGAAATCATCAAAACGCCCTTCACGCAAGGCCTTCACCTGACCGTCTACCCGATTGTTTTCCTCCAAGAAATGCAGCGCACGCAGTACCGCGCGATCCCCTCCAGCCTCACGGACCTGCTTAAGATTGGCATAGATTGCCTCAGCCGTAATTTTCCGAACATACTCACTGCCCAGCGCCTGAGCAACAGCTCTCATCTCATAAGGAACAGCAGCATAATCCTCTGTCAGATCCGCGTGGTTCCCACCTGTGTTCACAATAACGAGAGAGTATCCGTTCTCCTGGAAGTCCCACTTTACAGGCTCAATCACCGGCTGTGCCGAATTTTCAAAATCAATTGCAATCAACCCGCCATAGGCACAAGCCATTTGGTCCAGCAAACCGGACGGTTTGTTCCAATAATGATTCTCCGCGTATTGACCAATCTTCGCCAGGGTTACGACATCCAGCGTACTCTCGTTGTAGAAATGATTCAGAATCGTACAGATCAGCATCTCGAACGATGCCGATGAACTCAGCCCCGACGCCGAGAATACGTTACTGGAGATGTATGCCTGGAAGCCGCCCACCTTATATCCGAACTCCCCGAATCCAGCAGCCATACCCCGAATCAAAGCCGTAGTGCCATCGTCTCCCGCCTTCGGTGCCAAATCCGTGAGATCGATTACATATTTCTGGTCATAACCTTCCGAATAAAAGGTAATTACCGAATTCGTCGTGGGCGCAGCCACCGCAATCGTATCCAGCGTAATACTGCCCGCCAGCACCTTGCCATGATTATGATCCGTATGGTTGCCCCCAATTTCGCTGCGTCCAGCCGCGCTGAACAACTTGCTGCCCTTTTGTACACCAAAGTGCTGTTCAAATGATTCGTTCAACTTCGTGTAACGTGCTGTCTGTTCTTCTAGTTGCTGCTGACCATACATTTGGGCAAGCAGCGCTTGGCCTGAAGTGGATTGGATCAGTTCCAGTGGTTGTGTAATCATTAATAATCCTCCTATGAGTGCGCAGCATTTATTTTTCCATCGTAGTTGATGAACGACTCGTATCGATTCATTTCCGGATTCCTCTCCCATTATCTCAGCTTCGTTTCGGAAAAGGTAGGGTAGAATTGAAAGTTTGTAAGCGTTTTTTAAATCAATTTTTCATTTCATCATTATGGGCTTAACTTCAGTCCACTGCACGTTCGCTTAATTCAGAAAAGGTACAATGCTCTCCTTCAACGAAGCTACCGGCTGTCCCATTAATAGTTCAAGATCTTGAGATGTAGATACGGTATCTATACTGCTTAAAAAAGGGTAGATCCAGTGCTGCACTGACACATCCTCGCTGTGGATGATGGGCTTGCCAGCAAATTCCGTAAGCACCTCTGCCAGATCAGCAAAGGTCCAAATCCTTGGCGCAGCCAGCTCATATATCCTCTGCTCATGGCCTTTCTCTGCAAGCACGTTCGCAATGGCCCGTGCAAGATCGCTGCGTGTAACCGCATTAAACCGCCAATCTCCGGCTGGAGTTTTTAGCACGCCACTTTGTATCGCCTCGTGTAGTCCAAGTACATTCACAAAATCAATATACAGCCCGCTGCACAAAATCGTATACTTCATCCCCGAATCAAATATAACCTTCTCGGTAAGTCTATGCACGCTGCTCGAATCCTTAAGATCAGTCTGCGGAAAAGCAAAGCTAGTATAGAGGATATGTTCAACTCCGGCTTCCCTCGCCGCATGGATTACATTAGTATGTTGAGTTAGCCGTACCGAATCATCGGTATGTGAGCTGGAGATCAGCAGCAGTTTATTCACACCGGTACAAGCTTTCTGGCATGTTTCCGGATTATCATAGTCCATGCTGCGAACCTCTCCACCCTGATCCTTTAAAGCTTTTAAGGTTGAGGACATCCCCAAATTACGGACACCTGCAATAATTTCTGTTGTCGGGATCTTGGTCAGCAGATTTTCAATAATCAGATTGCCTAATTGTCCTGTGGCTCCGGTAATCAGGATCGACATCCTTCTTTTCCCTCCTGTGAATGAATTGCATCAAGTAGTTAAGCTATTAACTAAATGGACAGAGTGATTCATTGGACTACAACACATTCCTCGCTGAACCAATCCTATCCCTTCCCCACATATATTCCGACTCAGAATCGTCTGATCTTAGCTCCGCTTTTGAACTGCATTACGGATTAAGACCTGTTCAGCTTCTGTAATAAAACGATCAACTGATGCTGCTCCTGTTCATCCAATTTGTCCATCTGTCTTGCTACAGCTTCACGGTTTCCCGGCAGATGCCCACTCAATAATGTCCGTCCAGCATCGGTAATGGAAATCAATGTCTTGCGACCATCTCGGGCATGTTCGGCCCTTACAATATAGCCATCACGCTCCAGTGGGGTTAGCAGTAAGCTAATGTTGGCCTTGGTGACACCAATTTTTTCGGCAAGTACTGAAGGAAGCATCGTCCCCCCATCTTTGGCAATCTCTACGAGTATGCGAATCCTTGCTCCATTCAGCCCCTTTGACTGCCAGTATTTTTCCGATACGGCAACCAGATTGGCAGTCGCCTCAACCATTGTGAAAAAGGCTTCATTGGGCCGCGGCGGATGAAGCAAATATTCTTGCAACGCATCTTGTTTAGGATCAATTGGCAGTAAGTTCTCTCCTTGCAGATTATCCATGTGTTTTGTCCTCTCCATTTAGTTAATAGCTTAACTATATAGACGAAGATAACTTACCCCATAGAAAATGTCAAATCATTATTTCTTTATAGTAAGATTAGGATTGCAGTCCATTATATAATAACTTAAATTTATATTGAAAAGGATAAATATGGTTTTATACATGGCGATGTGGAACTACTTTGAATCTGATGGTGGAGGAAACGATGAAGATCAAGTCGAACTATACTAAACTCTTTGGTGCGTTCTCTCTTACTTTCTTGGGTGATGGACTTACGCTCGCTGCGGTTCCATGGCTCATTTCCAATCTTACGAGCGATACTTTATATGCCTCCATAACCATGACGGCACTCCGTTTGCCCTGGCTTCTCTTCAGTCTGCCCGTGGGCGTTCTAATCGACCGATACTCACGCAAACATATGCTGATCGGAGCAGGCTTTACTCGAATGATTCTTCTCCTTGTGCTGACTTTATGTATATGGGGAGGCTGGGTGAGCATTCCTATTCTGGCTCTGTTCATGTTTGGTATCGGACTGAGTAGAGTCGTATTCGACAGCACTGTGCAGACGATCATTCCTCAACTTGTAGATGAAAAACAATTAGAAAAAGCCAATGGGCAGTTCACCGCAGGACAGTTAATCACGAGTGATATTCTGGGCGTTGCTCTGGGAGGGTTCATCATAACCCTGCATATTGTCTTTCCTTTTGCCATAGACGCCGTGACGGCTGTCATTGCTTTGCTTTTTTTAATCAGTTTGAAGGGAAACTTCTATCCAGGGGATACGGAAGCAACCAAGAAGGAAGCTCGCCCAATGAAGAATTGGAAACGGGAGATGTGGTCCGGGATTCAATATGTCTATCATGATCGTTTTCTCCGTGGTTTGGCGATTCTGTCCGTCACGATTACGCTGATGTATTCGATCATTCTCGCCACTCAAATATTTTTTGTACGAGATGTCCTCCAGTTGGCTGCTTTTGCATTCGGCATATTAATCTCCATTGCAACAATCGGCAGCATCGTGGGGAGCCAGGCTGTTGCTTATATGCGTAAGAAATGGAGTACGAAACAATTAATTATTTCATCCATTTTATGTATGGGCATCATCTACGGCGTGGTGGGTTTAACCACGAATGCGTATGTGGTAGGCGCCCTGTATTTCTGTGCTGCATTTTTCATTATCGTCTACAATGTTACACGTTCTTCAATCCTGCAACGTTCCGTACCTAATGAGCTGCTCGGCAGGGTTGGAAGCGTGTTTCGCTTTTTGTCTTTTGGGATTAGTGCCGTTGGTACCTTGCTTGGCGGATTACTGGTGCGAATCAGCGAAACAACATTCGATAGAGTATTTTCGTTACAACTGCCTTACCTTTTGTTAAGCCTGGTCTATATCCTGTCTGGTCTGTTATTCACCTTTAAAATGCAGAATCATTCAGAGAATCAGCGTAACACCCACCATGTGTAGTATTTTATGTCGATAACCCGGAAGACCTGTGAGGGGCTTCCGGAAAATACCCTGCTTATATTTCACAGTGACTCAGTGACACCATGGAATATAACAGGGCTTCTGATTTCGGTTATTCAGGTATGCATCTTCGTCTTTCATTCGGCATCAAACAGTTGTTTGCAGAACTCCGAGTATGTAGGTACATGCTCCAATTTATAATTCATGATCTTAATGATCAACCCTTCAACAATGGTCTGTGACAGATCGTCACGCTCTTGGGGTCTGACCTGATATCGCATCCGCTGAATGATAGGTTGGAATGCACTGATAATTTGAAGCAAGCTCTCCCGATCTCCATTCTGTGCCCTCTGCACTGCATCATAGAATTCAACCTTGTTTGGATTCATCTTTAATCACCGCTTTAATTACTTCAATAAGGGTACTAATATTTACTGAGAGCTGATCCAGCTTCTTCTCAAATCGGGTAAATAAATATAATGTAATCATGATGGGAAAACCGACTTGACTGATTCCTCCTATAAAAGTTGCAAATGCGCTATTATCCATTGCTTACTCCTTTCTCCAGTAAGGTTTTCATTTTTTTCAGAGCTGTATTTCTTGTCTTCGCTATGGCCTGCTGGCTGACCTGAAGCCTGTTCGCTATTTCATGATCATGGTAGCCTTGTCCATAATATAACGTGGTGACATGCTTCTGCTTATCCGTTAAGCTCTCAAAGGCCACTTCCACCTGCTCATCCACAAAGCCTTCTTGGAAATTCATATATCGTTCATCCGACTGTAAAATATCCCCTGAAGTTTGATAGGCACTCATCGTCTCACCGATACACACACTGGACTCGTCCGAGGATGGCCTGTCATAGATTAGTACATTTCGAGCTGCATAACGTTGATTACGCCGCATCTGATCGATACTCATGAATTTTAGCGATGATGTGACGTAGGTGACAAACCGAAATTGAAAGAAATACTTACGGAACGCCTCATTTAGCTCCTCTTCCTTACCTGCCTCCCCTCTCATAGACTCCAACAATAACTTCTGGTGCTTCTCTTGCTCAAAAAAGTGTAGAACAACCCGATTATGGAATAACGCGGGATTTTGGTGCTTGTACTCCTCAAACTGTGCAGCAACCGCATGTTTTGTGTAGTCACCAATCTTCTCTAGGGTACTCATCTGGCTCCCCCTCCTTTAATCTTTATATATAAGAAGGCGTTCTTACCAATAGAAAAAACAACCATTAACCAGAACATTTGTTCCCCTTATTATACTATATTTTTTTCCATATCGTACAAAATAACTAAAAGATCATCCTTTAGGAGTACTTATCCCCATGTTCCATAGATATAAAAAAATAAGACACCAGCACAATTAGGCCGATGTCTCATTATCATATTTAGGGTGATCTAGCTTACCTGAGTATTGATGTGGCTTTTGGGTATTCATCGAGACGTTTGATCGAATCCAGCCGGATCGTGATCTTCTTGGTTTTGCGATTTTCGGAAGAAAACCAGTCTTTCAATGCTGAATACTCGCTTGTCTCTAACGCTGCCGTTTCAATAGTGAATTGGTTATTATCTATCCAATCATATGAGATGATGGGCCAAGTCGGCTTCAACATAAATGGCTCTTCAAGAGCAGCTGATGTATACGGAATGATTTTTAATTTTTCGAGATCCACGGCAACAAGAATTTGTCTTTTGACCAGACTACCTTCATCATAAGCGTAACGAATCAACACCTTTTCTTGATTTGGAGAAATTTTATAATCCTGGAATATGCCGACAGGCATGGTTAGACTTTCGCTCTTATTTCCATCTGTTTTAACTAAAATGGTGGAACAATCCTTGGTCCCACAACCATATTTAAGTATCGCATACGTTTCGGAAGAAGGTACATCCAGCGACGTAAATTGAGTACGCGCAATCTCCGATTGGAAATCTGCTTCATTCAATAAATAATTCTTATATTGAGGAATGTCGTTAAGGGATAATTTTATGGATTTCCCCTCACTTTTGATTTCAACTAAATCAGGTAAAGTCGATAATTCGTTTTGCGGGAGTACCGTCTCTGTGGAGGCTGTTTCAGTTGCCCCACTCGCGGATGAGTTGTATAAATACAACCAAACCATACTCCCCGAACCGACAACGAACAAGAGCAAGAAGAAGAAGATCGCATATTTTTTCATAACCGTTTCCTCATTTCAGGTTGTTTTAGGGTCGACTTCGTTCGCTTTATGAGTATTCCCAAACATAAGGAGATGAAGTTATATGGCACTTACAGACAGCTTGAAAGACAAATTGTTGAGAAATACCGGATTCTTTGAAGGCAACAATGGTTATTCGAACGTTACAGGTAATTTTGATGGACAAGGACTTTCGTTTGGCATTATCCAGTACAACTTTGGTCAAGGTACCCTGCAACCTTTACTGAAGGAGTACATTCAGAACAACGAAACCGAGTTCAAAGCCGTTTTCGGTACTTCCAAAGCAGCGACCCTGAAAGATGTGGTCAACAACAAAACAAAATCACAGCAAATTGCTTGGGGTGAAAGTATCTCTACAAGTGGCGGTAATGTAGTATCCGAATGGAAGACACTGTTTGAGTCCATGGGGGCAAAGTCTGCGAACCAGGCACTACAACGTAAATACGCCGAAAGTTATTTTAATCGCGCCATCACCTTTGCTGGCAAATTCGGCATTATTAGCACCCAGGGGCTTGCCTTCTTATTCGATCATTCCGTGCAGTCCTGGAGCCTTTCCGGAGAAAGCTCCATTATTTCCGAAATTACATCTCTCGAAAAAGCATGGAGAGATATGGGCGAGACGGGTCGTTATCCCGACAAAGAACGATTGTATTCTGTCTTGAAAGGAGTTAGCGGCTCAGATCCGATTGCCCGCAGAACCGCCATCCGTAATGGGTCAGGTACCGTACACGGAAAAAGTTATAACATTGCAGCATTTGGCTTGTCATACTCGACCAACTTTTAATATGGTATAAGCGGAACACCCCTTTGTGGGGTGTTTTTCCAGTTTAAAAGCATTATATAATAAGAAATTTTGATGCGGGTTTCAGTTCTGTCTCAAAGCTCCAAGGAACGGAACCAAAATTGTAACAATTAGTAAATCATTCGTTGGGTTAATTATTGCCAATCACCTGTTGAAATCAAGGTTCCACAAGGCAAAATCCTCCTTGACTGTTACGTAAGGTCATACTTGATAATGAACTCAAGCTTATCTAAAGGAGAGATTTATAATGAAGATTACCGCGTTACGCTCGGATAAAATCTATGAAGAGATCATCCAGGCTGCACCCGATGAGAAATTGGAGCTATATCGCGAGTATATGATGGGTCCATTCATGAACAAATGGAACATTCAGCAGATTCCGTTTCGATCTCATGAGCCTTACGGCTTCGATGTGATCATGATGAATAACTTTATGAATATTGCTCCAGCAGATATAACTCCTGAGATCAGCGAGCCGCTGGCAGCGATTTCGTCTGAAGTATTTTGGCAGCAGTGTCATGAAGCTGTTACGTCAAGTCTATCCACCTTTTCAGAGGATGGGATTGAGCTGTCCGTTTCCGAATATCTGTACACCATTTTGTTAGGGGACAAGAACAGCCCAACGTTACAGATAAATGAAGGCATATGTGGAGATGGCGGTATTCCCGGTTATATTATTGCGAACCTGATCCCGGATGCTTATACTCTACCTCGTATCCAATCCGTGTTGGCCCATGAATGCAATCATAATGTGAGGTATCAATATATCCAGTGGAATCAGCATATTACGCTTGGGGAAATGGTTGTTAGCGAGGGGTTGGCAGAGAACTTTGCGACATCTTTATATGGAGAAGAGTTACTAGGACCCTGGGTATCCAAAACGAATATGGAAACATTGAATACCTTGATCAAACCGAAAATAAAGGACCAGCTGCATATCACCGGTTTTGACCAGATTAATCCGTTTCTGTACGGCGATGAACTTGCGAAAATACAAAACTTCACGCCCGTAGGTATGCCCTATGCGGCTGGCTATGCCTGCGGTTATCACTTAATCCAATATTATTTGAACCAAACAGGCAAATCGATTACCGAAGCAACCATCACTCCGGCAAGTGTTATCCTTGCGGAAACAAAGGACTTTTGGAATGAAGACGCCCTATTTCACCGTTAAAGATATCATTCAGATTACAGGCATCACCAAACGCGCATTACATTATTACGATAAAACGGATCTATTGAAACCGAGCAAAGTCGAGGACAATGGCTATCGGTATTACGATCAAGAGGCACTGGGGAATCTGCAGATGATTCTTTTGTTCAAAGAAATGAATTTCTCATTGAAAGACATTGCAGCCATGATGCAGCTCTCCAAAGAAGAACAGAAAGATATCCTAAGAGAGCATCGCAGTACGCTCGTTCAACGAAAACAAAAGCTCGAAACCATCATCGATCAGTTGGACGAGTTTGTGGATGGGACAGATATCTCTCATCTCAATCTGTTTGACAACTCTCCCATTCTGTCCATTCAAGAGCAATATGAGTCTGAGGCAAAGTTTGTATATGGAGATACCGAGAAATATCAGGAATTCGAAGCCAATGTGAACCGACTGTCTATGGAAGAGCAACAAAAAGCCTACCAGCAGTTCTCGGTAAACATGGAGCAGGTATTTCGTGAATTAGCGAAACATCAGGAGCGGTCTCCTGCTTCTGGTGAGGTACAAGCGTTAGTGCGTGAATGGAAGAGCTGCCTGGAACAGTTCATGGTCTGTGACGCTGAGATTCTGAGATGTATTGCAGAAGTCTATACGACCGATCGTCGCTATGCGGGTTATTTCGGTCAGTTTGGCGATGAGGATTTTTTGAGGTTTTTGTATCAAGCGGTTATGGTTTTTGTGGAGGGTTAAGATGTGTTAGCTTTGAAAGGTGTTGGATTTCCTTCGAAAAAACACACAGTAAAAATACGAATCTCCATCAAAAAATGAATGGAGAAACGATTTATTCAAAGGTTGATCGTAGATAGTTCAGACTTTGTTCAAGCCAGTAGCTGTTACACTCTTCTTAAAGCCGAACACAGATCAATGGTCAAATCAATTAAATGCCCCTATTTGTAACTGATGTACCTAACAAACCCATGGCTAGAGCTTCTAAGCCATGGGTCTGGTAATGGTTATTTTAAATTCTAGAAATGCTTTTATCTAAACTCACCAGCTAAATCAACTCCGTCAAATGTAGCCTTTGGATAATAATAAATAAACATAGGTAGGCCTGTGAAGGAATCAGACTTATTTAAGGTAAGGAAATCCACTTTACTAGATGATGTCTGGCTTACTGTGTTGTTATAAATTTTACCTAATGCTCCAGTTTCAAAATTCACAATACCTACACAATCAATCTTAATTTCAGCCCGGATGTTTCTTTTTATGCCAGATGTGTCCCATGCGTCCATATACAAATTCCAGCTATTTTTACCGAATCCATTGTCATATTCTACATAACCAGTCAAGGCTAATGTTTTATTATTACCTGTGAAAAATTTCTTAGTGACCGAAAGGGTTGACACTTCCCCTTTATTTTGAATATATGTTATATTATTGTTTAAAGATGAGTTTTCTTTTAAATATTGTGTATCTTCGTCAGAAAATGGTTCGTTCACTTCATACTTTTCTAGTATATTTTGTATTTTTAAGACTACATCTTCCTCACTTGCACTTGCGTGGGCTGAATTTGTAAAAAGAACGGAAATGGATAATGAAACCAAGAGTAAAGTCAATAACATACTGATCTTCTTCATTTTAAATACCTCCTAAAAATTATTATGAAAGGGGTTTCGACTATGCAAATTGTGTGGAATAATATACTTATTTTCGTTGTTAGCCTTATTGTCTTAGCCGGACTAGTTTCTGGTACAATCTACTTTTTCATAAAAAATAGATCTAAATAGTTCACCTCCTTATGACGATACCGTTTCCATATAATATATATTATTCAATAAAATAACATAAAATCCTCTTTTAAAATTTAATAATATCTAATCTTTTTATATTGATTAGCTGTTATACTTATATAATGGTGTTCGATCTCTCTACAATTATTAGACAGTTCCCCTATTGAATAATATAAGTGAACTACAAAAAGTTAATTTCAAGAAAGCAAAAAGCGTACCGCTATTCCACTGGTACGCTTTTTGCTTTTTCTTCTTGGTAAATTTTTATTTGCCAAGTATAATTTCAGTTCGACTGATTTTACAACAGCTTCTTCTCGCTACTTATCAATAACTTCCTCCGCTCAAAATACGCATGCAACCGATACAGACAAATCTCCTTCGTCCAGCGATATAGTAGCGCCTGTTCCTCCGCATCCTCCACCTGTGCATTCAGCGAGAACACCCCATCCTCGAAACGAGTCATGCTGCCCTTCGCCCCACTCCACTTGGACATTGGCATATCATCAATCAACTTCTCGACTTCAGCTGCCGTCTTCTCGTTCCATTCCCAGAGCGCAAGCTTGTCCTTTTCCGAAAAGTCTTTTCGTTTCCGGTATTCCTTCTCTGTCAGATACGTATGGAAAAATCTCGCCATCTCACCCGGCGTAATCGGGTCCATCCAATGTGCTTCGCCTCGCTCCAGCATGTACAGCAGCACGATCATCTTGTAGCTTTTGTTCATGATCGTCTTCTCCACATCGCGCAGCCAAGCCTCCTGCCGGACGCACACCTCTCCCTCAGCCGGAGACAGCAGCTCTGCCCAATACAGAAACCCAATATATGAGCCAAATTCGCTCCGATACCCGCTTCTCTTGGAACGCCCCATCAGGTGCAGCTCCAGATAGGTTGGAATGCGCCCCAGCTCTCGCTTCACATCCAGAAAATCCTGATGCAGCTTCTCGCGGCGCGGCAGCCGTTTTCGGCTTAGCTCCTGAAGCAGGTTCACCACTTGCGTCTCCAGATGAATCCCACAGTTAGCCGGAACCTCAGGCACAGCCGAATCTATTTCTCTCCGCTTCGTTCCTCATCTCCACGCACATCCAGCAGACTCAGCTTCACATCCGCATTCCGGTAATTCCCGATCAGGTCGATGATGACACAATGCGATTTTCCCTCCGCCAGCCGCAGACCGCGCCCCACCTGCTGTGTAAACACCGTGAGCGACTCGGTTGGACGCACGAACAATAGCGTATCCACGCGTGGAATATCCGTACCTTCGTTGAACAGATCCACCGTCAGCACAACCTCCAGCTCACCCGCATCAAGCTGCCGAATGGCTTCCTCCCGCGACATCTCCGTTGTGCGCGAATGCAGACTTAGTACCTTCACGCCCTGACTTCGGAGATACGCAGCCAAATAATCCGCCTGCCGGATCGAAGAGCAAAAGCTAATCGTTCTCGTCTGTTTGTGCCGGACCCAGGCTGCATAGATCGTCTCTACATGCTCCTCTTGCAATTGAACGGCCATGAGCTGTTCTTCATCATACTTTGTCCCGATCCAGCGAATCTGCGAATAATCCGTATCGTCGAATACCCCGTAATATTGAAATGGAGCCAGCCAACCTCGCCGGATCGCTTCAATAAAATGCATCTGGTACGCCACATTCCCATCACAGAGCGCATACACATCCTTGCCATCCAGTCGATCCGGGGTCGCCGTAATGCCCAGCAGGAACTTAGGCTGAAAATGCTCAATCACCGACATATACGTCTTCGCCGCCGCATGATGGAATTCGTCCACCACAATCAGATCAAAGGCATCCACTGCAAATCCATCCCGGTGCTTTTGCATACTCAGCGTAAAGATCGAAGCATACACACAATCCGCGGTTCCATCCTTGTACTGTCCGTTATATATCCCATGTGTGCGCTCCGGCATGATCCGCTGAAAAGACTTCTTCGCCTGGAACAAAATCTCTTCCCGGTGGGCCACAAACAACACCCGCTTGAACCGCTGCGCGAAGAAGCCCGCCAGATATGTTTTACCAAGCCCGGTCGCCATGACGACCATCGCTTTGTCGTACTGTTCCTCCATCGTGCCATGGAGCGCTTCGAGGGCATCCAACTGCGCCAAACGCGGTTGAATCGGCACCAGCGACAGCTCGGCGGTTTCTTCCTCTTTGTCCTCTGGCAGCCCTGTGCCGAATTCCGCCTCTTCCATCTCCGTGATCCGCTGGATCATCTCCGGGTTCTTCTGGTGATACTTTCGGTACTCTTCTTCGTACAGCGCAATCGAATCCGGATTCACTGGTAATGTCGTCTCATGGTAGAAGCTCTGCATGAACTTGTCCAATGCTGACTGAAACGTATACGGCTCCGCCTCGGCATTCATCGCCAGATTCCATTCATAACCCGTCTTCAGCGCCGTGAACGAAAAGTTCGACGAGCCGACAATCAGCAGTCCTTCCCCGTTGTCATGATCGAACAGTTAGGCTTTCGGATGAAAAGAAGTTCCCACACTTCGCCACAGTCGTGTCTCTATTCTTGGATCTACCTCACACAGCGCCCGCAGTCCTTCCGGCTGCGTGATATACAGATAATCTCCCGCGAGCATCCGTACCTCGGCTCCACGTTCTACCGCCCGTTTCAGATGCGGGGCCAGCAGCTTCACCCCAGACTGCATAATAAACGACGTCATAATATAAATCCCGGACGCATGCTGCATCCGGGTGATCAGTTCATCTGCCAGGTTGTCTGTAATGAGTTTAACGTTAAGCTTCGTCGACATCGATCAGATACACCCGCTCCTGGAATCCGCCACGCGCCTCGGCTTTGTCCGCCCGCAGTTTGTCGAGCTGTGCAGCATTCGCCCCGTGTACCTCCGCCAGCGCCCGGATCACTTCCAGCATGTCGGCCAATTCTTCCAGCGCTTCCTGATCGTTCGCTGCACTCATGTATTCTTCTGACTCTTCACGCAGCTTTGTTCTTAGTTCTTGCTTATACTCCTCCGGGTCCAGAATGCGCGTCTGGCATTCCTTACCGCTGGATGTGATAATATGCGGAATCTTGTCCCGCACCAATTTGTTGTATGTAGGCATATGGCATAACATCCTTTCTAAGTGGGAGTCTTCGATTCTCGCGCCAGAATCTCCCTTTTTGCCATTATACCATTTGCCATGGGGAGGGATGGGTTGATTTAATAGAAAATAGTCAACAAACACACCAATGGGCACGACGTCAACAATGCCGCTGTCAAACTGATCTGTCCCGCGACTCGTCCTCCGGTAAACTCTTGCCGTGAAAAGAACATCCAGATCGAGAGGTACGCAGCGTATAGTGGGAATGAAATCATCCCTCTAAACGTACTCGGTTCCATATACCCATTCATCATACTTTTACCGATTAGGATTAAAGTAACCAATTCCAATATAGATAATATAAAAAACGCGATAGCAATCACTCTTTTCAAAATGTACACCTACTTTCCAGATGCAAAGCAAGGAGCATCCTTTGTATTCCCTGCAAGATATCCTTTATTTGGATGATGTTATCTTGTAAGCGTAACATAGATTACTCAAGCGTTTAATCCTAAGAAGCCATTTAAAAATCAATCTTACTCTGATGAATTATTCATTATTCGTTTGGATAACTCGTACAATATCTCTTCTGTTCGTTGAAGAAGCTTTTCGATGTTGTTCAGTTCTAGTGGCTGGTCATGTGAGTAATCCGCTGGGGATGACATATGTTGCATCGTGCCGATGAACAAGGCAATATCCAATCCGGGTTCAGTGTCCGTATGTACGAGAGGCAAGATTTCGTTCATGGTGAGTTCCTTGGGTGGATGAACTGAATGATACTTATGGATATATAGCGCCTTGATCATAGAGGCTAGAGCCCAATCGCAGAGAATCAGGCAGACCTTGAACTGATTGTGATTGCGCATGATGGTAGCAAGTTTGATGTGATACTGAGCATGTTGGTGACAGTCCATGATTATAGTATGTAGCATGTGGTAAGCAGGAATATGTTTTAACCTAGGTTGTATGGAGATACCATGATCTTGCAAACGTGAGGTAAAATCTACTTGGTGATTACAATGTGCTTGGGCTACTGACCATTTTTTTGCCATTGTCATCCCTCCAAAGAGTTAATACCAGTATTATACAATAAATTGATACATATAGTAATCAAATAAATTATTTGTATTCTTCGTTTGGTGTTTACCTTGAGGAAACTTGTCTACACTTTTGAACATAGAGAGGTGAATACCATGAACGAGGACAGAGAAGTTCTGAAGCTGGTCGGAGCCAGAATTCGCGCACTACGCAAAGAAAGAGGGTATTCACAGGAATCCCTCGGAGAAAAAGGTGGATTTCATTTTTCATACATAGGACAGATCGAACGTGGTGAAAAGAATGTTTCTTTGGTGAACTTGGCAAAGATCGCTGAATCTTTGGATGTAAATCTGATTCAATTATTTGCTTATATAGAAGAAGAGTTTGAGGTAACTGAAGATGAGAAACAAATCAAAGAAATTGTACAACTGCTAAGAGATTCTTCTCCTGATAATATTCGTGTTGCCAAAAATGTTATTAAAGGAATATTGATGTGAAAACAGCAAACCCTATCCGTCCATTTATGGATTGATAGGGTTTCTCTCTACTTTGCACAGTCTATGGTGCACATTATTTTGAATTTGCTCTGCTACATAAATAATTCATCAATTCTTGATCCCGACAGTAAACATAACAACCTTTCATACCCCGAGACATCAAGATTTTATAAATATTTTTGATAAGTTTTGTTAGTTCCTCATTCTTAAATTTAAGCCCTCGTTTTCCCATTCTATCTTTGTACTCCTCATAATCTGAATACAGTTCCATTTTATTCGAATCATATTTTAGATCATTCCCTATGATTACGCCTACATAATCAAACTCAAGACCTTGAGACGTATGAACACATCCAATCTGATCTATACCACTTTCATCAATAGCCCAAGTGCTTGATATGGAACGAGCATTCCGTGGCATAACAAATTGATGTTTTTTCAATAGTTACATCGGGAATTTCTCCGTTCCGATTGCCTTCCTTATCAGCAGTCCAATTCCAAGCAAATCCAGCCTACATTCTTGTCTTATACCCTTGATCGTTTTTACTTTTGACTAGATCGTACACTTCGTTTGGTGTGTCATTAACTTAAATTCAAAAGAATCTCGATCCGTTCCATCGAAATTAGCGGTAGGACGAATCTGCAATGTTTGTTGGTGCCGATTCAAGGCCCGGAACTTATACTGAATGTTGTACTCCTGATGCGCTTGTCCAAGCGCGTTGGCGCATTCTTTGCCCTTTGTCCTTGGAATCTAGGTACGTATAACAATGTTCAGGCAAACGCAGAAAGTCATGCAACAAATACACAGAGGGGGCCGTTTAGATTTACAAGTGTATCTTATAAAAATTCAAGTGGAGTTTGGACTGTAAATGTCACAGCTCCAACCGCTGAAAGCCCTTATTCAGTCAGTAAGACCAGTAATGTAAATTTCAGAGTCTATGGGCCTTAAATTCAACCTTTTACAAGGAGGATAATTATAATGAGAAATAAAAAGTGGTTTCTTGTCGCAGCAGCAGTTATCGTCCTGAGTGGAGCGTTTTACATGAACTCTATTTCTGCTGAAAGTCCTACCCAACTAATCCAAGATCAGCTTGTTAAAGAAGGAGTGGCTATTTCAAAAATCGTCACCCAAGAGAGGAATTTAAAATTGGAAACAAAATCAACTTCTACTTCTGGAGAAGCAACCATAGAGGATATTAAAGCCATCCGAAAAATCCGGAATGAAGTAAGAAGTGGTGTTAATGGAACCTCTCAAATCCAAAATATTGATCTCACGATCACGGGCAAAAATGGTCAAAATATATACAATGGTGTTTCTAATGACATTACCCAAATACCAGACTCCTCATTTAAAATTGTAGGTAAGCTCGATTCTGAATCAGTCCAAAACGCTATATATAGTGAACTGAAGGCAAACGGTGTAAGTGTGGAATCGACAAAAGTTATGGATAACCAACTGGGTGGAAAGCTGGCCTCGATCGTGCTTACAACGGAAATCCCAGAGGTGAACAGTCTCGTTCCTAAAATTGAGCAATGGATCACAGCGCTTAATGATTCTGATGGTATTGGAGTTTCTCAATATGAACTGACCGTTAATGATAAAAGTAATCATTCAACGTTGTTATATTTGACAACAGATTTAGTGTATCGTGATTTTTATTGGTGGCAGTCCCCAGCTCTTGGCGATGAAGTTTGGACAAAAACTAAACCAGAAAGCAAAGAATCAGCTGCTAGCAAAGACAAAGTTCCGGCCACAATTGAAGAAGGAATACATGCTGGACCCTCTGGAGCAGATAACAATGGAGATGAAGGGCCTCAATTTAAAAAATATAAAAACTGAGTTTATCTAAACTCTCGTTTGAAAGACACAACAGAATCTCCTCAAATTCAGAGAGATTCTGTTGTGTTTTTTAGTATTTTAGAATCTAAATTTCATTCAGCCTTCGTTTATAATTTTTTGGGTTAATGCTCAATGGGCACTATAATGAAAAATAGTCAAACAATACACTTATTCGCCACCGCCACCATCTTCGCGGGCATTTCTTCCTGCAGTCGCCACACAAAGCTCATCGGTTTATTCCCCTCATGACTCACATAATCTGCTTCACCCAGGAAGACAAATGGAGATGTATAGTTATGCTCCTCCTTATACTCCCGCACGAACAGCACAATCCGGTTGCCTGTCTCCCGGTGATGAATATACCGCTGCGCGGTAACCGTATGCTCTGACACCCGGCTCTGGGTCTGCCAGTGGAACAAACGCTCATTGATCGCATAGTCCTCATACAGCGTGGAGGGTGAGAAGTCTTTGTCCGATTTGTTTAACGTAATGAAGAAGATATCGGTCTGTTCATCGGCAAAATACTTCACGCCTTCACGGAAGGCGGGTGATTGCTCAGCGTTCCAGTAGCCGAAGGCGGCGAGCACTTGGTCGATGGAGTACATACAGTGGATATCCAGTGGACAAGTGTACGGGAACGAATTACTTTTATCCACAAATCGCAGATGAGCCAGATTGTATTTGAAAATATCCACAAGCTCTGCCCGGAAAGCCTCGCATGACAGAATACGCTTTACACCCTCTTCGATGCTGCTCAGCCCCAGCTTGTCCGGGGCAGCCCGATGGAAGGTGTAATAGAACATGGTGAACATGCGCCGTTCATCGGCGGTCCTGGGTTCTTTGCCTTTTTCAATGTAGTCGTTCAAGAACGTCAGCCAGCTTCGAGAGTTGATCGTCAGCACAGACGGCAGTCTGCGGATATATTCCTCCTGCTCGCCCTCGATGGGCGATGTTAATCCGGCTTCGGCCAACAGGCCGTGGAAATACCTTTTCCCCGTGCGTCCACCATACAATTCAACCAGTGTCATCCCGTGATGCTCTACAAAATGAGCCAAGGTCAGCGGCAGTCCGGTATCTTGCTGGAACGTTTGCAGCTTCTGAATCAACGCTCTGCGATTACGACTCATCTGCTTCAGGTTGCGCATGATGTATTCCTTAGCTTGCTTTTCCAATTGAATGAAGGTGCCGCGTGGCAGGTTCGAAAAGCCGTTCTCAACGTAGTGCGAGATGGAATGTTTGGTAGCGCCGATCAAGGCGCGGAATTTATCCTGGAACCTGTACTCCTTATGCGCTTGTCCGATGAAGTCGAGCACGGTTAGGCACTCTTTGCCCTCCGCCATCCGTAGTCCACGGCCGAGCTGTTGCAGAAATACAGTCAGACTTTCGGTAGGACGCAGGAACAGAATGGTGTTCACCTCTGGGATATCCACGCCCTCATTATACAGATCCACTACAAAGATCATGCGCAGTGCCCCGTTTACCAGTTGTCCTTTCGCAGAATGACGTTCATGCTCGTTCGACCCGCCATGCAAGGCCATGGATGGAATGCCAGCTTCGTTGAAGATTTTCGCCATATACAGCGCATGATCTACACCAACACAGAACCCGAGTCCCTTCACGTCCTCCAGGTCGGTCACGTATTTGTTCAGACTGTGGATGATCTGGGTGGCACGGATTTTGTTATGGGTATAGAGCTTCTCCAGTTCGTTCAAGTCATAGCCTTTACGCGACCACTTCACCTGAGATAGATCGACAGTATCGGTGACGCCAAAATATTGAAACGGGCTGAGCAGCTTCCGATCAATGGCATCAGTCAGGCGAATCTCGGCGGCAATCGTATGATCGAAGTAGGCTGTAATGTCTTTGCCATCCATCCGTTCAGGTGTGGCAGTGAGGCCCAACAAAATCTTCGGTTCATAGTGGGACAACAGCTTCTGGTATGAAGGAGCAGCGGCATGGTGGAATTCATCCACAATGATGTAATCGTAATAGTCTGGGCTGGTGATCTCCGTCAGCTTCATGGAGTTAAGGCTCTGAATGCTAACAAACAGATGGTCCAGCGCCTCTGCTCGGTGATTCCCGACATGCAGCTCACCAAAGTTCATATCCTTCAGGATATACCGGAACGTATCCCGGCTTTGCTTCAAGATTTCTTCCCGATTTGCGTTAAAAAGCAGCTTTGCTCCCGCATGGCCTGCCTGGAACCGCTTGTAGTCGAAAGCAGAGATGACCGTTTTGCCAACACCTGTGGCGGCGACGATCAGATTGCGGGTTCGTCCATACAGCATACGCTCGGCGTCTAGCTGTTCCAGTACTTCTTTTTGATAATCGTAAGGCTGGATGTCGAGGTGAAAGTGGTTAGACTGATCTTTTTTGCGATTCAGAGCAGCCTTCAATTGTGCCTCATGGTCTTCATCTTCAGCCATATAACGCGTAAATTCACGGTCATTCCAGTAACTCTCGAAGGTTGCTTCAATCTTGCGCAGCACATCGAGTGAATCTTTCTCCGTCACCTTGAGGTTCCACTCCATGCCACTGGTCAGCGCCGGGTTGGATAGGTTGGAAGAGCCGACATAGGCTGTAGTGAATCCGGTATCGCGGTGGAAAATGTACGTTTTGGCGTGTAACCGGGTTACTTTGGTATCATAGGAAATCTGGATTTCAGTGTTGGGCAGTTTGCTAAGTTCAGTGATGGCCTTGAGGTCGGTTGCTTCCATATACGTAGTCGTGATAATTCGCAGCTTCCCGCCGCCTGCTGTAAATTGTTGAAGCTGTTCCAGCAGCAGACGAAGCCCACTGAATTTGATAAACGAAACAAGCCAATCGATCCGATCGGATGTCACGATCTCCTTTTGCAATTCGAGTAACATACTCGGCTCGGACTTCGCGCCTGTGAATAAAGAGCTTTGGGCGATGGGAGTATCTGGACGAACGATTTTGGTATCCCGGACCGCACGAATGCTGTTCAGCTTGGAATACACATGGGTCAATACTTCCCCCTGCTCATCCAGCTGCAATTCGTTGTATTCTTCTTCCCCAAGCGTACCTTTCAGGGTAGCAATAATCTCATTACACGTTTGGATTTGCGCCAACACAGCTGTCTTATCCTCCGTTTGTTCCCGTACAATCTTAAGCGCTCGCCGGGTCACCGCCGCCAAATACGTGGACAGCAGCTTACGCGCTTCCTCTGCATCCAACTTCTCGGTTCCAATGTTATACACATCCGGGTCCAGCGCCGAAATCTCCTGTCTGGTGATGGTGTTGATAAGCTGTTCATATATGCCTTGTTTCATGAATATACCTCGTGTGGGTGTAGGATGGTTGTGGATATGTAAGTGGTACAAATACTTGGTGAAACTACTGGCATAGCAAAAAATAACTTCTTCTATTATTATCGTCCAGCATGGGGAAAATTTCATTAGTTGTTTTGATACCAAAAAAGGAGTTCTCCCTATGACAGGAGCGCCCCTTTTTGAATATGCATCGTATTATGCCTTACAAACCATCTGAATACATCAACTTATCAATGTCTAAGTTATTTGTCCGATCTGAGTACAAGATGCGCAAACGTGGTTGTCCTTGGTATCGATCTAGATAAAGCGCAACTTCTGTTTTCTTATTATTGATTACCCACCGTGATTTAAACATAATGTTCCCCCTACTCAGGTCCAATGCGTCGTCGTTCGTTAGACTAGACTCTGCACCAACGATGTATATATCAGTCGAATTGGTAGGTTTACCGTATTTGTCTTCCAAGGCATCTTTGATGCCGTAGTATGTGTTCATTTTATCTTCAGAAGTCGCAAGCGTGTTACCCTTCACTTCGTAGATAGTACGAACCAGTTTGTTCTTGTAGAACAAGTAAGATAACTCTGCAGATGTTGAGGAGACCGACGAACTGTATGTAAGGTATGAAAAATGGTTAACACTTCCTGAATCAATCAGTTTGTCCTTTTCTAGTTTCTTGATTTGTTTAGTGTTCATGCCCCACTTTACATTGCGAAAGTCTGCTTTCGAAGCAGCAGATGCGGAAAGTGGTAAGATCGCGATCGCTACCATGAACAAAGCAATGAACATTAGAGAAATTTTCCTCATACGTCAACTCCTTATCGTATTTTTTATAATTATACCACGGAATTATTTGTTTGGATAAAACAGCAAATAGCACCTCTACTTACGATCTGGTAGAAGTGCCTGAATCTTAATTATTGTGCTTCATTTAAATGTTGTTTTTGGGATTGATATAGCACCAATTATTATTGTAGGATGCCTTTATCTTTTTCATATCTTCCAAATTGTAAAACCAATCTTCCTCAATCCATACTCTTGCATCGGGGATTCGCTCAGAAATGCAAAAGGAATTTAAATAATAAATCCTCATTATCATCAAATTCCTCAGAAACTACTGCTTTAAAATATTCATTTTGCGTTATCATCCCAGTCATAAGTAACGGTTGGAAATTCATAAGGTTCATCATATACACTATATGCTCCGAGCAGCACTCGATAAAAGATAAGTCCGCATGCTCTTTCCATGTCTAAATAGTATAAAAGATGATATCCCCATGAATTAAATCTCCCAACAATAAGATGATACAACTTTTCACTGCTTGCCAACCATGATTAGGAATGAGCTGACACCAGCTACTGTATAGATTCATTTTCTATACTCTCAACTTCTAACATCTTTTGTTCAACCCAATTCATAACCATTTCTGCCTCCTCTAAAGCAATCACTCCCCTTTTACTTTTAAATTTGTAAGTTTCGTAAGCCCATAGTAATATAATTTTCACAAATTCAACTGTCTCTAATTTACAGATCGGTTCAATTTCATCTTCTTCCTCATCATAAAATGGATCTTCAATTATTGTATAATCTTTATGTGATATAACGCTGGATGCATTTCCTCCATGTCTATATTCGGGTATACCCCCCCTTAATATTTCAAAATAATTCTCAATATCTTTTTTCAAATCTTCAAATCTCCAAGGTATATCAGATCCTAAGGGATCACTTATCATACTGGCGAACTCTAGTGATTTTTCCTCGTCAAAATCCAATACTACCATATTAAATTCATCCATATATTTCAATTTATATTTATATTTTATCATCACTAATTTACCCTCCAATTCAGTATATTGGGTATGCTGAGATTATCTTATCATTTCTCCTCCGCATCCAACTTCAAAGTCCCAATGTTATACACATCCGGGTCCAACGCCGAAATCTCCTGTCTGGTAATTGTGTTGATAAGCTGTTCATATATGCCTTGTTTCATGAATATACCTCGCACCAGTGTAGGATGGTTGTGGATATGTAAGTGGTTCAATTAAATACTTGGTAAAACGAAATGCATAGCAAAAAAAATTTGGCGACCTCTTCCCGGCTGAATTCCGAGAATAAGTCACCACTTAATAGAATTTTCTCATAATGATGCCTAATTGATGAAGGGTTATAACCAAATCACTTTCTTTTTTTAATAAATTTGTTGTTTGCTGCCTTACATTTCTTTTACTTCTTCTATTTCAGACTTGAATCGTTCTTCAATGTTTTGTTTGAGTTCATTGTGTTTTGCCATATCATTCTCATGACCGTGATCCATGGAATTTATGTTTAATTCTTCTGACTCCAAACTAAATCTGCCATTGTTCATATTAATAACGCTGTAATCCCCATAGGTATTCTGTTTAAGGTACAGCACATACTTTTCGCCCTCACTAATTTCATTGTAATTCTCAATAGAAATTTTCTTCGATTTAGCATCTTCTTCAATCAATGAAACAGGTTCGATTATAATCATTTCGTTATTCTTTGTGATTGTAGCGGATGCTGAACTTTTCAATACTTTGAGAACATTAATCGGGGTTTTCGTATAAAAATCTTCAATGGCTTGTGGTAAATTCGCACCAGCTGCATCAGGGTCTGCATATTTAACAACATGCTCACGATCCACAAATTTACTATCCGTTTTGGCTATTACAACCAAATCTGCATCATCGAATAATTTGTTTTCTTTATCAAATTCCTTATAATTCCCATGAGTAACAACCGTCTCTATATTATCTTTTTCACTTAAATCTGAACCACTTTTTTCTATAACACTATTACTGCACGCGAATGCAAATAAAGAGAATGACGAAACTAATAAAAACAGTTGAATTTCCCTCATACAAATCCTCCTAAAATTCATAATTTAAGTTGATCTGAAACAGAACAATCCACAATCTCATGGAAAAGAAGGCCATTTACTGTTAACTTCTCCAGAAACATTTTGCCTCACTGTCTTGTCATACATAAATACTGCATTAAAGTCCCGATATGTTGATAAAGAACTATCCTCTATAGTTCATAGACAGCGGAAACAGAAAAAATGTTTCATTTGACAGTGCCAACCTACTGTAGTCTCGCTGTTCACCAATAAGTCAGATTCACACAACTAATCTTGAACGAGAACTATACAAATAAGCCTGTTCCTACTTAGTAACCGAGTAGGAACAGGCTATCTAACTATCTATTGCCAATAACAATCTTTAGGGTCGTGGATTCTTATAACACCAATCTGGATCGTATGGTAAAGCCTTTAATTTTTTTATATCCTCCCAACTATAAACCCAGTCATAGTCTGCTACCCAAAAATAATCATCAGGGTTTAACTTAAGATAGTGGTAAATAAATTCAAAAACAAGTTCTTGCACACCGTATATTTCTTCTATGCAGCCCACCTGAAAAAGTTCTCTGTCTGCTTCTAGTCCAACATCATCATTATAGTAAAATTCCAATCCCGGATTATCTGTTGCATCCACGTAGAAGATAAACGAATAGTTATTTTCTTTCACTAATTTATGGCTTATGTTCATAGTGGTTGAGAGGAAAAGTCCATCGGTTGAATAATTTTTACTATTGTGAAAGTTAAGCATAACATCTGCATTAAAAGCAGCAACTATTGAATCTGACAGTAACTTTTCAGTTGTATATTTTTTTCGATCCTTTAATATAAACGCGGAAGTTCCCACTAATTTATTGCCCCCTTTAATTCTTCCAATGAATTCACAACAGTTACACCTTGCTTTTCAATGCGTTCTAACATTAGTACATGTTCTGATCTCAAGTTGGTTAACGGTTTATCAATATATAAAATTACCTGCTTCTGTTCAGGATTAAAAAAGAACTCGTGGTTTTTATCCATGAATTTATTGAATTGATCTTCTTTTACAGCTTTAATTGAAGCCTTCACCTCAATAATTGCACTTTTGGTAACTACGTCTAGATCACCTGCCGCTTCGCCATTCTCTTTCAAGATTTTTTGCCCAAATGCTGTGATTTGCTGCTCCTTATTAATAAAGTCGGCAACCTTGGCTTCAGTGGCTTTACCTACGTCTGGACTTTTCAAAAAGTTAACAACATCACGATTAATATTTTTAGGGTGTTGGTCAACAAACGTCAGTTCATTCCCAGCAGGATTCGTATATTTTATTTTGTTTCCATCCCTAACTATACTACCAACATTCCCTTCTTTCCCCTTACCTCCACCTGATCCTCCCAGATCGCTATGCTTATTCTCCACCGAACGAAACGCCTTACCAACGAAAGCATAGGCCAACACTTGACCCATCATGGAGCCGCCGTAATAACCCAGTCCATCCTGATCAATCTGTTTCTTCTGTTCTTCCACAAACTGCTCCACTTCAGATCTCGCCGTACCGTTTCCCCAGGCTGTGTCAAATGCGAACTTAATGCCTCGCCCAACATCGACCACCCTGCCCACCGTCATCGCATATGCCACACTGGCCACCGTGCCGAACGGATCATAAAAGAGTGCCTCCGCCGTCTGACCCATTCCAGTTACGGTCTCTCCAATCGACTTGTCGAGCAGCCCTACACCGAAATTCCGTTTCAGTTCCTCAGGAATATATAGAGCAACCTCACCCGAACCATCCGTTGTCCTGAAATTCTTCGCAATAAAAATAAATTCATTCTGAATTTTATCTAAAAGTCCCAATGTAGCAGGAAACACTTCTTTCACCTGCATAAAATCCCAAAAGAAACGCTCTCCCGTCACACCCGACCAATCCGATTGCAAAAAGTAGATGGATTTCTCCAGCTCACGGACCATTCGCTCCAGTTCCTGTTTCTTTTGCTGGACCAACCGGGCCTTTTCCTCCAACACATCAGGATGTACCTGAATACGTTGCATGTCGTTTCACCGCCAACCTGTTCGTAGTCATTATCCCTAAATTTTAACAAGTAAGAAGAGAGATTGGAATCAAACGGAGGATTCATTTTCTCATTGGTTATCCGGTAGTTGGGGAACATTCCTGAGCCAGCTCTTTTGCGCAATAGTGCATGTTCAGCATCGCTTGAATGCCACGTCTATGAATCCGAATTCAACTTCCTCCTTGTAATTTCCCCCTCATAACATCAATAACATAAGCACTAATGCACCATAATAGAGACTGAACATCATCATATGAAGCAATGTATACAAGGTAGAAAAGACAAACGGGAGATGGGTTGGTAACAATTTTTACTACCGGAGCGTTCCCGGCTTTGTTTCAATATTTCTTCCCGATGTTCGACAAATAGTAACTCCCCCCTTCATGACATTCACTACTCGTGTAGCGAGGAGATGAAGATACAGCAAAAGGCCATTTCTTCTTGTTTTCCTATGAACCCAATCAAAATGAATTTAATAACATACTATAAACTATCACTTATAGGAGGTTGATATTTATGACATTAGTAAAATATTCTACTGGTCCAGTTGAAAATGCTATTAATACTGCAACAGTTCCAGGAGAGTCCAGAACTTTTTTCGCGAAGGCAGTTAATAATGGAAGTAGCAATGCTACGGTACGTGTTCGATTATTCCGTTTGAATGGAGCAAAAGCTCTGGTTAGCACATTTACTTTCACTCTTGCACCAGGCTCTTCTAGCTTCCGGGTTCTGAATGTTGCTAATTTGGTTCAATTTGAAGTTGAGTATACTACAAACAGCAAACATGTCCTTGTGTCAGGATGGGGTAAAAACGCAACTGGCCGATTGGTTGCAGCTCATCGCTTTTCACCTACAGAATTGGCTAAGAAAAGTTTCGGCAAGCACTCTAAGCATCATAAACATTATAAGCATTATAAAAAGCACTAATAATAATCAGTAGATTGGAGATCCACCTGCTTCTACAGAGGTGGGTCTTTTGGGTTTATGTTTCAGATTTTGCCGACCTTCTATAATTTGTATTAAAGCTCTACTGTTTTATCGATACATAAATCAAAAAAACCGCCATTTAGGCGGCTATCAAGCTAAGTTCAACTTCCTTTTCTCACTCCATTTCCCCCAGAGCATCAATAATACAAGCACTAATGCACCCATAACCAAATTAAGCCCCATCTCGATCAAACGCTGCACATTACCATTCAGGAAAACGCCATACCCCTGAGTTACCGAGGAACTAAACTGCTCTGACGTAAAGAATGTGTAATAGAGACTGAACATCATCATATGAACCAATGTATACATGGTGGAAAAGATAAACGGGAGTATCGCTATGTACCGATTTTTACTTACAGCAAAAATGATGAGCGCCTGTGTAAACAGGAACAAATCGCCGATCAACATGAATTCAATCCGACCGGAAATATCATATGCGCCACTGAAAAATAACTTTTCAAACATGGTAAACGATAATCCTTCACCCCAATAATCAACCAAGATTTGAAAGTAGGCTTGCAGATATCCTAAGGCAAATAACAGTGGCAGAGATAGCAGACAAAGTCGATCCACTCGTTTACGCGTTAAACATATACAGATGCTTAATGCACTCACGGTAATCATAACAATCGGCATAATCTCGATATATCGGTTATGTACACCGTATTGATTGGCTACGAGTCCACCTACGAGTGTCACGATGAAAAGGATAAAACTTGCTAGAGCACAGCCAATGATCGTCCTCATATTGAATCCATATGTTTCTTTGGTTACCGTTCTGCGTAGTTCTGAAATAGAGCCAAATCGTTGGATGCTGCGTTCAATAGCCTGTTCTTCAGAATATCCCTGACTTCTATAGTGATCGGTAGACGAATGGAGATGAGCGGCCATTTCTTCTCTCCACTCGGACTTTTCCCGTTTGGTTAAAAACGTATTCCGGAGTACTTGATCTAAATATCGTTCAATGATTTCCATGAAGACTCCCTCCCAAGAAAATATTAATGATCTTTATGTTATCCGTCCAAGATGTTCTCAACTTGTCGAGCTGAGTCTGACCCTCAGAGGTCATTCGGTAATATCGTCGCCGTGGTCCTCCAAATTGATCCCCCCAGTAGCCCTCAATATACCCATTAGCCTCCATTCGTTTGAGGGCGGGATATAACGTGCCTTCTTTCAGATCATACTGACCGTTCGTCTCGTCATGCACCGTTTGGGATATTTCATACCCGTACGCATCCTGCTTACTCAGAACAGACAGTACAATACCATCAATGTAACCTTTCATCATTTCATTCTTCAGTTCTCACACCACCTACTGTGTAATTCTATGTAGTCAGCATAACAAACAAATATTGTAAAAGGCAATACATAAAATCATTCGAGATTAATGTTCTCCCTCCTCGAATTTAGGCATGTCTAAAAGGTTTATTTCTTCCTATTGCCGTGTTCGGCCGTTTGTTAAGTTCGATAATACCCTTTAGAGTCGACTGGTGCCTTGTACAAAAAAAGATCGGCTTCTATCACAGATAGAAGCCGAACAAGATAATGATGCAGCATGATTCAGGTAACCATTAAGACACTACAAATTGTACGACAACTGGAATTCCAGCATTCAGTGCGTCGCCTCCGGGGATCGTAATTGCGGTGGTTGTTACGGTAGATGTATCCGCTGTTTGCATAATGCCGTTAATATAAAGATTGTAATAATTGAACGTGCTTGGAAATGCCGTTGCAGCTGCACCGGCGTCGTTTGTAAAAGCAGTTGCAGCAATCGCAAACGTTGCTCCGGTACCCGTTCCGTCACCAATGGTTGCAGCAAATCTTACACCGTTCTGAAATGGGGTTACGAGTGGCATGGTTCTCACCTCCTACCTAACATAGTATATGTGGTAGATTCGAGAGTAGTGAAGGCAAAGTCACGAGGAGGTTTGACCAATTTTAACCATTTATTATATTTACTGTTAGTTGAATTATCTCCACAATGATCGGCGTTCCAGCAAAGAGCACACCGCTTTGCGACGGGAAGAACAATATATCGGCACTTACGTCGTAGGAGTTACCTGGCTGGACGATCCCGTTGATATAAAGATTGTAGTAACTGGTAAGTCCTATTCCTGCAAATTCAGATACACTCCCACCCTCGTCATTCACGAATTCCCCGGCGGGAATCGTAACCGAGTCCGACAAATTCAGATCGGTGTCTGGAAAATAGAAGTAACGGTTTACCGTAGGAATAATCTCAATTCCGGGTATGCTGCCCGGCGGACCCTGCTCACCTGGAGGGCCCGTTGGTCCTTGTACTCCGGGAATTCCAGGGGAACCCTGCTCGCCTTGGGGGCCAGCGGGGCCTTGCGCTCCGGCCAGACCCGGTTCGCCTTGCTCACCCTGTGGGCCGACAGGACCTTGCGCTCCGGGCAAACCCGGTTCGCCTTGCTCGCCCTGCGGGCCGACAGGACCCTGCGCTCCGAGCAAACCCGGTTCGCCTCGCTCGCCCTGGGGACCGACGGGACCTTGCGCTCCTGCAAGACCCGGTTCGCCTCGCTCGCCCTGAGGGCCGGCGGGGCCTTGCGCTCCGGGCAGACCCGGTTCGCCTCGCTCGCCGCGAAGGCCGGCAGGGCCTTGCGCTCCAAGCTGGCCCGGCTGGCCAGGCACACCGTGGGGGCCGACAGGGCCTTGGGCACCTTGCTCCCCTACCAGACCTTGCGTTCCATGAGGTCCGACAGTCTGCGTTTCATGTTGTCTCACCGGAGCCAGCCGGGGCCTGGGCTCCCGGCATGCCGGGTTGACGCCCATACCTCTCGGCAAAACAATGATTTTTTTATTACAGATCAATTTCTGTTGTTTTAATGGACACTTCAAGGAGCGCCGTTTTCTCCGACGGGTTTTACGGATACGAGAGCATGTTCTTAGTTCCCCTGAGGATTTTTTTCTACATTTCGGTGTTGAACGTCTGGATCTTAATCGTTTGGGCGCAGCTCTTCTCTTATTCAGATACTTCAAAACGTTCACTCTCCTTAGGCCAAAGCACACAGTGTATATGCCCTATTCTATGTCCTCAATACATTCGGAGAGTGTGCGAATAACTATGAAGGATGCCCAATAAAAAAAGACAACAGCTCCTGCTGCAGTCCTTTGTCTTAGCCATATGCTTTCATGAATATCCATCGGATCTTTCTCAACAAACTTTTCATACCAATGGTTTAGTGGGAAATGTGAGACCTATAGCTGTTTCGCTACATCTGTAAATGCAGGTGATAGGCTTCAGCTGCTCCGCTTTATAAAACTGAGCCGTTCTAAATCCTTACTAGGATCGTAACCTGGAAAAGATGAGGGATTGTGTAGTTTTTTTTAATGGACTCTTACCTCTACTCAAAATGCAGAACGATTTCTTCAGGTTTATGTGTCTCCAATGTAATCTGACCTTTCTCGAAGAGGATCATAGACGGGTATGTTTTTAGATCAAAAATCTTCTCATAATTAAACTTCTGTTCATCACGAATATTATAAAAAGTCACGTTGGTGATTGGGCCTTCCGCCCTCAGATTCTGGTTGTTCACTTCATTCAATTCTGTCTGTAAATCAACAATAAATGACCGCTCCGCAGGGCGGTCGGTAAATACAATTAGAGAAGCATCATTTCTCTGGTTTTGAGTCAAATGTTCAATGGCTTTCTCTCTATTGTTCTGACCACACCCTACCAATAAGAGTATCAACACACACACTATCCAGAACCTCTTCATTAAACACCACTCCAATATATGATATAATTGGGTATTAATTATAAATCAAATATTATCAGATAAGTTTTATCTCTGAAAGGAGCACGCATAATGAACAAAAAGAATATCATCTTGGCTATCATTCTGGGTCTTATCATTTTGGCGCTTCCACTCATACTCTATTTTTTTGTTACGGTGAATGAAGAATCCGCACCACATGAATCGAACATCCCAACTCAAACCAAAACCGTAGATGGGCTTACTATCACTTTGCGGAATGCTACCGATCCCATTTGAACTGGAACTTACGAGAGTTAATTCACGATCACAGTTTTTTGGTTCATAGCATTCATTAAGAGTTTGCATGTGGATACATCTCATTTAAAACTTCGGAATCGAAAAGGCATCCCCTTCTTTCTCACACCCGACTAAAACGTAAAACGCAGGCCCCTCTTCACATTCTTCACAAATGTTTTCCACTTATCCTTGTTTCGCATGACCCCTTGAAGCACAACCACATTCTGCATCCTTCGATCCAAAGGGAATTTTATCAATATATATGTAACTTCGACCCTCCATAAATTGTTTATATAGCAATGCACCATTTACGTCCATCTCATCCGAAAAAGAGGCGATACCATGCGTTCGATTAACCCATCCGATGACATAGCAAAAGAAAAACGACGCTCCACTTCACGCTTGAATCATAGACCCAAAGGTAAAGGTAAATCCTCCCGACGATTCGCTATTGCAATGGCTGCCGCATTAGTTACGTCAAGCCTGCTGTTGGAGCTGACAGCTGAGCCAAACGCTCATGCAGCCACTATCATGCAGCATTCCGTCAGTAACACTTCTGTTCGATCGACTGCAACAAACCCAGAGAAAAAACTCCACTATACCGCTGTAGAGGGAGCTTATTATTACACCGTCGCCTTGAGAAGTGATGGTTCGGTCTGGACCTGGGGCCGCAACCTGCTGGGAGAGCTGGGTGTGAGCGAAGACATTCGATATCGTCATACGTCTAGTCCAACCCGCATACCGGAACTATCCAATGTAATAGCTATTTCAGCCGCCGGCGGTGGAATCAACGCAGCCGTTCAGGCGGATGGAACGGTCTGGGAGTGGGGTGCTGGTAAACTACCCAGCAAAGTCGAAAGCATCCACGCTGCGAAGGATGTGGTAACGGGTTCTTTCACTGTCGCCCTTCTACAGGACGGGACAGTCTGGTCATGGCAGCGCCCGGCGGCACAAGGAAGCGATTCTGGTCTAGTACGTAAACCGCATGCGATTAGCGGACTGAAAGATATCATCCAGGTTGGAACCTCAGGTCTGCATGGATATGCGCTGAAGAAAGATGGTTCTGTATGGACGTGGAATGAGCCCGACGAACCCGGAAAAGTCCTTTCCAAACCTACCAGGATAAAAGGTCTGACCAACATATCTTCGATCACAAGTTCAGATTCATCCCTGCTTGCACTGGATAGGAACGGGAAAGTCTGGGGTTTGGACGAAAAAGGGAAAGCGTTCGCCTTTCATTACGACTTCAAAGTGAAGAAGATGGATGGAAATTCGCAATATATGTTGTTACTCACGACATCCGGTGAGGTCTACAGCTACGGAAGAAGCGTGAACGGCAAAGAAGGCAAAGTAAACCATCTATCCGGCATTACGGATATTTCAGCAGGATATTACCACAGTCTTGCCTTATCCTTGGATGGAACCGTCTGGGGCTGGGGAAGCGATAAGTACGAGGAAGCGGGTGCACCTGCAACGTCATCTGGAGGCATGGTCTACAAACCCGTTCAAGCCAAAATTGGTACAGATGTATATCTGAACGGTGAGCTGTTCCAGTCAATGTATGCCGCTGTTGAAACGGCCAAGACCGTGCAGCTGCCCATCAAAGCCATCGCCACAGCACTCGGAGCAGAATTTGAGATTCATCAGGTGGAAGGTAGCCTGAACCACTACACGCTAAAATATGACAATCGGACAATCACAATCCGTCCTGACGAAACACAGTATGTTATTACTTCCGCAGATTCGCCTGAGGAGAAAGTCATGCAGCTACCTGAACCCCTAAACAATTACTCTGGAGCAACCACAGTGCCTTTTGAGGTACTACGAGGTTTGGGGTTGAACGTGTCCTGGGATCCTGAGAAAGCTATGCTGACCATTGACGATGCTGATCAGAAAGATTCAGGAAACTAAACGAGTCGCTTCGCACAAAAATATCCCCTTCAGGTAAACATCCTGTCCTTGATGAACAAGGTTTATCTGAAGAGGATTGATATAAATCATCATCTCTATCCCTGAACTACGATATCTGAACTACTATATCTGGACTCTTATTTCTCGAACCGGAACCAGCCAAAGTCAAACTGACTGCCCGGCAGGAAGATAAAGGTCACCTTCTGCACACCTTTAACCTGCTCAAGCTCAAATACCCGTTCCTCATATCCTTCGGACTGTGTAAATTCGACCAGCTGATTGCTCTGCCCAGCCTCACCTGCAAAGCGGATATGAATCGTGTTTTTATCAATTGGTGAACGGCCACAGATCACAAGCTTGGAAGTGCCTTCTGCCGTGAAGTCCATATTTTCAAACTCCAGCGACACATTGTTTCCAATCCCCTCAACATGATCGCCCTCAATCTTGAACGTATCCCCGTAGAGATGATCACATGATGCAGCTGTATTCTGCTCAAATGCGCGGCTTTGGCGCTCAAACGAGAACCCTTTGATATGAATCTTCTGCTTCAGTACAAAGCAGATCGACGTAATCCCGCTCAGTCGCTTGGACAGTTGATATGTCTCTTCCTGATATACATTCCATCTGGATTCTTTGTCATACACCACATCTGCCAGAAGTGTACTTCCCTCTTCATCCGGCATACCTTCCCAGATCTGAATGAAGTACTCTTCACTGGACAGCGCAAAGATCGGAATCGTAATGGTATCGGAGCCGTACGGCCCGAAGTCGATATTGCGGAAGCCCACATGCGTTTCCCCATCCCGGCTTGTCGCTACCCCGCGTTCATTGCCGTTACCGACATCCCCTTTGGTGTAATCGTACAGTCCGCCTGTAATGAAGCCGTACGGATCTTTGTAAGCCGTGCCCAGACCCGTTGCTTTGAACTCCAGCTGGGAGATCAGTTTGGTTTGATCCGTACCGTTGGTACTGGTTGCACGAAGCCGGAACTCTCCGTCTCCTATAGCCGATACCTTCACCACATGCTGCTGCTCGCTGTTGTTGCCCGTTTCTGCCTGAACAACTTCCACTTTGGCAATATTGGATTCGATCCCTGCATCGTTCACCACGGCCCACACGATATCCCGATAGGAGGTGTTCTCCGGATACAGCTTGGCGCTAACCGTCATCTGCTGTTTCGATGGATCGAATAGCTGTCCACCTTCGCTGATGATCTCGATTTTCCGCAAAGGAATCTCCTGTGCGCGTCCCGTCAGAACCGGACGTTCCGTATTACTCATGAGTACGGTTTGCTCCTGACTTGCAGCGGCCTCGGAATCACCTAAGGTACGATCTCCTGCGCCTTCAACAGCTCGTGATTCAAACTCGGCAGCCGCACTCTCCAATCCTTCCGAAGTTACCTCGATCCGTACCGTTCCCGGTTCGTTCGTTGCCCCGATGATTGCCATCAGTTTGCCGCTGAACAATCTTCTGCTAAGACCTTTGTATGGATCATAGTCCGTACTGTCCCCGTTATCCAGACCCAACAGACGGCCTGCACCTGTCACCTGGACCTGCACACGGTTGTTTGCATTTTGCACGGGATTGCCTGCTTCGTCTTCTACATAAATTTCCACGAAAATAAGATCTGTACCATCCGCTTGCAGCTGCTCCCGATCCGCTTGCAGCCGAACCTGCTTCGCATCGGTATATGATCTTTGCACATCGGTTGCAATCACGTTACCGTTCTCATCATACGCGATGGCTTTCAGCTCGCCCTCTTCATATGGGACTTTCCACCAGCCTGCCAGCTGGGTTCCCTTTGCATGATCGATATCATACGTGCCGATCGTCTTGCCATTCAGCTGCAATTCAATCTTTGGCGCATTACTGCACACGCGTACATCAATCAGCTGACCCGGGCTGAAATCCCAGTATGGGAACAGGTGAACCATCGGAGTTTTCTTATAATCGGTCCAGGCTGCCTGGTAGATATAGTAGGAATCTTTCGGGAACGTTGCTGTATCCAGCTGCCCAAAATATGAATTCTTCGTATGATACGGTGTCGGCTCTCCAATATAATCGAATCCGGTCCACAGGAACTGCCCCAATGAATACGGCGTATCCCGTTCTGCCAAAATGCAATATTCTGCCGACTTCGCGCCCCAGCTTGTCGTGCTGTTCCCAAGTGCAGAACACTGCTCGTCATCGTCTGCCAGTATGGATTGCTCGAACGGGAAGTGATAAATCCCGCGGCTCTGCACCACAGACGATGTTTCACTACCATAGATAATCCAGTCCGGATGTTCTTCGTGATGTTTGTCGTAGTATTTTTCCGCGTAGTTATAGCCTGCGAGCTTCACGATATCGGCGCATTTTTGTGCGTTTTCCCAAGGCATATAGTTCGAACCGATCGTCACGCCTGCATTGCCTTTTGGATCGAATTCCAGTACATACTCCATCAGCATGCGAGTCACTTCCTGCCCACGCTCATCTGCATGGGTATCATAAATTTCGTTACCGATACTCCACATGATCAGACTTGTATGGTTACGGTCCCTCTTCACCCAGCTCTTCACATCGGTATGTGCCCATTCCGGGAAAAATCTCGCATAATCGTAAGGGGTCTTGGCTCTCTCCCACATATCGAACGCTTCCGAAACAATCAGCATACCCATCTCGTCCGCAAGTTCCATGAACTCTTTGGCAGGCATGTTATGAGCGGTCCGGATAGCGTTGACACCCATTTCCTTCAACAGTACAAATCTTCTGCGCAATGCCGTCAGGTTAAAAGCAGCCCCAAGCGCCCCGAGATCATGGTGTTCACACACACCGTTCAGCTTCATCTTGACCCCATTCAGGTGGAAGCCTTCGTTTGCATCCAGCTTGATATCCCTGAAGCCAATCCGTTGTGTGACAGACTCGATCGTCTCATAGCCCTGCTCACCCGCAACCACTTGCAGTTCTGTTACCAGATCATACAGATTCGGTTCATCCGGGCTCCATAACTTCGGATGATCCACCGTCAGCTGTTGGCTGTCAGACTGCATCTCTCCATGTCCAGCGTCTTTACCCGCTGTAGCTATGACGTCCGCTTTGCTGGATACAATCTGCTTCCCCTGATACCGAATCGTGTGCACAAGCTGTGCGTTCTGATCCAGATTCAGCTCCGTGTCCACTTCCACCCGCCAGCCTTCTGGCTGCTGCTGAATGGATACATAGATACCGTCTGTGACGATGTGATTCCGATCTCTCGTTTTGAGCCACACATTGCGGTAAATTCCAGCCCCGGAATACCATCTGCTGTTGGGGCTCTGATGTACCACTTTGACTACAATTTCATTGTCACCTTCCACCAAAGCATTCGTGATCTCATACTCAAAAGCCGAATAGCCGTACTTCCATTCCCCCACAAGCTGACCGTTCACATAGACAGAAGAATCCATGTATACCCCGTCAAAGCACAGCAGAAGCTGCTGCTCATTCTTCGTATACGGGAAGATTTTGCGGTACCAGCCAATGCTGTCTTCGTAAAGTTCAAGCGTATTATAGATCAGCCAATCATGAGGAAGCTCCACCGATTCAAACGTTAACCCCGCAGGCTCCGTAACCTCCAGCTTACTTTTCGCAAATTGCCAACCATCCGTAAAAAGCTTTTTCTGATTCATCTCAGCTCTCACTTTCTGTGTGTAATTATGATTGCGGTTACAAAATAAAAATGACTTTTTACCGAAAACCTTTTCGGAATCTATCTTGTAAGACCATAACACTTCTCCGATTATATCACCTGACCGCCCTCTGTACGTTCATTTTGGGAAGATTTAAGAAAAAAAGGCCCTCTTTCGATTAATCCAAATCGGGGCCTTGTGAAGTCTACCTTGAATTCATATCCGCATTTAATGATTCATTGCTCGAATAGGTCTGTAGAATGCCCGAATATCTTCAGCCATCAACTCTGGTTCCTCCAAAGCCGTAAAATGCCCGCCACTCGGCATGGAGGACCACCGCGTTACGTTTAGGTTTTGCATCGCCCAGGATTTAGGCGGCAGCACGATATCCGCAGGAAAAATGGCAATGCCTGTCGGAACGTCTATCCGGCCCAATGGTGGCAAGGAATGTGAATTTTCGTAGTACATCCGTGTGGATGATCCTATGGTGTTCGTAACCCAATAGATCATAATATGAGTCAGCAACTCATCCTTGCTAAATATTTGATTAAGGTCACCTTTACAGTCGCTCCATGCACGAAACTTCTCAATGATCCACGACGCCAAACCTACTGGCGAATCGGAAAGTCCATACGCAAGTGTCTGAGGTTTGGTGGATTGAATGGACATATAACCCCCCTCTTGCGAAATCCATGTTGAAGCATGCTTCTTGTACTCTCGCTCTTCCTCCGAGCGTCCTACCCCATCCTGTGAAGATAAGAGATCCCTTATGATCCCAATATCAGTTAAGTGGATTCCAACTAGAAGTTCAGGATGATTCGATGCCAGATAACGTGTAACGCCAGAGCCAATATCTCCACCTGCAGCAGCGAATTTGTTGTAGCCTAATTCTTTGGTCATTAGTTTGGCCCACATCTGGGAGACACGAGAATTGTTGATGCCAGGTTTGTCAGGGCGACTAGAGAATCCAAATCCAGGCAGTGAAGGCACAATGACATCAAAAGAGTCCTCCGGATTACCTCCATGACTCGCGGGATCGGTCAGGAGAGGGATAATCTTTTGATAACGAAGGTAGCTGTCAGGCCATCCATGGGTAAGAATAATCGGCAGAGGGTTAGGCCCTTTACCACGCTCATGTACGAAGTGCACATCCATCCCATCGATCTGGCAACGAAACTGGGAAAACCGATTCAACCTGGCTTCTTCCGCGCGCCAGTCATAATGATCTCTCCAATAGGAAACGAGAGACTTTAAATAACGGATATCTGTTCCTCGCTCCCAGCCCGAGTCTGCCAATTGATCAGGCCAACGGATGTGATGCAGCCGATATTGCAGATCGTCCAGTATGTCATCGGAGACATGAATATGAAAACGTTCGACAGTCATCCTGATTCCCTCCTCGTTTGTTGATGTACCACGCTATTATATCTTTTCAAACTCGCACCTGCACAGTATTCGTGAAACCAACAGCTTCAATTTGACATCCACAGATTCCATCTCTGTAAATCAAATCCTGTAATTTCTTGTCGTCCTATGTTAGATTATCCATTGGAATAATATCACATATATAGATAGGGGAAATTAGAACGTGAAGAAATCATGGGTACTATCCATCATTATGAGTTTTGTTTTGCTCGGCGGGGTATTTGCACCTGCAGGGTCCTATGCCGCTGCTGCGGATGACTCAACAACTACATATTCGGAAGACGGATACGAAGAAGTTGACACGACACAAGAAGAGCCGGAACTTACAGCCGACGAAGCGGATTTCTTGAATTACCTGGATCAACTGGATATCGCATCTGTGTATGAGGAGAAAGCCTTCAACGCTTTGGCTGGCAGCTCATACATTACGTCTTCCAATCGCAAATCGGTTTTCCTGAAATTGACCAACACAGCGATTCCTAACTACACCAAATATGTATCCATGCTGAAGCTGATCAAGCCACAGAATGCAGAACTGCAAAAAATTCATGCCAACTTGATCAAAGGAAGCTACACACAGCTGGAAGGATTCCAACTGGCTAAAAAGGCTGTATCCAAAACAACGGTAAACAGCGCTGTCCTGAAACAAGGTAACACCAAAATCGATACCGGCAAGAAAAATATCGAGAAGTATCACAAAGAATTGTCCGCTTATGCCGATAAACTTGGGTATGAATTTTAAAAAATAAAACCCAAATGGAATGGTGACTCCAAATCATCCTTATCTCATATATGAAGTGAAAACGCATCTTGCGTTCTGATTTCGATAATTTGAGAATGAAGGAAAAAAAAGTGTTTTCTTTTTCCAGGTTACTTCGTATAATAGCACTATAATCAAAAGGCTATGCTGCCGAAAGGTACAACCTCGTAAACATTGGGGTTGTGCCTTTTTTGCGTTTATAGCCGCATGATTCATCCCAAACAAGGAGTGAATACTATGTTACTTGAAGCCATTTATCATCGTCCTAAAATGAATTGGTCCTATGTGTATGACCGTTCGACCATGCATCTGAGACTCCGTTCCAAACGGGGCGACCTGGATGCCGTTATTGCCATCATCGGGGATAAATATGCCTGGGACCGTACGGTCCTCCACCTTCCGATGCGGATCTTTGCCCGTGATGCCCTGTTCGACTATTGGGAAGTGGAAGCGCAACCACCCTACCGCAGATTGCGCTACGGCTTCCAACTGATTGAGGGAGAAGATTCGGTCTGGATGACGGAACGGGGATTCGAACAGGCTCTGCCTGATCATCCGCTGGAGTTTTTCGATTTTCCATTTATGAATCCGGCAGATATCTTCGAAGCGCCAGCTTGGGTTAAGGATGCTGTGTTCTATCAGATTTTCCCTGAACGTTTTGCCAATGGTGATCCGTCGATCAGTCCGAAGAATGCTGAACCTTGGGGCGGTGAGCCGACGCCTGTCAATTTTTTTGGAGGTGATTTACAAGGAGTTCTGGACCACCTCGACCATCTGAGCGCGCTTGGCATTAACGCCATTTATTTCTGCCCGGTGTTCCAAGCTACTACTAACCATAAGTATAATACCGCAGATTATATGAGGGTTGATCCCCACTTTGGCACCAATGAGAAATTGAAGGAACTTGTGGATGCATGCCATGCACGCGGCATACGGGTTGTTCTGGACGCGGTGTTTAACCACTCCGGGAGAGAGTTTCTTCCATTTGCAGATGTACTTGAAAAAGGGGCAGCTTCCCGTTATGCGGACTGGTTCCATGTCAGAGAGTGGCCGGCGCGCATCGAGGATGGTATCCCCACGTATGATACCTTTGCCTTTGAACCCTTGATGCCCAAACTGAACACGGAGCATCCCGAGGTCAAAGAATATTTGCTGGAGGTGGCCCGCTACTGGATTCAGGATATGGGTATCGACGGTTGGAGGCTGGATGTTGCCAATGAGGTAGACCATCAATTCTGGCGTGAATTCCGGCAAACGGTCAAATCACTTAACCCGGATGCCTATCTGCTCGGCGAGATCTGGCATGATTCCATCATGTGGCTGCAGGGGGACCAATTCGATGCCGTCATGAACTATCCGTTCACGAATTCAGTGATGGACTTTGCCGTGCTCGGCAAGCTGGACGGTCTCGGATTCGCCAACGAGATTGGCAAACTGCTCGCTGCTTATTCACAGCCTGTAACGGAAGCTGCCTTCAACCTGCTCGGCAGCCATGACACGCCGCGACTCCTCACCTTATGTGAAGGAGATATACGCAAAATGAAGCTGGCCGTCCTCTTGCTGCTTACGTATCCAGGTGCTCCTTGTATTTATTATGGTGACGAGGTGGGCCTTGACGGAGGTTATGATCCGGGTTGCCGCAAATGTATGGAGTGGGATGAACGGAAGCAGAACAAGGAACTGCTCGACTTCTTCACCCAAACCATTGCCCTGCGCAAACAACACCCTGCATTGCGCAGTGCGGACATCACGATGATTTACGCTGAAGCTGGAGATCCGTTCATTGCCATGGGACGCAAGGATCCGGATACCGGGGAACAATTCGTGCTCGTTCTGAATGCAAGCGAAGAAGACCGCAGCATGGAGCTGCCGCTGCACCAAGGGACTTGGCGTGATGTATTCTCAGCCACCTCCAAGGAGACGCAGCATAACAAGCTGAAGCTGGACCTGGATGCGTACAGTTTCTCCCTGCTCCAGCTGGATGTCAAATCACATGTGAACGCATAACTTTCCATTTAAATTATGTCGTTTTCTCGTTGCTATTTGCGGTCAGGAGTATGATCATGCATAAGTTTTGGTTAAACACATGACGATGGGGAATGTTCATCACTCCAAGTCAAAAAAGGGAACCCTTGGCGCCTAATGCAGCCTCCGGTTCCCCTCTTCTATTTGTAATATGCTGTGTCCGTCCTACGTTGGCATTCAGTCGCCACTTCATTCATTCGTCCCTTCCGAATCCTCCTTACTCGCCGCAACCTCATCCTGAACGGAGAAGTTTGGAACGGGATTTCTTATTTTCTTCATTCTTGGGCTTGTTAAATTGTCCCGGGTAACGACGATCTTTTGCGGGATTTTGTACGGAGGCATCTTGTCTTGGCAAAAGTTCCAGACGTCTCTTCGCAGTTCTGTAAGAGACTGCTCCCTTGTAAGTCTGACCGTCGCTTTGACCATCTGCCCCGTAATTCCACTCGGCTCCCCGCTCACGACAGCCGTCTCAATCACTTCCATTTGCTCCAGAACGCTCTCTACTTCCGCGGGGTAAACCTTACGCCCACCTACATTAATGATCTCGGAGCGGCGGCCCAAAATGCGAATGTAACCATCCACCATCTCCGCTTCATCCCCGGTCTGGAGCCAGCCATCTTCCGTGAATGGAGACGGGGCGTTCAGATACCCGATCATGGCCGTTTCCGTAAGGATCTCCAGCAACCCGTCCATAATCCGATAACGGACTCCCTCGCCACGAACCGCAAATAGCAATGACCCTGACTCCTTGGAACGTGTCGGCAGAATGCCAAGCTCCGACATGCCGTATGCCTGCACGGTGCGTACACTCGGAAACTGGCGATTCCATGCGGCAAGCAGCGCTTCTGGCATCACCTCCGAACCATAGGAGACCACTTCCAGACCGGATAAGTCGAACTCCCGATAAATTTCACTTAGGAGCATGAGATTCATGAACGTGGGTGAGACTGGCAATGCCTGAACACGGTACCTTTCAATGGTTCGGCATACTTCCACAGGCGAGCGATCCGGTATGACGCATAAACACCCGCCGCTGGACAAGGATTGCAGCATCGTATTTAACCCGCCTATATGATCAAACATCATGAACGGAATGGTACAGAGCGGCCGGACTTGCCGCCTGAAACCATCCAGGAGTCGATCCGCGCAGTGAACAGCAGCTTTGCTTCGTCCGGTCGATCCGGATGAGAAGATCACCAGGCCTGCTTTCTTTTCCTGACCCAGCCTTGTCAATATCGGGGAACGGCTGCCCTGGACGGAACAGCGTCTGGCCCCTACTTCCCCGTTCCCAACACTCATGCGCCATTCTGCCTGAGCGAGCGCTGTATATTCATTCCGCTTGGCCTCAACCAGATGACGATCCAGCGGAACCACAATACAATTCCGTTCCAGAAGAGCCATTAATGCCGCTGCCGCATAAGGCGAATAGTCCTCTTCAAGCGCAACGATTGTCCCTTCCAGCCCTTCTCTGGCTATCCACTGGCTAAGGGTGCGTATCTGATCCAATAACCAGTTATAGCTATATTGCTCATCCTTCCATATCATCGCATTGCGATTACCATACTCGGCGAACCGTTCCAGAAGGAAGTGAATACTCATTCTTGATCCCCCTTCGAGCAGCGTTCCAATTGCGCTTCCAGGTAATCAACCAGTGATTCCACGGTCCGATAAGGGCTTTCCGGTATGGTAGCAGCCGCCATCTCTGCGAGAGTTATTCCTAAACCGAACGCATCCTCAACCCCTTGCTCGACCACCGCAAGTAACGTTACCAGTTCAAGAGAGTCCAGTCTTCCCCGGCTTCCGTACAGGGGCGATTGCATGCCATGCTCCAGAGAAATGGGTGCATTATGGTATCGATTAAGCTCTTCACAGCTCTCCAGTACGATCCGCTCAATGACTTTCCGGTGTGAAGGCGCCGAAACCCCTTCGTTCAAAGAGACCTGTCTGAACCTCTCGGCGTGCTGATGTGTGGTCATCAACTCCTCGTACCAGCGTAATTCATCCGCCGCCAATGGTTGAATGATATCCGTTAACTGTTCCCGCCAATCTGCACTTCGCTTCATTCTGGCGATCTGAAGCAGCTTGTGCGCCTGTTCCCAGCGAGCTATAATCGCGCGATACTCCTCCACATATCGCTCATGGGGAGCACCCAGCCATTTACCTGCCTCTTCAAGCAAATCACGGAAAAAGTAGCGGCTCCAGCGCATATCGAACAGGAACGCGGAGATCGCCTTCTCTTGTTCCCGATCCGCATCGGCATCCGGATGCAGACGTTGTAACAATTGCAGCGTCACCGCTTGTCCAAAATAGTAGCTTCGCTTACCCTGCCAGACCGTTCTGCCTGTGATGAATTCATGGGCCTGCGTTGCCAGTGCAGAGCACAACATGTCCCGATATCCAGCGGAGTCCAGTGTCTTCGCAGCACGAATCTCCATCGTGCCATAGGTCCGCAGCGTTTCTTTCCGGCGGGCTACCTCCAGCTCGGGAATGTTTTGGTTTCCTTTCCAGAACTCCTGAAAGTCAGCAGACGAGACAGCTCCCATGTATTTGGACGGGACGGGATCATAGACATAGAACTGCTTCTCATCCATTCCGTACACGGCCAGCCAATGGTCAACCAGATGCAGGCGCGAGCCTTGTTTAACGAGTTTATGGATATACTCAGGATTACGGTAATCCTCCCCATAAGGCAGGCAATAACTTGTGCCTGTGACGACCAAAAGTCCCTCATTTTCAAGGCGCTCCCGCATATATGCCTTTCCGTGCTCGAAACTGTCAAACTCCCGTTCTCCAAACACTTCCCACATGGGCTCCTCATAATCCAGCTTATGAAAATAAGGCTTGATCAGGCCACGATCCGAACAGGAAGGCAGGCTATACAAGCGGCTGGAAGCCAACAGGCCCAAACTGCTTATTGAGCCCTGGCGCTGAAGGATTTCGTGAATCAAAGGAAAATTGCAGGGATAATAATACGGAATATCCATCGTTGGTTGAAATGGTTGACTGATCATGGCTACCTCCTGTTTCCGGCTTTGGCAGCCATGCTGCCCCAAGACTGGATTTTGTAATGAAGAGACAGGTTATCATGGGCACGAAACACCCGATTGGGCAACGCTGTTCCGTCGGCATCCGTTTCAAACTGGCGGAATCCTCGGGTGAACCTGAACCGAAATCCGCTGTCGCGCGGTACCTCGAAGCAGCCTTCATACCGCCCACCTCCTGTATGCAGAAGCTTCATGCCCATGCCTCCGTAGATCGAGTCATCATACATGTCCTGAAACGGTACCTCCGCACTCATGCAGACTGTCACGTGACCCGATAATTCTTCCACAACTGTGTACATACGTGATGCAGTCAACTTCCCCACCGTCAGGGTAACCACTACATGACCGGTCTTGACAGGAACCAGCTCCCCATTGGGTCGTACCTCAAGAACTTCGGGTTGATCGGATTTAAATTCCCCTTCAAGCACACTCATGGTGAACCCGCTGTCGTAATGAAGCAGCGCATTGATGTGACTGCTCATTCCGCCCTTCAATCCAATAACGTCCCTTCCCGTCAGCTCCAGAGAGACTGGATTACCGATTCGGCCAAACATGTACAGCAGCGGAAGATGAACCCGCTCTCCCCAATCCGCTTCCTGATGACCGGCATCCGGTTGTTCCAGAAATGCGATATCCTTGCCCGGCTTGTATCCCAGTTCGAGCATCTGATGGACCATATCCCTTACCTGGGAAGGCAGAAACAATCCTTCTGCGTCTCCAATATCCATCCACATTTGAACCGGAGCATTACTCTCCGGCATGAGAACCATGTTCTCTACCTGCAGCCTGCTCTCTGACGTTTCGTCCAGCTGCACGTCCACGAAGAACGGGGAGAGCATCATCAGTTTGCCAAAAATATCAGGATGACGGGTTCCGATATGAAAGGTGCTAAGCGCCGCTGCGGAAGAACCCAGCAGTCCCGTATGGTCCTTGTCCGGAAGGGTGCGGTAATGCTTGTCAATGTAAGGTTTCAGTTCATGAATGATAAAGTGTTCATAATCCAGGCCTGAGCAGCCCACACTCACCGCTTCTCTTGCAGGCGCGATGAAATGATAGAATTCATTGTGGGTAACCGGGCGCACATGGGCAATTCCGACAATAATCAGACCGTCCATCAAGCCTTGAGCAATCAGTTGGTCAGCTGCCTGATCCACATTCCACGTTTCATTTCCCGCAGCCGAAGGACCAAAGGCCCTCTGACCCGCATGCATGTATAACACTGGATAGCGATGATTCACATGCTCCCTGTAGCCTGGTGGCAAATAGATCAATATCTTTCTCGTGTTACCCAGCCGGGATGCATGGAAACCTTCCACACATTCGATGACAGAATGAGTGTTCACTGAGCCATCAACCGCCTCTCCTATGGATTTTCCTCGGTACAATACCCGGTATTCGTCATGCCCGTCTGCGTTCTTCCCTCGGCTGAATCGACAAACAACCCCGCCTCAGAAGAGACGGGGTTGTTTTAAAACACCGAGATGTTCTAAAATGCATAGCCCTTATATTAGTGTGTCTGCGAATAGTTTAAATCGGTTGAGTCTGGTTTGTAAATATGGAAATAGAAAAAAAATGCTTAGGAAAAAGTTATTGACAACTCCGCCATTATTTAATTATCATAACGTTGTGATTATAACTAGAGGGCCATGCTTTTAAACCCATTCGGTTTAGGACAACCCCGGTAACTCCAGCAGGAGGTGCCGGGGTTGTTGGCATTCAAAAAGGAGGGAGCACGTCAAGGATAACCTGTTAACACCAAAATTGAAAGCGCTTTTCTGATCAAGAAGGTACCACAAACCAAGTACACGAAGGGTGGATTACCATGTTCAATTGGACCAAGCGAATTATCCTCAGTACCACGTTAACCCTCAGCTTGCTGGCTGGAAGCGCATTGCCCTTATTCCCGGCTGCCTCTGTATTCGCAGATGCCGATACGGCAGTAACTAACAAGCAGAATTTTAGCACCGATGTCATCTATCAAGTGTTTACCGATCGCTTTCTGGATGGCAATCCTTCGAATAACCCTACCGGGGCGGCCTATGATTCCTCCTGTACCAACCTGAAGCTCTATTGCGGCGGTGACTGGCAGGGTTTGGTCAACAAGATCAATGACAACTATTTTACAGATCTCGGCATTACAGCACTCTGGATTTCCCAGCCTGTCGAGAATATCTACTCGCTGATCAATTATTCCGGTGTCAACAACTCGGCCTATCACGGATACTGGGCACGGGACTTCAAGAAGACCAATCCCGCCTTTGGTACGATGACTGATTTTCAGAACCTGATCAACACGGCCCATGCCAAGGGCATCAAAGTCATTATCGATTTTGCTCCCAACCATACCTCTCCTGCCATGGAAACCGACACTTCGTTTGCAGAGAATGGAAAGTTATACAACAACGGCACTCTGCTTGGTGGTTACACCAATGATACGAACAAATTCTTCCACCACAATGGCGGCTCCGACTTCTCCTCGCTGGAGAACGGAATCTACAAAAACCTCTATGATCTCGCTGACCTGAATCACAACAATAGCACCATTGATACCTACTTCAAGGATGCAATCAAGCTCTGGCTCGATATGGGCATTGACGGAATCCGCGTGGATGCGGTCAAGCACATGCCGATGGGATGGCAAAAGAACTGGATGTCCTCCATTTATGGCTACAAACCGGTATTCACCTTCGGTGAATGGTTCCTGGGTTCCTCCGCTTCGGATGCGGATAACACCAACTTCGCTAACCAATCCGGTATGAGTCTGCTCGACTTCCGTTTCAACAACGAAGTACGTAACGTGTTCCGTGACAACACGTCCACGATGGTTGCCCTGGATTCCATGATCACCAGCACTGCGGCTGATTATGCCCAAGTGAATGACCAGGTGACCTTTATTGATAACCATGACATGGATCGCTTCAAAACCAGTGCCGTAAACAACCGTCGACTGGAGCAAGCTCTTGCATTTACACTCACCTCACGGGGCGTACCAGCCATCTATTATGGCACTGAGCAGTATTTGACAGGTAACGGTGACCCGGATAACCGTGCCAAAATGCCTTCGTTCTCCAAAACAACAACCGCTTTTAACGTCATCAGCAAACTGGCACCATTGCGCAAAACCAATCCAGCCATCGCCTATGGAACAACCCAGCAGCGCTGGATTAACAATGATGTGTATGTGTATGAACGTAAATTCGGCAACAATGTGGCCGTCGTAGCGGTTAACCGCAATCTTTCAACTCCCACTTCCATCAGTGGCCTGACCACTTCGCTCCCTTCCGGAACCTACAACGATGTACTTGCGGGTGCTCTAAGCGGTAATAACATTACCTCTACAGGAGGTAACGTCGCTAACTTTACTTTGGCAGCAGGAGCTACAGCGGTCTGGCAGTATACAGCCAATACCACTACACCAACCATCGGGCATGTGGGTCCTACCATGGGCAAAGCGGGTAATACCGTTACCATTGATGGTCGTGGATTCGGTACAACCAAGGGCACCGTTTATTTCGGAACAACAGCTGTTACCGGCTCAGCCATTACATCATGGGAAGATACTCAGATCAAAGTGACCATCCCTGCTGTTGCTGCCGGCAACTATGCCGTTAAAGTTGCAGCGGGCGGAGTCAACAGCAACACTTATAACAATTTCACGATTCTGAGTGGCAACCAGGTTTCCGTTCGCTTTGTCATCAACAATGCATCCACCACGCTCGGTCAGAACCTCTATCTGACGGGTAATGTTGCAGAGCTGGGGAACTGGTCCACAGGCCCTCTCGCCATTGGTCCAGCGTTCAATCAGGTGATCTATTCCTATCCAACCTGGTATTATGACGTCAGTGTGCCTGCAGGAACGAATCTGGAATTCAAGTTTTTCAAAAAGAACGGCTCAACCATTACGTGGGAAAATGGCAATAACCATACGTTCACCACACCAACCAGTGGAACAGCGACCGTTACGGTCGACTGGCAACCTTAATTCCTTTATGGCCTTATCAATCAACCCGGAGCCAGACGCAAGCAAGCGTCTGCTCCGGGTTCTTTGTATATGCTCGTCCCTTCCCTGCCTCTGACTTCCAATCAAGTGCTATTGATGGGTACGCTTATCGATAGGACCGAATGGATTTCAATCCGACTGCCGCAATCACCCCGACCACCAGCAGCAGCGAACCCAGACTCTCCAGTACAGTTTGAGCACCCCGTTGATCCGCTAAAACCGAAACGACCGTTAGTCCCAGAATCGGGGCTGTACTTGTTATCGTGCCAAGCACCCCATAGATTCTTCCCTGCAGCTCATCGGGAACCTCGGCACGCATCATGATTTGAGTTAACATGGTACAGCACGCAAACATAGCTCCCCCGGCAATGATCAGCGGCAAGGCCACCAAAGGGGAAGATACATTGGCTAACAGCATATACAGCGGCCCAAGGACCAGCAGACCGATAAATACCCATCGCCCTCTTCGTTTCAGCCGGTTGCCTGAGGCAATCAGGATCCCGGAACCCAGCATGTAGCCCAATGGAATACATGTCTCGATCAGACCAAACTGGACAGGGTTCGCCTGCCATACGTTGACGGCCATGACTTGAACAAGCATGATGGCTGACATGAAGAATAGAATCAGCAGCGGATTAAGGATTACAATTGAGCGAATCAGAGGATGTGCAAAGATGTAGGAAAACGAACCGCCCCATTCCTTTACGAACGATCCTCTATGCATGGATGAGCGCTGCACCTTCGGAAACCGCCCGGCCAACAAGACACACATCGCAGACAGCAGAAAGGTCACACCCGTAATCATAATCGCCGTAAATCCTCCAAATGAAGAAACTGCAATCCCCGCTGCGGCCAGTCCGCTGATCCGGGCTATATTATCGACCAGATGGATGGTTCCTGTGGCTTGCTGCAGATGCTCCCTCCTCACCAGACTGGTTACCGAAGCATGAAATGCAGGTGCCTGAAACAGGCTCGAGAACATGGAGAGGGAAAGCATGAGCAGCACGAGTGGAAACGGAGCATGCAGCACAAACAGACTCACCGCAATGATAAACGCCATGGCCCCACGAAACAAATCCGACGACAGCATCAATGTTCTGCGATCCAGCCTGTCGGCAAACGTACCTGCGAATGATCCGAACAGAAAACTGACGACCATATTACATACTTGTACCGCTGCCATACTCTTCGCACTTCCCGTGGTTTGTAACACCCACAGGCTGATGGCAATGCCGTTGAAGCAATCCCCAAATACGGAGATGCCGTAGCCGCACAAAATTCTACGGTAAGCCACATTGCGCCAAAGCGCCCTGTTGGCCATTTTTTGACTCTCCGCAGCAGTATAAGCCCCATTTGCTCCCAGATCAGGTTCCGGGGGCTGTAACGTTCCCATCGATCTTTTCCTCCTCTTGTCATTCGGATCTCAAACAGCAGGCAGGCGCTTCCGAAGCAGTTCCAGCGATGAATGGAACCCCTCAGAAGCGCCTGATTGGTGGCCTGGGTATGTTCTACAGGCTGTCTATGCGGTTAATTGTTTATCCCTTTTATCCTTTTATCCTTTGGAGGCGCCAGAAGTCAGCCCCTGCACAAGAAAACGCTGCAGGAATACGAACAACAACGTAATCGGAATGGCGATCAGTACGGCCCCGGCAGCAAACATCGTAAAGTTGCTGTCCTGGTAACGGCTAACCAGATCCCACATGCCAACGGCAAGTGTCCAATTCTCTTTCGTCCGCAGCACCAACCGGGCAAAAATAAAGTCCATCCACGCACCCGTGAAGCTGGTTAAGGCAACATAGGTCAGCATCGGCCGGGACAACGGCAAAATGATGCTGGTGAACACGCGTAGATGACTGGCTCCATCAATCCGTGCGGCTTCATCCAAACTGCGCGGGATGGTATCAAAGAACCCTTTGACAATAAATCCACCCAGCACAGCCCCGGACGAATAGACCAGAATCAGCGCGGCATGAGTGTCCAGCAATTTGATCTGAAGCAAAATAATATAAATGGCAATCATGCTCATGAAGCTGGGGAACATTCCCAGGATCAGCATCGTGGATAGAATGGTCTTACGTCCGCGAAAACGGAAACGGGATAAAGCATACATGCCCAACGTGACCATTAGCGTTGAGAAAATCATGGTGAAGAAGGCGATCTTCAACGTATTCAGATACCATGTTCCATACATGAACGACGGGTTGGTAAACAGTTCCCCGTAATGGGCCAGTGTGAACGCTTCAGGCCATAAACGTTCACTGTACAGCGCAGCCCCTGGGCGCAGCGACGAGAGAAAGATCCACAAGACGGGATACACCGATACGATTGCAATGATGACCAGCAGCACATAACTGATCGCCAGACGCATGGGATTGTTGCGTTTTCTCATTGAATCATGTCCTCCTCCTTGAACGATTTGGAACGACGGAAATTCCAGATGGAGAACGACGCGATAATCAGGAAAATAATGATGCCGACCGCCGAAGCCATATTGAATTTGTTGTTATCCAACGTCAGTTTGTACAGCCAGGTGACGAGCAGATCGGTTGATCCCGCATACTGATAATCTCCGCGCAATGGATTGCCGTTCGTCAGCAGGAATATGACATTGAAATTGTTGAAATTCCCGGCAAACTGCATAATGAGCACCGGTGTCGTAGCGAACATAATAAAAGGAAGCGTAATGATACGAAACTTCTGAAATCCGGATGCACCATCTACCTCAGCCGCTTCATACAAATCCCGTGGAATCGCCGTCAACACGCCGAGTATAAGCACCATGCTGACCGGAATTCCGATCCACATGTTGACGATGACGACCGTAACTTTCGCCCAGAACGGGTCGGTTAGCCATGGCAGTCCTTCGAGGCCAAAAGCCTTCATGTACGTATTAATCGGCCCGAACTGGCCGTTGAACAGGTTGCGCATCAGAAGCAGTGAGATAATCTGCGGAATCGCATAAGGGAGGATGAAGATCGTCCGCCACACCTTTTTGAAGCGAATACCCTTCTGCTCGATGAGAAGCGCCACCAGTACGCCTCCAAAATAGGTCGTAACCGTTGCCAGAATGGCCCAAATGACCGTCCACGTTAATACACCGAAGAAGGTATGGCTCCATGATTTAAGCTGGACTAGGTCCGTGAACGTCTTGAAACCTACCCAATCCACCAGTTTGGCGGGCGGAATATGATCGGGTGCCGAGTAATTGGTAAAGGCCAGAGTAATCGTAAACAAAATCGGCATAATCGTGAAAAACAGGATGCCGAGCGCAGGGATGGACAAGAAAAGATACGGGAATTGTTTATCGAGCAGATATCTCAAAGAAGCTGAGGCTCTGGTGGCCTGCTTCCCTTCCTCTCTTAATTTTCCCGTGAGATACGCATCCCGGATATTGAAGAGATATAGAAGAAGAAAAACGAAAAACACCAAAAGCACAATAATTCCGTTGAGCAGTAAAAAGATGGAGTGGTCGCCCTGTTGCAGCACCGTTGATCCATTGACTTTGACGAAACGCTGCGTCTGCTCGCCCAGCGTCCATACACCCCATACAGCCTGATTGAGACGTGGAATCAGATACGCGAGTCCCACTGCCTCCAGGATCAGAAAACAGATGCCCTTGATCCATTGACGGTTATACAGTTGCCCAAGTCCTTGCAGGACAACGGACAACACAGCCGCTGTCATGCGATGCTGTCTTTCTCGATTCGGCTGAACAGTGACTGGAACATGCTGTTGTTTCATTCCTTCCTTCTCCTTCCCGGCAAGCAACGTTGCTGCCGATCGGTTATAGCAGAGTGCAGAGGAAGGCTCGCTCCTCTGCACCTGCTCTTCCTTTTTCTATTGAACCGTTGCAAGGCTTTCCTTGACTTGGTTGACTGCATTATCTAAAGATGTTTTTACATCCTTGCCTCCATCCCAAATGTCGGTGATTGCCGCGCTGATGGGACCCCATACGCTATCCATGGCAGGGAGCGAAGGCATTGGGGTGGAGTTGTTGAACTGCTCCAGGAATGCCTTCGTGATTTCATCCCCCTGAATCTTCGGATCTGCGGCCACGTCTTTATTCGCCGGGAGTGTTCCGTTCATCTCAAAGTTAACCATCTGGGATTCCGGACTGGAGAGATACGCCGCAAACAGCTTGGCTGCATTCGGATAGGTAGTAAATGCATTGACGTAATATGCCTTAACTCCAGAGAAGGAGGTCATCGGTTTGCCTTCAATGGCCGGGAGTGGAGCTACACCGAAGTCAATCCCAGCATTGCGATAATCAGCGATGGACCAAGGTCCGTTAATATCCATGGCCAGTTTCCCGCTGGAAAAGAGACCTTTCTTGATGTCATAGTTCACATCACCCATCTTCACAGGCAGCACTTCCGATTTCAGCGTTTGCAAGAACTGACCGCCCTTGATCGCTCCCTCATTGTTGAGTCCGATATCCTTGCTGTCCATGCCTTCATCACCAAAGATATATCCTCCCTGGGAAGCGAGATATGCGAAGTTGTAATAGAACTGCTGGAGTTCCCACATCAGGGTGTACTTGTTGTTTTTGGTGTCATTAAAGGTTTTGGCAAAGCTGATGATGTCGTCAAATGACTTCGGTGCTTCGGGATACAGCTTTTTGTTATAGAACAACGCATAGGTTTCCACACTGTAGGGATAGCCGTACAAGATGTCTTTAAAGGTTACGGCTTTAACGGCGTTGTCACTGGTGGATTGCGTGGTCTGTTGCTCAAAAATATCGTTCGGCAATATGAGGCCGGCTTCTGAAGCACTGCCAATCTTGTCATGCGGGAAAACGACTACATCCGCAGCCAATCCCGCGGGCCCGTCTGTCGTCAGCTTAGTCACCTGATCGGTTGGCGGCAATTCCTCGATCTTTACAGAAACGCCGTACTCCTCTTCAAATTTCTTCGCTCGCTCCTCGATAAAGCTTCGCTGATTTTTATCCTCCCATATGACAAGGCTTGCGCCCTCTTCCGGCTGAATATTTTCCGCGGTTACTGTTGTCTCCCCAGTTTCCCCGCTGTCTGTTGTGGTTGGCGCAGCGCCGCCTCCACCTCCGCTTGAACATGCGGCAAGTGTTAGTGCCATGAATCCTGCAAGTGCTGCTTGCTGCCATTTTCTCATTGAATTTCCCCCTTTTCGTAATCATGCTCCATGTTGTACTCGCGCTTTCACCCGTTTTTCTGTGTACTGTTCCTGCGTTCTGAAGTTCTGTGTATCATCTGCTTGAACATTGTACAAACGTTTGCCCAGATGAACTTCTGACGGGTCCAATATGTATGTAATCGGGATGAATTTTCTAAGAAGTAGGTTCAATCCAGATATGTAAGCGCTACATTGACAATCACATCATACAATAGCCAACTTTATTTGCACAAACGTTTGCACAAGTCATTTTCGCGCATTTTTCTTCACTTTTATGGCGTATGTTCCTGTAATTTCCCATTTGCTTGATCTCCCGCCATCTTCCTTTATTTTACTCTCGTCCTTTTTCCCATGATGCAGTTAGCAATTGATTTATCCAAACCTTTCAATTAACATAGGAGACATGTTGAAATGCTTGTACAGAAGGGATTTTTCACATGATTACAATCAAAGATATTGCCAAATTGGCGGGTGTATCCCCTTCTACGGTCTCACGGGTTATTTCCAACCATCCCAGAATCAGTTCGGAAACGTCGGTCAAAGTGAAGCAAATTATGAAAGAACTGAATTATCATCCAAATATGATGGCCAAGAGCCTCGTTTCCAAAACGACTCAAACTCTGGGGATCATGCTGCCCCGGCCTGCTGAAGAGCTGTTTCAGAACTATTTTTTCGGAGAGCTGCTTCGGGGGGATCATTACGCATGCAACACGCATGAATTATGAACTTCTTCTCTCCACCGAAACGTCTTCCAGCGATGAATTGAATGCCATATCCCGGCTGGTACACGGGCGACGAGTCGATGGAATTTTGCTGCTTGGCTCCAAGCGGGAAGACCCGATCATTTCTTTTTTGGAAGCGGAAAAGTTTCCTTTTGTGCTGATTGGCCGCAGCGAAACACATCCAGAGGCACCCATGGTGGACAATAACAATGTCCAGACAGCGTTCGATGCAACTACACATTTGATAGCCCAAGGGCATAAACGTATTGGATTTGTCAGTGGGCCGCCGGATTTGACGTTGTCCCATGATCGCATGCTAGGATACAAAAATGCGCTCGAAGAAGCCGGTCTGGATGCTAACAATGATTGGATCGTGGAAGGAGAATTCCTGCAGGAGAGCGGCTTCCGGGCGATGTCCCTGTTCATGTCACTACCGGATAGGCCAACGGCCCTCGTTGTTATTGATGACAATGTTGCCTTTGGCGTACTTCGCGCTTTGGCCGAATTGGGATATAATGTCCCTGAAGATATAAGTGTTGTGAGCTTCAACAATATAGCCTTGTCGGAACTCGCATCGCCTCCGCTCAGTTCGATTGATATCGGAACCTATCAGCTTGGCTATACCGCGGTTCAGGTACTGCTGAAAATTCTGAATGGGGAGCAGCTGCCTCAGAATCCGGTCATTATCCCACACCGCTTAATTGTTCGGGATTCGTCCTTGTTTACGCTGTCCGGGAATGTCTAGACATGTTTGTGCAAACGTTTGTCCTATTGTTTTCGCCCTTGTAAGATCACAAAAAGAATCGACACTCTATAAGAAGAGAGTCGATTCTTTTTTTTAGGGTATGATATCAATAGCCAAACCCGTGATTATTTGTAGTAAAGGTTGTCGTTGTACTCGTGCCTACAAAGGAGATAAATGCAAAGCTACACATGACAGCTAATATAAGCATAGTTTTTTTCATTAGAAATGGCTCCTTTTAATATATTTTTGTATTGAGCAACCTGTTTCTCACTAGCAGATTCCCTAAGTGTTTCAAACAGGGCACAAGACTTGCGAAAACCCGCTCAAAGTCTTACATTTCAGTCTCCAATTATCACGGTAGACGATAGTGGTCAAACATCTACGATTACAGCCGCGCCCGGAAATGACAGCGTAGAAATCCAAGCAACAGGCCCTTATAATCTTGATATCTCTGAACCAAAAAATGGAACAGTTAGGGGTTCGTAGAATTATGACAATCCCGGCAAAATTACCAATAAATTTGCTCTAACCATGCAACTACAATACAGAACAAGCTTTCTTGACCTCACTTGGGAAAATATCGATTCCTACGCTTTTGTATACGGAGGTGGTATGGGTGACCATGAGGGGAATGAACATACCTTCCGAATTTCTGAAAAAGGTCAATATCGCGTTAAGCTTTTAGGTCAAGTCTCATATATAGGCGGACACTATGATGCCTTGCTCTACTCAGGAGCAAGAAGTTATGATGGTGGGGAAGTTATTATTTCAGACGAACCAGAAGCAAAATAGTAGATTTGAAAGGAGCCTTATAAGGCTCCTTATTCCATTAAGGAGGAAAACTATTTATGGAAAGAGAAATTCAAATAAAACAACGTATACAAGAAAGATACGATATAGTAGAAGCACTGTATTCATCGTGGTTTACTGAAAACCCTACTTTAGTATTTCCGAAGGAAAAGTTTTATCAACGAGAACACATCGAGAAGCATAGAGCAATAACTTACCTATTAAATAAAGGCTACATAGTCGCAAATCCAGTAGAAAATGAGCCTGAGATGGTTGAAATAAGCATAACTTCTGATGGCATAGATTTCTATGAGCAAGGGTTTTTGAGTGGCAAGGGTAACGGATGGTCAATCGTTACAGAACACAGTGAATAAAGAGTAGTTGAAAAGAAGGAAAATGTCGAGGGACAAGAACATATTCCCAATGAAGTCGCTATTTTAGCGGCTTTTTTATGTTCAGGAGAAAGGAAAATAGTTATGCAAAAGAGAGTCCTGATAAAACAAAACACACCGTGGAAAGAGGCAGTAGGTAGGACTGGAGAGTTAAGGGTTCGCCCATCCGACTGGCCTATGTTATATGGGGTAAAACTGAACGCGGTGTATACATAAAAAATACAGCGAATTGTATCCGAATAATGGATGGAACTGGGATGGAGCCGTGACCCATATACACCATGTTAGACCACGTGAATATGGCGGAACTAATGCTTTTGACAATTTAATACCTATCCCTGCTAGAGTGCATGAGTCGCTTGTAAGTCCTTGGTTCACAGGGTATTAATATGATAAACTGACTTCACAGATTTTTTGTGAAGTCAGTTTTTTAAGAAGGAGCAATGTAAATGAATGTTTTCAAAGACTTTAAAAAATGGTCTGACCAAAATGAAGGTCACATTGAAATACTTACTCCTGCTGGGAAAACAACTGCTATCAATAAATTCAAGCCAAGTGCGTCAGAAGATAAAATCAAAGAACTTTCCGATTATTTTTCTACTTCCTTACCTCCAGACTACATAAACTTTTTACAATTATGTAATGGAGCGTCCTTGTTTGGAGATCCTGAATATGGCGGGGAAAATTTCTTATACTCAGCCCAGGATGTCATACATTACAATGAAGCATCAGATAGTAAGATTGCGGTGGCCAATATCCTTGATGATCGAGTCTTAATCGACTTAGATCGTTGGCGATCCCATGATGAGCATTATCTGTTGCTTTGCGAGAGTTTATATTCAAGAGAGCATACAGGACGATTCTACAGTAACTTTGAGACCTGGCTGGAACACTTCATTATTTCTCAGGGCTCAAAGTTCTGGTATTGGCAAACAGAACGCAGTTTTGAAGAGAAATAACTCCTTTAAAAATCAATCTATTTCTCTTTATTCTCGCCTATTAATGCAGAATCCTCTTCAGTAATCTTCTATTTTATCACCGGGATTCTTTCTATTCCAGAAACCTTGCTCAATTATCCAAGATTCTTTAATTAGCTCTGGCCAGACTTTAAAATGTATTTATCCATGACGAAGTTCTTTTATGAACGTTCAAAAGAAGCCCATACACTGGTATGAGCTTCTTTCATATTTCAGTTATTTAATTTTTCGTGCTAACAGAACAGAAAAAAGAAGGCCTCATTATGACATCTTCCCATTCCTGATAGCCCTGCACTAAAGACGGATTAGTAGGAGCTCCAACCTGCATCTGCCGTAATCACGGTTCCGTTCACAAAGCTGGACTCGTCTGATCCTAGGAACAGAGCCACCTTGGCAATCTCTTCACTTGTTCCTATACGTGGGTTAGTCGCCATACCTAACTGCTGTCTTCCCGCACCAAACTGACTTAACCCCGCCATGGATGAACTAATATTGGTTGCTACCGCCCCAGGAGCAATGGCGTTACAGCGAATGCCTTGCTCAGCGTACATGTAGCCTGTATTTTTGGTGAATCCAACCACAGCGTGTTTGGAAGCTGTGTAGGCTGCACCGGCCCGTCCACCGTTCAAGCCACCTGCTGATGCAATATTGACGATGACACCTTTTTGTTTCTCCAGGAAGATTGGCAGCACTTTACGAGTGGCACGCATAACACTGGTCGTGTTGATTGCAAATACTCTCTCCCATTTGTCATCGGACACATCAGCAGCCGGCTCCATGCCATCCATAATGCCAGCATTGTTCACCAGAACATCCACTGTTCCGTATGTGCTCACCGCAGTATCAATCAGGTTCTGGATATCTTCTTCTTTTGCCACATTGGCAAGCACCACAATGGCTTCGCCGCCCTGCGCCTTAATCTCATCCACGACCGTCTGTGCTGTCTCCGCATTGATATCCGATACGATTACCTTCGCTCCCTCCTGTGCGTACAATGTTGCAATCGCTCTACCCATACCGGAACCCGCACCTGTCACCACAGCCACTTTATCTTGAAGTTTCATCATGTATCATCCTCCATGTATTCGTTTACAATAAGTTAACAAACAAATGTTCATTAACTCGTATCCTTAGTATAATAAGTCATAGCATTCCTGTTCAATCAGTAAAAGCATGCCCAAATGTACGTTAATCAACAATTTCCATGATGTATGTACTTTAACTTATAACTCGCTCTTCCAAGGAGGCTGTAGTATGACTGAACTTCCGAACTCCATAGACCGAAGAATCAAGAAATCCAAAGCCGCGCTGAAGGATGCCCTCATCCAGTTAATGCAGAAGCAGCCGTTTAAGGAAATATCCATAACCGAGATCGTGCAGCTTGCGGATCTGAATCGAGGTACCTTTTACAGACACTATCAATACAAAGAAGACCTGTTCAATGAAATGATCGATGATGTGATCAAGGATCTGGTGGCTTCTTTTCGTGAACCCTATCAGGATATGGAACTTTTCCGAGTAAGTCATATGCCTTCTTCCGCAATCAAAATATTTGAACATGTGCATCAACATGCACCATTCTACACGCTTGTGGTGAAGTCCGAGGCCGCGTCCAACTTTCAACAAATGATCTGTGAGGTTCTTCGTAACCTTGCCTTGCAGGATCTCACTGAGGTTTTTCCTTCTCACATCAACCAGGAACTGCTAGCCAGCTACCAGTCCCATGCGATCTTTGGCATGATCCTGGAGTGGATTCGGCAGGAATTCAAACACACCCCCGCCTATATGGCAGAGGAGTTATTCAAAATCATTAATTTCAAGCCAGCCAATGCGGTGGTCCAGTCCAACCTCAAATAATCCATCCAGACGTATTAATCCATGAAATCTGAATGAAAGTCAAAAAGCGACCGTTCCCAAATGCTTAACAAGGGACGGTCGCTTTGTTTATTTATGAAAGTTAAAATTATAGCCCCAGCTTCTGCCCTTTCTCCAACCGCTGAATCTGCTGCTCCCCGGTATCCGCCAATTCACGGAACTGATTGATGGTTTCCCGCATCCGTGGCAGCGCCTCCTGCTTATAAGCGCTGATCGAGTCAAGCGCGGATAACACATCCGTGAATGCCTGCTTCATCGTATCCACCGAGATGCTGGCTTCATACGCCTGCTTTTGGATGGCAATCCCCTGATCCTTCAGCATTTTGGAAGTACCGGAGATCAGATCATTGGTCGTCCGGTTGAGCAGTTCAATTTTCTGCAATACAATCTTCTGATTATACAAAGCACTCGCTACAGTAACGGCAATTTTCAGTGCCGAGATCGTTACATTCTTCGCCCGGTCAACCCCTCGAATCAGCTCCTTGTTGTTGCGGATGACAACTTCAATTGCCATGATGCCCTGCTGGTTCACCACCAGCATTTGCTGCAAATCCATGACCCGCTGACGCAGCGGGAATAGCACTTCTTCCGTGATAAAGCGGACTTTTTCCGGGTCCTCGTTACGCACTTTGGCGGCTTCGATCTGTGCGTCAATCGACTCATCCATCAGCACGCCGAGCTGAATTTCCTTTTGCAGTCGTTTGGTGAGTTCCCGCAGATTCTGCTGTTCTATCTCCAGTGTGGTGTTGTCGTTTCTCAAGGTTGCTCTGCCTTTATCCAAAGAGGTCACAATGTCGGCGATGACCGCGTCGGCCTTCTGGTATTTAAGAAAGTAGGCCCGCAGCGGATTGAACAATTTGCCGAGGAATCCGGTCTTGGCGAAATCGACCACGCTCGGGTCGAGATCCTTCAATTGCATATGCAGCTCGGTCAAGCCTTTGGCAACCTGACCGCCCTCGTCTCCCGTCTTGGACAGATGTCCAACGGAGACTTGAAGCAGTGCGTTTTTCTCGGAAGAGGATCTCATGGTGTTCATGCCAAAACCGTCAATGGATTGCAGAATCTCTTTGCGTTTCTCCAAAGATTCGAGATCCAGGGTCATGATCATCTCCACGTTGGCATTGGCGACTTGCTGCAGCTCCGCTACCTCGGCGGGTACAGGTTTTACTTCTTCCTCTATCACCTTCTGTATTTCCTTCTGGCTAGGTATCTCCATCGAAAACGACATCCAAGTTCCCCCTTCAATTACGTGCTATATACAATAATGAACTTTACACTTGATTACTTTGAGCGCACTACCCGTGCTACATCTGTACGTTGAACAGGTTTCCTATTTTGTACACCACATCGTCGGTATCCGCGTTAATGCTCGCCGCTTCGTTAATGCTGGAGATGCTCTCCAAAGCTTTGATGTCCGCGTTGTAACCAATCGTATAGATCGGTACTTTGTACGTCTCGACCAGATCACGAATATCTTTCAGTGTATGACCTTCGTTGGTCTCTCCATCACTTAGGACAAAGATCAGTGGCTTCACATTCGGATTCGCAGCCATATAATCTTCCAGCATCTTCATCGCCACAACGATTCCATCAAAGGTTGCCGTACCTCCACTCGCTTGCAGGCTATCCACCGTACCCACAAACATGGACTGTTGGTTCGTATCATACTTGGCAATCGGCAGGTTCACGGTTACTCCACTGGAGTAGGAAACGAGACCGATACTATTGTCTGTGCCCAGAAACTTCTGTCCTTTGCGCAGGGATTCCTTGAGACGGTTCAGCGGTTCCCCGGCCATACTGCCGGATACGTCGGTTACAAATACGGCTGCAATGGGTTTACTGCCGTTCTTTTTCTCTTTCCATACTTTCTGCGCAGACAGCAGGGTACCGCCATCCACGGTGTTCAATTCGGACTTGTAATCCTGCAAGCCGTTGAAGCCGAATTCCTCAGCCGATTGCTGATACTTCGCCTGGGTTACGAATTCCGCATACTTCTTAATGATTTCTTGCTTGTTCTGCGGCAGCTGCCCCAGTGCATACAGCGGGCTGTCATGTCTTACGCCAAAAGGGGTAAAGACGTATCCGCTTTTCAGATCTGCGGTGTTTACGTAAGTCTGGTATTCCAGTACAAATGCGTCCAGCCGCCCTGACTTGGCTGCCTCACGCATCTGAATCGTTGTGGAGGCCGTAAACGGTACATTCGCCTGGAACTTCTCAAAACCCTGGATCGCCTTCTCTCCAAGCGGATTAGAGCTGTCATATGTGTTGAGTGCAGTCACAAGAAAGTTCAATCCTGTGGAACTGGCAAACGGATCGGTGTACCCCATCGCAAGCTCATTGTTGGCAATCGCTTCGGTCACGGTTTTTACATTCACCGAGCCGTACGTGTCGACCAGCGCATCATATTTGGCTTTGGAGATGACGATCCCTGGAACGTTCCCCACCAGTCTTTTGGATACCAGATCTGTCTTCACACCGCTTGCGGCGACCATCTCGCCCCATAACTCATTCGAGGGGGTAAACGCATCAGGCACATATTTGCCGGACTTGATATAATCGGCCGCTGTACCGGATGCGATATTGCGTAATTTCACGGAGACCTGCTTACCGCCAACGGTAATGTTAGCCTTGTTGAACTCTTCGCTCACCTCAGTCAACCAGCCATCTGCTCCGGTTCCCGCCTTTTCAATCGAAGAAAAGATCTCTACATAATCATTCGTTGTATTCTCGACCGTGATCGGAAATTTGGAGATGTCCGGCAGGGATTCTGCCACATCCACCGGATCGAGATCAATCTGCCCCTTCACGGGTTCGGCCGTTGCTGGTGCAATATCTGCATACAGCTTGCCTAACTCTTTGCCTGCGTTCTCTGTCGTCACCTGTGTACTGGATTTACCAACGTTTGACGTCAGTGTAATCCCTGCATATACGAGACCAAATACGAGTACCAGCATCATGATTGATATGAAAAAAAACTTCCCTTTCTTCGCCATACGTACAACCCCTCACTGTCTGTATAATTTGGTGTGCTTGATCAATTGGTCAATTTCCTGCATACAAGGCATCTGTTCGATATCTCCCGCTTCAAAGCTGTCCAGGCGGGAGATCTCCAGCATCAACTGGTCGAGCTTCAACAGAATTTCCTCATTGGTATGAAGCGAGTTTTTCACATAGCTCAGGTAATCGTTATATACTTTGGTTTTCTCTTGAAATAACTTTTGGGGAAGTGTTGCGGATTTGGACTTCATCAGGCTGGCGTACTCCGCTTCATCGAACACATGGAGTCGGTTAAGTACACTTCGGATGTTGAGATATAACAGCTTCTCCACTTCAAGAGTGACCGAAGCAAATTTCTTGTAGCTCAGTTCTCCCGGGTCAAAGCGCTGATTCAGCACGTTCAGGAGGGTTTCTTTCTTTTTCTTCATGCGGCTCAATTGGGATAATCCCAGTGTGATATCTTCCTCAAGCACTTTAATGCGTTGATAAAAGGATAACGCTTCCACATAATCTTCATGGGATTCGATCTGCTTCACAGGCAAGACTACTGGCTGTCTGAACAACAAGGTGTAGCTTCCATAGAAGAGAGCCAGTACGCTGCCAAACAGAAAGGTCACCGAGAGTGCTGTTGTAAATGCTCCCCCACTAAATCCCAGTCCGATGAATCCTGGTGAGAACAATAGAACATTCATGACCACAACGCCGAAGATCAGCCCCAGCAGTTTTATGTACTTTATCATGTAAATCATCCGACCTCCTTTAGCGCTATGTGCTGGACCTTTATGTCGATATTTACCATTGGAACTTTATTTCATTGTACATGATGTGGCTGCATTCGGGTGGATTAATATGGATAATCATAATATACGTGGCTTGGGCTTATCCCATTTCATCTTTAAAGGGACAACGTGGATAAGATTTTGTAACCTCTGTAAACAAGTCGGGTGCCCTCGAACAATCGTGGCGGAAAAAGAAATGTTATCAGGTAATACGTGGAAATACGGCGTGCGTGTCATTTTTTATATAGGGCTTGTTCGATAAAAAGCAAAAACACCCCGACGCCAGCGCCGGAGTGAATAATATTGTGTTCTTCTTATAAATACCTTAGAGCAGATCTGTTCGGATCTATTCAGCATTCAGCTTGAATAAATTCCGAAGCGGAATCTCCAGTTCCGGATATAACACCGATTGAATCGTTTCTTGCTCTGTGTACAGATGACGGTTCTGGTAACTGCCTTCTTCCAATGTGTACACATGAACGGTCTGATTGCCAGGGTCAACAATCCAGTATTCATTCACACCATATTTCTGATACAGATTAAACTTCTCATTAAAATCCTTCAGCGCAGTTGAAGGAGACAGCACTTCTATAATGAGAGACGGCGCACCCTGACAGCCATTTTTGGAAATTTGGTCTTTGGAACAAACCACCGACAGATCCGGTTGTACCACATGGTCAGGTACGTCATATTGTTCATTCTCGCTGAAATACACATCAAAGGGTGCAACAAATACGAAACATTTTCGATTCTGAAAAAAAGTACGCAGGGAGAAGTGCAGCTCACCCACAATAAACTGGTGTACTGAGGTGGGTGCTGGAGACGTGCTGTAAGCTTTCCCGTTAATTAACTCCCAAGTTCCCTCCCAGGTCAGCCAATCCTGAAAGCTATACATTCCTGTACCGTCCGGGCTTGCCACACGTCCAACCTCCTTTGATCCCTGATCAGCATTTTGCTCTCACTATATCATTGCATTGCTGACTTTGTGGTCAACTCTTCCTTTTTTTACGATATCATAAACTCCGGTTTGCTTCGTGTTGTGCGCACATCCACCACTTTCCCGGCACAGCCGTTGTCACCCAGCGCCTGAAATGCAACCCGCACGCTGTCTTTACCTGATGTAACCGTCTCAGGGATGTCATAGGTAACGTAGAATACTTCGCCAATCTTGTTCATATGAATCCGCTGTTCACCCACCATAGTTCCATCTACAGCGATACTAAATGTTCTCTCATACTTCGTACCCTCTCGTTCAAATGAAGACCAATCCCCACCCCAGTACGCCACGCATAGAACATTCGGTGCAGAACCGTCCACCGCCAGCTGGTAGCTGAAATAGGCCCCGCTGACACCAAAGGCTTCCCGCCACATATGCAGCTTGTTGCGGCTGTCTGTGTACGAACCGTTATGATGTTCGGCACGGCAATTGCTATCCAATTGATGTCCAATCTCATCCTGCTGACCGTCAGGTTGTACCCTGTCGATGGTAATATCATTTAACTCCTTCTCCAAAGCATCTCCTGCATCGTTAAACGGCCAATATACGGTATAGAACTCATGATGTATATCATAGAACGGGATCAGCTTCACCGGGTTGCCGTCGGAGGTGACATCCTTGCTGATCTCAAACGTCAATGTCCCAGCATCCACCACCTTGATCCACTCCCTCACATCCTCCTGTTCTGTCCAGATTACAGGCACAGGTGCAGTTTTGGGATTCAGTGCCGTCTCGTCCACAATGGTATCCTCAGGCAGCCCTTCGCTTCCGAGTGCTCCTGCCAGTACAATCGGGCCGTACAGGAATGCCACCTTATGTGCATCATCCCGGGACGTGTATTGGTGGAGCGACATCGGCAGCGTGATGGTGATGACATCGCCGGCAGTCCATGTGCGGTCGATGGAGAGGTATCCGGCTTCCATCCGGGTATACGGATGGGTCATATCCCCGTTGAGCGTTGCCGTCATGGGCTCTTGCAGCCATGAGGGCACGCGTAGTCTAAGATTGGCCGAGGCGCTGCCTTCGGTGATCGTCAGGGTTACCTTTTCCGAATAAGGAAAGTCAGTTTCGAGCTTCAGGGATATCCCCTGTGAAGTCCAGTCCAATTGGGAAGCGATATACAGATTGATGTACAGATCCTGTTCATCCTCGAAATAGATTGCCTCGGCGTATTTGCCCGGGTTCTCCATACCAGACCCTGTGCAGCACCACCAGGCGGTGTCGTGCGTTCCATAGATTTTATAGTGCCCTTGCAGGGTTGATGCAAAATACGTTTTGTTCCCTGTGTCCGGGTCCTGCGTGCCCAGGATGTGGTTGTAGATGGCGTTTTCATAATAGTCCATATAGGCACTGTCGTGGTTCCAGACGTAGAGTTGTTTGGTCAATTGCAACATGTTGTGGGTACAGCAGCTCTCTCCGGTTTTGATGCCCAGACTCTCCATGCCTTTGGCTTCATAATGCTCTGAAATACTCGTCGCACCAAATACGTAAGAACGATGATGAACCGTGGTGTCCCAGAAGAACTCCGCCGCTGTCCGGTAACTCTCATGGGTATGGTCCTGGTTGTAAATTTCGGCTGCACCGATGACTTTCGGAATTTGTGTATTGGCATGTCTGCCCTGAAGATCGTCCCGCTTCTGTTCCAATGGTCTGAGGATCAATTGATGGGTGAACTTGTTAGCAATCTCAAGATATAAGGCCTTGCCCGTAATTCCATACAAATGTGCAAAGACTTCATTCATGCCCCCGTGCTCACTTTGAAGCATCGACTGCATCTGTTCTTCGGTCATCGGCAGCAGGCCCTCTACAGCCCAGTCAGCAAAACGTGTGACCACCCCAAGTGCCTGCTGATTCCCCGTTAATTTATAAGCGTCAATGAGACCGCGGTAGATTTTGTGTACGCTGTACCAGGGCACCCAGTAATCCCCGATGTTAAAGCCACCAATATTTTCTGCTCGAAAAGCCATGCGGAAAGCTTCTTCCGACAAGCCACCAATGTACCCGCTTCCCGTGGTCTGTTGAATGGATGCAAGCTCGCTGACGGCATAATCCAGTGTTTGTTTTAGCGTTTCATTGCGTGTCGCCTGATAGGTCACAGCCAGGGCAGACAGATAATGACCAAGGGAATGTCCGCTGATGGAGCGCGCCTCCCAACCGGCGTAGCGTTCCTTTTTGGCAGGTAATCCGTGAACCTCAAAGCATGGTGCCAAAAATCGGTCAATGTCCAGCGATAACAAATACCGTTCTCCCACCTGTTGTGACGTTTGGAAAACACCATTTAACAGATCCACATGCTCAGGTCCCAAAAACCCCTTCTTCGTTTCAATCATTATGCTCGCTCCTCCTTGGTATGTAGTCGATATGTCGTTATACTCTAATGAATGTATAAAGGGTAAAATCCGTGTTACGACTTATATATTCCATGCGACCTTTCACAACCCAATCCTTGAACATCCTCATATTATCAAATAAAATACAAGTACATCAGACTCATAATCCAAGAAAAGGTGGAGAAATCCGTCCTATGCCAAAGCGATTGGAACATTATCTATGTGGCAAATTCATAACCGAAGGCAATTGGAGCCACATGAAGCGCAGCATGCCGGTTCACGAGATTATTTTGATGCTGGAGGGTGAGATGTACATTGCGGAGGAGGAAGAACAGTTCGTCGTTCGTGCAAACGATCTGCTGTTTCTGAGGGCTGGGTGCACCCATTATGGCTATCAGGTCAGCGATGCTCCCGTCAGCTTTTATTGGGTGCATTATGATTCACTTGACGAAGAGTTCGACCACTATCCTACCCATGCCACCATTCAGGTTCCATCCACAGCGAATCAGCTGTTCAAGCAGCTGCTTCATAGTTCATCGTTCTCAAAGGAAGAAGCGGATGCGGCATTGCTGCTGCTGCTCAAAGAACTGGAACGCAACACACAGGCGGGTTATCGACCGCATAATGCGATCGTTGACCATATCTGCAAGTGGGTGGATATTCATCTCCATATGGACATTACGGTAAGCAAGATTGCCGAGACTTTTAATTTTAACAAGGACTATATCTCCAAAATGGTGAAGCGCGAGAAAGGCATTGGCCTCAAAACCTATATCCTCACCGAACGAATTCGTCGGGCCAAACAGTTGCTGCTAAATACCAATGCCAGTGTCAAAGAAATTGCAGGACAATGCGGTTTTTCGGACTATAAACTCTTCCTGCGCATGTTCAAACAATACGAAGGCAATACTCCCACCGAATATCGCAATAATCTGTATTCCACACAGCTCAACCGCTTATAATGTATTGGGTACACGTGAACCTTGCATCGCTTGTGTGCACATACCAACTCATAGAAATTTATGAGTCATATATAGAACATTTGAATTAATTCGGTTACACGAGGTGTGATACAATTCAAGTCAACTATATCTTTTATTAAACCAAGAACAGAAGGAGAACTTGAGATGACAACGGCAGTAACAATTCATCCCGCTACGGAAGCTGACCATGAAGAGATTGTACATATTCTCATTGAAAGTTACTCCGAGTATCGGGACACGTTCCAACAAGAGGAACAATGGGAACATTATTTGAAGGATATTCGAGAATCGCCAAGCAATCCTTATATCAAGCAATTATGGGTTGCCAAAATAGATAATCAGATCGTCGGAACGGTCCAATTGTTTGAGACTGCGCATAAGGCTTACCCGAACTTCGAGTTGCCTATTGATTATCCGTTTATTCGACTGTTGGGCGTTGATCCCAAGTGGAGAGGTCACGGTATTGCCAGAGAACTGCTTCAACAATGTGTTGAATCTGCCAAAGACATGGGCAAAAATACAGTGTATTTATATACAGGTGGCCAAATGGTCAACGCGATCCGATTATACGAACGTTTCGGTTTTGTAGAAGACCCGGAATTCAGTTCCGAGAGCAGCGGGGGCAAAGCGATCTGCTACCGTTATGATTCATAACTCGTACAAACGGTAAAGAGCGAGAACGGCAGAGGACAAAAGGAACCGGAACCGGGACAGGTGTCGCAGTACGGCGATATTACAGGTAAGGCAGTATTAAGGAAAAAGTTAGGGTTAGGGTATATCTACAGTACAACGTCATTAACACAAAAAGGGGAAGTCCCACACGTCATGAGCATGACGGGGACACCCCTTTTTGCGTATTCTGGTCTAACGAACTGAGGACACGTTATTCGCTCCAATTTCTAATTTAACCGCCGATTTCCACCAGAATTTTCGCATGGCTCTTGTCGGTCATCAACAGTTCAAGCCCTTCCTGAACGATGTCATCCAGCTTAATTTTTTTGGTAATCACCTGTTTCACATCAAGTGCTCCCTCAGCAATCAAAGAGATGACTTCAGGGAAGATATGGCGATAGGCCAGCGTTGCTGTCAGGTTCGCTTCTTTCACCAGAAGGTCGAAGAAATTCACCTGAAGCGGATTTGGAATTGCTGCGATAACAACAACTTCTCCTCCTTTTTTGATCACGGCTACGGCGCTGTCCATGGTTGGCTGCACACCCGCTGCTTCATACGCCACGTCAATTCCACCAGATTGCTGCATGATCACTTCAGTTGCATTGACCTTGGCACTATTCACCGGAATGGCACCCAGCTTGGCTGCCAGATTCAGGCGTTCTTCAAACACGTCTACCGCATAGATTTCGGAAGCACCTGCAGCTTTGGCTGACAGGATCGTTAGCAGTCCAATTGGACCCGCGCCATACACAGCAACCTTCTGGCCCACTTTCAGCTTGCTGTGGCGAACCGCATGAAAAGCTACCGCTGTAGGCTCGACCAGTGCACCCTCTTCGAAGGATACATTATCCGGCAGCTTGTGCACCATATACGCCTCAACCACAACGTATTCAGCAAAGCCACCATCGCCGTTCAATCCAATAAATCCGAATTGGGAACATTGGTTATAGCGCCCCTGGATACAGTACTCACATTGTCCGCAATGATACAACGGTTCAACAACGACACGATCTCCTACACTGATACTGCTTACATCACTTCCCAATTCACTGACGGTTCCTGCAAATTCATGCCCAAGTGTCAGCGGCGCTTTTTGTCCTGAGAGCGGGTGGTTCTGCCCTTCCTGAATGCCTACGCCATGATGGTAAGCGTGCAAGTCACTGCCACAGATGCCTGCGTACTCTACTTTGATTTTCACTTGTCCCGATTGGGCTACCGGTATTTCCCGTTCCTCAACCCGGACGTCTTTTTTGGCATACCATACGGCTGCTTTCATGTGATACATCCCCTTATATTGATTCTATAAATTTGAAATTCAATGATTGTCTATACATTATATCGCTGCATACGTATTATTCATATTTATAGATACTAATGTTAATATTATCTGTACTAATGCTAAAACGGAGATGAAACCATGAATCTGGAACAGCTTGAATATGTCGTTGAAATTGCCAAAACTCAATCGTTCTCGGCTGCCTCAGAGCACCTGCATGTCACTCAGTCGGCGATCAGCCAATCGATCCACCGTCTGGAAAATGAGCTCGGCATGATTCTGTTCCAACGCTCCCGGCAGGGGACATTTCCCACTCCTGAAGGCAAACAATTTATTGCCAAGGCACTCGATATTTTGCAGCGAATTGATGAATTGAAATCACTGAATGCCGAGACGTCCTCTTTAACCGGAGAACTGCATGTCGCCACCTTTCCAAGTGTGATGCCTTACCTTGTGCAAACGGCGGCAGATATGAAACGTGAGCATCCTCAATTGAATATTGCCATTGAAGAGAAAGGTTCCATGGAAATCATCGAGGATATCCGCAACAACAAAACCCATCTGGGCTTCATCGCCATCTACGCCAGACAATTGAGGGAATTCGATGGGCTGCATTTCACTCCCATGTATTCAGGCAAACTGGTTGTGTGCACTCATCACCAATCCGAGTTAGCCAAGCTTAGCCGAGTCACTCCCGAACAATTAAAAGAACATAAGCTGGCTCTGTATCGCGATGGATTTATTGAAGATTTCCTTCAGGAGTTCACGTATGATTATGGCCCTCTGTCTATCCTGTTCAAAACGAACAACTCGGAAGCAATCAGCACCGTCCTAAGAAACAATATTGCCGCTACCATTGGTCATGATTTCTCCTTCCACCAACATCCGCTATGGAAAGAAGGCATTGCGAAAATGGTAGAAATCGCCTCGATCGACCAGCCCAAAATGCAAATCGGGTTTGTACAGACTGAATCCAAAGAGGTTGCTGCAGCCGCAGAACGCTTTGCCCAACGCTTCAGACAGGCGATTGAGCTGGATCAGTTATGATGGCAGAGTCTGAGGCATAATTTGGGTATAAAAAAACACTCCGGGGCTTGTACCAGAGTGTTCTTTATTCGATATGGGTTCAGCTTGCTTCACTGTATGTAAGCCTTTTCGACTATTCCCTACCCAAAAACTAAGCAAAATACAAAAACACCGACAGTTCCTGACTGACGATGTTTTAAACTACAACTTACCGTTAACTCAAGCGAAGTTTGAGCTTAAAATTTGTCTACCACAGCCCCCAAAGTTATACCTCTAACATAAAACTGTCCGTTTAGGACTTGGAGTTCTTTTGCTGTACCTGTAACCACTGCTCCCAAAATGCGAATATCACTCTCATCAGGTTTGGCCTTGTCTTTTTTTAAATAATTGTATATCCGGTTGAACTCATACTGATAATGTCCTTTCAGTTGAACTCCCTGTTCCAATGCTTCCAAGAATGTTTTCTCGCTCACTTCACTTGAATCGGAATGTGAGATCCCAAAGCCTTTCACCCAATCTTCTACATCCGGTGTTGCATAACTCTTATTCCCATTTCCATCAATGTAAGGATCATAAAATGCTTTGTTGTCATACGTATCCACCCAATACCAGGATTGGGTTACCCCGGGAGGAATCATCTGTTTGACTTCACTTAAAGAATAATCTTTGTCGAACGATATTGCCATTTCTACCAACTTGTCTTGATCCATCTCCTGAAGTAATGGGAGATCATTCAGAATTTTACCATTATAATCGACTTTGGGAATGTAAAATAACATTTCTCTTTGTCCATTTAATCCATTGTAGCTACGTGTATACTCATAACCTTGTTTTTTCATGTTCTCATCCTGTAACGAAACCGATTGTGACGTATCCCCCCCAAAGGTGACAAAATTAATAAAGGGGAACACTTTATAACTGATTTTTCTATCCGCCCACGGGATAGGCACGCCCTCTATAACTTTAGCTGTATAATACTGAAAGGTTCCATTCAGGAAACCGCTGTAATTGACCTGTCCTGTCTGCTTTTCATCAGGTCCGCTAATGAGGTTCATGATCTGCTCGCTATTGTTTGCACGATTGTAACTCCAGCTTGTCAAATATTGATTGCCCAGCATTACTCCAAAAAACGCAATTAAAGATACCAAGAGGGAGATCGCAACGGTTCGAATCGTCGTAGCTCTCTTCGCTTTCCTGACCATTTTGCTTACATTCACTGAATCATTCTCTTTATGTTGTCCGTTCATTTTATCTCACTCCTATATCTCTTTTTAAACTGCTGTCTCGCCTGATATAACGACGATTTGACGTGTTCGATCCGTATCCCGAGTAAATTCGCTATTTCTTGGTATGAAAGCTCCATCTCATATTTCATGATTAAAAGCTGCCTATGCAGTGGAGCAAGCTTACTGAGAACAGCCTCCACTTCCTCTTTCTTTTCCTGTTGCAACAGAGCATCTTCAGGCACTTTAGAATCCGGTATTTCCATGTCGTCTATCGGTAGGGTATTCCATTTTTTGCGACGACAAAGATCATAATAGCGGTTAATAGCCACTTTATAGAGCCATGCACTTAACTTGTCATTTTCGATTGAGTCTATATATAGAAAAGCTTTATAGACAGTCTCCTGCAAGATATCCTCTGCATCGGCTGGACAAGCGCCAAGTCTAATTAGATAATGCCGGATTTCAGTTAGCTTTGGCTGTAACAGTTCATTGATTTGTCCGGCGTCCATGCTTCACCACCTTTCACAGGTATAACGGACAGACATCTGAAATGTTAGAAGTTCCGAGAAAATTTTCTTAATCCGGTATTTTCTTTATTGCGTTTCGATGAAACGGTTATAAGGTTATAATAATCAAGCATTTCTGTGTGTATAAACGATAGGGAGAAACCTTCATACGGATCTTACGTGGGTTAAATGTTCTTAGCGTGTTCTTTCGAGTTTTCGGAGCATAAACCAACTTATAGGAGAGGTGTAGGAAGTGTTCCCCTGTGTTGATTCTGATACGATATTGAAATCCTCTATCCCCCACCGTCATCCTGACCCCGTAATAGTGGCAGTTTCGTTTATGGAACTCATTGAAGAAGTCCCAGTACACGTCTGTAAAGTCAATGACAATACGGTCTATGGATACCGTTGCCCCTTTCATATGCCACCCCCTCCCGAATTTTTTTCATGAATTCCGGGCTTAATTAGAGGGCCGGTGGCTAGCCTTTAAACGTTACCCTGCCTGTTGTATGTCAACTGGTCGTCACCAGATTATCCTTACACAATAAAGATCGTTACTACTGTCAAATTCGTTGCATACTTCCTTGTAAAAATGGTTCAGATACAGCCTCCAATATAGTGGTCGAACTATCCTGCAATTTAGGTGCAATGTTTCTAGCACTACATCCATCAGGAAACGTAATTTACAGTTGTATAGAATTTTGAAAATCCTGTGAGAAAGCGAACATAACAAAAAACAGATCAATTATGGTGGTATCTGACCATAATCGACCTGTTCAATGTAACGAAATAGCGTTATTTAGGTTGTGAAATTAAAGCATTTGATGTGCGTACAACCGAAATGAAGAAATCTTTATACGGGTATTACATGGGTTATTTGTGTTATTGGTGAATGATGGGTTAATTCGGTACTGGGTAGCCCCACCATTCCTCTTCGACTTTAAGTCATCAGCAAGTTAGCTTGAAACAAATTCTTTTTCAATCCTTGACATATAATTCTCTACAGTAGCAAGCTGATCGGGATGACGAGTAAGGTACTCGGTCGATGCTTCTTTCAAATACTTAATAAAAACTTCATTATCTAAAATAACTGACTCTTCTTCTGGCACAATAGGATAATCAAAATAATAGATAACTCCCGTATCACCGAAGTAATCTTCTTCCCATGATTTGAACTCATGAGCAAATACACACCATACTGCTTCTACTCCATATCCTTCTCCTTTTGAGTAACTGTCTAAAATCGTTAAAAACCTATCATCCCCTAAGACTTTATAATAATTTAATACCATTTTTCTATTTTTTTCATTATCATATCCCATTTCCTGATCCATCACTATCACCTCTACTCATTTCTTGGGACTATAGGAAATACATTCGTTACTTTTCCTGTCGTTTCATCAATATATCCTTCAAACTCTAAACCATTAGATGAACTTCCCCTAACAACACGCCCATCTACTTTACCATTTTCCATAGCCTCTTTCCCCCACTTAATAATATCTGCATCCGATATCTTTTGGGGATCATAAACAGTTTTCGGTTTTGGAATACTTTTCAGCTCACCCACTATAATATTACCTTCCCTATCTAATGCTGGAATTCCATATTTTAATTCTGTTATTCCATCAATATAAGGATGCTTTCTTTCATAAATTATACAATCTTCAAGATTCCATCCTTCATCAGTAAATGCCTTCTCGAAGTTTTCCCTGTTATGTCCCCCAACAACTCCTTTATTTTTCTTTCTCACAATACCCTGCACATTAATTATATGATCCTCAAAGTCTGCAGTATAAGAGAAAACATTTTTACCCGTCCCCTTAGTCTCCTTCTCCACATATTCAGAAAATTTTGAGGATTCTCTAGCCTTTCTACTTTCGGCAATGTTTTCAGTGATTCGCAAGCGTTGGTCCTGAAAACCATTAAAACCACCCGTCATCTACCCTGAACCGGACCACTTGGAATACCGAATCTCTGGTAATCCAGAGATCCCCCTACACTATCATAGCGCTTTGGATATCAATCGTCCGCAGGCTACCATCCCACTGTCTTTCGATTTCGAATAAATGTTGTTTCAAGGCGTTTGATGTGTGTAAAAATTAAATGGTAATATCTCATACGGGGAACTATGGGTTGTATGTGTTATTGATTGAATAATGAGTTCATTGATTAGCCCCAACAAAAAAGAACCTTGAAAGGCATAAAGCCAATCAAGGTTCAATCACATTAACAACAAATTATTTGTCCATTTCTGAAAGGATGATTGATCTATCACTTAGAGAAGAACCTAACGATAGTTCATTTTCTAATAGAGCTACTAAAACCTTGGTTACTTTAGAAAACACAGCTTCGCTAGAACCAATTAAACTATGAGCGCCTAAAGTAAATGTAATGCTTCCTGAATGTTGCCAACTAGACTCAAGCAAGACTTCCTTTGCAGAATTAATTATTGAATTGGCATATTCGGAGGGAATACCTAAATATATCTCTTCGTTTAGTTCTAACTCTGAATCGTATAAGTCATCGGAACTATTTTTTATTTTAATTTTTATTCTTAGTTCTGAAGTTTGATTCGGAGTAAATTCTAAACCCAGTAACGCATAGTATGAACTATTCCTAGGCAGTTTCAATTCCACCGCCAATTCTTTGTTCTCAGAAACTATTGGCTTAGTTAATTGCAATGATATTTCCAGCTCATGGTCTGCTTCTTTAGGATGTGAGGGTAATTCATTTTTCCATAATACCACTTTTCTGAATTTACCCAAATCATTAATAACTTTCACTTTTCTAACCCCCAAAATTTAAACCAAGAAGAATTAAATTCTCCAGGCATGGATTTAATAACATCAGGATGATAAACGCTAAATGGAGAAACTTCATATTTCTGTATTGCAGATGCATGAGCAGCATCATAGCCCATACCTTTCCCCATTTTTGTAAACTCAGAGACTTCATGCATATAAAAGCTAGCATCTGCTCCTGTCAATGGTTTACCAGTTTGCAGAGCACTTTCTATTCGTTGTATCATCGCTTGATTAGGAGCATAAGAATCAAATGTAGAAATATGGGTTTTTACGATATCAAGCCCTTTTTGTGATACGTTTATTTCCATCCCTTCAAGTTTTCCTAATCCTTGTCCAGTCGCCCCTGTGAAATTAGGATTATATGCTCCAGTATTCCCTGTTCCAGGATGGGAAAAGGAATTGATTCTCGCTCCACCTCCTTTAGAGGTTAATAGATTATGTGGCTTAATCATTGAAGAGGCATATCCGCCACCCAGCATCAATCCACCTACGCCAAATATATTCGCCCAGTGCTCACTAGACCAGGCATTCGTTGGAAACGTCGCTTCACGGATCGTACCATGAATACCAAATGTAAGCCAATTGGCCGTATCATTGGGGGAATTGAATGCTTTATCTGCCCGATCCACATAACCTTGAACCAGACCACTCGGAATACCGAATGTCCAGTAATCCAAAAAACCACCTATACTATCATATCGCTTCTGATATCGATCATCCGCAGATTGCATAAAGGCTTGTCCCAATTCGACCAAACTGTCGGCAGACTTCTGAAAAGCATTACGTGTATCAGCTGCTGGTGCCCTGCATTCATCCGGCGGTGGTGCTGCACAGCTTGGATCATAGGATTGCAGAACTTGCTGATCTGCAAGTCTGAATTTCTCCGCATGCCCTTGTAGCTCTTTGGCAATGGACAGAGATAATGAAACAAAGTCATCCATCACCCGCTGCGCAACCATAAAATCAACATAAAACCTTTCCTTTGTGCTACCATCCCACTGTCTTTCGATTTCGAATAAATGTTGTTTCAAGATGCTGTTCATCTGAAAAACCTGATTCTGAGCTGCTGCAAATTGTTTCGAAACAGATATCAACTGTTCAGGAGTTACTTTTATCGTCGTCATGTGATACCTCGTTCTAAATATATTTCGTTGTTATACGAATATTTGTTGTTTAGAGTACTATAAGCTTCATATGTACATGGGCTTTTATTATAAAGTGAACACAGATCATTTCGTAGAGACTGTCGGTTTATTTATCTAGTTCGTATTACCCCTAATTCGTCCCAGATATAACAAAAACAGATCTTCCAGTTCCGAAATAAGATCGTTCCCTTAGTGCATACAAAAAAACACCCCGGCGCAAGCGCCGAGATGTCATGTTGTTCTACATTTGCATACTCCCCCCCCATACTAAACTGTTCGTCCATTCCTCTTCCTGAATCGAATCAGAGACCAGATAATCAGCACAGCAAGGACAGACAAACAGATGCTAATGCTGAAACGATTGCCTTCATCAAACACAAACATCACTGCAATCACACTAAGACATAGCACCACAGCTCCAGTAATATAAGGAAATCCCCAGACTTTAAATGTCGGTTGTACCGGATATTTTTTCCTTAGCTTCAGCTGTGAAGTGGCAATACAGATCCACACGAGCATCACGACAAACCCCGGAACCGCCAGCAGCACGCGGAAGAGCTGATCCTGTGCGAACAGTCCCAACATGGAGCCTCCAAGCAAGACTACGGCACATACTAACAGTGTGTTAATCGGGCTACCATTACCATTCGTTTGTGATAATGCCTTGGGAGCCTCACCACCTACCGCCATGGAGTGCATCATCCTGGAGGCACCATAAATACCGGAATTCGCAGCAGACAAAACCGCTGTCACCAGAATAAAGTTCATAATATGCGCTGCACCCGGGAGTCCCGTAGAGCTAAGTACTTGCACAAACGGACTGCTCTCCGGCCCCAGCTCATTCCACGGAATCAAGCCACAGATGATCAGAATCGGTAACGTGAAGAACAAGATAATTCTCAACATAAAGTTCCCCACAATTTTGGGCATCACCTTGTCCGCATTTTCCGTCTCCGTTAAGGTCAAGCCAATAAGCTCAGATCCTCCATACGAGAACATGACGACCAATAGTGCCGAGAAGATCGATGACCATCCATTGGGGAAGAAGCCACCTGCTTGCGTGTAATTTTGCAGATAAGGCGTGTTGTCACTTGGAATGATCCCGAAGATCAGACCCGCACCAAGGATAATAAAAATAATAATCATGGCGATTTTGATGCCAGCCAGCCAAAATTCAAATTCCCCAAATACACCTACACTCAGCAGATTGATCAGTATAATAAACACCGCACATGCCAGGCTTAGCATCCATAATGGCACTTCAGTGAACCAATACTGCAAAAAGCTCCCTGCTGCGATCACCTCAATTACACATACCGATAACCAGAGGAAACAATACATCCATCCCATGATAAAGGAGACTCTGCTGCCGAATGCTTCCTGCACAAAGTCTTTCATATTTTTGTTCTTATACACCGTAGCCATCTCCGCCATCGCAGCCATGACAACCAGTAACAATAATCCTGCAAAAATGTACGTTACAATGACTCCCGGACCTGCGAGTCCAATCGTTTCGGCGCTTCCTTTGAAAATTCCGGTTCCAATGACACCGCCCATAGCCATAAAGCTAATATGCCTTGGTTTAAGTTTCTTCTGCAATGTTCCTTCTGTCTGAGCCAAATTCCAATCCTCCTGATGTAAAAAACGTCTGCAATCCTGTTTTATGCTTATATACACATAATGTCCAGTATACCCTATTGTCCATGCCTCAGCCCAGCAGTTCCGTATGGCCAATTCATCCCAAAGCGATGCTGACATGACCTATGTTTTATACCCCACAATGATACAAGGCAATCTGTATGCAATTCAATCCGTTCATCTGAATACATTCTACTCTTCTTGCAATCTCCAATATGTATGATTTGTTGCAGTCCACCACTTCGCACAACAATCATTAAACACAAAAAACCAGCGGTCTGTATGCAACAGAATACTGGTTCCCTGTGTCCCTGCTGTGCTTTTCTGCTTCTTATTTAAACTATAATTCCTTCGTCATAAAAGCGCTGTTCGGGTCCAAATTATAATCTGCAAATGGCTCACAGTATACAAACCCAAAATCCTCATACAACTTCCGCGCCGGGATAAAAGAATCCATCGAACCCGTCTCCAGACTGATCCGTTTGTATCCCCGATTCTGGGCAACCCCGATAATATGGGCAAGGATTTGTCTCGCTACGCCTTTTCTCAGGTGAGCTGACGCTGTTCGCATGGACTTCAATTCTGCATGCTCTGAATTCAATTCTTTCATGGCACCGCAGCCCAGCAGCTCTTCCGCTTCCCATGCACACCAGAATGTAATCTCAGGTTTCTTCAATCCATCCAGATCCAGAGCGTGAATGCTTTCCGGTGGCGAATCTGCTGCCATGCCCTGCAAATGTTCTGCAATCAATCCAATGACTTGGTGGCCGTTCAAATCGTCTACTTTGATCTCCATATCTACCACTCCTGCCGACAATTTTGTTGTGTGTTGTATCACTGAATACATGTCTATGGTTTATATAGTACTACCATGACAGGTTTTCTGACAACAACTTCAAAATTCCGAATGAAATGTCTATTGTGATGCCCTTAAATTTCCATTATAGTGAGGCTATCTGATCATAAAAGGGGCGAAGAATATTGCGTAGCAGCCATATAACACATTGTCGTATTGAGGTGAAGCAAACTTAACTTATTCAAAGGAGACCATCATGACACTATCTACTGAAAATCTGTTTTATAGCAAACGATTGAAAATAACTCCGCCCCGTGCTGAAGACGTGCAGACGATGCTGCAATGGAATGAAGATCCCGAATATTTGCGAAATGTGGATACGGATATTGCCATTCCTTATTCGGAAAAGCAGCTTGAGGACGAAGGCGAGACAAAGGACAAGGAAGTTTACTTCCGGCTTCGAACACGTGAGGATGAACAACTCATTGGATTCGTTGTCATTCACAGCATTGAATGGAACAACCGCTGCGGACAGCTTGCCATTGGCATTGGACTCGCAGAGAATCGCAACAAGGGATATGGAACGGAAGCGTTGAATCTTATTTTGCGGTATGCCTTCCATGAGTTGAATCTGGACCGGGTAGGTCTGGATGTCATCGCCTATAATGCAAAGGGCATCCGTGCGTATGAGAAGGTCGGCTTTCAGTTGGAGGGTCGTGCCAGATCAGCCGTGTATCGTGACGGCAAGCGCTACGATCGCTTATGGATGGGAATTCTACGACCGGAATGGGAAGCACAAAATCAAATCCATGTGGAGGGCGGACAAGCATGAATATGAATACGGAAGTCACTGAATTTATCGAACAAATCCCCGTTCCCTGGCAAGCCCAGATTGCAGGTAAACTGCGGGAGTTGGTACATCACTCCATCCCTGACGTACAGGAACGTGTGCAATACAAGAAACCTCATTTCCTGAAAAACGGTAAATATGCAGCGGTCATCTCCCCTTCCAAACCGGCGGTTTCCTTCACGATCTTCAATGCAACCGGACTTGAACTGCCAGATGGGATATTTGAAGGCCCGGCGGAACGCAAAACTATTAAGATCAAGGAAAAAGATACCCCCGACTATGAGTGGCTGGCTTCCCTTCTGACACAGGCATCGGCAGAACTCTAAGCTGGAATTGAGGATATAAGGTTTCTCAGATTCTTTCAACCGGCTCTAGCGACCATCAAAAAGGTCAACCAGCATATCTGGTTGACCTAATCATACGAAGGGGCTCCCCATAATGTTCTAGACATATGGGATAGCCCCTTTTAGGTATGCAGCTGTCATTACAATTTAAATCGCATCTATGAAATAACAGATCATCGTTTCCTTCATCAGGACTGTTGATAAGATACCGCGGTCATCTGACACGGCTCGCATATGAACATGTAATACATGCCATCCCCGTATTCCTCAACCTCGCCCCAGTCCAGTTGTCCAACAGCCTTCATTCTCGTGGAACAGCATGGGCAGATCGGATACTCCGCGTCCTGAACCCATCCGGGATGGCCCCCAATCTGGGATGTAGAAGGCTCCATCGCCCACTCACTGGCATGGAACGCATGACGTGGTTGAGTCGCAATCTGAAACTGCCGGCCTGCATCCGGTGCAAGCTGAACATAGTCATCGGGGTCAAGATCATCCGAATCCATTGGCATCACATTATGCGAACTCCAGCACGGTACACCTGCTGAATCCATCTCCATATACACTACGCCGTAACAGCTGCATATAACGCAAGTCTGCACTTGAAGTCGCTCACTGTTCCACGCAACGTCCTGCAGTGCCGGATGCCGTACATCCAGATCAATTAGGGTTGTTAACGGACTGCCACACCACTCACAGTTATCTCCACTTCCCAATAGCATGGAGATCGGATCGCCAGTTGACGTGCCGTCAGCCCCTTCATTTTCTATTACTTTATAGAGTGAATAACTTGGGGAGATAAATAAATCCCTGCGCTGGCCATCATTCGTTAACTCCCAACCGGCTTCGGTTGTATAGTACTCTGGTGCAACATGCAGCTGATCTGCCCAACGAGGTGGCGACTGCCTCCATTGCTGGAACTGACGTACGACCACTTCATCTCCAATATAGGCGAGTATGAGCAATAGATTATTCCGATACTCGTCATCAGTATTCACCTGCTGCAAGAGTTGATCACGCACTTCGGCCGAGGCACTCTTATATATAACGGCAGGGTAGTAGATTTCATGCTCCAGCAGCTCAGGAATCTGTGCAGACAACGAGGTATCATGGTAACAGACCAGATATACCAAAATATCTTTACCTGTATCGTCATCCCCTGTACGAATCAGCTGCATCGCATACTCGATCATGAGGGCTTGCTGCTCCGTAGACAAGGACAGATATACCTGTTCTTTGGAATGCTCGTATGCCACATAACGGATTAGCGGATCATGAACCTGGCTTGTATGCATGATTTTCAAAATCTCCACAGGGTCCGTCATTCCCTCATACAAGTTTACATCGCGCCGATTGGCTTCAATGTATCTTTGATGTGCCTCACGTTCCATCTCCTGCCTGCAAGGCATGCAGTACCCACCTGTTCGGGCAGCCGTTGCTGGCAAAATCGTATTTGGGCACCCCTCTCGTATGCACGGAATGCGTTCTGTCATCGATGGGTACCTCCTCTGCATTGATCTCGCTTCACGATCCATCGAGTCCAATCCATATGGATCAGCGAGATGGTAGATTAGTGATGTCCCAATTGGTCCTTCGTAAATTCATAAAATGCAAGCGCATCTTCACTGCTGGCAAAGCCCGCCTGAGCCATCTTGTCGCTGCCGCCACCTTTGCCCTGGTAGGCTCCAAGATTGCCCTTGAAGAAAGGTCCACAAGCCCACTCTGGCGGCTGCCCGTTCTGTGCCAGAACGACCTTGGCCTCCGAGATGCTCGCAAAGAGGACAAGTCCCTCATGTTCTGATGTCAGCTTGGTGGCCAGACTTTGCATATCCTTGAGCGATTTGTCCTCAAAGATTTGAGCAATGACAAGCCCTTCCCGTGCAGATAAAAGCTCCTGCGCATAATAAGCGTCATGGGAAGCTTTCACAGCATTCAGCTCTGCTTGCAGCTGTTTTTGTTCTGCTTCCATTTTGTCGATTCGATCCGCAAGCTCTTCACGGCTCGTTTTCAATTTGGCCGAAATTCCGGTCAGCACGTTATACACAGCGTTGAACTCATTCAATGCACGGTATCCACACTTAAAATAAATCCGGGTGCCGCCCTTCACTTTCTCGGTTTTCAACAGTTTAATGATTCCGATCTCACCTGTGGCTGAGACATGTGTTCCACCGCAAGCGTTATATTCCACACCCTCGATCTCTACGATGCGAATATCTTCAATGACGGAAGGCTGCTTCACTAGCGGCAGTCGTGCCGCTTCTTCCGCAGTGACCCAGGAACTGCTGATTCTGGCATTTCGGTATATCTGCTGATTGGCCTCCATTTCAATTGCAGATAGTTGGTTCGCACCAAGTTCAGCTGCGGCTACATCAATCGTGATATAATCCGTCCCCAAATGAAAACTGAACGTCATCGCATCAGCCAGCTTCAGCGTAATGGCCGACAGCAAATGCTGCCCGGTATGCTGCTGCATATGATCGAATCTGCGCTGCCAATCGATGTGGCAATCCACCTCATTCTGCTCGGGCGCACGCTCCAGCTTATGCAAGACCTCACCGTCCTCACTAATCACATCCAGTACATCAATGCCGCCGATCTGCCCCAGATCACAAGGCTGTCCGCCCCCATGTGGGTAAAAAGCTGTTTCTGCCAGCGTCACATATATGCCATCTTCCTTGTCCACTCTACCTGTAATTTGTGTATGCCACTCCCGTGTGTACGCGGAGTCATAATAGATTTTTTGCGTCATCGAATCATCCCGATCCCTTCTCGTTCAAATGGCTATTCATACTCTCCAGATTACACTATCTGGAACCTGCAAGCCAAATTCCCACCTCACATCACTGCTTTTCCATATCAAAAAGACCGCTCTGTAAGCCAAGCTACAGAGCGGTCTCCTTACTTATATCCACTATCCACGTTAAATGAAACGTTGGATATGGATTGTACCTATGATTACACCAAAACGGAGATTGCAGTCATATTAATTTTGGTATAGACACAAGAGCGAAACAGACAGATTTCTATCTGTGTAGTTCCTGAGTGTCTAAATCAAGTATGGTCTGCAATCGGAGTGGCCAAGTTTAATCTCGTTGCACTCCATTTTTATTTCATGGACTCGGATAGCTCTGTGAAAATAACACCCAGCGCATACGCGCCGGCATCCGGGTAGCCTAGACTGCGGTCACCAACAGCACCCGCACGGCCCATACGTGCCACGATGTCTTCGGTTTTCTTCGCACCTTCTACTGCAGCTTCAGCACCTTTGGCAAACGCCGTTTGGAAGTCATCTCCGGACTTCGCACTTTGCGTCCATGAGTCTGCACAAGGGACAAGTGCGTCAATTAATGTCTTGTCACCTACAACGGCACCACGTCCGAAGGAACGTTCGCCTGTAGATTGAATCCCTTGCACCGCCGCCTGCATCATGTCAGCGAATTCGGCAACGTTCAATTGCTGCTTGTCACCAACGGCTTTGCCTGCTGCCCGGAACGCCGAACCCCAGATTGGGCCGGATGCTCCGCCGCAGTATTCCATAATGACCAGAGAGCATGCATCGAGGAATGAACCGATATTTTTTTTCTCTTCGTTCACAATATGGTTCCATTCGCGCTTGAGTTGTCTGAAGCCTTTCGCTACGCTCATGCCGAAGTCGCCGTCACCCGCATGGGAATCCAGTTCACAGAACGGCACTTCGTTCTTGATGATGATCTCACTCATCTTATCGATCAGGTAGACGATATTATCCAGGGAGAATTGATTGTTGATGATTACCGCGGACGCTGCAGGTGTCTCCACTTCATAGGATACTGGCGCATCTTCAGTCACGACGGCTTCCAGTGCTTCAGAATATGCCACTTGCGCTGCTGGAGGACCGGATACTTTAAATGCAGGTGTATCACTTTCCTTAAACAACAACGTTTTCAGTTCATCGTCCAGTTTCAGGATGGTTACCGATGCGCCTGCCATATCGATGCTAGTCATGTAATTGCCAACAAACGTAGTGGCTACACCAAGTCCTGATCGGTGTGCCAGCTCACGCTGAACCGAGTTGTTAAGCAGATAAAGCTCCTGTAAAGGTGTAGCGCCAAAGCCGTTAACCAGCACAGCAATGTCAGCCGATACATCGTTGTCCAGCTTCATGTCTGCAAGCAGCGCTTCGACCATGCGTCCTGCAAGTTCATCCGCAGATACTAATTTCTCACGGCGAATGCCTGGCTCACCATGAATCCCTACCCCGAATTCCATCTCATCCTCAGCGATTTCAAACGTTGGTGTGCCTTTAGCAGGCACAGTACAGGAGGTGAATCCAAATCCGATACTGCGTACGTTCTGAGCTGCTTTCTCGGCAACGGCTTTCACCTCTGCCAGACTGCGGCCTTCTTCGGCTGCGGCTCCAGCGATTTTGTGCACCAATACAGTTCCGGCAACACCGCGGCGTCCTACCGTATACAGGCTGTCCTGCACTGCAATGTCATCCTCAACCCGTACATATTGCACATCAATGCCATCTTCCTCTGCAAGATGCGCCGCGTTCTTGAAGTTCATCATGTCGCCGCTGTAGTTCTTGATAATTAGAAGCGTACCCTTCTTGCTGGCTGTAGCCTTAATCGCCTGATATACCTGAATCTGGGAAGGAGATGCAAATACATCTCCACAGACCGCAGCATCCAGCATGCCTTTGCCGACGTAACCTGCATGAGCAGGTTCATGACCACTGCCGCCGCCGCTGATGAGGCTGACTTTATCCCCATTAATCTCTCTGCGTTTAATGACCTTATATTTTTTCAAAAATTCAAGTTCCGGGTGTGCCAGCGCAATCCCGTTGCACATTTCCATGACAACATGTTCTGCTTGGTTAATGATTTTCTTCATGATTTCTCCCCCTGGCGAGCTGCTTTGTAGTCCCGTCCCATACGGTCAGCCGCCGCAATGGCAGCTGCCACTTCAGGAACAGTAATCGGGAACGGCATGGCGTGAATGGATTCTTCCGGAATACATGCGATCTCGGCCACCTTCAACAACTCTTCCTGACTAATGGTATCTACACCGATATCCGCCAAGCTTACAGGCAGTCCCACAGCAAGACAGAAGTCCATGACTTCATGCAGCTCTTCGGTTGGTGCATTTTCAAGGACGAGCTGTGCAATCGTTCCGAAGGATACTTTTTCACCGTGGAAGAAGTGATGTGTACCCTCCAGAACCGTCAAACCGTTGTGGATCGCATGTGCTGCGGCCAGTCCGCCACTCTCAAAGCCAAGACCAGACAACAGAATGTTGGTCTCAACGATGTTTTCCAGCGCTTGAGTCACGACGTTGCTGTCACTGGCTACTTTTGCTTTCAATCCGTCAGTCCGCAGCATTTCATAACACAACTTCGCCAGCGCGAGTGCTGCATTCGTACCTACTGCGGATGGCGTGTATCCTTCACGGGAACCCATCGGCAAACTTGCGTTCACGCGAGAGTACGATTTCGCTGTAGCTCTTGCTTCGAAGTACGTTGACAACGCGTCACCCATACCCGAAACGAGGAAACGTGTTGGTGCGTTGGCGATAACGGTTGTATCCACAAGAACAACACTCGGGCTTTGCTTGAAATAAGCGTAGTCATCAAAAGCACCTTCCGGGGTGTACAATACAGCCGAGTGACTTGTTGGCGCATCCGTTGCCGCGATGGTTGGACAGATGATCAGCGCGTCGCCTTCTGCCACACATTTGGCTGCGTCGATCGCTTTACCGCCACCAAGACCGATCGTACAAGTGCATCCTTTTTCTTTTGCAATTTCCTGAAGACGAGCGACTTCCTCCCGGGAACATTCTCCTCTAAAACCGCTTTCAACAAACGTAATATTGAATTTCTGTGCCGTTGCATCGAGCTTCGCCTTTACACGCTGTACATCATCCGGATGTGCGATCAGCAGTGCAGATTCACCAAAGGATTTCACAAAGTAACCGAGGTTCAACAATTCGTCTTCACCTTGCACATATTTCGTTGGACTAATAAATGCTTTTCTCATAATGATATAAACCTCCTATGGATGATATAAGTTCGTTTACTGCATAAATTACCTGTATGCCTTCAACAAGGCTATCTGATGTAATTCTTGGATGAACTTAAAGATTAAATTTTAAATGCTCACAATCAACCTAAATATATACCATGCATGTGAGGTTTACAGTGGACTTTGAGTACAAATTATTATAATTTACAATCGTAATTTTTTGCTTTTCAACAGAATCATGGTATCTTATTGTCATGCGATGGGTTAATTTTGACATCATCTATACATTACCCGTCATTAACTCATCTTAATATGTACAACTTGCTAACTTTTAACGAACGAAATCATTTATCAGGTTAGCTTTGGAGGGTTCCACCCATGATTAAAGAATATCTTCATATCAATAAAATCCTTGACCTGAACAAATGGAAGCGTCTACAGGATTCTCTTGCCACCGTAACCAAGCTGGCTATTCTAACAGTCGACTATAAAGGCATACCCGTAACCAGCCATAGCAGCTGTCAGGCCTTTTGCCAAAAGGTTCGCAAAGATCCCGAACTGCTCCCCTACTGTCAGAAATGTGACTCTCGCGGGGGGCTGGAAGCCGTTCGACTGAATGAGCCTTATGTTTACCTGTGTCATTTCAATATCGTGGACATTGCAATTCCAATTACGATTGATGGGAAATATATCGGTGCTGTAATGGCAGGACAAGTGAAGCTGGCTGACCCGGGGAAAGGGACGGAGCTGGAACAGATCGTCACATCCAAGAATGTGTCTATGCATGCTGCAAAGCTGGAGGAATTACAGGAGGATTATGACCAGCTTCCTGTTATGACCTATGAAGAGGTGGTGAAAATCTCCAACATGCTCTCTTTACTCTGTAACTACATCGTAGAGGAAGCATTGAACAAAAATTTGCTGGTGGAGATGTTCGAGAAAGCTTCGGGACATCAGGAGTCTCTGAATCTGTCCACCATTCTGCCCGGATACTCCATCCGTAATATTGAGTCGATCAAAAAAGAAATGACCAATGCGATTGCAGATGCCTATCTCAAAAACAGTCCAAGCGATACAGAGAGCTCCAGCCCGGTGCTCCAACCTGCTTTTGAATATATTCACAGTCACAAGAGTGAGCAAGTCTCGCTTAAACAAATGGCCGATCTGTGCCACCTGAGTCCAAGTTACTTCAGCAGGCTGTTTGCCAAGGAAACGGGTGAGAACTTTACGACTTATATTGCACGACTCAAAATCAAATGGGCCAAGCAATTGCTGGAAGTTACGGACATGCCCGTATCACAGATCAGTGATGAACTGGGGTTCAATGAATCGGGTTATTTTATCAAAATATTCAAAAAATTCGAGGAGATTACGCCCGCCCTTTATCGCAAATACATGCAGGAACAATGATAAAGCCTAACTATAGGCTTTGGTTACAGGAGAACATGCATTGATATCTTTTTCGTATCAAAAATGAGGTTAAAAGATATTTCACCTATTAATCTGCCATTGCTACAATGGAGTCCAGATTACTTAGGGAGGCGTCACGAATGGAATATCGCAAATTGGGAAATAGCGGTTTAACCGTCAGTGAGATTTCACTGGGCAACTGGATTACACATGGAGCACAAGTGGATGATGGAACAGCAAAAGCCTGTGTTGAGGCTGCTTTGGAGGTAGGCATCACGACATTTGATACGGCAGACGTCTATTCCAACACCAAGGCAGAAACTGTGTTAGGACACGCTTTAAAGGAGATTCGAAGAGAAAGTATTGAACTGTGCACCAAAGTCTGTCATCCAACCGGTTCAGGTCGCAATGACAGAGGACTTTCCCGCAAACATATCATGGAGGCCTGCAACGCTTCCTTGCAAAGATTGCAAACCGATTATATCGATGTCTATTACGCTCACCGTTATGATCCAAATACGCCACTGGAGGAGACATTCCTTGCATTTGCGGATCTGGTTCGTCAGGGCAAGGTTCACTATATTGGCGTTAGCGAATGGACTGCGGCTCAGATTGAAGAAGGTGCCGCATTAGCTAAGGAGCTTCGCATGCCCTTTATTGCAAGCCAACCACAGTATTCGATGTTATGGCGTGTGATTGAGAAGGAAGTGGTGCCAGCAAGTACACAAGCAGGTCTGGGCCACATTACATGGTCTCCTCTGGCTCAGGGCATACTATCCGGTAAATATATTCCTTACGAAGCGCTGCCGGCCGGATCACGTGCAGCGGCCGAGGCTGGAGCACCCTTTTTCAACAACCTCGCTGGTCGGTGGCTACATGACGATGTTCTATCTGCTGTGCAGCAGCTTGTTCCAGTCGCGAAAGAGATCGGGCTGACACTCCCACAACTCGCCGTTGCCTGGGTTCTCCAGCATCCATATGTGTCATCCGTCATTATTGGGGCATCCCGTCCAGAGCAAGTCCTTGAGAATGTGAAAGCCTCTGGTGTTCAACTGGATCGGGACATCTTGTCTCGCATTGATGAAATATTGAATCAGTGGATTGAACGTGATCCAGCCAAGACGGGTTAGTCGCTCTTCTTTCAACTACTATAAACATACTATATAAGTTGAACTACTCATTTACACGACTATTCCCTTCAACACATTCATCTACAATTTTCATAAAACGAGAGATTACTTCCTGATTCAAGTCCGTCCGCCATGCCGTGTACAACGGTACAGAGGGCGGACTTTCTGCTAATGGCAGGAACACCACACCTCTCCGCTCGAACACATCTACTGAAGAAGGAACGATGGAGATGCCCATGCCCGCTGCCACGAGATTGACAATGGTGTACATCTGAATGGCTTCCTGTGTAATACGAGGATCTACACCATGCTCCCTGCAATAATCCAGAACGAGACGATGGAACGGAAAGCCCAGATGCCGCGGGAATAAAATAAAATCCTCGTCCGCCAGCTCGGTTATTGACACCTGAGTCTGTGAAGCTAAAGGGTGATGGTCTGGCAGCACTGCGATTAATGTTTCCGTCTGACAGACCCGGAATGACAAATGTCCGTCATGATCCTGATACCGCAAGAATCCAATATGGATCTGTCCATCTTCCAGTGCCTGCAATTGTTCGGACGAGGTCATCTCGCGCAGCGTGAGTTCAATCTGCGGGTACGCCGCTCGGAATTTTCTCAGCACATCGACCATCATACTTCCCGAAGCCGAATCCACAAAGGCAACCGTTAAATGTCCAATGATCCCCTGGTCAGCCTTCTGCGTAAGCTGGATGGACCGTTCAAGTTGGGCCATGATCAGTCTCGCCTGTTCCAGAAAGACGGCACCAGCCGCCGTGAGACGAACCATTTTTTTCGTGCGTTCCAACAGCTTCACACCAAGCTCTTCTTCCAGATTCTGAATCTGTTGGCTCAGCGGTGGCTGCGTCATATTTAATTTCTCTGCCGCACGGTGGAAATGAAGCTCTTCCGCCACGGTGATAAAATATCGTAATTTTCGGATATCCATACGCCTTGTGTACTTCCCTTCCGACTAGCCTGTTACTTCATCTGTTCCTGAACCCAAATGGCTGATTCAGCGAGCATCGTCATTAATTCATTAAAGTCCACGGCAATCTCCCGGAGAGGCCGTTCTCCCGCATCGTGGATCAACATCAGGACCTTGCCGGAAGTTTGATCCAGTATAGCGATGCTTCCTTCGCCAAATCCACCAATCGGAAATGGTTCAAGATCAGCTGACAGCTCATACTCCTTCTCAACTTCACGGTATACATCCTGGAACTCGGGATATGCACAATTCAATTCTTTCACCGAATACAAGGCAGGATCACCGAAGTTGCATGAACCAAATTCAAGCAAAAGATCACGAATGGGTTCCAGTTCCGTAAGCTTCATATGAATTCCTCCTTGGATTGACTACACTTATCTGTCTTCAACATAACTCACTTGGAATGGAACCAATGTCCCCTGTTTTTCCTTGTACTCCACTTCAATTGAACCTGTAAAGATGCCTGGAGAAACTTGCACCGGTATTTCAGCAATCAGCTTGTTGTCCTGTACCCGGTATCTCAGAATATGGCCCACTACTGCCTGCTCAAACCATAATTCTGCATCTCCTATTGGAAAAGAGTAGCCATACTTCTTCCCTTTGATATCCAAGGTATACTCTACTGAAGTTACGGATTCCTTCCGTACAGAAGACAACAGGTTTCTGGCTTCAGCAACCGCATTCCTTACTGGAATCTCATTCCAATCATCCTTTAATACATGAACTTCTGAAGTTCGTATCCCGGTGCCTTTACCCGTCGTAAGAATGATGATTGTTTCATCCGGACCTATGCCATCTACATTGCTCATGACGATTTCTGGATAAAAAGCAGGCTCGCTAATATTTCCCCATGGAAATGTCCTCTTTTGATCATTCAATAAAACTGTCATGCCAGAGTAGGTTCCATCTACAGGTTTCGATGCTGCAACTAACGTAATATGTGTTTGGTTCTCTTTCACCTCAGCCAATATCGTGCGATCTGGGGCTGGAGCTGGAAAAGAAACAGATAGACCAATCATTCCTGCAAACACCAGTTTGGGTACTAACCACATTGCCATAACAGCTCCTCGCTTCAATCGTAATAGGAAGATAAGATCCGGTATCCTACCTCATCTATAACAACAATGCCAAAGGTCGCCTGGTTAGATCATTCCGCTCTTTCATCCATATATTTTCGCAGCTCTCCATCCAGCCATTCCAGCGCTGAACGCAGCTTGTCCTGTGGCACATTCGGATAACGATCTCCCGTTGAGAGTTCAAAAGCACAGCTCTGTTCACTGGTCTGTTGCAAATATGAAGTCATTCCTATGCCGAATTGCTGAGTCATGGTTGCCAGAATAGGCTCCACCTCGGCTTGGGCTAATGGAATATGTACGTGGAACATATTGGAGACGGGCACTTCTGGCAGCGTACGTATTCCATGACACCCATTCAACAAGGAGGCCAGTTCCTGGGCCTGCTCATAATAAAGCCCCATTTTGCCAATTCGTTCATTGAAATAATACTGGGAACTGAGGATGTACGGATACAGACCGATCAGATCGCCGCCGTGACGACGTTTCCATATTTTCGATTCTTGCATGACATCCGTATCCCCTGCCAATATAGCCCCCGCAATCCCACCAATCCCTTTGTAAAAAGACACGTAGATACTATCAAACAGACTGCAAATCTCGGCGGGTGTCTTCTGATAGAAAGGCGTGATTTCGAACAGGCGTGCCCCGTCCAGATGCAGCTTGATTCCGCGCACCCGGCAATACGCCGAGATTGCCTCCAGTTCTTCATATGCGGGCAATTGTCCACCAATCTCACGTTGTGGCAGTTCAAGCAGCAGGCAGGAAATCTCTTCATTCATCCCCTCCACATCTTCCAATCGAATCAATCGGTCCTTATCCGCCAGCAAAATGGATTCAATGTGATGTAGTTTCTTCAGTCCATCTTCCTCATGAATTTCCAGATGAGATAAAGGATGATAGGCTACCCGCTTGATGCCAATGCGGTCACACCAGATACGCAGGGCAATTTGCTGTGCCATCGTACCACTAGGGAAAAATACAGCCGCTTCCTTACCCAGAACGTCAGCCATCTGCTGCTGAAATTGATCAATGATTTTGCCGTTGCCATAATGATCACTATACTGTTCCCCATCCATCTGCTCCAGCGCTTCCTGAAGCACTTTGACTTTACGACTGCCGTGACCGCCTATAATAAACTCCGCTTGATTAAAAGCTTCCGCTAATGTTAACTCTGTATTCTTCAAGGTTATTTACTCCTTTATTGTTCTGGTTTTTTGGTTCGTCATCATCTGCACCAGCGCACCCAGCGCTCCGTATTGATGCTCACTCCGGGAATGCACAAATCCCACTTCCAACCTGCGGTACGGATCAGGCAAAGATAACACTGCAACCTCACCTCTGTGTTCTGCCCTGGTAACCGAAGAGCGTGGGAGTAATGACACACCCAACCCGGCAGATACGCCATTCAGAATAGTGTCCAGTGTTCCGTATTCCATGACTTTGAGGATATGGACGCCTTGATCTTGCAAAAAGGCTTCTGCCTGTTCACGATGAGTACAGCCTACTTCAAAGAACAACATGGGTTTACGCAATAAATCATGCATTTTATGGGTCCCGGGTTCCGCAATCAGTACCAATTCATCGTCATACACTTTCATATAGTTCAACTCAGGGTGATCCACCGGCCCATATATTACAGCCCCATTGAGCTCATGTTTAATGACCTTCTGATTGAGTTCATGTGTACCCCCTGTCGTTAGGGAGTGCTGCACCTCGGGGTAACATAAACGGTATTCAGCAAGCAGCGGCGTCAGAAAACGGGAGGCCGCCGTCTCAATCGCGCCAAGACGAAGCATCCCTGCAGGTGGATTTCCAATCTGCGTTGCCTGCTCCGCTTCAGATAACAATTGTAATATTCTATCCGCATATCCAAGCAAATTCTCACCCGCTGGTGTGAGCGACATTCCCCGGTTGGAGCGATAAAACAGTAGCACTTGCAGCTGATCTTCCAACTGTTTAATCCGTGTTGTTACATTGGATTGTACATAATTCAGCGCTAACGCTGCTTTGCTGATACTGCCTTCGCGGGCAACCGCCTGAAATATTTTTAAATCTCCTGCATCCATGCCCTGATCACCTGCTTGTTATCTATTATCTGAATTGATACTGACATTCATTTTTGTTCATTTTACGTGAATCTGCCCCATCTGTACAATGAGGCTCAGTAGTGAAGTTTTATATACACAAGGAGGAATTTTGAAAATGAAAGCCATTATTCATTCCGGCCAAAGCGGCCTTGAAGGTCTTCAATATACCGATTCAACATCTCGCGCACCAGAAGCCGGGGAAGTTCGAATCCAACTGAAATCTGCTGGAATTAACCATCGTGATCTGTTCATCATGGCAGGACGTACCTCACAAGACGCATCACTCATTCTTGGTTCCGATGGGGCAGGTGTAATCGTAGAGATTGGAGAGGGAATAGACGGCTTATCTGTAGGTGATGAGGTCATCATCCACCCTACTCTCGGTTGGGATCGCGCCGTTGACGTACCCATTGTGCCCGATATTGTAGGGGGTCCTACGGATGGTACTCTCGCACAATATATTACGCTGCCTGCCAGAAATGCCTTGCCCAAACCCGCTCATCTATCATGGGCGGAAGCAGGGGTGTTATCCCTTTCGGCTTTGACAGCATACCGCGCCCTATTCACTCGCGGCGGACTTAAGCAGGGGGAACACATCCTCATTCCTGGCATTGGCGGCGGTGTAGCAACCTATGCCTTGTTAATGGCCGTAGCCGCTGGTGCGACGGTAACCGTTACGTCCAGAAGTGAAACCAAAAGAAAAGAGGCCCTGCGCCTGGGTGCTTTCCAAGCTCTGGACAGTCATGCAGACTGGAGTTTGCAGAACGATCTCGGTTCTGCTGACTTCATCTTGGATAGCATCGGACAATCCATGTTCCCGAAATATTTTGATATAATCAGACCAGGTGGACGTATCGTGATGTACGGTGCAAGCTCGGGAGATGATCTGACTGTTCCAATTCGCTCGATCTTTTTCCCTCAAGTTAGTCTGATGGGTACCTCCATGGGCAGCCGTGAAGAGTTTGTCCAGATGCTGCAATGGGTGGAGCAACATGATATACATCCTGTAATCGATGGCCTATACCCGCTGCAGGAAACAGCGAAAGCATTCGAACGCATGGAAAAGGCAGAGCAGTTTGGCAATCTCGCTATACTTGTGGAGTGACATCTGTTTTAGATGGACCTTCATTAATTAGTAAAAATATTCTTACGATAATGGGGGAATCCATCTGACCCGTCTCGCTAAACGCACAGCATTTGTTCTTGTCGCAATTATACTTTTGGCCCAAATTCCTATGTTGAAAGCAACCTTTGCCCGAGGGGTAACTACGCTATATGTGAACATAAAGCACCCCGAACGCTCTTTACAATACAGGGATTTCATCTATGAATCTCATTTCGGGAGCTATTTCATTTCTTATGCTGATCAAGACGAAAAACTCATTAGCCTGATCCTTGAACCGAAATGGTTGCCGGTTATCGTTACGTATGATCCGTTGGATCAGCCCATGAAAAACTAAATTGTTCACTCTATGAATCACTCAGGAGGTACTAATATGTCCAATCATTCGCATTTGGTCGAAATGGTACGCAAGCTGATGAATGCCGAAGGAACCGGTAATGAACTGGATGACATGCTAACCGAATTAGAGCAAGAGCTGCCTTATGCGGAGATTAGCAATCTGATTTTCTGGGACGATCGAGAACTGACACCTGAACAGATTGTGGAAGAGGCGCTGGCTGCTCGTCCCATTCTGCTCCCACCCCAGTCCTAATTTCATTCAGGAGGTGAACGATCGGATATGTCTGATTTGAATCATAATAATAACAATGAACAGCCTGATTTTAACGCAGTCCACGGAGAAGAAAAACTACAGGCACTTCGTGATCTGATCGACCTGACGGATAACCATCTTACACAGCAAGTTCTCGCTATTGGCATGGATTCACACGAAGAAGATCTCATACGAATCGAAGCATGGCGTGCTCTGGGTATGGCAGGCTCCTCTGCTCTTCTGGGTGAAATCCTGCATGCTGCCGCGCAACTTGTTCGTGATCCAGAAGAAGATGAGGATGTGCAGAATTACGTCTTGCAAACACTCGCTCTTCTGCCCATTACAGAAGTCGAAATCCAGTTAGCTCAGGAGGTTCTGGAAGGGAGTGCCTACATATTGGTCAAAGGTGCGGCCTTTGCTATTCTGGTTGCACATCAACATGTCTATGGAGCCACGTCTGCGTTGGAATCCCTTCAATCCGATCCTGATTTTGGAGCTTCTGCGAGACGGGAACTTCATCCGAATTAAGGAAATGATATTCAATGAACGAACGTGACAACCGTTCTCGTAAACATGAACCTTATGAGAACCCTGATCAGTGCAATAAAGAATCAGGAATAGACGCTACGAAGCCTGTATACCTTACCCAAGGGGAGATTAATGCATTACAGAAGGCTCTTCTTTTCTCAAGTTTGAATGTGAAGAAAACGATTCCCTGCTCTACACGGGTAGCCCGCTACTAAACAGTGTGATGGAAAAAATACAGGAGGTCCATGTTTTCGGAGCGCACCCCAAAGACCTCTACTCCAGGCCAAATGAACGTGCAGAGACATTTATGCGCGACAAGCTGGAGCGTTCCTACGCAGAAGAACTTGCCCCGCGTGAGCGTACAGAATAGCAGAAGGCAGAAATACTCAGGTGCTGCATGTATCCTTATCCCGTTAAATAAACATCACAAATCCAGTCTCCCCTCCCCAACTTCCATATTTTCGTTATAATGTAAACAAGACATCAGGAAAACAGGAGGATAATTATGGAGACAGAGGGTTTACGCAACGTCGAGAAGCTGGCGCTGAAGAAACACAAGATTTACAAACAAAGCTTGATCAGGTACCTTGCACGCTCCATGCTTGCCAGCATGTTTATCGGGTTCGGCGTCATTGTGGCGTTCAAGACGGGAAACTTCTTTTATATGGAAGACTCCCCTTTTACATACCCTATGGCTGCCCTCACGTTCGGCGCGGCTATTATTCTGATCGCTTATGGCGGCGGTGACCTGTTCACCGGGAATACGTTCTATTACACGTATGCCGCATTACGCAAGAAACTGAAATGGTTCGAAGTGGTGAAGCTGTGGATTGCCAGTTACAGCGGTAATCTGATGGGTGCGGCGGTATTTGCCCTGTTAATTTATCTCACGGGACTGTTCGATTCATCTCAAGTGAACGGCTTTCTGCTGAGTGTTGTAGAGCACAAGATGGAGGCTCCGGCCATGCAGCTCTTTTTCCGGGGAATTTTGTGTAACTGGCTCGTATGTCTGGCGTTCTTTGTGCCGATGTTCATGAAGGAGAATGGAGCCAAAATGTTCGCTATGATGCTCTTTGTCTTCTGCTTTTTCATCTCGGGCTATGAGCACAGCGTCGCCAATATGTGTACATTCGCGATTGCGCTCGTCCTAAACCATCCGGGGACCATCTCATTCGGCGGGGTGATCCACAATCTGGTTCCGGTGACGCTCGGCAATCTGGTGGGCGGCGTACTGCTGATGGGCTTTATGTATTATGCGGTGAACAAACCGTTTCTGGACGAAGAGACACACTAATTTGTTGCAAAACAACCCCGTAGCCTTCCATTTCGTAATGAAGGTTGCGGGGGAGCTTGTCTATGGGTGCGGGCTTAGTAGTAATCCCGCCACGGGGTATATTCAATATCGTTGTTGCCACGCGTGACCACGATCATGTTCTGCATTTGGCCCGTCTCCTTGTTGGTCCGATAGATCATCGTACGGGTCTCCCCTTCCTCTGGAACGGAGAACAGGAACTTGTCCGCAACGAGGGACGAACCGATACCTGTCGCATGTTCTGTAAAGGCAGAGCCCGTCTTGCTTGTGAGCAGCAGACCGATGCCGTAGGCTGTAGCCGTTTGTGCCACTTTGCCAAAGAGATGCTCTCCTTGACTGGTCGTGTGCGTTTGCTCCGAATACTTATACTTTTCCGTATCCTTGCTATAGTCCACCACATTGCCCTGTTTATCCAGACTGATGGTGGTCGTTTCACCCTTGTCGCTTTTCACCTGATACGTGCCTACGATCGAATCCTCGGTAATCTTCACCGTATTGCCCGTGTTTGGATCGGTCTGATAAATCACATCTTCATACTGAAGCCGAATAATGTTCATGCTGGCCTGAATCTGTTGTGCCAATTTTTCATCACCCATCTCTTCGGCTTTCTTCAGCATTTCCTCATAGTTCTGATAAGCCTCGGCATCCTTCTCGTCCCATTCATCCATATTCTTCGGAGGGCCAGACGTTTTATCGAAGTTTTTGCCTTTATTCTTGCCCAGGGTTGTAAGGGACTGTGCTGCTGTCAGGGTGGCCAGGAGCGCCTGGTTTATCGCCTCTTCATCCGTTGTGCGGAAACGCTCGGCAATCTTTCTGAGTTCCGACTGAATGGACAAAACCAATTCCAGTACGGACTTCATCGTCCCCTGTGCAGTTGAATAATCGTTATAGAAACGTTCCCGTTCCATGCCGTCCCAGTTGCTGCGCATGACGCTGATCTGGCTGTCCAATGTGGACATGAATCCCGACAATTGCTGATGTGCCTGGGCGAATTGTCCGCTGACCGTATCCAGTTGCTCTGGTGTCACCTTGATCTGGGTCATCCTACACACTCCGTTCCTGTTATTAGTTGATTTGCGTGGTCAATCTTTCTCTTGGATCCTTCATGCCCTTGAGCTTCAACTCCAGGTGCAGCAGCGGGAACGGTTTACCCGAACCATCCAGCTCGGATCTGCCTGTCTGAACAAATCCCATTCGGGTATAAAACCGGGTTGCCCCCTCATTTTGTTCATTTACGTCAACCTTGAGGTGTTTACCTTTGATGTCTATCGCTTGTGAAATCAGTAGACGTCCCAGGCCCTGTCCATGCCTGTCTGCATCCACAAATAACATTTCAATGTGGTTCCCATCCAAAGCCATAAAACCAGCGGGCTCTCCCTCTGAATCCAATACTTCCCATACCTCTACCTCTGGCAAGGCTTCGCTCACCATACGTTTATAAAAGGTGATGTCATGTTCGGCGAGAAACGTATGTGTTGCCCTTACGGCACGCTCCCAGATCGAGACCAGTTGGTCATGATCCTGTTCCCGATAAGGTACAATTTCCAATTTCAACGTTTCTTCCCTCCCATTAGGACTGATTATGTAAAAAGCCGATCTTTGGATCGGCTCTATATTTATATCTATTTACATCACATTCATTTTACCATGTCCAACATTCAATCTGTACCCATAATTGCCAATCTCGGGTCAATTTTTCTCGGTTATTTGTGGTTTCCAGCGGAACGTTGCGGCCGATTGGGGCGGCAGCGTGTATCGAAAAGCCTTCCCCTCCATGACCACATCGAAGGCAACTTCTCCCTCTCCCGTGTTAGCTGCAACCAAAACCATCGTTCCATCCGGATTGCGGAAAGCCACGTTCTCGATCTTGCCCTTTTCTTGATTGGACTCGACCCTTACGGCTCCCGGACGAACATAACGGCTGATATGACCCAAAGCATAATACTCCACATTTCGGGTAATATCACCGCTCTTCGGGTCAATCGTCACCACACCACGGCAGTTCTCACATCCACCGTTGGTTGGCCCCCCACTTGGATCAAGTGCGATGTTCCAGAACAAGACGTTTCTCGCCCAATTACGCGGACCGCCAACAATCAGATTGGACATCTGCCAGCTCAGATTATTGCCAAAATCAGGACTCCATTCCCCGCCACTGCACTCGGTAAAATAAATATGTTTATCAGGGAAGCGGTCGTGCACTTCCGACATGGCGGAGGGATCACCTGCATAACAATGGAATGCGGAGCCGTCAATATAGGCAGCAGCTTGTTCATCGCCGAGCACGTTGTCCGTATATTCCACCGATTGATCCCAATTATGGTCATACGCGATGATTCGTGTGTCCAGCCCCGCATCTTTCATCGCCGGACCGAGATAATCACGGATAAACATGGCCTGCTCTTCGGCTCCCATACTCATGCTCGGATAGTCAGGTGAGGTAAACTCCGGTTCATTTTGCAGAGTCATGCCATATACGGGAATGCCTTCGGCCTGGTATGCTTGAATGTATTTCACAAAATATTGCGCGTATGCTTCATAAACCTGTGGGTCGTTGTAATCCAGATACCACCCGTTGGTTGTCTTCTCTCCATATTTCATCCAGGCCGGAGCGGTCCACGGTGTACCCATAACCTTAAGATCCGGCTTCAATCCGACCACATGCTCCAGCAAGCCCACGACTTCCTGATCCTTCTCGATCGAAAAGTGCTCCATATCGTAATCCGTCCTGGACTCCATATCATCATAGGTATAACTTGAAGGCTCGCCCAATTCGTCCACCGAATAATCGGAAGCGCCAATCGTATGCCTCAACATATCCATATTCAATCCTTCTGCGGTAAACAGCTCCTTCAGCAGTTGTTCTCGCTGTTCTTGCCTAAGCTGGTTGATCAGATGTGCGGAAGATCCAGTCATGGCAGCCCCGAACCCATCCATCGTCTGATAAGTCTTGGCCGGATCAATCCTTATGGTGAACTCTGGATCGAAATCCCCCTGATCAGATGTCCAAGGGATTGCTTTCTGTGGTGCCAGCAAATTTTTCTGATCCCCGGTCGTTAACCACACTTCAGCCTTCGCCTGTGTTTTCTCTATAGGTGGCGGGATCGGTTCTTGCTCGCTCCGGTTGGTCATGAGCCATACCACCAGGCCGGCACAGCATGCAACAAGTAATACAACAAGCAACAGGATCATCCATCGTATTTTGTTCTTTCTCCATCGAATATTCAACTCTTTTTACACTCCTCTCCCGGTTGGTTATCCCGCGGCTTCAGACGTCAGAATCTGGGCCAGGTAAGGAAAAAGCCGCGGCCATTCGGCCACGACTTTTTGCTTTTTCCTTTTATTTCCCGGATGGAGTTCCGATATTCACACTGCCTGTCAGGCGGATATCATCGGATGCACTGCCGACATAAACCTGTACTTTACCCTTAGGCATTACCCATTTATGCGATGTTTCATCCCAATAAGACAGCGCCGTACGATCAAGTTGAACTTTGACGCGTTGTTGCTTGCCTGCCTTAAGATCGACCTTAGCCCATCCTGCTAGTTGCTTCTTCGGTGTCTCCACCTTGGTTGGCAAGCTGCCGACGTAGACCTGTACAACTTCTGCACCGGAGCGTTTGCCCGTATTACGCAAGTTGAGAGACACTTCTACCGTCGCTTGATCACCTTTGCCTGTATTTTTCACATGCAGGTTGCGATAGTTGAAATTGGTATAAGACAATCCATGTCCAAAAGCAAATGCTGGTGTCATATTTTCTTTGTCATACCCTTTGTACCCTACAAAGATACCTTCAGAATAACTTCCCACGCCGTTTACACCCGGGAATTGATCCGCTGTAGATACCGGAGTCTGTGAATCGTCTGACGGGAACGTCACTGGCAGTTTACCAGATGGATTTACATCACCGAACAGAACACGTGCCACCGCGTTACCTTGTTCCTGACCTGCATACCAGGCTTGAACAATGGCTGGCACTTCCTTCTGCCAAGAATCCATTTCAACCGCACGACCGCTCATTTGTACCACAATCGTTTTCGGATTCGCTGCCGCTACCTTGCGGATCAGCTGCTCCTGGTTGTTCGGCAGTTCCAGATCGGAACGGTCAACATATCCTTCGCTGTCATACGTACGTGTGACCACGACAGCGACATCGGATTTTTTAGCCAGCTCAACCGCTTTTTGCATCTTGGCATCCACTGCATCTTCTGGAGCTTCCCAGCCAAAACGAACCTGGGCTCCCATATCATGATTGGTTTGTACCGGGAAATCTGTACGATATTCAATCCGAATATTATGGGACTCGCCTTCTTTGAACGTGATTGCTTTCTCGGTTGTACTCAATGTTTCACCTTGATTGTTTACGAGCAGTTGGTCATCCACATACAATTTTGCAGAACCCAGACTGGTCAGAGACAGTTTGTAATCACCCGTTTTCGGTGCCGTAATGGAACCTGTCCAACGAGCGGACATTTTGCTATTAAACTTCGTTGGCGTCACCGGAAGCTTGGACGATTGTGCATTGAAACCTTCATAGTTGTAAAATCCAAGATTCATGTTCACCTGGTTATCCGTGCGAACCAGTTCAGGATTACCCTCCATGTCCTTGTTCGTCCAATATTCGGCATGCAGGCCGAATTCCGCATTGTCTTTACCACTTTCGTTAGCATTCGCTGGAGACAAGAGCGTGGATGGAACCGCGGACGGTCCGTTAAACGCATCTCCTGCCGAGATTGGATCGGTACCGGCTGCATATTGCACATCTACACCATTTCCTGCGCGGTTACGAATCCCTTCAAGCGGGCTCACCGTATAGGTCGGATTAACGAGACTGCTACCGCCACCGGCTGCGGATGCGGTATCCGCATCGGGTCCGATCACTGCAATGGACTTCAGGTTTTTGCTCGACAGTGGCAGCATGTTATCGTTATTTTGCAAGAGAACCATGCTCTCTTCCGCAAACTCACGTGCTTTAGCGCCATCTGCCTTCGCATTGATTTGTGTATTGGTTACTGGGTTATCGAACAGCCCTTTTTCGAACATTTGAAGCAAAATCCGTCTGACCTTCTCATCAATGGTTTGTTCGCTGACTTCACCTTTGTTCACGGCTTCAAGCAGCTTGCTTCCCCATTTGCCATAAGGTTCACCCGGTGTTTCCAGATCGAGCCCAGCATTCGCGGATTCCGCTGTACTGAAGTTGGCACCGTAGTCACTCATGACGAACCCTTCAAAGCCAAACTGGTCCTTGAGGACGTCCGTCAGCATCTCCTTGTTCTCACAAGCATATGTACCGTTCACCTGGTTAAACGAACACATCGCCGAACCCAGATTCGCTTTTTCGACCATTGCCTGGAACGGACGTGCATAGACTTCCTGAATGGCACGCTCACTGGCTGTTGCATTGGTGGTGAAACGCTCCGTCTCCTGGTTATTCAGGATATAGTGCTTCGCAGTAGCAATAACCGGATTGCTTTGAATCCCATTCACATACGCTGCACCCATGCCGGAAGCCAGCAATGGATCTTCACCCAGGGACTCGAAGTTACGGGACCCCCATGGCGTACGCGCAATATCCAGCCCAGGGCCGAGGACTACGTTATGTGTTGTATCATGTGCCTCCTGCCCAATCAGATCACCATATTTCTTGGCAAGATTGGTATCCCACGATGCCGCGAGGGCAATCGGTGCAGGCAGTGCTGTGGACTTTTTGTCCTGAACATCCGGGTTCGCAACCCGCACCCCTGCCGGTCCATCTGCCATCTGTAATGCCGGAATGCCAAGGCGCTCCAGTCCATCATTATAGAAACCATAGTAGTTATTTACTTTACCGGTAACGAATCCGACTTTCTCCTCCAGCGTCATCGCTTTGAGCAGCAGTTCGGTACGTTCCTCCGCAGACAGTGACTTGTTCATCCATGGGCGTTCAGCCCCGGAATCCCCTTCTGCGGCGAAGGCGTTTAACGGCATGGCCGTTACCGCCACGATGATTAACAGCATAAACCATCGTTTGAGGAAAATCAGGTTAAGTCTTTTGTTCATGTTGTAAGCTCTCCTTCTCTCTTGATCATTTTTCTTGTACACACGTTGTATACATGTACACAAGGGAATGCACACTGGCTTGTTCCCAGCCTTTCAAGCATTCAGGTAGTCCTGCACATGGCTTCCGAGACTGCAGCCCGTAACGAGGGCAGCAATTTCGCTTCCTAACGATAGCCGACCTGCTTACTAATTACATCCCTCTAAATTTGGAAAAACGGCAAAATACACTGGCATAGTTCTTGAGAATCACTTCAATCACAGTTCCGGTAACAATACAAGAAAACGAATTAATTACATTTTCGTAATATGAATCAAACAAAAAATTCACTTTTAAAAACAGTCGCATTGACCCAATCCTGATCAACCAATTTATGCAATTAATTATCAGATTTAGAGAGGCCCAAGATTCATCTGGGTCCAAAGTCTATTTGAAACCGGATGCATGCCAATGTGAATTCAATTAGAAAAAATGAAAGCAACCGAAGTCCCTATTAACAGGTACTCCGGCTATCCTAATTCATAAAATGAACAAAGGGGTTGTTCCTTATCATAAATAACGAACGGGGAAGTGATAAAAGTCCCGCCCACATCGGAACGGGACTTTCCATGAGTACACATTAAATTTATTGCATCTGATCTGTTAATTTTGCAATTGTGCCAGAATTTGTGGGTCCTTGATCTTCTTGTCTTCAGCCAATAACATCACTTTGGATAGAATCTCGGCCGTTCTTGGATCTTCATCAAGGAACGGCAGGAAGATTCTGCCCCGATGCTGGCTGTGTACAGGTACGATGTGAAGTGCGCCCGTCGCCTGCTTGAACACATTACCGCTACCAAGATGAACGGCGTATTCGCCCAGTTCACCATCAATTCGTGCGTAGTTTCCATCGAGATGTACGTTACCGACTTTCAACAGACGCAGTGACTCATTCACAATCACGTGACGCATCTCAATCGTGGTCAAGCTGGCTTCCGGATCTACTCCGCCAACATGTGCCATACTCACTACCAGATCGATATCACGCATGACTTCCGAGAAGAAGACCGGCGGTACATCTTTCAGCGCAACAGGTTTGTAACTCTTCCGATCATAGAACTGCACTGTCTCCAGAGTAGGTGCTTCAGTATCTGCGGGTGAGAACCAGTCTGCCATGGCATAGAGATTGGCAATCAGATTATGCTCATAGCTTACCTTTTGCAGCCCTTCCTCATAGCTGACTGTCCATTGACGTCCTTTAAGCAGAGCAACTGCTTTTTTCGGTTGAATCTGATAACCTGCATACCGACGGGATACGGTACCATTAGCCAGTTCATCCTCATTCGGAAGATAGAGTTCACGGAACACCTGCTTAAATGGCTGCCGTTCCTGGCGATTGAACAGATCCCGCTGGAATTCGCTCCAGGTTCCACCCAGGAACAGATGCAATGGATGTGCAATCAGCAGTTTATCCTGTTCCGTCAACGTTTGAATTGAGCTCTCTGTACCCTCCGCATCTGGAGCAATAAGGCCACCCGAAGTGACATCGAAGCGTCCCAGCTTATCACCTGCCTGGAAAATAAGGGTGCGAACCAGTGGACGAAGGACCGGATTCTGCATCAGATTGGCGATTTCCTCCCGTGTAAAGGAGGTTCCAGCTGTCATGGAACGCTCCAATTCCTGTCTTGCCCGGCGATACTGATCAACCAGATCGGACTTTAACTCCTTCAATTCGGTAATGTAACCCTCTTTTTTGAAGCGTGCAGGTACCGACTTGAGTATCTTCCCTTTACTTACGATGACCAATTCCGGTTGACCTTCTTCATCGATGACCAATTGGGCTGTGGTGACGTCATCCAATTCACGCGGCTCAAAATAGGATTTCATCTCATCCAGCTTGCGAGCTTCCATATCCCACATCAGCCGGGTAACATCCGCATACCCTGCATTCCTGGCAAGGTTGCCCAGCGCAATCTGTGATACCAGACCTTCACTGGCACGGCGCTGTGCGCCAAACTGCTTGCTCTGCAGCAGAAACTTCTGAATGAAGTCGTACCGCTCGCGCAGATCCTGTTCCCTTTCTTCCGCAAACGGAATCAGGCTGTAGGTCAACAAATGATCTTTGTTGCGCTTATTTTCCACAGACTCACGCATATCTTCAAGCTTCAGCTTCCCAAGTGCCGCATCAGCGAACAATTGTGATCTGCGGTGGTTGGCTCCCCCGGAGATATACTTGGCACAATCGTACAGCAGATTGAACCGCTCCTCACCGACAGCCTCATACGCCTCCTCAAACCAGGCAATATCAAATGCGCCCTCGTTAAAGTCCTGAGGCGAGATTGGAGAATAATGCGCTACGATGGTTTCTTTTTCAGCAGTGAAACGTTCATTAATATGGGCATGGAAGTACCAGGCTGCACTACGCAGACCTTCCCATCCGAGATGTTTCGCAACAATCTCCATCCATTGCGGCGCGTACATTGCGGCTTCCAGGAGCTTCTTCTCCTGAATGGGATGCTTCGCCAGCAATTGTCCCAGCAGCACTTCGTCCTCTCCATCACGTGGATGGCAAACCTGAATCAGATGGCTGAACGTTTCTTTACGAGTTGTATCGTCACCGTAGCTGTAGATATATCCACGGACAAAAGTATCCTGATCCATGGCAGCAACGAGATGCACCCAATGCTCCATGCCTTCAATGCGCTCAAGCTTCATCGCCAAGGTACTTACTTCTGTGGAGAGCTCCCCTCGAGTCAACTCTATCTCCAGAATCCGTTCAACAACTGTTCTTCGCAGTTCTGCCAATACCGGCTTCTCCGCAATCCAGTCATTCCGACTGGATGTCAGTTCGCGAATAAACAGGGCACGTGACTCTCCCACAAGCAGCTGCTTGTAGACTTCCTGTGCATCAATAAAATCCAGTTCATAGGCACGCAGATAGTCGTTCAGAGAGAGGAAGGAGCTTCGGTGACTGTCTTTGTTTAACCTGTCGAATTGACACATAGTCTGGAAGTATCGCATGAAGCTGTTATCATCATGTACACGATCCCGCACAATATAGAACCATGGCCCAGACAAGAGATCAAGCATGCCCGATTCCTTTTCCATTTGCTCTTCAGGCATCATTTTCATCAGTGCATACAGTGTCCGTTCCGCGATTTCAAATGTATCTGATTTATCACTGTCCTCATACATGGCCTCAATCAGCGTTCTTACCTGATCTTCGTAACGAAGTTCACTAACCATCTTTTTCATATCCTGAATGTACTGGAGCGGGTAGACTTCTTCGGCAAAATCCTTACGCCACCCTTCCAGCAGGCTGTGTTTCTCCAACTCATTGTAGTCATATACGTTGGAATAGTATCGATAATAATGATCCAGCTTCTTATTCAGATCCTCCATGCGGATCGTGAACAAAACTTGCAGCAGTTCCTTATTGTCCAGACCACTCTTACGGACATATTCCCCCCATATGTTATGGAGAGGGAACTGCTCCAATAATACAGCATCTTGCCGCTGATCATAAGGAATATAGACCATGGCGCGCAAAGTCGCACCTACCAGCAAGTTTTCTTTGTAGCCGGCGTAATATTCAGCCTCATATTCATGGTCCCTGTGCTCATGCACCAGCTCATCCAAACCTTCAAGAAACCACTTTGCCTTTTCCAGCGAAAGGGTAAACAGGTCCTTCGGCTTGAATCCGCCAAGATCGCGTTCTTCATGGAGCAGTGGATTTTCCTCTGAAGGATCAAACAAGCCGAATCCATTCAACGCAGTATACCTGCTGGTCTGCTCGGTAAGTTTGTCCAGCAGCTTCTGCTCCTTGGCCGTTGGTGTCTTGATTAACGTTATCAATGACTGCATCTGCTCCTGCTGCTCCGAACGCTGTGGGTCTGCGGAGATTTCAGTGAGCAGCTCCAGCGCGCCCAAACGCTGTAGTTCACTTTTGGATTGCAGAAGACGTTTCAGCGATATAATCAGCTGATCTGTCGGCTGAAGTAACAGCACCTGGATAATTTTTTGACGCAGCGATCCCGTTTTCAGCTTGAGCAGCGCCTCCATTTGCAGCATCTCTTCGAGCGTCAGTGTTAACAACCTGGCTTTGAGCAGAGCATTCTCACGGTTGTTCATACTCTTATCCGACAGACTGTCAAAAATAAACTGTCTTTGTACTTCATTCTCGGGATGATGGACAAACTGGGACAACAATTCACCGCGTAAGTCCGGGCTTAGCTTGTCCTTGAGTGCAATGACCTCACCAAGCCATTCCGGGTCCATGTCATACGCGGCAAGGTACAGCATTTTTTTCACCACATCATCCGGATCGATCCGATATTGAACAAATTCAAGAACACCGGATGGTCCACCAGCCCCTCCCTGCGGAATATGGGCCAGCATTTGTTTGAACAGATCAAAGTCACGCCGACGCACGGCTTTATCTTCAAAAACAGACAGTGGCCAGATGTGGACACTACGTTGATTCTCCCCATTTTCAAAGCTCCAGTTAAACATGTACATGGCATCATAATTCTCAATGACCCAATGCAGCAACTCCAGATCCTGTACTTCAAGATACTGACGTGCCACATGCAATCGCAATTCTCTGTTCTGGCTGTTCGCGAGCACGTATTGAGCAACAATCTGCTGATATACTTGTCCTTGATCCATGATCTGGATGACTTTTTGCTCCAACTCATCCTCTTCAATGACAGCCGCTGCCCAGAGGCTAATGAACAACTCATTTGCATTGGCACTTTGCTGCCATTTCTCCCGAACCGCAGAATCCGTTAATGCTTGATGAGCTTGTGTAATTAACTGAGCAGCAACACGCTGATTCGCCGCTTCAATTCCGATCCCTGTCCATACGCCAAGTGCCCTCACAACCGAACTGAACCGAATCAGGTTGTTGTCGATGATTATTTTTAATATGTATATATACGCCTCAAGCGTACCTTCATCCATCCGTTCCACAATGCTTTGTCGCAGACCCTCTTGCAGTCTTGCCGCAACCAGCAATTCTCCAACCATCTGATAGGCATCGACTTGATCACTCATGAAGATCCCCTTAATCATCTCAGTTGTCAGCAATCCATTCTGATTATCGCCGTAGATAATAGTATGCAGTGCCTGCTTCATATCTCCGGTTTCATGATCCAGTTCATAAGCTATGCAATCCGGCAAAACTGCTCTGATCTCATGAAGATAATCAAATTTGTATTCCCGCAGTGACACATATTCGCTCAAAGAGAAGCCATGCATCTCCATACGGAACAAAGCAATCATTTTGCGAAGGACCTGTCCGATATGCTGTTCGGGATCGATTGTACGAAAGGGTCTTCGTTCATAATTTTTGCTATAAGGAAAATTCGCTGCACGCTCTGCAATATACCAGAATCTCGCCAAAAGTGGTTCACTAACCAGCTGACCCAGTACATCCAGCAGCGGGCGGAACAATGAAGTTTGCGTCTCAGCAGCCAGACGTTTCAATTGTTGTTCTGTATTCAAATAGGCCTTTTCGTCTTCGCGCAAATAGGTGAATCCTGCCATCTCTGCAACATAACCTGCGAGTTCCTGCTCTATACCATGCAGCGATTTCACCTTTTCCTGCAAATCATTGTGATACTGTTGAACTTTATCATCCTGAGCCATTCCAATCTCCTCCTCGTCACGCTCTACCACAGACGCCCGGCAAGCATTGTAAAACGGATAAATACCACGTTATCGTCTTCTCGTAAAATGAGCGGCTCGTCCAGTCCCTGCAATTCTTCATCATTGAGAAACACTTTAAATAGCCCATCTTCATATGCGGTTACCGCTGTATCCATGGCACCTTCTACATTAGGAATCTCTTCATTGTAGATCGTGCCAAAGCCCACTTTGCCCGCTGTCCCCTGCTCCTGAATGTCCTCGGGCATCAGGTAGGCAAGCCATTCCGCATCATTTTTCCTGTCCTGAAGAGCCTTGATCTGCTGAGCGACTATGCTCCTAATAAGCTGTCTAAGCGTATCGGTTGTTTCCGGAAGTTCGGCAGCTTGTTTGGCAAGTATCGGCTTGCGTTTCCCCAGACTTTTCACCGTAATCCATACGTTCACCGCTTTCCCTCCTATGTACTGCTTTACATTATATAGAAGCTTCTATCTGCCCAAATATCGATACTACCATGGAAAACTGAATCGAACTTAGGCATCAGCTTGTTTCATCCCACTCATAAATGCGTACATATGTGCCCCTCTCAAACATCATAACGAATATTCCAGCCATATTCATGGGCCATTCCTCATGTTTACGTGGAACCTGGGAACTATTGCATTTCTACGTTTAATACGCAAAAAAAAGCCGCACGTTCCCATATAAATAGGGGAGCGCACAGCCGCCTAAGCTCTTCATCAGATACTCATCGTTCAGTTCAATTCGTATTACTCACCTGACTAACCGTAAAGGATGAATGGTTACTGCAACCGTCTTGAATCCTGGCATACGGCAATATGGATCCAATTCTGGTCTTGTTGCACGATTCACATTCTGAATACCGCCCCAGTGCATGGGCACGAACAACGTATCTTCCCGAATATATTCTTTGACTCGCGCACGCACGGTAAAGCTCCCATAGATCGATTGTATTTCAACCCACTCCCCATCCAGTACACGATTACGGGCTGCGGCAGCCGGATGAAGTTCAACGAAGTTTTCCACTTCACGGGCTTCAAGTGCTGCACTTCGATGTGTCTGAACCCCTGTCAGGTAATGAGGAAGCACACGCCCATTGGTGAGAATCAAGGGGAATTCCGGGGATACTTCATTCCAGCCTGGGCTGAACTCGGCTGTAAATACAGCTCTGCCGTCAGGGTGGGCAAATCGGTCACTAAATAACAACCCTGTGCCTTGCTCCTCCGGAGCAGGACATGGCCAATATACACCTTTCTCGTTACGCAAACGTTCATAGGTAATCCCATAATAATCCGCGATTCCCCCGCGACTTGCTACCCTAAGCTCATTAAATATGTCCTCCGCACAATCATATTGAAAGTAAGTGCCTTTGCCCAACTCTTCAGCAATTCGGCACAAAACATCCCAATCATGAAGCGTTTCTCCAGGGGAAGGCCGACCTTGTTCGCGCAACAGAACACGTCCTTCCAGATTGGTCAGTGTACCTTCATTCTCCAGATAAGACGTGACCGGGAGAACCAGATCAGCCAATCGGGCTGTTTCGGACAGAAACATGTCTGCCACAACCAGGAAGTCCAGTTTCCGGAGTGCCTCCTCGACCAAACGCACATTGGGATTGGATACCACCGGATTCGACCCCATCACAAGCAGCGCCCGAATATCCTGATCATGCACACGCTCCATCATCTCGTAGGCCGAGACCCCTTTTCCCGGTAAACTTGCCGGGCCCACTCCCCAGACTGAAGCTACATAGGCACGATCTGCTTCATTTTCGATGGAGCGATAGCCAGGCAGCTGGTCGGCCTTTTGCCCATGCTCCCGCCCGCCTTGCCCATTCCCCTGACCTGTGATAGCACCGTATCCGCAGCCTGGTTTGCCAATTTTTCCAGTCGCCAGAACCAAATTCAGAAAATGTCTGACTGCCAAATGTCCGTCCGTTTGCTGCTCCACTCCGCGCGCCGTCATGATCATTCCGGTGTCTGCTTTACCATATGCCATTGCTGCCTGACGAATCTGAGCCAGGTCAATCCCACATGCCGCTGCGGCCTGCTCCAGTTGTAAATCTGCCAATCCGTGCCGCAATTGTTCATATCCAAGCGTTCTTTCTTCTATGAAATGAGAGTCCACCATTCCGTTATCCATGATTACTTTCAGCATGATATCCGCCAGCAGAGCATCCATTCCAGGCTTCACCTGTAAATGAAGATCGGCCATCGCCGCGGTCGCCGTCCTGCGAGGATCGATAACGATAATATATGCTCCGTTCTCCTTAGCCTGATTGAAGTACGGCAGCAGAGTAGGTTGGCATTCGGCAATGTTGGTACCTGCCAGTATAATGCAGCCCGCCTTGGGAATATCGGATAAACGGAATGTCAGTCCACGGTCCATGCCGAATACTTTGCTCCCGGCAGAAGCTGCAGCTGACATGCAAAAGCGTCCATTATAATCAATATACTTCGTCCCTAATGCAACCCTTGCGAACTTGCCAAGAAGATAGGCGGTTTCATTGGTCAGAGAGCCGCCTCCGTATACCCCAACCGTATCTGCCCCATAGTCCTCTTTCATACTCTGAAATTGCTCAGCAATATATTGGATGGCCTCTTCCCAGGAACATGTCTCCAGTTCGCCATTGCGACGAATTAAGGGGTGCAGCAACCGCTGCCCACTGAGCGCATGCTGATGTGCATTCATGCCTTTAACACATAATCTGCCCTGGGAGGCTTCATTTGGAACACCCTGAACCGCATACTCTCCCCGATGCTGTCCTTTAACCGGTGCAGCAAGTTCCTCAACTGTCATTTTGCATTGTACACTGCAATACGGACACTGAGTCTCCTTTACATGGAGCCTTGAAGCTATTGGTTCTGAACTCACCAATGATCTCATCTGCCCATCCCTGCCTTTCAGCTATGATTAACCAATCCAAGCTCATCATTCCGTTTCGTCGCCAGTTCCGTCTGCAGCTGATCATCCAAAAGCACTTCCCGAATGGACATAAATCCTAAACGCTCCGTCCATGCCCATAACGGTTCTTCATACCAGGCGGTTTGACGATACCACTGAAGACAGGCAGATGCGAGCATGGCCGCTTGCAGCTCGGTTTCTGCAACCCCGAGCAATCTGCCTTCCTTGACTGGATGCTCCGCATGCCCGCCTACGTATATCTCCCATCCAACAGGTGAAGCCAGCAAGCCGATATCCTGAACCAATGCACTTACCCATGAGCCAGGCTGAGGTGCTATACCTACGTTCACGGGGGATGGCATATGTGCACCTGTCCAGCTCGCAAGAAGTATCGCCCCCAAGCCTCCCGCTTCCAGGGTATAGGATGACAAAGGAATACCCTCATCCCAGCGGACCTGAACTTCATGTTTATGCTCGATTCCAGCCTCCATGGACTGCTGTCGCATCCCTTCCCGCTCAGCAGCCGAATGTACATCGGTTATCGCCACCCGCTCATTCATCGTTGAAGTGGATACTTGCATGTAATAGTGGATCGACGGGCGACATACCGTGCATCCGTGCTCCGAACCCCAACCCAGCTTCTGCATGATGATGGTTAAGTTCATTTGCCGGGTGAACACCGATGAATGCTGCTGAGGCTCCTCTGCATCCACGCCATCTTCACGTAATACAAGAATGTGATCCAACCTTTCTTTTAGTTCCGCGTGCCCCAATGTTGTACAGCTGCATACCGGCATTTCAGTTACCCTGTCCGGTTTACCCAACGCTTTCACATCACCGTTATTCTTTAGCTGATGCGTATGCTTCACCAGCGCAGCAACCATGGGGCGACATCCGCCACATGAACCTGAAGCCTTCGTATGCTCCCTAACCTGATCTGCCGTTTCCAGACCCTGTTCCCGAATGGCTTTCATAATGGCGGCTTTGGTTACATTGTTGCAGGCACATACTGTATCCTGTTCCGGCAGTGCGGCGGCAGCAATCTCGGCAGGGTCCTGAGAACCTTCACGTGGTGCCAGCTCCGCCACATCCGCACCTCGCTGCACCAGCCCAAGCAGTGCTGTCCCCTCAGCCGTATCACCGAACAAGATGGCTCCGCGCACCTTACCAGCCTGCATCAGCACTTTTTTGTAAGTGCCGCGAATCCCGTCCAGCATTTGTATAGCAGTCTGCAAGCCTTCACCATTGATCTCACCCGCCGAGAAAACATCAACACCCGACACCTTCAGCTGAGAGTATGGAACAGACCCTTTGTATTCAGTCGTTTCCTGTCCGCAGAGTGTCCGTGCAAGTACTTTTCCCTGTTCGTATAAAGGTGCCACCAGACCATAACTGATCCCTCGATGTTCAGCGCATTCTCCAACCGCGTATATATCCGGTACACTCGTACGCATATAATCATCGACCACAATCGCTCGATTCGTAGCAATTCCACTGCGCCTGGCCAGATCCACATTCGGGCGAATGCCCACAGCCACAACAACAACCTGAGCCTCAAGCCTTGAACCATCGGTAAACAGGAGACCTTGGGCCTGCGAACGACCGATAATTTTCTGAGTATTTTTCGCCAATAGAAAGGTCATCCCCTGAGCCTCAAGCTCCTGCTGAAGCATCGAGGCAGCCTTCAGATCCAGCTGTCGGTTCATTATATAAGGTGCGTTGTGCACTACCACCGCTTCCATGCCCAGATGCAGCAATCCACGTGCAGCCTCCAACCCAAGCAATCCCCCGCCAATTACCGCTGCCTTATGGTACTCCTTTGAATAATCCGACATGCGCGTACAATCATCGATCGTGCGGAAGGACATCACCCTCTCTTTATCGATTCCGGGAATCGGTGGAATAAAAGGAGAAGACCCGGTTGCTAGTATCAGAATATCGTATGTTTCCCTTATGCCGGATTCAGTCTCTACATATTTTGCGTGGGTATTAATCCTGTTGATCGTTTCTCCTGTCCGCAGCCGAATCCCATGGTCGTCATACCAGGTCCAATCATTAATAAGAATATCCTGTAACGAATGCTCGCCTTGCAATACTTTGGATAACATAATCCGATTGTAGTTGGGACGGGGTTCATTACCGTAAATAACAATCTCATATGTATCAGGTCCCAGTGCAATAATCTCTTCCACACACTTCACACCAGCCATGCCATTCCCGATAACAACCAGTTTCGTTTTGCTCATCGGTTATCCCCCTTTCTCTGCCGCACATGCCTATAAATAAACAGAAAAAGCCCTTCTCCATGTATCGGAAAAGGGCACCGTTGCCTCCGGAATCCACACGCCATTGTGTAGATTCATAATAGATTCAGATTAAGGCAATTTCAGTTTTATGTCAATAAAATTAACATATAAATCAACAAAATCATAAAATGATTAAAACATTTTGGACTCTGTGTAATTTTTGTTGACATCTTTAATTTCTCTTTTTATAATTTGAATCAAAATCACAGTGCTGTGATCAACTCAGGTGCGGGAACACAATGACGTGTTCCGCCTGTCGGCAACGGGGCCGCAAATCGTTCTTATCGGGACGAATTGCGGCCTTTTTCTGCCTGAACATGCACATAGACAAGTTTCGAAGATTTCAATTGGATGAGGAGCGATGATGGATGATGGAGAGTAAAAGTTTTTGGAAGAGCGGGCATAAACCTACCCTGTTCGGGGCGTTTATGTATTTTGACATCAGTTTTATGATCTGGGGTATGCTTGGTCCACTCGCAGTAGTGATTGCCTTGGATTATCCAATGACACCATTGGAAAAAGCCAATCTGGTGGCCTTGCCTATTCTTGGTGGCTCCATTCTGCGACTTGTACTTGGCTTCCTGTCCGATTATATTGGACCGAAACTGACTGCACAGATTGGGATGCTCGTCACCCTTGTTCCCTTGTTGTTAGGATGGCTGTGGGTTGACTCTCTGAGCCAACTCTATGTGGTAGCTCTTCTACTCGGTGTAGCCGGCGCCTCCTTTGCTGCTGCATTGCCTTTGGCAGGACAATGGTATCCCAAAGAGCATCAGGGTCTGGCCATGGGTATTGCGGGAGCGGGGAACAGCGGGACAGTACTCGCAACGTTGTTTGCCAATCGATTGGCTACCCATTTTGGCAGCTGGGAAGTCGTATTTGGACTGGCGATTATCCCCATCGCAATCGTATTTATTCTCTTTTCTCTCTTTGCTCGTAACAGCCCCAACCGGCCTGAACCAAAGAAACTGTCTCAATACGGAAGCCTGTTGAAACAAAAGGATGCATGGGTATTCTGTGCCTTCTATTGTGTTACCTTTGGTGGCTTCGTGGGGTTATGCAACTATCTGACCATCTTCTTCAATACCCAATATGGGCTTTCTCCTGTTCGCGCCGCAGATATTACCACGTTCTGTGTAATCGCAGGTAGTTTCTTCCGACCAGTAGGTGGGTACTTGGCTGACAAGATTGGCGGAACACGTATGCTGACCTTCCTGTACACAGGTGCTTGTATCATGCTGATCGGTGTATCCTTCATGCCACCGCTTCCTGTTGTTGTTGTCATGTTGTTCCTGGGCATGATGTGTCTAGGTGCCGGGAACGGCTCCGTATTCCAACTGGTTCCCCAGCGGTTTGGCAACGAGATTGGCCTGATGACAGGCATCGTCGGTGCAGCTGGTGGCTTGGGTGGTTATGCATTGCCTCTGATTCTTGGTCAACTGTACAGCAGTTATCAATCCTACACACCAGGCTTCGTCATTCTTAGTCTGATTGCGGCTGCGTCCATGTTCCTCGTTCTCATCATGCAATCCCGCTGGCGTGTCAGCTGGCTGCAAAAAAGCAGTAAAGGGATCACTGAATCTCCGTCCCTATCGTCCTAATTATTCTGATCATCCCTTAATTATCCTGAGTATTCGAATTATTCGTCCGCAGTCTGCTGTATACAAATGCGGATCATCACGCCACGCCATAAAGGGGTTGTCCAATAAGTCATGAGCATGACGATGGACGCCCCTTTGTAGCGTTATTTTGTCTAATGAACCTGACACGCGTTATGCGCTCTGTTCAGGATGAATACTTTTGCAAAATAATGACTGCATTATGACCACCGAAGCCAAATGAATTGGACATGCCAATCTTCAGATCAGCTTCTCGTGCAACGTTGGGTACATAATCGAGATCACATGCCGGATCGCTCTGCTCCTGATTGATTGTCGGTGGAATGATGCCGGTCCGCAAGCTTTGAATGAGCGAGATCGCTTCCGCCCCACCAGCCGCACCCAGCATATGTCCGGTCATCGATTTGTTTGCTGTTACCGGAATATGATAGGCCTCCGCACCGAACAGCTGCTTAATTGCCCGGGTCTCGGAAAGATCACCCGCTTCCGTACTGGTAGCATGAGCATTAATGACATCAATCTCTTGCGGCTGAAGCTGTGCATCTGCCAGAGCGGCTTTCATGGCCAAGTATGCACCACGCCCTTCCGGATGGGTGGCCACCATATGATACGCGTCTGAACTGGCACCATAACCTACGATCTCTGCAAGGATGTTTGCGCCTCTCGCAAGGGCGTGAGTCAAAGACTCCACAACCAAGACCCCGGCGCCCTCAGCCATGACAAAACCATCTCTGCCTGCATCAAATGGTCGACTCGCCCCTTCGTACGCTTCGTTGCGTGTAGATAGTGCCGTCGCATTACCGAAGCTTGCCAGTGAAACTTCCGTGACAGCTGCCTCCGTCCCGCCAGCAAAAATCACGTCTGCGCCACCGTGACGGATCAGCCGGAAAGCCTCACCTATCGCTGTGTTGCCGATCGAACAAGCTGTTACTGGCGATAGAGTGGGTCCCCAACAGCCAAATCTCATGCTCACCATAGCCGCAGCCATATTGGATATCATCATCGGCACCAAGGTTGGGCTGACTCGCGAAGGCCCACGCTCAGACAGGAGCTTGCCTTGTTCCATCAGGGTCTGAATTCCGCCAATCCCCGAACCGATATATACACCAACCCGCTCCCTGTCCACATGATCCATCACGAGACCAGAGTCCGATAGAGCCTGATCTGCTGCCGCAACAGCAAATTGCACGAACCGGTCCATACGCCGTGCTTCCTTTCGCCCGAACCGTTCCTCTCCGTCAAAGTCACGGACCACTCCTGCTATCTTCGTTTTGTAGGACGTTGTGTCGAACGACTCAATAGGTGAAACTCCAGATTCGCCTTCTACCAAACCATTCCAAAATGATTGCACATCATTCCCCAAAGGAGAGATAATCCCCATTCCAGTAATAACAACACGCTCCATAACGCATCCCCCTTTAGTGCTCCTTGACTAGTTGTTTAACTATGTTATGCACTTATATTGCCATTCGTATTATCCTATTACAAGTTGTCAAATATAATAGTATAATGACTACCATGATAAACTGATGATCGAAGGTGATGGATTGAACCATGATGTGAGGTTACAGGCATTGTCCGCTTTTCTGAAAAACCAACGCTCCAAAATCTCTCCGGAATCCGTCGGCTTACCTGCGGGCTCCCGTCGAAGAACGCCTGGATTAAGAAGAGAGGAAGTATCCCAATTGGCAGGCGTCAGCACAACGTGGTACACCTGGCTTGAACAAGGCCGAGATATTCAGGTGTCTCATTCTGTATTGGACAATATTGCGTCAGCTCTCAGGCTCACCTCGGACGAACGGAAGTATTTATTTTCCCTTGCTCTAGAGTATCATTCGGAACTTCATATCCTGGATGAGAAGCCACTACAGATTCATCCCTCCTTGCAGAAAATATTGCAGGAACTTCGCAATTGTCCCACGATCATCTCGGATCGACGCTGTCACATTGTGGGTTGGAACGAAGCCGCCCGGCATGTGTTTATGGATTTTGAACAGATTCCTGCTGAACAGCGGAACATGATCAGCTTGTTGTTTGAGCGAAAGGAATTTCGGAGACTGGCCGTCAATTGGGAGGATTTTGTTAGCGGATTCCTGGCTATTTTCCGTGCTTATTACGGTCAATATGTCGATGATGAATGGTATAACATGTTTTTGGACGACATGATGGACAGATATCCTGATTTTCACACACTTTGGAAACAAAGCAGTGTCAGCAGCGCCCCGGACGTATTGATTGAATTTAGACATTCCAAAGCTGGCAAAATGCTTTTTGATCTTACTTCACTCCAGGTTCAGGGAAATGCTGATCTGCGATGCAGCATCTACACCCCTGCAATAGACACCGCTACTGAGCGGAAATTGATCCGTCTGATGGAGCCGAAACCAGAACACGACTCTGATAAGAGCTGATGCTGTCCCTCCCATCGTAAGCCATATAAAAAAGCCCCCGGCAAATGAGAATAAGCCGGGGGCTTCGTGTTTCTTTTGAAACCTACCTTTACAATAATTCAGTTGCAGATCAACGGATCTTATTTAAAAGCCGGGATTGCAATATCCGCATACTTCTCTTCAAAGAAGGCCTTCACTTCTGGACCCGCCATACGTTTTGCCAGCTTCTGAATGGCTTCCGAATCCTTGTTATCTTCACGGGCAACCAAGGTAATGGCAAAATGGGAATCATCCTTCTCAGTGAACAGCGCATCCTTTTTCGGCGTAAGCCCCAGCGGACTCGCATAAGCCGGAGTCATGGCAACCAGATCGGCATCATCCAGCATACGAGCGAGCATCAACAGATCCACTTCTTTGAACTGGAAGTTCTTCGTGTTTTCCGTGATGTCTGCTTGCGTTGCATTGAAACCGACGCCTTCTTTTAACTTGATCAGGCCGTTCTGTTCCATCATAACCAGCGAGCGTCCAATGTTGGACGGATCGTTGGCAATCGCAACCGTTGCACCTTCAGGCAATTCCTCGATCGATTTATATTTTTTGGAATATGCTCCGTAAATAGCATTGTAGATAGGCTGCACAGCAACCAGATTAGCGTTATTCGCTTCATTGTACTGATTCATGTAAGGTACGTGCTGAAAGAAGTTTGCGTCTACTTCTTTGTTCGCCAGTGCAGTATTCGGTTGAACGTTATCGGAAAGTACAACAACTTCCAGATTAACACCATCTTCTTTCAGCAATGGCTTCACAATATCCAGCACATCCGTCATTGGCGGAATCAGAGTAGCTACTTTCAATGTCACTTCTTGTCCGGCTTGAGTGCCTTCCTTACTTCCTTCCGCCGCAGGCGTTTCTTCTTTTTTGCCGCATCCGGCTGCCACAAGCGTCACTGCCAGCAGCATGAGCATTAATTTTGCTTTCATCTGATATAAACCCCTTCATCATATAATCTGTATTGTTCATGCTGTAATTCAATCTTTCTGCATTGCTTGTCCTTCTTCAGGATCTGCGATCGAGCCAGCGGGACAGTCTGCTGCCGGTATATTGGATCATCTGTACCAGGATAATCATAATGATAATCGTAAATACCATAATCTCCGTCTCGAATCGCTGATAACCGTAACGAATCGCAAAATCACCAACACCGCCCCCACCGACAATACCCATGACTGTAGAATAAGAGATAAAACTGATGGTTGCCGTCGTTAAGCCGAGGACGAGTCCTGAGCGAGCCTCCACATAAAGGAATTTCACCACAAGCTGCATGGTCGATGCACCCATGGAAGAGGCAGCTTCAATTACCCCCCTTGGTACATCAAGCAATGCCTGTTCTACCAGTCTGGCGTAATACGCAACTGCGATGACCGATAACGGCACGGTTGCTGCAAGCGTCCCGATGGATGTTCCAACGACCAGACGTGTGAACGGAATCATAAATACGACGAGCAGCAGAAACGGGAAGGAACGAATAATGTTGACGAGACTTCCCAGAATCATGAACAAAGGTCGATTCTGATAACGCTGCCCTCTTCGGAACAGATACAACAGTGTACCCAGAGGCAGCCCGATTAACACGGCCGCCGTGATCGAGATTCCGACCATAACAAAGGTCTCTCCGATGGCCTGCCAAATTTCATGCTGATACTTCACAACGGACTCAGGTATCATCAGCATTTTCCTCCTGACTGCTAGGAAGAGAGGTATCAGGTCCGCTCACGGATGCATCTTCACCCATCAACAAGGATGTCAGCAGATCAGGCTTCGGTTCCGGTATGCTTCGTACTTCCGCCTCCGATAACGTTCTGACAATCCGTCCCTCTTTCATCACCGAGATCCGGTCACAGAGCTTTCGGGCAACCTCCATCTCATGTGTAACGAGCACAATGGTTACGCCCAGCGTTTCATTGACATGACGCAGCACATCCAGAATTCCGCTCGTTGTCTGCGGATCAAGCGAAGATGTTGGCTCATCACAGAGCAGCACATCCGGTCGGCTGGCAAGTGCTCTGGCGATAGCCACACGCTGCTTTTGGCCTCCGCTTAACTGTGCAGGATACTGGTTGGCCTTATCCTCAAGTCCGACAAATCTTAATACCTCAAGTCCCCGTGCAACCCGCTCGGTACGGGAGACGCCAGCGAGTTCCAAAGGCATACAAACATTGCCGCTCACGGTCCGATTGCTAACCAGATTGAAGTGCTGAAAAATCATGCCAATGGAACTCCGCGCCTGACGCAGACTTCGCTCACTCATCCGGGTCAGATGCTGCCCATTCACAATGACTTCGCCGTCATCCGGTTTTTCCAATCCGTTGAGCATGCGCAGAAGCGTGGATTTTCCCGCACCACTGGAGCCGATAATGCCATGGATCTCTCCCTGGCCTACTTCCAGGGAAACCGAGCTTAGCGCCTCGAATCCCTGATCTTCACGGGACCCACGCTCGTTATAACGCTTGCTTACCCCGTATAATGAAATCATGGGAGATTCCTCCTGCGATTGATCGTACATGTTCCTTCAAGAACACATGAAGAAAGCCCGCACAGCCGATAAACCGGAGCGCGAGCAATCCTGTTTATTTATAATAAATCATCATCCCACATGAAACAAGCTTTAACGTAAGATATCCATATTTAAGGCACTTGCCTCATACAAACTAAACCGCCCGTTGGACGAACCGATATAAACTTCATTTCCAACCCGATTCAGGATTCCGTTCTTCGCATCCCGATCCCGGTGCTCCGGATTACCCATCACCACGTCATGCACACGCCCCATCAAAGTACCGTCTAGTTTGTTCATCACCAGAAGATCGTCACCCATCGGCAGCAAAAGCTGATTATCAAACACCAGGTAACTCCCTTGATTGGTAGGGTATCGCAAGGCGGCAATCGTGTTTTGGGCAGTCCAGCGTGTCTCCCCCGTATCATATGCAAGAGCTGCCGGATATCCATTCTTGATTACATATAATTGATCGCCCTCTACAAGTCCACGTTCAATCTTATCGTTCATTACCCATAGCTTTTTTCCGCTCTTGGCATCATATAGTGTCGTTGTAAAATCCGCGTAATCGCCATATATATCCGCCTTCTTGTTATCACGGATCAGCAGCCGGCCATCGTTAAGCACCTCTATTTGCTGTCCATTTCTGGCAGGGAATTGTGCGAGCTTCTTACCGGTGTTCAGATCAAGCAGCACCCATTGATCATTCAACAACATCCAGCGTTCCGGCTGAGCTGATACAAACGGATCCAGACGGTATATTCCGTCAAAGTACGAATTGTTCTCCGGATGATCCACAGTCGATTTACCAACCTTCATGCTCCATATGGTTCGGCCAGACTTCGGATCGGCTGCGACCAATTTATTGTTCTCCCAATACATCACATAGGGGTCATCTGCGCCCTTGTTTAACAGTTGATATCCTGTACTAAGCTTTCTTGTCCATAATGTTTTTCCATTTGCACTGTCCAACACCGTTAACCAGCTATTGCTTGAGCCTTCAACAACCGGACTATTTACTACGACTACATTCTTTGCGGCAGTGATGCCATTCAATCTGAATTTTTGCTTGGGGGCATACTCCCATACGACATCACCGCTTTTCAACTGGAGGTGGCGGATGCGATCTACGTATTTTTTCTGATCAGCGTCATAATCGGTGTAGATTGTAACATGCTGGCGTCCTGCATCCATCTCTGCATGCTGTCTTCCATACCCTGAATTAATTTCCCATAACTGCTTACCCGTATGACGATCAAGTGCGTAAAAAGAACCTTCATAATAACCCCCGCTGAATCCACCATCATCTCCTTTTATCAGGAGCACATCCTCTGTAGCCGCTTGTAAAAAGGTATAATTGATATCCCCCTGATTGGTCCACACCGGTTTCCAGGGTAAGGTAGACGGCAGCGTCTTACCATATATTTTAGTCGTGAAGTCGTACTCACCCGAACGACCGAAGCTCCAATCAGACACCACCTCGTTTCCGTCAACCTGCGGTATGTTCCAGCGTGCTCTGGCAAGCCTGCCGTTCTTGTTAAATGTCACGAGAAAATGGGCATCTGCCCGCTCGTACCGCCAAGTGTTCCCAATGCTCATGGCATAACCGGTATCGTTCAAATTGCCGGAATGCTCTTGCCAATCCGGTTCACCAAGCCACTGCGCGACCTGTTTCGAGGTTGTTTTTTGGTTCAGCACAATATCCGTCAAATGACGTACAGTCGTTGTAGGCATCGCCGGTTCACTCCTGAACCAGCCGTCCGCTATCTTGGTATGCTCTGCTACATCCTGTGCCTTAACCCATAGCAATGCAGGACGATAGATGGACGATTCCTCATTCCAGACGCGCGGGGCAATCGACACGCCATACCAGCCCTTCGTCGCTGTAACAATGAACGCCTGATCTTTCAGGAATGCTCCTGAAGACCAGCTTGCCTGACTTCCCGGAAACAGATACAGTTTGCTGCCCGATTGCAGTGTGAACGTCTGTGGCGATATTTTCGTCAGGCTGCGGCTTTCTTTGGAGGCATACCAGCCAGGTATCCAGAATTCACTGTAATCGCTACCTTTTAATTTGATCCATTCCCCGCGAACCGTATCTATTTTCAGGCTCCCCTGGGCGGAGCTATACCCGTCTATGCCCATCAGATCAGGGGAAACGCGGCTCTCGATCACACGGCTGTATATAGGGACTTCATCTGCAATCGTGACTTTGTCCCCTTTTTTATAATTCAGCTTTACAGATAGCGCTTGCGTTACGGAACCTGACCCTTGCCCCTCCAGCGCCATTGAATGGGTATTCGTCAACAGCCACCCCGTGACCACCACGGCTGCGATACCGGCAACGATGCTCCATGGGTAGCCCATCCCTAGCCTTTTACGCCCCTTCCCCTTCTTCACGTCAGTCCACTCCATTCTTTTGAAGTTATTTCCATCTAAGACGTTATGAACAAGCAAAAGTTACTGTTTCTACCCATATATTTTTTCGCAAGTTATCTGACATCCAGCAGGCCTGAATGGTACGGTAATGTCAAGCCCAGCGTATAAGCCAACGTTAGCGATATGATAAAATACCCCACAAACCACAGATCCGCCCCAGAATACCCGATCTGGATGTAATACGTTCGGCTCGCACCTTCTGTGAATCCCTTCGCTTCCATCGCCACCGCCATACGCTGCGCACGGCGAATACTCTGTGCAAGCAGCGGGATGGCATATCGTTTCAGTACGCCGTATACATTCCAGCGGGAACCGCGCTGCCCCGTTCCCCGAATGCGGATGGCATAACGCAGCGTCTGGAATTCATCCAGCAGAATCGGAATCATGCGCATAGCCGCCAGAAAGCTATAGGCATACTTGGGTGGGAGCCTCCACTGCTGCATCAGGGAATAAAACAACCGAACAGGCTTGGTCGTCAGACCGAATAACAATCCAGCCGCCGCCATACTCAAGGAACGAAATCCGAGATGTAATCCGCGGTAGAAGCTCTCTTCCGTAATATGAATCAAACCCCACTTAAACCAGGTAGTCTCGCCTTTACCAAACATGATCATACCTGTAGAAGTGGAGATAAATACCAGAATGAACGGAGACGCATACAGCAACAGTCTGGGCCATGGGTGACCTGTCCAGCACAGCAATAGCAGCATGACGACTGCCACATTCGCCATTACATTCAGGTTGTGAACAAGAATGACGAAGACAAACAGCAGGGTAAGAAAAACCATTTTCAACCCGGGATTCACCGCATGAATCCAGGTCTCACGATGAGGAAACGAGAGCTGCATCCGTTAACCTCCCCTCATTCACCGTCCAGATCCGGGTGCAATAACGTTTCACGATTTCCCGGTCATGCGTAACCATCACAATGGCGGTCCCTTCACGCCGCAACCGCTCCAGCTGCGACAGCATCGCAAATGTATTACGCGCATCCTGACCAAAGGTAGGCTCATCCAGTAACAGAATACGCTGTTCCCGTACCAGTGCCGAGGCTACACTCAGTCGTCGTTTCTGCCCCATCGACAACTGGTATGGATGCCTTCCGGACAGAGCGGTCAGTCCGAATTGCTCCAGCATATGATCCGTTTGCACCCCTCTTTCTTCGGCAGTACGTTTCCCGCCCAGCAAGGAGAATCCCACTTCATCCCGGACCGAATTTGTAACGAATTGAAATTCAGGATTCTGGAATACAAAGGCAATGTGATCTGCAAGCTGCTCTGTTTTGCCAGCCGATTGTCCTTCCACAACATAATGACCTGTCGTTTTCAGGATATTCATCATGGACAGCAATAATGAACTTTTACCTGCACCGTTAACCCCGACAATCCCCACCCAATCTCCGTGCCATACCTTGGCCTGTTCCACCTGAATGTATGGTGTCTTTCCACGCCATCCGGTGAATTGCTGCATGTCCAGGGCTGGCTGGAGCTCAGCAGGGACTCTCCCCTGCCTATAATCCATGCGTTCCGTTTCTGCGGCTCCATAACGAATGGACTCTCCTGTGACCAACGCCTGAGCCTTCGTCTGACCTCGCTCTTCCCAAACGCCCGGATACCAGATTCCGTATTCTCTCAGCATATTCCGCTCATCTGTAAACACCTGATTCGCCGGGCCATCTGCCACAATATTTCCTTCAGGCGACAATACGATGATTCGGTCTACCCACTCGACAATTTCATTGATTTTATGTTCCACGATAATGAGTGTTTTGTCCTGTGCAATCTGTTTCACCGTATCCCACACCTGAGAAGTTCCCTCATCATCCAGCAGTGCTGTTGGTTCATCCAAAAAGAGAACATCTGGCTCCATGGCCAGAATCGAAGCCATCGCAAGGCGCTGCTTCATGCCCTGAGACATCGATTGAATGAGTACACGATTATGTTCAAATCTTAACCCCACCTGTTCCAGGTATTGATGGATCAGAGCAGGCATCTGCTCGCGTGGAATATTCCGGTTTTCCAGTACAAAAGCAATCTCTTCATCCGTATATGACATACAGAATTGGGTATCCGGATCTTGAAAAACAATACCAGGCTGCTCTGGCACTTGAATGTCGTCGCATTTCATCGGAATCTCCACAGATCGCGGAATCAGGCCGCTCAGAATGTGCAGCAAGGTCGATTTGCCAGAGCCGCTTGGTCCGAGCAATAATACTTTCTCCCCTTGACGCACAGAAAGAGACAAGCCTTGAAACACCAAGGCTTTCTCTCCCGGGAACTTGCATCTTAGATTCGTAACACCTACCGCCTGTGCATTCCCCTCTCCTTTCATCTAGTCCAGCGCCTCATAATCCTGCTTCGACACTGGTCTGAGGGAGCGCGTTACCCCTGTCAGCTCCAGCGCTTTGGCAAGATAATAGGCAAATACGCCCGCAATCAGAATGCTGCCGATGAAGCGGAAACCGATAAAGAGCGTGTAGTTCCAAGCCGAGAGGGAATCGATATACCCATACTGATAATCCAGGAGAAGCGAAGCTGCCGCAGCCCCAATCGCCGCAAGACAGGTGACGAACAGATTGCTTTTCCGATACAGGAATGCAGCGAAGAAGATCTCCGCTCCCAGCCCCTGCAACAAGCCATATACCAATGTGGACATGCCCCATTCACTTCCGAGAAATGCACTCACCGTTGATGCCGCTACTTCAGCCAGAATAGCTACACCCGGCTTGCGAATGATGACAAAGGCAAAGGTTCCCGCCATAAACCACATGCCGTAAATCATCTGCTCCGCATGAACACCGAATGGTTTCATCAGATCATATGTAGGTCCCCATATTTTGTAGATCACCCCGAATACCACTGCAATCACAATCGTTACCAGAATATCGGTTAACTTCAATCTGTTGCTGCCTGCTGCTGTTGACATGTTCTCTACTTCCTTCCTCTGTTTCCCTTGATTGATAAAATAAACAATAAAACAAACAAAAAAAGCCTCCCCGGTTCCCAGGCAGGCCATACGCACAGTTTACAATTTTTACGATGCTGGGCATCAGGCAGGTAATGAGAAATAAGAAACCAATGATCTCATCCTTGACACATCAGAAAAACTCCCTCTGCGTCCAAGTAATCTGGTCTTCATCGTCTATTTCTTACCCTTACCATTGCACATTGCACATCGCAATTTCATGTTCTCTACGCTGGCATTACCCAGATCAGATATACGGTCAGCGGCACAAGGCCGCTCTCTCAGCCCAACTTCATTGAGCTCCCGGTTCACTTATTTCATTGCTTCTACTGTACAACACATGGGTATTTGTGACAATACCGGAAAAATCATTACGCTGTATTTTGGGTAAATGAGAGAAGATATTCTGTGGTGTACTTTACAATACTATGCAACATTTGGATCAAGTAGTCCGTTTGGTATACAAGAAGGGAGATTGATAATGATGAAACCAACCAATACTGCCTGGCAGCAAAAAAAGTGGAAAATGATCCTTGCCGCTTCGATTCTCACCGCGGGTACGGCACCCGCACTGCTGTCCTCCACTGTGGCGGAAGCAGCAACAACACACAAACCGACAGCGTATATTAACAATGTACAAGCTCAATATGATGTGGTTATAAAACAGGGTATCACGTACGTAGCATTGACTGAGCTTCAATTCCTCGGCAACTATACGTTTGGGTACAACAACAAAACAAAAGAGATCAGCATTAACACAGGCAGCGACAAATATGTCCTTACCCCTAACAGCAAAACAATGAAGAAAAATGGCCAAAATGCGACATTGTCTTCCCCGCCGATTCTGGTGAATGGCAAAGCCATGCTTCCGCTCCGTGCCATCGGTGAAGCTTTTGGTGCCAAGGTGCAGTGGAACCAGAAGGCCAAGGAAGCCTACATTTACACTACCGATGCCGCTATTGTAAAAGAATATAACAGTTCCGATCTGACTGTGGCGCGTGAAGCCGCCCTGCATCTGCCACGCTTCTCTGAACTGGGACAAGCTCGCCTGGAGATTCGCAAACCTCTAGGTCCAGTGGATTCATCCATTGAATACATTTTTGAACAAGGCAAAAAAGACCATTTCTATGTTGTAGAGGATAACGATCTAATCAGCTATTATACAATTAAAAATGAAAGTGCCCTGCTGAAATGGCAGGCCAACATCGGCAAGAATGCCGGAACCATCGGTGACCTGTTCTTTATTAAAACCAAAGCTGTTGCTGAAGCAGGGACTCGTCCTTCCGTAGCAGGTCAAACACTCATATCATTCAAATATTCTCGTATGCTTGAAGAAACCTCTTACAACATCATGAACAAGTCGGGCTCCATTGATACCGGTTCTGTTGTCCCCGAGAAAGGCAAAGTCATCGTTGAAGTTCCGGGAGAGAAATAATTCAAGCTTCCACTATGAAACATTGCTCAGCAGAATTATACTGTAACATCAACATTAAAAAGAGCGTCCCTCAAAGTCAGTGTGGCAATGACCTTGGGACGCTCTTTTTGGCGTTATAATTCCAACCGCAAATCACAAGCGGAGCTGAACCTTTTAACGAATCCAGCGATTCATCCTGTTTAATATTGCGTATTCCCCGATTGACTTGTTTTACCCGATGCAAAGCCTTTAAACAAGGTCGGTACTTTGGAGTAACGTGTATTTGTAATTTTCCCTTGTGATGTACTGCTGTCCGTACGCATAATCGAATCTTTGACATTGGAGATGTCCGAATTGTCCAGCGTCATGTTAACGGCGAAGGTGGAGCCACCATTTTGACGCACCAGCTTGCCAATATCATCTGCCCTGAAATTTTTAATGTTAATTGTCCCGGCTGCATTCATTTGAAACACTTTATCATACGCCTTGTATGCTGCCCCACCAGTGATGTTGACCGTTCCGGAAGACTTCAGTGTCAGTGCATCTTCTCCGACATCCTGCCAGACTACATTCGATATATTACAGCTGCCATAACAGTGAACACCATCAGCAGCAGGTGATCCGATAATTACATTTTTGAGTGAGGCACCGGCTTCCAAACGAAATACCGGCTTCTGATTCTCTGCTTGAGATCCATCGCCCAGTGTGGAGGGGTTGGCTACATAGGTTTGGCCCTTGCCATCAAAGGTGGTACCCTTTGGTACAACAATCGTTGAGTTTACAACCGTAGGCGCAGCAGAAGCAGGAATCGCACCGAATAATGAAGCGACCAGACCGGCGGACAGCAACAACGTCAACATTTTTTTCATCCATAAATCCTCCCTTATTCTGATAGATTGGCAGACAAACGTAAGCTTGTCCTCACGGAACCTCTCAGAGGTGCACCTCTGCCCGGAATCTGCCCTAATCCTACCAAAAAAGGGATAAAACGATAATAATCATTAAGTTAGATATAAAAAAAGGCAGTAAAACCCTTGTTTTCTCGGCATTGTTTGCATGCACTTCAACATGTAATATGCCGATCTCAACTTCGAGTATGCTTCATTTACAGCCCGTTATCCATTGTTAGATGCTACGTATCGCTCTAGAAAAACAAAAAGACCACTTCATCTGTTTCCAGACCACGTGATCTCTATCTTTTTGCATCCAGTTCTATTTATTACATTACGCTTTAGGCTCCGAACCGTTGACGGTATCCGCACTTCCGACATAATTCCTCCACTGCTTCCCGTTTGGAGAAACCATAGAACAGATTGTTGGCTCGTTCACCATCCACGATCTCCGAGAACGACTTCTCATGAACGTTACCCAAGTTAATTACACCCTCACCATCCAGACAGCATGGAACCACCGTTCCATCGACAAGCACTGCCGCCTGACTGCGAAGCGCGTGGCAGAAGCCTTTGCCGTCGTCTTCCGGTGCATCCAGACTCGGCCACTGGAACTCATGATCCTGATTCAGGTACACATTCGGAGCAATTTTGACACCGCTCCCCGGCACCACCTTCTCCTCGATGCGAAAATCCAGATTGAACTCCCGTTCAAGGACCTCCAGCGTCTCCCGGTTTCGGTTCATCTGGGCGTTCGTGAAGTTATCCTGTGTCAGATTCCAGAGTCGGAATGAAATAATGACATTGTGCTTCACTGCTTCCCGTACAAAAGACAACACGTTGCCCAGATATCCCTCACGGTCTGTTGAACCTTCGTGACCATCAAAGCTGTGCAGGGAGAAGTTCATCTGACGCAATGCCGGTTTGCCGAGCAATTTATGCTGGGTTTTGGGCAGCAGCGTACCATTCGTCGTAATGTTGACCTTGAATCCCTTCTCATGCGCTGAATCCAGTAACACATCAATTTTGGGATGAAGCAGCGGCTCACCTTTGACATGCAAATAAATATGTTTGGTGTGAGGTTTAATCTGATCCAATATATTGTTGAAGACTTCAGGGTCAATGAAATTTTTGGCACGTTTGGTCTGCGGACAGAAGCTGCATGCCAGATTACATATACTTGTGATCTCAATATACACTTTCTTGAACGTTTTCAACTCGGGGTCCCCATTCTGCTTAGGAGGGAGAACAGTCCCACCCTCATTTGTGATCCGGCTTTTATGCGCCACCACCATTATATCGGGTTCGGGAGCCAAGGTAAATCCGGGAACCGGTTTATCCCGTTAGGTCCAATTATTGGGCTAATGCCAGATTAACAGATTCAATGGCATGTATTCGTGTTGTATCAAATAAGGGCACTTCTGAATCCTCCGGTTTTACTAATAAACCAATTTCAGTGCAACCTAATATTATCCCCTCGGCTCCATCATCAACTAATCTCTTAATAACCTCTTTATAATAATCTCTTGATTCTTGTTGAATTTTCCCTAAACACAATTCCTCATATATTATTTTATTTATACCTGTTCGCTCCTCTTCATTCGGCACCAAAACCTGAATACCATTAAACTCAATTCGTGTTTTATAAAAGTCCTGTTCCATCGTATATTTGGTGCCAAGTAACCCAACGGTACTTATTTTGGACTTTTGAATTTGATCTGCTGTTGAATCAGCAATGTGTACGATGGGTAAGCTCACTTTTTCTTCAATATGTTTAATCACTTTATGCATCGTATTTGTACAAATTACAATCATTTCTGCTCCTGCCTTTTCCAAAGCCTGAGCAACATTGCCTAATAATTCACCAGAGCTTTCCCAATCACCCTCAGCTTGATAGCGCTCGATTTCTTCAAAATCCACGCTATATAAAATGCACTTGGCTGAATGTAATCCTCCCAATTTAATTTTCACTTCTTCGTTAATTATTCGATAATATTCTAACGAAGACTCCCAACTCATTCCACCAATAAGGCCAATGGTTTTCATAAAAACTCCCCCTTTTCAATTGATATATCCCGAAAGCAGCGTATAGAAATTTTTAGACATTGTACCGTATCTTACATCTTAAATAAACCCTGCCCTCTGTATGCGGAGTAAAAAGTCGATTGCCCATCGTTCCCCCGTTCTATTGTTACTTATAGATTCTTTCAATCGAAGTATAGGATGTATTGATTGTCGAGGTTATTGTAGTTGCAGGATTGCAATGCTAGAATCAAAGCAATTTAAAACCAAGTTAAAACGTAAGAATAATAAGTTATAAAGGGAGTGTATTTATGATTACTGTTAAGGCACCCGCAGTATATGTTCACGAGGCTAATATTCTTGAGCAAAGCGGTTCGCGGATTGCACAGCTTGGGCAGCATGCGCTCATCATCGCCGGTGAGTCTGCATGGAAAGCCGTACAGCCTTACCTTCTTCCTTCCCTGGAAGAGCATAAGGTCAAGTTCCATGTACAGTTGTTTCACGGTGAAGTTACAACAGGCCAGATTGATACTTTTACGCAGCAAGCTTTCGATCTGGATGTTGATCTGATTATCGGCGTCGGCGGAGGTAAAGTGCTCGATCTGTCCAAAGCGGTGGCCGAGCAAGCCCAATTGCCCATTGTAACGGTCCCCACCATTGCCGCAACTTGCGCTGCCTGGTCCGCCTTAACCGTGCTCTATGATGAACAGGGCCAATCTGCAGGATATCGTCCCCTGCGCCGTTCGCCTAATCTCGTTCTGGCTGATCCCCATATTCTGGCGAGTGCACCAAGGCGGTATTTGGCCGCAGGAATCGGTGACACACTCGTAAAGTGGCATGAGTTCGCCGTTAATCTAAGTGGCAATGCCACCAGCCTCACTCTCCGAAACAGTGTTAGCACTGCCAAGCTTGCACTCGATATTCTTGAAGCACACGCCATCGATGTCTATGAATCCACCGATACCACCGGTAGTACACCTCAATTCCGTGATGTTGCCGATGCCATTATTGTGCTCGCAGGCCTTGTCGGCAGCATTAGCGATGGATCACTTCACGCTGCGATTGCTCATGGACTACATGATAGCCTCACCAAATTACCTGAAACACACGCTTCGCTGCATGGAGAAAAGGTAGCCTTTGGACTGTTCACCCAGTGGATTCTTGAAGGCAAAGCGGGGGATGAGCTTCAAGAGCTGCTCACTCTGTTACATAAGCTGAATCTGCCAATCACTCTTGCCCAACTTGGCATACAACAACAGTCTCGGGAAGCAGCTGCACGCATTGCAGCAGGACTACAGCTGCGGGAAGGCAGTGCGGCACATCTGTCCTTCGGGGTCAGCGCCACCCTAGTAACCGAAGCCATTCTTCAGGCAGACCAAATCGGCCAAACATTCATAGAATCCAGTAACTCTATTGAGTCCAATGGATCTATTACTAAATTCACTGAGTCAGTTGAGTCCCATGAGAACAGTTCATACACCAAGGAGGTTTCTTCCCTATGATTCGTCGAAATCGCCGTTACTCCCTATCTTTAACCTTTCTTGTGAGCGCATTTCTCTTACTCACTGTATCGGGCTGCTCTACCGGAACTGACCATCAGGCCGCGGGTACAGGCACAACACCGACAGCGGCATCAGGTGCTTCGAATAATGACGTTACCATTCGGGTTGGCCAAACGGGATGGGGCAATCTCGAATTGGGGCTGAAAGCCGCCGGACTTGATGACACCCCCTATAAAGTCACTTATAACGTTTTTCAGGGAGGTAACCTGATCCTTGAAGCGATGGCTGCAAACCAATTGGACTTTGGTGTAACCAGTGAAATTCCGCCCATTTTTGCATCTCAGGCTGCCAATGGTGGAAGCTTCAAAATTATTGCGGTACAACAAGGCAGTACTTTAAATCAGGAGGTCGTTGTGCCCAAAGGTTCATCGATCAAATCGGTTGCTGACCTGAAAGGCAAGAAAGTGGCTTTCGTAAAAAATACAACGGCCCACTATTTCCTGCTCAAAATGCTGGAGGATGCCGGATTAACCTGGAGTGACATCAATCCTGTTGAGCTTTCAACAGCCGATGGACTCAGCGCCCTGATTAGCGGGAAAGTAGATGCTCTTGCCAGTTACGGTAATGCCATCATTTCCGCACATCAGAATGAAGCAACAACGCTCGCCAGCGCCAAAGATATTCTGTCAGGCAGCTTCCTTGTAGCCGCCTCTGATCAGGCTCTTGCGAATGAGGAACAGAAAAAGGCACTTGCCGATTATCTGGAGCGAATCAACAAATTCAATGATTGGGCTCGTGCCAATAAGGATGCATGGGCTCAAATTACAGCAGACAACACCCACCAGCCATTGGCGCAAGCCCTTAAAACCTACACGGATGGAGAAGCCCAGCGACCATCACGTATTGTTGCCATATCTGACGAGGCCCTCAAGTCCGAACAGGACGTTGCGGATACGTTTCAGCAAGCGGGAATTTTTGAGCAGGCAGTCGATGTGAGCACATTCTGGAGTGATGCACTTCAAGATCAACTTCCAGATCCAGGTAACCAATAATGAACGAAGCAAGGAGGTAGACATAACGTGCGGTCCAACACATTTAACCGGGCATGGTTTAACCAATTCATTCCTTTTGTAGTACCCCTACTCATTCTGGCTCTGTGGCAATGGCTTACTGCATCTGGAGTTGTGGCAGCCAATGTTTTGCCTCGTCCCGCTCAGGTACTGGAGGCCTTCATTCGTCTGCTTCGTAACGGTGAACTACTGAACAATATCAGTATTAGTGCCAGGCGGGCTTTGGGAGGATTCCTGATTGGTGGGGGTCTGGGTTTCCTGCTGGGTGTGCTGAATGGCATCTCCTCTCTTGCGGAAAAGATCGCCGACTCCTCGGTGCAGATGATCCGCAACATTCCGCATCTGTCCTTGATCCCCCTCGTGATCGTGTGGTTCGGGATCGGTGAAGAAGCCAAATTATTTCTCGTTTCCCTGGGTGTATTCTTTCCGGTATATCTGAACACGTTCCACGGCATACGATCGGTCGATCCCGGCCTGATTGAAATGGGGAAAGTATATGGCCTCAGCCGTTGGTCCCTTTATAAGGACATTATCCTGCCCGGTGCACTGCCATCCATTCTGGTGGGCATTCGTTACGCACTTGGCATCATGTGGCTGACACTCATCGTAGCCGAGACGGTTGCGGCGGATGCGGGGATTGGGTATATGGCGATGAACGCGCGGGAATTCATGCAAATGGACGTGATTGTCTTAAGCATTCTACTGTATGCCCTGCTGGGCAAGCTGTCTGATACCATCGCCAAATGGCTGGAACGGCGCTGGCTGCGCTGGAATCCGGCTCTATCACGCAAGTAACAAAAGGGAGTGTGAATTGATCCATGAGCACAAGTCAGATCAGTCCTTTTCTTCAAGTAGATGGGGTTCAGAAATCGTATGATCAGCGGACGATTCTATCCGACATCAACGTCAATGTCAGACAAGGGGAATTTGTAGCCATCGTCGGACGAAGCGGTTGTGGCAAAAGTACCTTGCTGCGTTTGATCGCCGGGCTGGAAGCCCCCTCTTCCGGGAGCGTTATTCTGGGCAACAGAAAGCTTGGCGGCACGGCCCCCGAGACACGGTTTCTGTTTCAGGAAGCCCGGCTGCTGCCTTGGAAATCCGTGCTCGACAACGTACGGCTGGGCATCCCCGACAAGAACAAGGAAGATGCACGCCAGTCACTTCGCAATGTAGGACTCGGAGAGCGTGAAGGCGACTGGCCGGGGGTATTATCTGGCGGGCAAAAACAACGTGTCGCTCTGGCACGGGCACTCGCCAGTCATCCGCGCTTACTGCTTCTGGATGAACCGCTGGGTGCACTGGATGCATTGACCCGAATTGAGATGCAGCAATTAATCGAACGCTTGTGGGTAGAAGAAGGTCTGACCGTCATTCTGGTCACGCATGATGTTAGCGAGGCGGTTGCGCTGGCAGACAGGGTGCTGTTAATCGAGGATGGTCATATAACGATGGATACCCGAATTACACTGGAGCGGCCACGCGTTCGGGACAGCGGGTTTGCTCATTTTGAAAACCTGATTCTGAATCGCTTGTTGACTCCTCATCAAGAGACGCCACAGCAGATGGCCCAAAAACAGATCTCATTCTCGATTTAATTCCACTGGAAAGAAGGCATGATTATGCAATCCCTCTCACCCGTTCCCTCTCCTCCTGTTAAAGACCTGTTAAATCATATTCCGGCCTATACGCCTGCCAAATCCATGGAACAGATCCGGCGGGAGTTGGGACTCGAAAGTGTCGATCGGCTTGCAGCGAACGAGAATCCCTTCGGCTCATCTCCACTGGCTGCAGAAGCGGTCAGATCATTGGGCTCCGAACTTTTGGCACAATACCCCGACGGCTCCAGCCAACTGCTGCGTGACAAGCTTGCGGATCGCTTGGGTGTGCGTACATCCCAATTGGTATTTGGCAGTGGATCATTCGAGCTCCTAACCCTTACCGCCCAAGCCTATCTTAATCCCGGCGAGGAATCACTCATTCCGGTGCCCTCCTTTAACTGGTATAAGGGCGCTACGCTGCTGGCAGGCGGAGTCATTCATGAAGTGCCTTTGGTCAACCATTCGCTGGATCTGGAGCAATTCCGGCAACGGATCAATGATTCTACCCGAATTATCTGGTTGTGCAATCCGAATAATCCGACCGGAACCATCTTCACAGCAGATGCCCTGCTTGGTTTACTCGAACATGTTCCCTCCCATGTTGTGGTTGTCCTGGACGAAGCGTATTATGAATTCGCGGAAAGTGAAGATTATCCTGATACGGTTAAGCTGCTGGAACAGTATAATAATCTGATTATTTTGCGGACCTTCTCCAAAATATACGGACTTGCCGGCCTGCGAATCGGATATGGCATCGGGAATGAAAGCATTATTGAAGGCATTAACCGGGTCAAGCTGCCCATCAGTCTGACAGCCACATCTCAGGCCGCTGCTTCGGCCAGCCTGGATGATCATGAATTTGTCTCTCATTGCCTGCATTACAATCGTCAGGGACGGGAAACGTTAATGCAATCCTTTGAGCAGTGGAAATTACCCTATATCCCTTCCGAAACGAATTTCATCATGGTTGACCTGTTACAGGATAGTGGCCCGATTACCAAAGCATTGTTGAACAGAGGCATCTCTGTCCGCGGCGGTGCCGAATTTGGCATGCCGACCTGGCTTCGGATTACGATTGGCACACCTGAGCAGATTGCACGTCTGATCGGGGAGCTTGATTCGTTGTTACATTAAAACGTTTAGAATCCTGGGTTATTTTTCTAACTCGCAGTACTCACATTCTTTCCAAGGACCCTCTTTACATTCCACTTGCATGTGATATATGCTGAACACACAACTGCATATCTTGAACATTGCACTAGGGGAGCCTTGCGGCTGAGACGAATCGAACGATTCGGACCCTTTGAACCTGATCTGGATCATACCAGCGGAGGGAAGTGGAGCGGCCTTTCAGTAAGCGGATTTTTCATGTTGATGATGAAATTTTATGTGAATTGAACTTACAGACCCACTCATTTCTCCGGAAATGGGTGGGTCTTTTTCGTGTTCTGCGTGCAGATCAGAAGGTGTAATTCAAGATCCCGCAGTTTGAAGTCTGAATAACAAGGGGAACGGTATGCGATGGATAACGACATCACCATTCACAACATGAGCTATGCTTTCCCGAAAAAAAAGGATTCCCCCGTGCTCTCCAATGTGTCGATGCGTGTAGCCAAGGGCGAATTCGTCTCGCTTATCGGTTCCAGCGGCTCCGGTAAAAGCACCCTGTTCAAGCTGATGGCAGGCTTGCTTGAGCCAACTCACGGAACCATTGAAATCCCTTGGGTTCAAGAAGGAAAGCGACTGGGGCAGGTGGCCTACATGCCGCAGAAGGACCTCTTGTTACCCTGGCGCACGGTCATGGAGAATTGCATGCTCCCTTCTGAACTTGCTTCAGGTCGTCAAGACAAGGCAAGGATTCGAGCGGACATTCTGGCCGGTCTCAACCGATTTGGCTTATCCGGCCACGCGCATGCTTACCCGGACGAGCTGTCAGGCGGCATGCGCCAGCGTGTCGCGCTGCTTCGTACTTTGCTGACAGGTGGCCAACTCATGCTGCTGGATGAACCATTCGGAGCCCTCGATGCCCTGACCAAACGGGAGATGCACCGCTGGCTGCTGGAGCTCTGGGAAGGCTTGGGCAAAACCGTATTGTTCATCACGCATGACATTGAAGAAGCCCTGCTGCTCAGTGATCGGATTGTCCTGTTAACTCCGGGGCGTCAAGACCAACAGCTGCAGGATCTGACGGTTCCTTTGCCACGTCCAAGACATTCGGACATGATCTACGAACCGGCTCTCGTTCAGATGAGACGACGACTGGAGGAACAATTACATGCGAGACGGTAACTTGAGAGCCCCGTTGATGGATGGCGTAAAACGTTGGCTTGCCCGTTATGCTCTGTTTCTCTTGCTCATGCTCTTGCTGCTAGTCATCTGGGAGTGGGTGGTGCGTATGGGATGGGTGCCTTCCTTCATCATTCCAGCCCCGACGGCGATTGCCAGTTCGCTGTATGAGCATCGCCGCCTCCTGCTGGCTACACATCTGCCCGCTACGTTGATGGAGGTTGTCATTGGTTTTGGCTTATCTATCAGCGCAGGGATTGCGTTGGCAACAGGCATGCATATGAATCGGTCGATTGAAAAGGCCTTATACCCCTTCATTGTAATCAGTCAGACGATCCCGCTGATTGCCCTGTCCCCCGTCTTCATCCTATGGTTTGGCTATACGTTGTGGAGCAAAGTCGCGGTGGTATTCCTGATCGCGTTCTTCCCGATTGTGGTGAGCACCTACGATGGCCTGCACCAGGGTGACCCGGAGCAGCGTGAACTGCTGCTGACGATGGGGGCCAGCAAGTGGGATAATTTTCGCAAATTACAGATTCCGCTTGCCCTTCCCTCTTTCTTCTCGGGACTGAAGATGTCTGTGGTGTATTGTGTGGTCGGTGCCACGATCGGGGAATGGCTTGGCGGAAGTAAGGGTCTCGGTTATTTCAGCCGCAGAATGTCGAGCAGCATGAACACGGATGCGATGTTCGCATCCATTGTGCTGTTATCTCTGCTTGGAATCACCCTGTTTGTACTCATTGCATGGCTGGAGAAAAGATTCGGTACACCACATCATGCAGGTAGAAGGAAAACTGGATAACTCTCGCCTGCCATTAGCGAAACTCAGAGCTATAGCCCCTGATATTGGCTGTGAACTCATTGCAGCACATTGCAGCTCATCGATTTCTCTTCGCCTGAATGTCGAAACTTATGGATTTCAAAACAGATAAAAGGAAATGAGGAATTTGAAGCTATGAATAAAAAGTATATCTATTCCCTGCTCCCCATCCTGCTTATGACCCTGCTGCTGATCATCAGCGGATGCGGAAATACAGGTACCGACACGCCTGCTACAGATTCAACTTCCAATGTAAAAGAGACAGAATCATCTGCGAACGGACCTTTATCGGAATCCAAAGAAAAGCTGTCCATCATGCTCGATTGGTACCCGAATGCAGTGCATTCCTTCATCTATGTTGCTCAGGAGAAAGGTTACTTCGCGGATCAAGGTCTGGATGTGGATGTTCAGATGCCAGCCGATACCAATGACTCACTCAAGCTTGTTGCAGCCGGGAAAATCGATCTGGCGCTGAGCTACCAGCCGCAAATTTTGCTTGCGCGCGGGGAGAACATTCCAGTACGTTCCATTGCAGCCGTTGTTCGGCATCCGCTCGTGCATCTGTTGACCGAAGCAGACGGTAAAGTGAAGTCGCCAAAAGATCTTGAAGGGCTTACGGTCGGTTATTCCTCTGTCCCTCTGTATGAAGCGATGGTCCGTACGATGATCAGCCAGGATGGAGGTAATCCCGACAAGATGAATCTGGTGGATGTGGGATTTGACCTGATTCCTTCCCTGGCTTCCGGGCAGGCAGATGGCATTATGGGCGGATTTATTAACCATGAGCAATTGATTCTGGAAAAAGAAGGCCATGCCATGAAATCAATCAATCCCGTCGATTACGGCGTACCTGATTATTATGAACTAGTTCTCACTGCAAGTGATACGGGCATTGAAGCGAAAAAAGATCAGCTTACCCGCTTCATCCAAGCAATACAGAAAGGGCAGAAATATGTAACAGAGCACCCCGAAGATGCGCTGAACATTCTGCTTGCGCATGAGAACGAAACGTCTCCCCTTGACCCGGAGATCGAAACCCAAAGTCTGAATATTTTACTTCCACTGATGAATGAAGACGGTCTCCCGTTTGGCAGGCAGGACGCCTCGTCTTGGGAAAACGTACGCGCATGGCTGGTTCAAAGTGAACTGATTCCAGATTCCGTGAAGACTGAGGATGCTTTTATCAACTTGCAGGGTGAGTAAGGAAATCCGTGTTGGATGAGATCCAAGAAAATCTGAAAGTTGTAAATTCAATATCGGAAATGGTCTACATGAGTTTCTTCGGTATTCAATAACTGTACGAATAAAACTTCTATAGAATATATGGAATTTTTATTAAGTAGATGAATTATTTATTTGATCTTTCTATATGGACATTGCAGCTATCCGAGAATGATCTTTAACTCAATCATTTTATGAAAATCCTGCTATCCAACAACCTTGCAAACTTATGCGTATAAGGGTAACCCTGCCTGCTTTTGTCGATCAAATTGCTTATTTATAAGGAGGAACTCATATGTCTTATTTGAAACGTGTTCGTACGAAAAATCCGCTTGTTCATAACATTACGAATATTGTCGTCGCTCCGTTTACGGCCAACGGTTTGCTCGCACTAGGTGCATCCCCTTTTATGGCTTACGCGCATGAAGAAGTCGCTGATGTCGCCAAGATGTCGGGAGCGGTGGTACTGAACATTGGCACGCTGGATGAAAAGGTAGTTGAGGCGATCCGCCTGGCTGGTCAATCCGCTAATGTAAATAACGTGCCTGTTGTGCTCGATCCGGTTGGAGCTGGCGCAACGGCCTATCGTACGGAAACCGTTCAGATGCTCGCTCGTGAGCTTCGCCTCACAGTATTGCGTGGTAATGTGGCGGAAGTCGCCAATGTCATCGGTGAGAGCTGGAGTATCAAAGGTGTGGATGCAGGTCAAGGCGATGGTGATCGCATCGGGATAGCGGAACGGGCAGCACAAAAACTCGGCTGTGTAGTCGTCATTACCGGACGCGAGGATGTCATTACGGATGGGCAAACGACGTTCCTGACGAGTAATGGACATGCCTTGCTTACCCAAGTGACTGGTGCAGGCTGCTTGCTCAGTTCAGTGATTGGTGCTTTTGCAGCTATTGCGAAACCGGGAGACGACTTGCTGGGCAGTGTTGTGGAGGCACTCGCTTTCTATGGCGTTGCAGCAGAGATTGCAGCAGAGCGTACCGCTGATCAGGGACCGGGCAGCTTTCAAATTGAATTGCTGAACCAACTGGCCCAAGTGACGCCTGACGTTCTCGCACAGCGGGCACAGGTTCGCCAGATTGATGGAGGTTCGCAATGAGTATTGCACAGGCTTTGACGATTGCAGGTTCCGATAATGGTGGCGGCGCCGGAATACAGGCCGATCTAAAGACCTTTCAGGAGCTTGGTGTATACGGCATGACGGTGATTACAGCCATTGCTGCCCAAAATACAACAGGCGTACAGGGCGTCTTCCCTATTTCATATGAAGGTATCGCTCAACAATTGGATTCAACTGGTGATGATTTTCAACCCGCCGCTGTAAAAACTGGCATGCTCTACAGTGCCGAGATTATTCGACTGGTCGCCGGGAAATGGCAGCAATACGGCTGGTCCAATCTGGTCATCGATCCGGTTATGGTTGCCAAGGGCGGTGCCCCTCTGTTACAACAGGAGGCTATTCAGGCGCTAATTACAGAGCTGCTGCCTCATGCCCTGATCACAACGCCGAACATTCCGGAAGCCGAGCTGCTTACTGGAATGTCTATTACCAATCTGAGTCAGCGGGAAGAAGCCGCAAGGCGGATGGTGCAGATGGGCTCCACGTATGCTTTGGTGAAAGGTGGTCATGATGAGGGAAGTGGCATGATTGTTGATGTGCTCTATGATGGGCAGTCTTTTCATTATCTGGAGAACGTTCGGGTGGTGACAAGGCATACCCACGGAACGGGATGTACGTATTCTGCGGCCATTACTGCCGAATTGGCTAAGGGCTCCGCTGTACTGGCTGCCGTCACGACTGCGCGAGCATTCATTCAGGCAGCTATCGAAGATGAACTGGGGATCGGGGCCGGACATGGGCCGACGAATCATTTTGCGTACCAGCGCAGACTGCGGGGTGGGCAGTGATGCGCCATCTGGATGCAGAAGCGGTACGCCGTGCGATGCAGGTGTATTTGGTCATGGGCAGCGTGAATACGACGCGTGACCCGGTGGAGGTGCTGCGCCAGGCTATTGCTGGCGGCATTACGCTGTTCCAGTTCCGGGAAAAAGGAACTGGCGCTCTCGTTGGCGAAGCACGCATTACGCTTGCGATGCGGCTTCGCGAGGTGTGCAGCCAGCACGGGATACCGTTCATCGTGAACGATGATGTGGAGCTGGCTGTGGCGGTGGAGGCCGACGGCATGCATGTCGGCCAGGACGATGCGGACGCGGCGCTGGTACGCGCCCGCATCGGAGAAGGGCGGATGCTTGGCGTATCCGCCCACTCCGCGCTGGAAGCCCGCCGTGCGGTGCAGGCGGGCGCCAACTATCTTGGCGTCGGGCCCATGTACCCGACGCGGTCCAAAGCGGATGCCCACGCTGTGCTGGGCCCCGCCGGGATAGCGGAACTGCGCGCCGCAGGTATTGCAGTTCCGGTGGTCGGTATCGGCGGCATTACGCCCGATACCACGGCCGCCGTGATGGCGGCAGGAGCCGACGGCGTAGCCGTCATCTCCGCCATCGCGGGCGCGGCCGATGTGCGCGCAGCGGCTGCGCAGTTCGCTGCGGCGGTGCGCGGGATGCAGGCGTAGCCATTCGCTCCCTGCACCGCCGGCCCGAGGGCTGCACCGAGTGGGTGGTGCAGCCCTCACAAGAGCGCAATATTCTATAACATTGACAAGAAGCGCCTTGTTCACCCTAAGCTAACTGATTATTGCAATAATCCAGGCTCTTAATCATTCATTACACATTTACTCAATTATTCATCCACTCAAACACTCAGTCGTTCAATCACCCAAGCCATTCTCAAGATGCAGCATCCGTGCGTGCATCTTATTTTTTTCTTGTTGACTCTCACGTAACGTGACGCTGTACAATCGGTGGTGTAAGGAGGTATCAATCATGGCCATGAAAGTAAAAGAAGTGGCCGAACTTGTCGGGATCAGTGTGCGCACACTGCATCACTATGATGAGATCGGACTATTAATACCGGACGAAGTAACATCTGCCGGGTATCGACTTTACTCAGATGCCAATCTGGAAATGCTGCAGCAGATTTTATTTTTTAAAGAACTCGATTTCTCTCTAAAAGATATTAAGGAGATTATCAACAATCCCTCTTTCGATCGGGAGGAAGCGCTAAATATACATCGCCGCATTCTATTGGAGAAACGCCAGCGATTGGACCAAATAATTGCCACTATTGATAAATCAGTTCAGCACGTGAGAGGAGAAATTAAGATGACAGCCAAAGAACAATTCGAAGGATTCAATTTCAGCCATAACCCGTATGAGCAGGAAGCGCGGGAACGTTGGGGAGACCAAGCAGTGGATCAGGCTAACCAAAAGATACAGAGCCAGTCTCCTGCGAAACAAAAAGCTCTATCCGATCAAATGAATGAAATCTACAACCGCCTGGCAGCACTTCGTCACACGGATCCAAACTCTGCCGAAGCTCAAGCCGGAATCTCGGAATGGTACAGCTTTTTGAACAATATGGGTACGTATTCCCCTGAAGCCTTCAGAGGGCTGGGCCAAATGTACGTAGACGACGAACGTTTTACACGTAATATTGATCAATTCGGCGAAGGCTTGGCTGTATTTATGAGGGATGCCATGGCTGTGTTTGCTGATCGAAACAGTTAACATTTGCCTACATTGATTCCACCTATAGCATTATCCGATTCCCCTCGCAATCAGGTATAAATTGTAGACAAGTAGTTCCATTTCGATCTTTCTATTGCTAATGAAAACTTGCTCTCTCGTTATAGGCAATATGCTCGTATTAAATAGAACTCCGTTCTGCCACATCTTTTCCGAGTTCATGCAATGTGCTGGACAGCCCAGGGATACAACATTACTCAGTTTACACAAAAAAGGGACGTACGCCCTAAGGCGTCACGTCCCTCTTTTAGTATCTCAGCCGCAATGTGAATAAGCCATTACAGTTATTCACTCTGAGTACTATTTTAATGGAGGCAGTCCCTGTATTACACAGGTCTTGCTTTCTGCTATTCACCGCCTAAGCTCTAGGAGCGTGATCAGATGAAGATGCATCTGACGCCAGGCTGGTCCTTGCCATTCTACCTGGGATCTGCCATGCTGACACGATGGCCAGTACGATGAATAACAGATCAATCGGCTCACTGAAATAATCCGTAATAGTCTCCGCAAACGCGCTTACCATCTCACCATCGAACACCAAATCCATCATGCCCGCATCGCTGAACAACTCGGATGTAAAATATACTACAGTTAGGTACTTACCCAGCAAAATGCCGATAAGTGCAAAGATAACAGCGATGACCTTATGTACCGTTGCGATCTGTTTGTTTGAGAACAATACGACCGCGTAGCCTGTAAGTGCCCCAATGACGATAGCAATGAGCCCAAGCTCCCTTTCCGTCAGTGCAGCGATCACTGCCCACACAATGCCTCCTACAATTGCTGCCACTAATCCACCAATGATTGGCATGCCGATCTTGATCCCTTGCTTCTCTTCCACGTTGTCTTTCCCTCCTGAGTCATGCTTATGCTTCTTTTCCAGAATTCACCTTTCCTATGAAACCACATATTCTTCTTTTATTCAACAAATTTCTACTTTTTTCTGACATATAAAATATATCTGTTGGCTCATGCTATGATTTCAACATAACGTAAATATCCCCTCTGGCGGCCTTAAAGCTGGACACAGAGGGGACATCTTTAAATCTATTTATTCATAAGTTCTCATGATCTTATCCAAACTGTAGTTCAGATGCATTCTCATTTAGAGCTGTGCTGCATTAGAAGGCCGAATGACAGCAGCGATCTGTGCCAAAATGGCATCCACTGATGCGGGGTCATTCACATCATATTCATCAATATTCAAACGAAGTACAGGACAAGCCGTAAACTGGTTAATCCATACGGAGTAGCGCTCATGCATATGTTCCCAGTAGGAACGATCTGTCTGGATCTCCATTTCACGTCCGCGAACGGTAATCCGGTTAAGAATGGATGGCAGACTGCCTTCCAGATAGATCAGTACGTCCGGATGTGGGAAATATGGTGTCATCACCATAGCTTCAAACAAACTGCTGTATGTCTCGAAATCCGTGGCTGACATTGTACCTTGATCGGCATGCATTTGCGCAAAGATACCTGTATCTTCATAGATGGAACGGTCCTGTACAAATCCACCGCCCAGTTCAAAGATTTTCTTCTGTTCCTTGAAGCGCTCTGCGAGGAAGTAAATCTGCAAATGGAAGCTCCAGCGTTCAAAGTCATGATAGAACTTCTCCAGATACGGATTGTGGTCAACTTGCTCCAGAGAAGTTTTAAAATTCAAACGCTCTGCCAAAGCCGCAGTCAGTGTGGATTTGCCCACCCCAACGGTACCTGCTACTGTAATTAACGCATTCGTCGGAATGCCATAGTTATTCATGTGATATACTCCTTTACCTGATTAACAATCTGTTTAAAATGTTCAGGATGTTCTACAAAATCGATCTGCTCCGCATTTACCTTAATGATTATCGGCGGGTTCGGGCTGCCAGCCAAGTAAGCCATGCCTGTTTTGTAATCTGCAATTAACTGTTCCATATAAGCCGGATCCATATCTTGCTCAAAAGACCGTCCGCGTTTGTTGATACGATGCATTAATGTACCGAGTTCAGCCTCGATATAGAGCACCAGATTGGGTTTGGGCAGATCATCTGTTAACAGATGATAGATTTGGCGGTATTTATCCCTTTTCGATCCTTTCAGCGTACGCTCGGCAAATATCATATTTTTATAGATATGATAGTCCGAAATGACGGGTGTGTTCTGTTTAATATAGTGCGCGCCTGTGTCTTCCAGTTGCTTGAACCGGTTGCATAGAAAAAACATTTCAAGCTGAAAGCTCCACTCATCTATATCCTGATAGAAGGAAGCCAGAAAGGGGTTCTCTTCTACAATTTCCTTGACCAGCGGAAGGTTCAATTCCTGAGAAAGCATCGTTGCCAACGTTGTTTTCCCCGCTCCAATCGGACCTTCCACCGCAATAAACGGGGCTGATTTCATCGTGTTCCCGTACCTCCTCGTACACATGCGTGTTTCCGTTTCTATATAGACCTCACCTATTGTATCACAGCTTCGATGATGGGAAGGCCAGTATTTTATGTATAAAATGAGTTTTATCTCTCCGATCAAGCCTACATTAGACAGTTCATTGAACCAACAAACTCCCTAAATTTAAAAATAAAACAAAAAGACACGATCATTTAATTCGATCGTGTCTTTTAA
>NZ_BCNM01000004.1 GCF_001514495.1 Paenibacillus pabuli NBRC 13638
ATATCCTGCTTTCGTTGGAACTGCTGGAACCATAACCTTGTCACCGTAAGATACCTTTTGTTCGTTTACTTCAGAACCGCCGTTACTGTTAAAGTTGATCGTTCGCGGCGTATAAAAGCTGAAATGTAAGGTTGTGGTATTGCCCGCACTATCGGTAACAATCAGTGCATATTCTCCTTCAGATTGAACTGTTTCCCCGCTGCTGAAGGGTGAACCGTTCAGAGTGGCTGTTCCTTCATTAAAAGTGATTGTTGGGCTTTCATTGTATTTTCCATTATCGGTGACACCTGATACAACGGGAGCTACCGTATCAATGGCAAAATTCAAAGTTGTACTGCCGATACTGTTGGTTATCACCAACTTATAAACCCCGTCAGCCGTAACTGGAGTGCCACTCGGGAATGCAGCACCATTCAGAAATGCGGTACCACTATTAAATGTAGGTGTTACCGTTTGATTATATATTCCACCGTCAGATATGCCGTTGACTATAGGAGGAGTGGTTTGCTCAATTGTTATGGTCACTGACACCGGAATACTTGTCCCCCATGGATTGCTGGCACTATAGGTGAAGCTGTCGCTTCCCACATAATTGGTGTTTGGAGTATAAGCAAACGCTCCGTCCGAATTCAGTGCCAGTGTTCCGTTCATCGGCCCACTTTTCAAAATAGCGGTAGAAGCATCGCTATCATTGGCTAGCAAACCAGGCGCAGGCACAATCAAAGCAGAGTTTTGGTTGGTGGTATAGGTGTCTTCGGCTGCTTCTGGAAGTCGCCCACCGTCTAAAATGGGGAATTTTCCTTCATTTGAAACGTAATATACGAGGTCAGGCTGGCTGCCATTCAGATTGGGTACTTTAAATTCGCTCGAACCATTGCCGCCAAACTTGGTGCCCAACAGACTAAACAGGGGCTGATTATTGTTGGTGGCAAGAGTGGAACCATTCGCCAATATCCAGTTTTTTATCGGAAGACTGACTAACATGGGAATAATCTCGCCTATGAACTCATTACCTGTACCCTTCTCGGCTTGGTTGGTTGGGTCCGTAAATATAGCGTAATGTACGCCATTAATCTCTGGGAGGTTAGGTAACTTGAATTCATCTGGTTTGTCTGATCCGTAGGTTGTACCAATCATCTCATATAGAGCCGAATATACGGATGTCTTAACACTCTGCCCATCAGCAGATAACCAACCCGTGGGAGAGAAGAAATATGGAAATAGGCGAACCTCGCCTAACACAGCATTTCGGGTGTATAAAGCATCTGGGTCTCGGGAAGGGAATATACCATTCATAGCTATGTAATAGCCCATCCCTTCTGGTGCAGCATGGGTAAGGTCAGGTAAGGAAAATGTTGATGTGCCGTCCCCGCCATACTTAATGCCTAGTAGCGAGAAGAGTGTTGAATTTTGGCTTATAGGAAGCGTCTGTCCTCTGGCGGGCATCCATCCTGTCGGGCCAGCGCTGTAAGGGAATAATCTGATCTCACCAAGGTAGGGATCTGCGGCTGCGGCATGGGCTTGTTGTACAATGCTGATATTATTCCATGGACCACTTAGTCCGATCAGGAATACCAACCATATGATGCTTACTTTCCTGAATAGTGTTAAACTCACGATCTCATCCCCATTTTCCATTAAATATGTTAACGTTATGTTTATTCCCCTCTACTGTACCTTTCCTGGTTCACAGTGGTAAGCCATATAATGATGAGCATAGTGTAATGGATAGGAAGGCAAAAATGAATACGATTTTAGTGCAAATTTGAAATATTTTTTTGGATTTTCCAAAGATACATCATTAATGGTTGAAATGTTCCATAACTTTCATCCCTTTCTATACATTTATATTGACTAAGCTATTCCGGTTCCGATAAACTAGAATGCAGGAATAAAAGTCGAATGTTCAAAGCAGCAGTTCGAGACGATGTTTCGGGCGGCTGTTTATTTTCTTTTGAATAAGCAAGGTTGCAACGCTGTAGTCTTGTCGGTGATCCGGCCAATAACAACATGGAATAGGAACAGGTGATACACATGTGTAACAGCGCGTACCGCGTGCTTTTATATTATAAGTTCGTGAAGATTGAAGACCCTGAGACGTTTACGCAAGAGCATCTGCAATATTGTAAGGACCTCGGTGTAAAAGGCCGTATTTTGATTGCCTCGGAAGGCATCAATGGCACAGTGTCCGGTACGCCAGAGCAAACCGAACAGTATATGAAGGATATGCATGCCAATCCGCTGTTCAGCGATATGGTATTCAAGATTGATGATGTCGAAGAGCATGCGTTCAAAAAAATATTTGTTCGTCACAAAGCCGAACTGGTTACGTTCCGTGTGGACGAAGAATTGGACCCTAACGTAATTAGCGGTAAACGGTTGTCTCCAAAAGAATTTTACGAGCATCTTCAACAGGAGGATGTCATTGTAATTGACGGCCGCAATGACTACGAGTACGAGATTGGTCATTTTCGAGGTGCGATTCGTCCGGATGTTGAATCGTTCCGCGAGTTCCCGGAATGGATTCGGGAGAACCTGGGTGACATGAAGGACAAAAAGATCATTACCTACTGTACTGGTGGCATTCGTTGTGAGAAGCTGACCGGGTTCATGATTAATGAGGGTTTCCAGGACGTCGCACAACTTGATGGCGGAATCGTGACCTATGGCAAGGATGATGAGGTACAGGGCCGTTTGTTTGATGGCAAATGTTATGTATTTGACGAGCGTATTTCCGTGCCGATTAACCGGACGGATGAAGATATCGTGATTGCTAGCTGTTATCACTGTGGAACCACACATGACCGTTATATTAACTGTCCAACCTGCAACCTGCAGCATGTATGCTGTGAGGATTGCGAAGAGACGCATAACCGCTTTTGCTCGGATGCCTGCCGGGAGGCAGCACCCGTAACCGCATAGGCAGGGAGAGCAGGTGCTGATCGTGAAGCGCGAAGAGGAACGAACGACGCGTGAACGGATATTGTTCATGCTGAAACAGCAGGGTACGATGACTGCAAGGGAACTGACAGCTGAGCTTGGTCTGACCGGCATGGCGATTCGCCGTCATCTGACGGGACTGGAACAGGATGGATGGATCGAAGTTCGGGAGGCCAGAGCTACAGCTGGACGTCCATCCTCGGTGTATCATCTGACGGTACGCGGGGATAACTTTTTCCCGAAATCATATTCATCACTGACATTGGAGCTGCTGGAGGAATTGTCGGATTCTGCAGGCAGTGGTGTTGTGGATGCCTTGTTCGAGAGTCGGCGGGATAAGCTGCTTCGCAGCGGACAGCCGCAGATGGAAGGCCAGGATCTGGCAGGACGTGTCGAGGAACTTGCTCGTATTCAGAATGCAAATGGTTATATGGCCGATGCCTCCAAGGAAGAGGATGGCACCTATGTGCTTACCGAGCTGAACTGCCCTATTGTGCAGGTAGCGAGTGTTTATAAACAGGCTTGCCGCTGTGAACTGGAGCTGTTCCGTTCATTGCTGCAGGCCGATGTGGAGCGCACCGAATGTTATGCCGATGGCGGTAAAAAATGCACGTATCAAATTCGGGAAGCGGCTGGGAATTAAATGAATGGATGGAGATTGTTTCGAACACTCGAAACAGTCTCTTTTTTTGATTATGAATTACGTAAAAACGCTATTTTCATATGGCGATGCGTGTTATAATAGAACTAACATCTAATGTATGTTCGCATCTTTATATTTGCTAATACTTCAGCAGATATATACTGTTCATTTTGCAAGTACCTGCTTTGAAAAAGGCCATGAGTGTGTTGGAGTTTCTGAGTCAGGACGAGCAGGCACGGCAACAATACGAGGCACGTCAGAAATTTTTGCGAGATGAAGCATCCATGATTGAGGGCGCACGAGAAGAAGGTCTCAAGAAAGGCCTGGAGGAAGGCATCCAAAAAGGAATCGAAGAAGGGATCAAAGAAGGAGAAGCAGAGAGTAGGCGAAAAATCGAAATCAATATGCTTACTTTGGGTACTGATCAAGAAACCATTATCAAAGCTACCGGGCTAACATTATCTGAACTAGAAGACTTGAAAAAAGAAAAATAATTTTTATTTTCTCTTCAACCAGTCGTATACCTTATTCTTAACAGAGGCCTCACTGCAAATTTGCAGGGCCTTTTTTTGTTTTATGTAATGTTTTCTCTCACGTAGCTGCAATGAAACCAAATTGGAAGCGGTTCAACCATTGACGGGAAACAGGTCGCACCTTAATATTAGGGAAACACTGAAATATCAACACGGGTCATGGACTTCAGTCGCATGAGAAAAGTCTATATTTGTCTGCTTTTGTCGATCAAAGCAACAATGCGTTGAAGCGTTCGTTTTGTCTCGCCCTATCGTGTCACTTGGATAACGATAAGGGTATCCACATTTTAGAAGATGGAGAGGGGTTTTCACACATGAAAAAGAAATTCGTAATGTCTCTGATGATGGTTGCATCCATGATTGTAGCGGCTGGTTGCGGCAATAACAGCGGCAGCAGCACAACGTCCGAGGGATCAGGCAGTACAACAGGTGAGGGCGCGGCAGAAAAATCATATCGCATCGCGATCTCCCAGATTGTCGAGCATCCATCGCTGGATGCTACACGTGAAGGATTTATAGCAGCACTGAAGGATGCTGGTCTTGAAGAGAACAAGAACCTGACGATTGACTACAATAACGCGCAAGGCGATTCAACGAACAACCTGTCCATTGCCCAGAAGATTGCCGGCGATTCGAAGAACGATCTGATCCTTGGGATTGCAACACCATCCGCACTGGCTTTGGCTCAACAAGTAAAGGACAAGCCTTTACTGTTCGCAGCAGTGACGGACCCGCTTGGTGCCAAACTGGTGAGTGACATGGACAAACCAGGCGGCAACGTAACCGGTGCATCGGATACGAACCCGGAGGCGATCGTGCAATTGGCTGATTTTATCGCCAAATATTTGCCGGATGTGAAGACGGTAGGTCTGGTTATTAACGAGGGCGAACCGAATGCGGTTGTAATGGCGAACAATGCGGAGAAAGCGCTGGCCACACACAATATCAAGCTGGTCAAAGCACCTGTTACCAATACTTCGGAAGTAAAACAGGCAACTGATTCTCTGGTCGGCAAAGTGGATGCCTTCTATATTACGCTGGATAACTCGGTAGTTAGCGCAGTCGATACAATCATCCAGACAGCGAACAAAAATAAAATTCCGTTCTTCTCCAGTGACCGGGATACGGTGGAAAAAGGGGCTTTCGCAACTGTAGGCTTCAAATACTACGACCACGGTTACCAAGTTGGTGAAATGGCTGCGGATATTTTGAAAAATGGGACGAAACCGGGTGACATGAAAGTCACCGTGCCGGACAAGCTGGATCTGATTCTGAATCTGAAGGCTGCTGAAGCTCAAGGCATCACCGTTACCGATGAGATGAAGGCAGAAGTGAAGGATCAGGACAACAACATTATTCAATAATCTGACCGGGAGATCCTCCGGCAGTACGGATGCGAGGCGGACGAGCAACGGGTTCGCCTCACTCTTTTCGATAGACAGGGAGGAAGCAATGTGAATTTGACTTGGGGTTCAATTGAAGGGGCAATCGAGCTTGGATTGTTGTATGCACTCATGGCATTAGGTGTATATATTACATTCCGCATACTGGACTTCCCCGATCTCACCGTAGACGGAAGTTTTACAACAGGAGGCGCAATCGCGGCGGTCATGATATCCAACGACTTCTCTCCTTGGCTCGCTTGCTTGGCAGCAATGGCTGGAGGAATGGTGGCTGGCGCCTGTACAGGTCTGCTGCACACCAAAGGCAAAATTAACGGTCTGTTGTCCGGTATCCTGATGATGATCGCTCTGTATTCAATTAATATGCGTATTCTGGGTGCACCGAATAAATCCATTATGGGCGTGGACAACCCTTTCTCGGGTGAGCATGTCATGATCATCATTATCGTGGTTGTGTTGGTATTCAAAATTATGCTGGATCTGTTCATGAAAACAGATATCGGTCTGGCACTGCGCGCAACGGGCGACAACAAACGCATGATCCGCAGCTTTGGCGCGAATACGGATGTCACCACCATTGTTGGTGTCAGTCTGTCCAACGGACTTGTTGCGCTGTCCGGAGCATTTATCGCACAACAATCCGGTTTTGCAGATATTACGATGGGGATTGGGATGATCGTTATCGGGCTGGCCTCCGTTATTATCGGGGAAGCCATTCTGGGTGCAAGAACCGTATTCTGGGCCACACTTGCGGCCGTTGTCGGTTCAATTATTTACCGGATTGTAGTCGCGATCGCACTCCAGGTCGAATGGTTTGATACATCTGATCTGAAGCTAATCACCGCGGTGATCGTTATTATCGCACTTGTTTTCCCAACTATGCAGCGCTCCATGAAGCAGAAAAGTCTCGCCCGCAAACGAACCGAGGAGCTTATGGGCTCGTCGAGCCAACAGGCGAAGGGAGGCATGTGATTTATGCTTGAGATTACACAAGTAACCAAATTGTTTAATCCAGGAACTACGGACGAGAAGACCGCACTGGTTGGTGTAAATCTGACCATGAATCCGGGAGACTTTGTGACGGTGATTGGCAGTAACGGCGCGGGGAAATCTACATTGATGAACATTATCTCAGGTGTCATGAAGCCTGATATGGGCGATGTGCTGATCAATGACCGTTCCATCAAAAGCTTGCCTGAGCATAAGCGCAGCAGCTGGATTGGTCGGGTCTTTCAGGACCCGATGGCAGGTACGGCACCGCATATGTCCATTGAGGAGAACATGGCGATGGCGTACAAACGCGGCAAGGGCCGCGGACTGGGCTTTGGAGTTACCCGTGCAAGACGGGAGATTTTCAACGCCCAGTTGGAGAAGCTCGGTATTGGGCTTGATAAACGCCCCAATGCCAAAGTAGGCCTTCTGTCCGGTGGTGAACGCCAGGCGCTCAGTCTGCTGATGGCAACGTTCACCCAGCCGCAGATTTTGCTGCTGGACGAGCACACGGCTGCGCTTGATCCTTCTCGTGCGGAACTGATCACAGAGCTGACCGAAACGCTTGTACGAGAGATGAGACTCACAACCCTGATGGTCACACACAATATGGAACAGGCCATTCGTCTGGGCAATCGTCTAATTATGATGGACAAAGGCCGGATTATTCTGGACGTCAGTGAAGAACGCAAGCGCACGTTGACTGTATCCGAACTGCTTGGTGAATTTGAACGCATCAGTGGTAAAAAAATGGCCGATGATCGCGTGGTGCTGGGTTAAATCCGGGGGTGCCTAGCGCTCAGCAAAAAAAGACCAAGTCCCCCTTTCTCACAAAACCTTTTGCGTTCTCGCAAAGGTTTTTTGTGGTATGTTGGACAGGATAAGGACCACAAATTAGCAAGCATACACAGGAGGGGTCAAGCATGTCGTTACACTTTGATGAAGGGACATATACCGTAACCCAGCGTACGGATTCCGTTCGCCTGCTGGCGAAGGAATTTGCGCTGCTGTATTTTCTGTACAAAAACAAGGAAAAAGCCTTCACTCGCAGTCAACTGCTAGACCGGGTATGGCCCCTGGAGTATCCGGTAGAACGGACTGTGGATGATCATATATACCGTTTGCGCAAGAAACTGAGACATTGGGAAGAAATTGTGCTGGATACCGTGCGTGGTTATGGGTACCGGCTTACCATTCGCTCCGATACGTTAATGCCCTCTAACCCCTCCGCTCAAGATCAGGAGATGCGAGATGCGATTCATGGCTTGTTCCGCAAATATCATCTGTATGGGCAGGGGAAATCGATGCTCACGCTGCTCGATCAGCAAGAAGTACTGGGCATTGAGATTGATCCATTTTATAAGCTATACACCCACTTTATCCAGGGGGATCTGGAATGGCTGAGTACAACGACGGAAATCCCATTCAAGGAACGATTGTACTGTCTGCTCATTTTTACACATGCCCTGATTGAACCATCAGAGAGTCTGCCATTGTACGAACAGGCTCTGAATTCATCCGCATTGTCTGCCGATCAGCTTCGTGAACTCCGTATTCTGAACATTGTTGAAGTCTATGCAGAGGTGGGCCAGTATGAACGAGCCAAACTGCAGCTCTTGGAGACGTATGAAATCATGGAGTCGGATAAGCTGATCAATTTTAAAATTCCGGTAAAGCTCTCCGAGTTGTATGTGGAACTGTGGGGTGGCAGCGGTGAAGCGGTAGAGGACCAGATGGCTGTCCTGCGTTCAGGATTGAAAGATGCGCCATACCTGCGGGAAATCGGACGTTTTCAGGTGATGGAAGGATTGTGGCTGCTCAGACAAGGCCGAACACGTGAGGCAGAGCCGAGAATGGACGATGGTCTGGACGTATTGAAAATGAGCCTAAATGCACCGTTATATTTGAATTCCGCATATCAGATCCTGCTGTTTATGGCCCAACACCGGATAGAGGGACGCCTTCGTACTAAATACCGTCAAGTGTATGCGGACATCTCCAAAAATTACGGTGTGCCTGCTTATGGTCAGCAAATTGTGAGTGAAATCCGCGCTTTTTTATCCCCGTTTCCTCCGTCCTCTGATCTTCCTCTGATATAACACCCTTATGATTACAGCCAAGGAACATACAAGTCAGCAGCAAGGCTGTAATCAGGGGAGGAACCACAAAAATGAACACGGTCTCAAATGAATCCAATCTTTCTTCGAATTCATCCAATGGTTCATCCAAAAGCATATGGACCAACATCCGCTTCATGCGGATGTTTATTGCGTATGCGCTCGCAACTTTTGGAGATTGGTTTGATGCACTCGCTATCCAGGTGATGGTCGCTTATCGTTGGGGCGCTGATCCGCTGATCATAGCACTTATTCCGGTATGTATGGCTGTGCCAGGCATATTGCTGGGCTCGGTTGCAGGTGCACTGGCTGATCGTCTGCATAAGGTGAAGATCATGATGATATGTGATTTGATCACTGTTCTTCTAACGATTGCCATTCTGTTCGCGCCGAGTGCGGCATGGCTGCTACCGCTTCTTGCCATACGGGCCATGATGGGTGTATTTCATGTACCTGCACAGCAGGCGTTGACACGGCAGGTGGTGGCGGAGGCACATCTGTTCCAGGCATCATCTATGAATGGTTTTGTGAACCAGTGCTCCAAAGTTGCGGGACCGCTGCTAGGCGCTGTTACTCTGGCTGTATTCTCACCGCAAGTCTGCATTCTCATTAACGCTTGCACGCGCCTGTTATCCGGAGCAGTGTTGTGGCCTTTACGGCATTTAACAGAGAAGAAGGAACCTTCCGAACCCTCTGCCCTGGATGGGAGCCCTTTGGGAGCGGAGGAGTCCGCGGAACCACTGTTCACCCAATGGCAGCAAGGCTGGCGCTTTATTATAAGCAGCCGTACGCTTCTGAGTACGATTCTGTTTGGTTGCGTTGGATTAATGGCTATTCTCATGATTGATTACCAGTTTACGACGTTGTTCCGGGAGATCAAGCCGGGGAACGAGGCTCTGATCGGCTGGATGGGATCATCGGCGGGAGCAGGTGCAGTTGTCATCATTCTACTGTTGAATCGGCTGCCTCGAATCGGATATGGCTGGGGGTTGGGCGGAGGATACCTGCTGATCGGTGTGGGCATAGCAGCACTGGGCTGGCTCGGTCCACAAACGTCCGAGATTTGGGTTATAATCTGGGGTTTGTGCATTGGATTAGGCAATGGCCTGTTTATGGTGACGCTGAATTATTTGCTGCAAAAAGAAACCCCTCCTGCCTATGTAGGCCGTGTATTCGGTATTCAAAACTCGCTTTCCAGTGTTGTACTGGTCGTTGCTCCACTTACAGGCGGAGCATTAATTCGGGCGACAGGGGCCAGCCATACATTTCAATATATCGGCATGGCAACACTGGCTATTGGTTTGGCAGGCATTATACTGCAACGTATCTTATGGGAGGGGAAACATCCCCGGCGGTTAGAGCTGAAAGGAGAGCTTGGGCAGGAATCAGTCCGACAGCCATGAGTTTCAACCCGCGGCGCAAGGCCTGTCAGCAGGCGGCCCCGCCCAGTGGCGTAGGCGCCTGGGCCGCATGGCTGCGTCTGCTCGCGGCGCTTTCGCCTGCGGCCCGCTGTGGGCTGCTGCGCGTGATTGGGCCGAATGGGCCCAAGTCACTGCACGGCAACCTGCCGCCTCCGGCAGCCCGGCTACGACAATCCCGCCGGGCCTGAGCGCCCTGCTGCGCCTGACATCTCCCGGCGCAGCATCCTCCGAAGCCTACGCCAACCAATGCAGAATGCTGCTGGTTCATCTCTAACGACTTCGGTCCTCAAAGGATTTAAGGATTTAAAATTGATCTATGATTTATGATCCGTTTGTCCATCCCCATTACTGTTTGCGGATCACCGCACGAAAACAACGGATTGCCGGGCCGTACATGTCAGACCAGATGGCATCCTCGGGTTCTTTCACGCTCAGCTTGCCCTCAATTGTCAGTCCGGTCACAGCCATAATCGTCTCCAGCAGGTCAGGTCGCATCTCGGGCACATCGAACGTGGCAATTAACCGTCCGTCCGGCTTCAGCACCCTGGCGAATTCGCGAAAGGCCCGCAGCATCGTGCCTGTATCCAGATGCTCCAACACAGAGATGCAGAATACGCTGTCAAACTTCTCGGATTCATACGGAAGCTGAGCCAGATTGGCCTGCGCAAGATGCAGTCGGTCCAGGCTTGATTCCGGCAGGTCACGTGCTGCCTGTTCACCAAAATCGGATGCGATATCCAGCCGGATCGCTTCTCTGGACAGAATGCGCTCATCCCAATCACAGGCATGAACTTCCCGGCAGTACTCTGCCAGCCAGAATTTGAATGGATGGGATATGCCGCAGGCCGCATCAAGCACGACGTCTTCCTGCCGTGCAAACTGGCGTGCCCATTCGTACTCGTACGGACGGCTCCACCACGCAGGATGCAGTGGAAAGACCAACGTATCTGTTCTGGGATCACCTTCCCGAATGTATCTCGATTCCATGAATTCCGCTGCATTAGGCGTATCCATCATCCCCGAATTCCCTCCTTTAATCCTGCTTCTGCCAGAAAAGATTCCAACACCGTACTCCATCTGTGCCGCCAATGGGAGATATCGTAAGACAGTGCCGTCTCGCGGGCATAGATCCCCAGCCGCTCCCGCTCGGCTCTGTCCTGAACGAGACGTACCAGCGCGGCGGTCAGCGCTTCTTCCCCTGGAGGTACCAGCAGCCCGTTAAAGCCATCCTGAATCAGATCGTTCAGCCCGCCAACATTGGAAGCTACAACCGGAAGTCCACAGCTCATCGCTTCGAGACAAGCGTAGGATGTTCCTTCCGAGAAGACGGTTGGAATGACGGCAATATCAGCCTGATGATAGGCCTCGCGAATATCCCGAAAATCATACGTGCGATGTTTGATTCGATCCGCATGGGGATGCGTGCGATGCCAATAACGAAAGGACCGTCCCACCGTGCTGCCTTCGACCAGTTCTCCTGCGAATTCGATCTCGAGATCCGGAAAGGCACCTAGCAGTCGGTCAGCTGCCAGCATCATTGGAATAATACCCCGTTCCATGCTGATGCGTCGCGGATATAGAATACGCAGGGGACGAGAAAGGTTCTCGCGGATCGTAGCTGTTTTGTCATCGCCCTGCTCCAATAAATGTTCCCCTGTCAGCCCATTTGGCTGCCGACCAGCTGGACCCTGTCTCGTATCTGCCGCGTCCAATTCTTCAGCGATTACGGTCACCTCGGATCTGTCCACTCGCACCACGCCGCCTCCATCACTTCTATCCCTCATGGATGACACAGCATTCCACCCTGATATGACAGCTTCGACAGGCTCCTCCTGGATTGCAAGATCCTTCTTCCATGCGGCGAGCCATTCTTCTTCCTGTTCATGATTGAACGTTCGTCTGGGCGGAGCAGGTGTAAAGAAAGACGTATCCACTGCATTGGGAATAAGAACGACCTGGCCGGGATCGGTAAACGTGCATGCAGCGCGGCAAAAGGTCTGAAAATGGGAATCCACGGATACGATGCGTACAAGTCCATCCAGTGCCTGCTGAATATGTTCGGCGACTTGCTGCTTGGTCTCCAGTGGCAGCCTGGGCCGATCCCAGTTAATGCCGTGGCAGATGCCGAGACTGCCCGGTTTGTAGACAATGGGCTGCCAGAGACAGCTGGCATAGATTATGGGCCCTCGCGCCGCCGCAGCCATACGGGCAAAAGCTTCGGGCACATCATTCATATCGTAGGCATAGCCATAGCCATATACATCAACTTGTTCCGTCCGGGTTTGAAACGCTTCAAAATAGGACAGCTGATGGACCTCGGGAATATGTCCCAATCCGCGGATCACACTGCACAAGTCAAGGATATAACGCTCCAGACCGCCCCCGAACACCCGGCTGAAATCCCGGTTATAGCCATCGGTAAAGCTGTGTGTCAAAATGCTGACTACACCCATTTCACCGCTCCTCCTTCCAGGGAATCAGTCGAGGCTCGGGATCAAGAATCGATTCATAATGCTCAAGGCTGCCCCACTCGCCGTGTGGATCAATTCGTTTGTAACGCAAATATTTCCGAACCCGATCCTCCAAGCTTCCTGCCCAGCCCAGATGCTGAACCTTCAATTCCGTGCTGATTCCGGGCAGGACGGTACAGGGCAAGGGGAGACGAGGCACATGATGATTTTGCTGCGGATAAAAATAGGGATAACCCGGCATATAACGGACAAGTGAAGCGGTATGCCGTCGGTGCAGCCCCCAAAGGTTATCTTCCCGATAGTGGGTTCGACCGCCCCACATATCGTAGAACCGGAAGGCAATCCAGTCGGAGTGCTCCTGGTTAATCAGTGAACGTATGGCGTTCTTGGCTTCGGTACTGTACAGCTCATCGGCATCTACGGAGAGTAACCAATCCGGATCAGTACCCACGGCTGCCTGCCACAGGGCATTGCGTAATCGCCATTCTTCAGCAAATAAAGGCTTTTCCAGTACCTCCAGACGAACGACATTTTGATAGGCTCTGCATATGTCGGGTGTTCCATCTGTGCTGGCATCGTCCACAATGACGATCTCATCCACGAATTCACTTAGATCGTCCAGCACTTCCTCCAGATATCGCCCGCGCTCGTTACGCACCTGAAGCATGGCGGTCAGTTTATTGTCCTGACTTTTCCGAACCCGACGAATGGAAAACGGCTCCCTGCTTGGGTGGGTTACCTGATGCTCTTCAGCACCCGGATCTCCTTGCTCGTCTGTCGCATATCCTTGGTGCGTCTGACTTCGGATGTCCAACGTCCTCTGCGCATTTTCCAGACGGTTAGCGTCTGTTTCCGCGTTTTTAGCATGCAGCGATTCCGGCATTTCAGTTGGAGTATGAGTTGTTTCGGATCGTATATCTTTATGCACCATCGGTCCATTCACATGTTGTCTGCGCTTCTTCGGGTCCAGCATCATGGCACCTCCCCCAGCAATTGCTGAACGGCATGATCCAGCAGCTCCATCTCGACGATTCGTGCAAGTGCATCTTCATCCTCCAACGCCGTCTCCAGGAATTGCCTCACTGCACCATGGCGTTCTCCGCGCAGTGCCATCGCTAGACCGGACAATTGCTGATAATCCCTGCGGCTGGCTTTATCCTCAACATCCACTGCGTTAACCAAAGCCAATGCGTCTTCCACGCGTCCTGTCTCCTGATAGATGCGAAATTTCCAATGACGCGCGGTTTCGCCTCCGAGTTCATCCAGGATATGCAATGCGTTTCCATAATCATCATTCAGACGCAGCAGTTCGGCCCGAACAAGCTGTTCCTCCCCGGCCTCCAGCCAGCGGCAGAGCTGTTCATAATGGTGCCGCTCCTTTTCGTTACCTGCACTGATTCCGTAGACTTGCAAAGCATTCTCGATTTCGCCGGCTCTTGCATGAATTGCAGAGAGGAACCGATAGTGGGAACTCACCGAATCCATTCTCCCGTTCATTACCGCATGGGTGAAGGCTTCCTTGAGCGAAAGGGCTGCTCTGGAATCCTGAAGCAAATATTCATAGGCCGCCAATAAAAAGGAAATCGTCTCATGCGCTCCCGCTTTGGATCGAAGCTGGCGATAGAAGTCTGCACGAACACTGCATTGCAGCTGTGTGACCGTATCCTGAACACCCGAGAGGGTCTGTCGCAGCGCATGCACGAATAGCAGTTCATAGTCCCGGAGAGGGACTTCAAGGTCTTCCTTTTGCATGGAACCAGCAGGGGTTGCGTCCTCCCCATTCAGCCAGATGGCACGTACACCCTGGAATAACAGTTTCATATAGCGCGTTTCCGATGAGGTGCCTACCAGGTCGGCAATGCCGACCAGTCTTGAAATGCAGCTCTCCCATAAGGGGGACTCCGCTTCTTCGCCAACGGGCTCTGGGAGCAGTACAATACAGTGTTCCGAATCAAGTGAAGCTGCTGCGGTCAGCCAGTAGGGATGAGTAATCACGGCAACCGTACGGGGCTCCTGCAGCAGTTGTTCTGCTTCGGGAAGCGTGATGACGGTGATATTCGCAGGCATTTCCTCGGAGCGCTCCAGGCTGCTGACATAGTAGACGGGCCCTTCCGCGACCATCAGAGCAGCGATGTGTGGATAGGGAAAAGCAGACCATCCTCCCTTACGGGGGAAAAGAACATAACGAAAGGTAGGCAGGGCTGTACTTGACTGTTCTGAATCTATCCCTTGACGAGGCTCCGGGTCCGGGATTGGAGACAGCTCTTCCATTGATAAATCACCTCACTTGATAATCCAATGATTCAATATGTAATGCCATTTTTTGCCCAGCGTATTTTATGCCTGACACTAACATATGGGCGTTCCGTCCCAAACATGAGCATCTTCCGTGAATAGACGAAGCTGGCAAGCCGAAAGATTAGGCTTAATTTTATCTATTGTGTGACCGTCATCACTTTTTTTTGCTGTCATGGCGGGCTTTGTGATAATTGTCACATGTATAAAATAGTCAATCTGGCACAATACGTTCATCAATACGTGTTTGGCTGACAGAAACGGAAGCAGGGGCTTCAATGCCGAATACGAATACTGCGATGTGAACAGAAAGAAGGGGTAACGGTATGGATCCGATTATGTTATCGCGTATCCAATATGCGCTCACAACGATTTTCCATTTCTTTTTTGTGCCGCTGTCCATCGGCCTGGTGCTGCTGGTAGCCATTATGGAGACGTTGTACGTAGTGAAGGGTAAGGAAGTTTACAAAACGATGGCCAAATTCTGGGGCAAACTGTTCCTGATTAACTTCGCCGTTGGTGTAGTCACAGGCATTCTGCAAGAATTCCAGTTCGGCATGAACTGGTCGGAGTACTCCCGTTTTGTCGGGGATGTATTTGGTGCGCCACTGGCTGTAGAAGCGCTGCTGGCGTTTTTTATGGAGTCTACCTTTATTGGACTCTGGATTTTCGGATGGGATCGTTTGTCCAAAAAAGTGCACTTGGCCTGTATCTGGCTGGTATTTGTCGGCACATTCCTGTCCGCGCTCTGGATTCTGGCAGCCAATTCATTCATGCAGCATCCGGTTGGCTTCGAGATTAATAATGGCCGCGCCGAGATGAATGACTTCTTTGCACTGATTACGAATGGTCAACTGCTGGTAGAATTCCCGCACACGATCTTTGGTGCCCTGATGACAGGTGCATTTGTGGTAACCGGAATTAGTGCCTACAAGTTGATGAAGAAGCAGGATGTAGAGATATTCCGCAAATCGTTTAACATCGCGATCATTATTGGCCTGGTTTCCTCGCTGGGTGTTGCCTTCTCGGGTCACTTCCAGGCGCAATATCTGGTGGAGACGCAGCCGATGAAAATGGCAGCCAGTGAAGGAACATGGACGACGACGGAAGACCCTGCCCCATGGACGGTGGTAGCCTTTATCGATCCGGACAAACAGGAGAATTCTGGCGAGATCAAAATCCCTGGATTGCTCAGTTATCTGTCCTATAGCAAGTTCTCCGGCAGTGTCAAAGGCATGAAGGAACTGCAAGCAGAGTATGAGCAAACGTATGGACCAGGGGACTATATTCCACCCGTACGGACAACATTCTGGAGCTTCCGCATCATGATTGCTGCGGGCGGATTAATGATTTTGCTAGCGATATACGGTACATTCCTGGCGATGCGCCGGAAGTTGGAGGGAGCAGGCAAGTGGTTTATGCGTCTGATGGTGTTCGCCATTTCCCTGCCGTTTATCGCTAATACGTCGGGCTGGATTATGACTGAGGTGGGAAGGCAGCCGTGGACGGTTTTTGGTTATATGACAACCGCAGCCGGGGTATCCCCGAACGTAAGCGCAGGCCAGATTTTGTTCTCCACCCTTGCTTTTACAGCAGCTTATACCGTTCTCGGCATTGTGATGGTCTATCTGTTCATTCGTGAAATCAAGGCAGGGCCATATGCAGTCGAAAAGCCGGAGGAGCATGATGAATCGGCCGATCCGTTCGGCGTGGATGGGGGTTATTCTGTTGTCACTAAGTGAATTGTGGTTTTTGCTGATTGCCGTCTTGTTTGTTGGGTTTTTCTTTCTGGAAGGTTTTGATTTTGGTGTGGGCATGTCTACCTCGATAATTGGAAAAACGGATCGCGAACGTCGTACCCTGATCAACTCGATCGGTCCGTTCTGGGATGGCAATGAGGTGTGGCTGATTACAGCGGGGGGTGCCATGTTTGCAGCCTTCCCGCACTGGTATGCCACGCTGTTCAGCGGTTTTTATCTGCCGCTGGTTGTGGTGCTGCTGGCCTTGATCGGCCGCGGAGTTGCCTTTGAATTCCGCAGCAAGATGAGACATGAACGCTGGCGCAAAACATGGGACATCATCATCGTAGTCTCCAGTGCGTTACTGCCATTCCTGTTCGGGGTTGTGTTCGCAACGTTGATGAAAGGATTGCCTATTGATGAACAGATGCAGCTTCGTCCCGGCTTCCTGGACATCGTCAATCCGTATACGGTGGTAGGTGGGTTGAGCGTGACGTTGTTGTGTCTGGTGCATGGTCTGCTGTTTGCTTCATTGCGGACCGTCGGAGTTCTTAGAGAACGTGCCTTGAATACAGCCAAAAAACTGATGCTGCCGCTGGCCGCGATCCTCGCGGTTTACGCTGTGATGACATACTTCATGACCGATGTGTTTGCCGTACGCGGCTGGGCCCTCTGGATTATGGTTGTCCTGGGTGCTGCTTCATTGGGTCTGGCCGCTTACTTCGTGCGTCAGAAACGTGAAGCCTGGGCCTTCGGCATGACGGGAGCCGTGATTGCCATCGCGTTTGCCTCCGTATTTATCGGTCTGTTCCCAAGGGTCATGGTGAGTTCCATGGGTTCGGCGTTTGACCTGACTGTCTACAATGCTTCATCCGGCGCCTATTCGCTGAAAGTAATGACGATTGTGGCATGTACGCTGCTTCCGTTTGTACTCGGCTATCAGATCTGGAGTTATTACATTTTCCGCAAACGTCTGAACGATAAGCATCACCTGGAGTACTGACATGGGACGGGGGCTGCTGAAGCTGCCGGGCATCCGGCCGATACTGGCGCTGGCTTCAGCGCTGGTACTGCTGCAGGCGATGACGATTATCATGCAGGCCAAATGGCTGGCACAGGCGATTACGGCATTGTTTGGAGGTTCACCCGTAACGGAGCAGTACCCCGTACTGCTATTGTTCCTGGCTGCTTTTGCCGCCCGCTATGCCTTATCCTTCTGGTTGCAGCTCATCGCTTCGCGGTACGCGGAGAAGACAGGAAACGATCTGCGCACACAGATGGTGGAGCAGTGGTTCCGGCTGGGACCGCGTTTTGCCAAGACGGAAGGAACAGGGCATCTGGTAACGCTGGCACGCGAAGGAACAGCCCAGTATAAGACGTATCTGGAACTGTTTATTCCCCGAATGCTGGGGATGGGGTTCACGCCAATCGTTATTCTGTTCTATGTCTTCAAGCTGGATATGATGTCCGGGGTTATTTTGACGCTGACGCTGCCGATCCTGATCGTGTTTATGATTCTGGTGGGATTGGCTGCACAGCGCAAGATCGATGGACAGTTCAAGTCGTACAAAGCGCTGGCGAACCATTTTGTGGATACGCTGCGGGGACTGGAAACACTCAAAACACTGGGGCAAAGCAGCAAGCACGGAGAGACGATCATTCGGGTCAGTCAGCGTTATCGCAAGGCTACGATGTCTACCCTGCGCATGGCTTTTCTATCCTCCTTCGCACTCGATTTCTTCACCATGCTGTCGGTGGCTTCGGTGGCGGTTGGGTTGGGGCTGCGTCTGACGGAAGGACATATGCTGCTTGGACCAGCGCTGACCGTACTCATTCTCGCACCGGAATACTTCCTGCCTGTTCGAATGGTAGGCGCAGATTACCACGCCACACTGGACGGCAAAGAGGCGGGGGAAGCGATCAGTCAGATGATTGAACGAGGGAAGTTGGCTGAACTTAAGCAAAAGGAAGCATACACGAGTGCTGTTCTACATGGTGTGTCAGAAAAGAACGGAGAATTCTCTTCGCCTGAGCCTACTTTTGGTCAAGGCGACGTATCCGCATCCACCATACGGGTGGTCTTGCATGATGGAAACGCCCGAAGTGTCGCCGCTGCTTCCTCATCCAAACTGTCTTGGGAGGCGACGAGCAGACTGGCACTTACCAATGTACAGGTGCGGCATGAAGAAGAGGGGCCATGCTCGCTGAATGATGTGACGTTTCAAGTTTCCGGTCTTGGCAAAGTAGGCATTATCGGAGCGAGCGGAGCGGGGAAATCGACCTTGATGGATGTAATTGCAGGTTTTCAGCCGCTTACTTCAGGTCAGATCTTATATAACGGGCGGCCCTTATCTCCAGAGATGATGGAAGATTGGCGAAAACAAACGGCGGCCATCCCGCAGCATCCAACGATCTTCAGTGGAAGTCTGGCGGATAATGTTCGGTTCTATGTGCCGGAAGCTTCGGATGCGGGGGTGGCTAAAGCCATTCACGCTGCAGGTTTGCATAAGCTGGCTTCCTCCTTGCCAAATGGGATGCATGAGTTCATTGGGGCTGGGGGAAGGCAGCTCAGTGGAGGACAGGAACAGCGGGTTGCTTTGGCGAGGGCTTTGCTTAGTGCACGCCCGATCCTGCTGTTGGATGAGCCGACTGCGCATCTGGATGTGGAGACCGAGTATGAACTGAAACAGACGATGCTGCCGCTGTTCGAAGGTAAGCTGGTGTTTTTGGCAACACATCGACTGCACTGGATGCCCCATATGGACCGCATTATTGTGATGGATGGTGGCACGGTTGCAGAGGCGGGAACACATGAGGAATTGTTGGCCCGACAAGGCGTATATTACCAGATGATTCAGGCCCAGATGGAGGCGGTGTAAGATGAAAGCCGGATATGAGCAGACAGAAACAGCCCGGAGCAGGGACCAAAAGAATAGCTGGATCACTCCGTACGTGGCACAGTACCGCTGGAGACTCATAGCAGTCATTGCGTTGGGGATTTGCGCTACGCTATGTGCCGTCCTGCTGCTTTTCACCTCCGGATTTCTGATCTCCAAGTCGGCGCTCCGTCCGGAAAATATTTTGATGGTATATGTACCCATTGTGGGTGTTCGTGCATTTGGGATTTTCCGTGCCGTATTCCGGTATATTGAACGTTTGGCTGGACATGATGCGGTATTGCGTATACTCGCGGATCAGCGCGTGAAGCTGTATCGGATTTTGGAGCCGCAGGCACTGTTCCTGCGCTCTCGCATGCAGACGGGAGACGTACTTGGTGCTCTCGCAGAGGATGTAGAACGATTGCAGGATATTTACCTACGCACGGTATTTCCGGCGGTTACGGCACTTGTAATGTATGGTGGAGCTGTTGTGGCCTTTGGCAGCGTTGATCTGGGCTTTGCACTGTGGATGGGTTTATATATGCTGTTTCTGGTTGCCGTGCTGCCTGCCATCTCTCTCCGAGTGACGTGGAAGTTGCGGGTCCGGCTGAAACGGGAGAATGCCAAGTTGTATACGCGTCTGACCGATGGTGTGCTTGGCCTCGGGGATTGGATAGCGAGTGGACGAGCCGAAGAATTTGTACGTCGGCAGGAAGAGTCCGAAGGGCAGGCAGATATGATTCGACTCCGCTTGCGGCAATGGACACGCTGGCGTGATCTGGTTGCGCAGTGCGTGATTGGGTTGATGGTGGTATTCGTGACCTTATGGGCGGGAAGTGCGGCTTCTGCCGGACAGCTGCCTGCAGTCATGATTGCAGCATTTGTGCTGGTCCTGTTTCCACTCACGGAAGCAATGCTGCCTGTAGGAGATGCAGTGGAGCATATCCCGCAGTATCGTGAATCGCTGGAACGATTGCAGCACTTGGAAGGTGAAGAGCATAAGCCGGATCAGTCTGGAACCGAAGAAGCGAATGCAGCAGCCGGAGCCAAAGAAGATATGACCTCAGGGGTACCCAGTAATCCGGTAACCGTACCGCAGTTGGGTTCCCTGAATCCTGCGGAAAGAGCTTCGGACCGACGTATTCGCTTACGCATTCCGCCTAGGCTGCGAGCCGACATTCAGATCGATCAGGTGAGTTATCGTTATACGCCAGATGCTCCATTTGCAGTGCAGGAGGTATCCCTTCATCTTCCTCAGGGCAAACGCTTGGCTATTCTCGGTCGCAGTGGCGGTGGGAAATCCACTCTTCTGAAGCTCATTCAGGGTGCGTTGCTTCCATCCGCCGGGAATGTATTAATTAATAATCTTCCGGTAGGATCGATGGGCGAAAATATAACGGATGTCATTGCCGTGCTGAACCAAAGTCCGCATCTATTTGATACAACGGTAGCCAACAATCTGCGGATCGGACGTCCACATGCAACAGACGAAGAAATCCAGCGAGTGGCTGCGCAAGTAGGTTTATCCGACCTGATTGAATCATTGCCACAAGGCTACCATACTCCGATGCTGGAGACGGGACTTCGGTTCTCTGGTGGAGAAAGACAGCGGATTGCACTGGCTCGGGTACTTCTTCGCGAAACGCCTGTCGTTATTTTCGATGAACCGACGGTAGGACTTGATCCTGTGACGGAGCGAGCGCTTATGCGGACGATTCTGGACAGCATGCAGGGCAAAACAATGATCTGGGTCACCCATCACCTGATGGGAGCGGAACGGATGGATGAACTTATTTTTATGGAAAATGGCCAGATTACCATGCAGGGTTCTCACGAACAACTGCTAGCCCGGGAAAAGCGTTATCGCCGTCTCGTTGAACTTGACCGACCCGGGTGGTCTGACTTGCTTACAGCGGAGTTGAAGCTGCCTCCTGCCGCTTCGAGATAGCGGAACTCCCGGTATAACAACATTCTGGAGAGAATGTCGGTTCTCTCTAAACGCCAAACGAGCCATGGGAGTCATTCCAAGGCTCGTTTTTGTCATGCCTGTTTTGGTTACCCTGGTTCTGGTTCGCGGTCTTCGACAGGGCAGTACCAGAACGGCAGACATCTACTCTGCTGGCGTCTCGTTATATTTAGCAATGGGTTTGATGATGCAGGGTGCAAACGATGGATCTGCTACAGACCAAACAACTACATCGCTCAGAACTCCTGTTCCAGCAGCATAGCTGTGCCGCAGGATTGACGCAGAACCAGTTCCGGCTCTACTTTAATGCAGCGGTTATCCATCTGTTTGTTCATCAGATCGAACAGAATCATGGCAGCGAGGCGTCCAATTTTGTCGGTATCCTGCTTGACGGTGGTTAGCGGCGGATCGGTATAACGGCAGGCCTCGATATCGTCGCAACCTGCAACGGCAATATCCTCCGGAATGCGCAGCCCCGCTTCCCTAAAGGCGCGGATAGCTCCGAATGCGAGCAGATCCGTGGCTGCAAACACAGCTCGTGGCAGGACGTCACAGGTGAGCATTTTTTTTGCGACTTCGTATCCGTCCACCGCGGCATAATCTTTGCTGTATACCACCCATTCGGGGTTCTCCTCAAGACTAAACTGCTTTAGGGAACGTTTGAAAGCCTCCTCCCTCTGTTGCATCACTAGAGAAGCCCGCTCTAGTCCGATAAAACCGATTTCCCGGTAACCGTTCATATAAAATTGCTCTACGACCTTGGTTGAGATCTTCTCGTTATCCGACATGATGTAACAGGAGCTCTGTCCTGTCAGTTCGATGTCAATTCCGATACAAGGAATGGGGCTGGCATCAAGGTCGAATACACTGCTCTCAACTTCATCCCCTGCAATAATAATGCAGCCATCTACTTGAAAATACTTTGATCGCGCCAAGTAGTCCTCGCCCTGATCCAGAAATTTCTCATTGGAGAAGAAGAGCAGATCATATCCAAGCAAGCCAATCTGTTTTTTAAAAGCGTTGATGACTTCTACAAAGAAAGGGTGACTGAAATCGACGTTCAGTTTCCCTGCAAATACAACGCCAACGAGGTTGGATTTTTTGGTCGCGAGCGTTTTGGCTGAAGAAGAAGGACGATAGCCGGTCTCTTCCATAATCTTGAGCACTCGTTGGCGAGTCTCCTCGCCGATATCTGGATAGTTGTTGATGATCTTGGATACCGTTGCTACAGACACGTCGGCTAAACGGGCTACCGTTTTGATATTCATTTACATCCCTCGGATTCTAAACTAGTTTCGTAAACTGCTGCTGTATCGTTTTTGTTTTCTTGCAAGTATTTTATGCTACAACGACCGGAGAGTCAACAGTACAGGGGTGTTTCCAAGCTAGAATAGTATACATCAATGGAATTTATATACTTAGCAATAAATATTGCGAAAATTCAGTCACATTTTAGCTGACCCGCCTTACATTTTTAGAGATTTGATGCCATTTTAAAGGGGGAATCAGTATTATATTTTGCAGCAAAACATATTGTATGCATCCGGGTTTCGTAAAAGTGAGTGCGGTTATAAGTGAGAAAAAGATGCAGCAACCCTTGGTTCAGAGCGGTTTCCATCTAATAAATTGAAAAAAAGTAAATAAACTATTTACAAATTTATCAGGTAGAGTCATAATGAGGTTGTAAATTACGAAACTGATTTCGTAAATCGATCTTAAATGGTTGGGGGAAGCGATATGAAGAAAAAGATTTTATCCATTTCACTTGTAACCGCTTTACTGTTCGTACTTGCCGCTTGTGGCAGCGGCTCTACTGAATCAGAAGGTAACCAGACTGCAGATGGCAGCAAAAAAGTGACTTTGAAGATCATTCATTGGCAGCAAGAGAATATTAACAACTACATCAAAGAGTTCAATAAGAAATTTGAAGAAAAATATCCGGATGTAAAGGTGGAATATACAACAGTTCCGGCAGACGCAACTTATGATCAGTTGATGCAAACACGGATGAATGCTGGTAACAACGGAGATGTGGATATCATTCCGCTCAAATCGAGCTTTGTAGGCGCTCCGCAGGAATGGTCCAAGGGCGCTGCTGATCCGATGTGGAAGCAATGGGTTGATGCAGGGCTGATCAGTGACTTGTCTGATCAATCATTTATCAAAAACTACAATGAAGCTGATGTCCAGAACGCAATGACGTACAACGACAAAGTGTATGGTGTAAACATGGGTAAAGTGGCTTTCACAGGACTGTTCTACAACAAGGACCTTTTCGCAAAATATAATCTGGAAGTGCCTTCAACCTGGGATGAATTGCAAAATGTCATCAAAGTGTTTAAAGATAACGGCGTAGAAGCCCTGGGTCTGGCAGGCAAGGATGTGTGGCCAATAGGCCTCGCAGTGCAAGGTCTTCAGGCTTCTATTCATGATGATCAGCTTGCTTATATCAAAGGTCTGTGGACTGGCGAATCCAAGCTGACTGATCCGATCCAAATCGAAGTATTGCAGAAATCTCAGATTTTGATGAACAGCGCAATGCCTGGCTTCATGGGTGTGGACTATGGAACATTGCCAAGTTTGTTCGCCTCAGGAAAGGTTGCCATGATTGCTGACGGCACTTGGGATGCAACGACGATTCAAACGGCAAACCCTGATCTGAAGTTCGGGTATTTCCCAATTCCGGGTAGCAACGATGCTGCCAAGAACCAAAATCTGGCTGGTAAATACGATATGACCTGGATGGTGGTGGATAAATCACCGAACAAGGATTACGCAATGAAATGGCTCGAAATGTTATCGGAGAAAGAGAACTACACGGACTTTGTGAATGCAGCCGGATTCCTGCCGACACAGCCTGATGTGGAAATGACGAGTGAGTTTATCAAAGGGATTCAGCCCTATCTGGAAGACTTCAAGCTTTCCTGGGATCAGTTGTTCATTAACCGTCAGAATGTAGGACAGTACATTGCCGAGGCCAGCGTTCACGCTGAGATGCTTAAGCCTGCCGGACCGATTGCAACACCGGAAGAGCTTGCTGGTAAGTCACAAGCGGATTGGGACGCTGCTGCTCCAAAGTAAATTAACGTTCATGGCACAAGATGTGCCGCATGCGCCGGAATAGCGCTCGGGTCAGAGCCTTCAGGCCCGACCAGGCTGTTATTCCGGTTTTCCTTTGTCTTAGTTTTACCCCATGAAAGGTGTGAGGACAATGTATCCGTTTGGAAAAGGTAAGGCGCGGCTGATTCCTTATCTGTATTTGAGCATCCCATTACTGCTTTATGTCGTGTTTGGCTTCGGTCCATCACTTGTGACGGTACTGTTTTCGTTTACGGATGCTACTGGCGTTCGGGGCCAGGAATGGAGCTTTATCGGCTTTGAAAATTATAAAACATTTTTTGGTGCATCCAATGCGGGAGACCGAATGGATGCTATTGGGCGATCCCTATATTTTGCGTTTGCTGTCGTGATCATACAAAATGCAGTGGGCTTGTTCATGGCGATCTTGATCAATAAGAAGCTTAAAGGCGATAAATTATATCGTGCGGTCTTCTTTTTACCGGTGGTGCTGGGTGTTACGGTATCCGGACTCATTTGGCAGCTTGTTGCGAATCCGCTGGGTGGACCCGCCCAGTCGCTTCTGAATTTCTTTGGCACCAGTTCCAACTTTTTTGGCGATTATAATGTTGCCTTTGAATTGATTATTTTTGTTCAGATCTGGATGTATATGGGCTACTCCATGACGATTTTTCTTGCAGGTCTGCAATCCATTCCGAGCGATCTGTATGAGGCGGGTTACATGGATGGTGCTTCGGGGTGGAAAGCATTTACAAACATTACATTCCCGATGATCGCTCCTTCATTCACGGTCAACATGCTGTTGTCCATCATCGGAGCTTTGCAAACCTTTGACATTATATATGTACTCACGGGTGGTAAGTTCAATACAACGACGCTTGCATTTGATGTATATGCTACGGCGTTTGGCACCGGAACGGCGGATTACGGATTGGCTTCGGCCGTCGCGATGATTCAGTTCCTCTTTGTATTTACGATATCGATGGTTGCACTATTCTATCTTCGCAGAAGAGAGGTGGAAGCGTAATGAAGCAGAGCCAAACGTCGAGAGTTGTCAGCTACGTCATCGTCCTGCTTATGCTTGCGTTGTACGTTTTCCCTCTGTTCTATCTGTTCAATGTGTCCATGAAGACACAGACAGAGTATTTGCTTGATCCTGTAGCCCTTACCGAAGGAATCCGGCTTGAGAACTTTTCCGAAGCTTGGAATAAAGGAAACTTCTCGCAGTATATGTGGAACAGTGTGTTCTATACAGGGATGTCCACCCTGCTGACGTTGATTTTGTCTGTATTTGCTGCATTCCCGCTCGCACGCAGATACGTTAAGTTCAGCACATTCATTTATATTTTCTTTCTGATCTCCATGTATCTTCCCAACCCGCTCATTCCGCAGTTTTCCCTGATCAATAATCTGGGTCTCTACAACACCCAAATCGGGTACATCTTACTGAAGACGACGGGTACGGGCATTGCGTTTCTGATGTTTGTGGGTTATATCAAATCAATATCGCGTGAATTGGATGAGGCGGCCGCCATGGACGGCTGCGGATATACAAGGTATCTGTTCACCATCCTTGTTCCATTAATGAAGCCTATACTGGCAACAGGCATTATTCTCACGGCAATTGGCGTATGGAATGATATTATTGGACCTACCATTTATTTGTCTGATCCGAATTATCAGCCTGTAACCAAAGGACTCTTCACATTCTATGGACAATACATGAACAACTGGCCGCTGCTCGCCTGTGGTATTCTTATCGTTACATTGCCGTTGGCTATACTGTACGTTTCTTTGCAACGCTTCATTGTTGGAGGCGCCATGGCCGGGGCTGTTAAATCTTAATTTTGGTGCAGGAGCTATTGATTAGTGATTCACCGCAAACAAGGAAGCAACCCTCACGGTAGTGAAGGTTGCTTCCTTGTTTGTTTATACTATTCACAGCTCAACTAACATCAGAATAATGGAGGACAGACAGAGGCATGTGCTGACGAGATACAGGACACCAACCACCTGATTGTGATTCAGACCTGCACGCAGCAAGCGATAGTGAGCTTGACTTGCATCTGCCTGATAGATGGCTTTGCCTTGAATGAAACGTTTGATGACCACAAAAATGTTGTCGAAGATCGGTACACCAAGCGCCAAAATCGGGATGAAGATGGACAGCATGGTCGCTTGTTTGAAAGCACCGTCCAGGGCGATTACCGCCAGGATGAAGCCAAGAAACGTAGCCCCTGCATCTCCCATAAACACTTTGGCTGGCGCTTTGTTATATTTCAGATAACCAAGGGTTACACCTACCAGCGTAATGGCCATGAGGGCAGAATCGGTTTGGCCTTTGGTTATTGCAACGATAAACAGTGTAATGGCTGAGATGGCTGACAAACCACCGGCCAGTCCGTCCATGCCATCCGTGAAGTTAATAACTGTCGTCACACCGAAGATCCACAGGATCGTCAGAATGAATTGCAGCCAGATCGGGAGCATAATATATTCGGAATTCAAAGGATTCACGAACCCGGTGAACGCAATGCCGGAAGCAAATACGAGCACTGCCGCCGAGACCTGAATGATCATTTTCGGCAGGGCAGGAAAGTCTTTGCCTTTGGTTTTGTACCAGTCATCGACTGTGCCAATTGTTAACAGGAGCATACCCCCAGCGACCAGGGCGGCAGTTTCCCATGAAATTTCTTTCGTAAGAGCAATGTATGTCAGGAAGAATCCAGTAAATATCGCGTAACTCGCTGTCAGTGGAATGGGCTGCCTGTGCAGCTTGCGCTCCACATCTTCTCGTGGCTTGTCCACAAAATCAAGCCGATGTGCCAGTCGACCGAGCGGCGGAATAAGCAGAACCACGACAGCAAAAGACAGCATAAAAGCCAGTATGTATACCATAACTTCGCTTGATTCACTCCTATCTTCCCATTTCCCCCTATTATACGAGCTAAACAGGAAATCTGTCGATGTCATTATTGTAACCTAAGCTTCTACCCAGCTAGTTTAGTTTGTTCTCCCCTTTGTGAAAAACCAACCACCGGCCACGAAAACGATGAAAAGCGCAAGATTAAATCCGACACCCTTGAGCAGTGAGCCGTTGAATAACAATGCTTCAAAAAAAGAAACAACATGAGCGCGTAGGGCAGGAATCGCTGTTCCGGTTGGAATCGCCACAATGAATAGCGCCCACAGCAGCCAATCGACAAGGTGGTGGTAGCCGGAGATCAGCATGCTTAGGAGCGCCATCGTCATCAAATAAAAAATGGTTTGATAGAGAAAAGAACCTACAACGCCGAATTCATTCCAATGAAACGCTTCAATAAGATTTACGGTGTTTTTGTGGAGTACATTCACTTCAAGCATAGACCATAAAGAATTGAATAAAGCGATGGCCACTGCCCACACGGCATAAACGAATTGAAGCCCGAGAAAATATTGTTTTCGGCTTGCTCCTAAATGTACAATGCGGTTGTAATAGCTAAGCGGAAGAACGATTGCGAAAATGAGCAAAATAAGCAGCAGCAGGTTGCCATCCGCGATTCCTGTGTTTTGACTGTTGTCTATAAAGAGGCCAACAATGAATTCCGCCAACCTGCCAAGGAGGATTAAAATAATGACCATCCATATATAAATCCTCAATTGCAAATAGGTCGCCTTTAAATGAACGGTCCATGCACCCAATTTAACGACCTCCTTCGATCAAATACGAAAAAAACTTCTGAAGCGTCAAATTTTCAATAGTTATGTCTAGTTTGCGGGCCTGCAGCCTGTCCTCATCGTTTAATTTTTCGTAGATGGCGGCAAGCTTACCGTGGCCGTAAGATTCTGTATGTAATACTCGCTTTCCTTTTGTAAACAAAGCTACGGCATCTGAATTTCCACGAATCAAATAAGATGCCATCCGTATCCGATTCATCTCGTCATGAAGCAGGAGGGAGCCCTCATCAATGATATAGACTCTTTCTGCAATTGGGGCGATTTCATCAATCAAATGCGTAGAAAGTAAAATCGTACGGGGATGATTGGCATAATCCTCCAAAAGCTCCTTGTAAAACCTTTCCCGCATCAATACATCAAGTCCAAGCACCGGTTCGTCAAATAATGTCAACGACGATCGGCTGGACAGACCGATGATGTTTCCTACGAGCGATTCTGTGCCTCTTGAGAGCTGTTTGATTTTTTTGTTGGGATCAAGCTCAAACGTTTGAAGAAGCTTATGAGCAAACGTCCAGTCCCAATTAGGATGGAAATTTGCAGCGAACTGCAAAATCTCAATCAATCGAGCTCCTCCAAATAGCTTGTTATTCTCCCGTACGAAACAGCAATCTTCTGGAAGGGCTCCTTTATCCAGCTTTTTACCTCTTACCTCAATGCTGCCATCATTCGCAAAGAGTCCGCCTGCTATGATGTTTAGCAAGGTTGTTTTGCCTGCGCCGTTTCGTCCGAGCAAGCCGTAAATAACGTTTTCCTCGAGCTGTATATCCAGATCCCGTAATGCATAGGTTCGACCATATTTCTTATTTAATTTGTCGCAACTCACCAAGATGCTCACAATGAATTCATTCCTTCCTTAATTGTTTAATCATCTCAATGATCTCCTCTGTTGCCAGTTCAAGTTTGTCAGCTTCACAAATGAGATTAGACAGCAATTCTTTATAAAAACGATTTCTTCGCTTATTCTTAATCTTTTGTTTGGCATCAGACGAGACATACATGCCAAGCCCTCTTTTTTTATACAATATTTCTTCATTTACGAGCAGGCCGATTCCCTTCACAACAGTTGCTGGATTGATCTGAAAGAGCTGAGAAAACTGAGCAACGGAAAGAATTTGCTCGTCCTCTCGGTATGTTCCGTTGAGAATATCGTCCTCAATGATATCTGCTACTTGTTGAAAAATTGGCTGCTTTTCGTCGAAAGTGACGCTCATTACCTCACCACTCAGCAATTGTAGTTTGTTACACATCTAGCAGGAAAACATAACTTATATGCGAAAAATTGTCAATAAATAATCATTCTGAAGGGCAAGTGATGATTTTTTTTACACGGAGTCCAGTTATTGACAATTGGTTGTGGTGGAATTATAGTATGCTACATGAGTGACATACTCATACACTAACATACTTACATAAATAAAAATATACTTGCCAAAGGGAGCTCCAGAAGTATGACAAATAGATAACGAGGAGAGAGAATTTATGAAAACATTAATCGAATTTAGAAACGTAACGAAAGAATACAAAATTGGCGAAGTGCCGATTAAGGCGCTGAACGGCGTTGACTTTTCCATCAACGAAGGCGAATTCGTCGTTGTTCTAGGTGCAAGCGGAGCCGGCAAAAGCACGATTTTGAATATACTTGGTGGTATGGATACGGCTACCTCGGGTAAAGTGACTGTTGGCGATAAGGATATTACTAGCTTTAACGAGAAGAAGCTTACGGGATATCGCGCCGAGAAGGTAGGATTTGTCTTTCAATTCTATAACTTAATCCCCAATTTGAATGCTTTAGAAAACGTTGAATTTGCCACGGAAGTATGTAAAAACCATCTGGATGCCAAAGAGATATTAAATAAAGTCGGCTTAAATAATCGGATAAAAAACTTCCCGTCCCAGCTCTCCGGAGGAGAACAGCAGCGAGTTGCTATAGCACGCGCCGTTGCAAAGAACCCTCTGCTATTGCTATGCGATGAGCCGACTGGTGCGTTGGATTATGTAACTGGCAAGTCCGTTTTGAAGCTGCTTCAGGATTTGAATACGGAAACGAAAAAGTGTGTTGTGCTGGTCACGCATAACTCCGCGATTGTGCCGATGGCGGATAAAATCATTCGAGTGAAAAGCGGAAAAATCGAAAGCGTAACGGTCAATGAGCATAAACAAAGCGTTGAAGGGATTGAGTGGTGATGAAATTATTCAAAAAATTATTAAGGGATATCAAGCAATCGATCGGTCAATTTCTTGCCTTTGTTTTGGTTATCACCATAGGCGCTTTTTTCTACACGGGCCTTGTCACGTTAAGCAATAATCTTAGCTCTTATACGATGGAATACTTTAAAACACATAATTTAAGTGACTTGAACGTCTACTACGACCAAATTTCCAGGCAGGACACGTCGGAGTTGGGTGAAATTGAAGGAGTAAACAAGGTTGAAGGACGGTACACCTTTGATGCGACGCAATCTTTTGGCGATACGAAAGCTACCTTAAGGATCCACTCGATCCCCGCCAACAATATCATTAATACGCCTACGATGATTGAAGGCAACATTCCATCACGCAAGGATCAAATCTTGCTTGATTCCCATTACGCCAGTGAACATCAGTACAGAGTCGGGGATCCAATAAAGGTAAGCATCAATAACGAGGATGTGGCATTTACTATTAGTGGCCTGGGCGAAAATGTGGAATATGCCAAAAAGAACGAAACTCAGGACCATAAAACTTTCGGATTCGCATATGTGGCTGAAACGGGAATTCCTCGAATTGCAGGTAGCCTTTATTATAATGAGGTTTTGATCGATGCGGAAGAAGGGTACAATTTAGACCGATTAGGCCGAAGCGTTGAAGCGCATTCCCAAAAGCCTTCTTATGTAAGCCAAATAAGTAAAGACCGAACATTCAGTTACTCGCAGCTTCAACAAACAGTCTATAACAATAAATTGATGAGTAAGGTTATTCCGCTAGTTCTCTTTATAATCGAAGCGATCATTCTCTTCCTCACCATGTCTCGGATCATCGATTCGCAAAGGAACCAGGTAGGAATTATGAAGGCTTTAGGAGTGAAGAACAGCAGCATCATGCTCCATTACATGGGGTTCCCGATACTGGTCGGTATCATAGGTTCCATTCTTGGTTGTATCGTTTCGGCAATCATATTTGTTCCAATGATTGAGGCGTCAAATGCTAGATCATACTCGTTGCCGAACATAACATTCTCCGTATCCCCCTTCTCGATCATTATGCCTATCCTGTTCTCGAGTGCATTCGGCATGCTGGCTTGTTACTTGAGCGGCATAGGTATTCTGCGAGAACAGGCAGCACAGGCGATGAGGCCCAAACCGCCGAGGAAGATGAAAAAACTGCTTATTGAACGGCTTCCGAAAATGTGGGGACGTATTTCCTATAGCAATAAACTTATTTTGAGAAACATCTTTCTTAATAAGCAAAAGGCGATAGCAAGCTCGGTAGGCGTTGTGGTGAGCACGGTGTTGTTGATCACTGCGTTCGGTACTCAAACGTCCTTACAAAGGGTCGCGGACCAGATCGAAGAGGTGAATACCTATGATCTGAAGGTCGAATACACGAAAGGCGCAGAGCTAGAAAAGGTGGAGTTACCCACCGGGATTAAAAGCAGCTATGTCCAATCGACCTTTCCTGTGGAGTTTACCAAGGGCGATGAACATGAGAATGCCACGTTGACCGTTACGGAGAAGGACAATACTCTTATCCAATTTTTCGACGAGAAAGACAATCCGATGACGCTTATGGACAGCGGCGTGCTGATACCCAAATCGTATGCAAATCAGTATAAAGTTACGATAGGGGACACGATTCAAATGCGATTTACCGATCCGTCGTTTGAAAATAAAACGGTCGATATGAAGGTTGCACAAATATCCAATCAGTATTCCAATCCATCTTTCTTTTGTTCGATAGCGTATCTGAATAGTTTTGACATCGACTATAAGCCAACCTCGATTCTAGTGAAAGCCAGCAACGCCGCAGACCTTACTAATGTCCGACAGTTCTTCGAACAAGACAATCAGGTAGATACAATCGCGGACAAGGATGATTTGAAAAAATCTGCACAATTTATTATGAAGCAAAATAGTTTTATCTTCATTATGTTTATCATTAGTGCTGTCATTCTTTCGTTTGGTGCCATCTACACGATATCCTCTATCAACATTTATGAAAGGAGTCGAGAGCTGGCTACTCTTAAAGTATTAGGTTATCAAAAAAACAAAATAAATCGACTTATCTTCTCTGAGAACATGATACTCACCACCTTTGCGGTCATTATAGCACTACCGATCAGCGTATACATGTATTCCGTTATTATTGAGGCGTTGTCGAGTACCCATCAACAAATCCCAGATCAGATAAATATATTTGTTATGCTGATATCAATCATTATTGCATTTTTACTTACCGGGCTTTCTAACTTGATGCTTCGGAGAAAGGTATCCCGAATTAATATGATTGAATCGTTAAAAAGTTTAGAATAAATCGGGCAGGACGGGGTGTCTAGTACTGCATAGTTTAAATGCATAATCCATAATCCATAATCCGTTAAATTGGTGCTTGAGGTTGAATTGGGTATTAAAGAGTAAATTGTTCCTAATTATATAAAACGAAAAGTGTGAATTGATTCCACACTTAGTAAGTCGACCTTCAAATATGTCTTGATTCTTGATGCCTATCGGAAAATTATCAGTCAATTTTCAGTAAAACACTGCAAGCCTTCGAGCTACAGTGTTTTTTACTATATCCACCTAAGTATTTTGTCATTCATATAACCAAGCTTAAACAGACCTAGGGCTGGTTAAGGGCTTAAAGTTTCTGGGGCAGATAGGAGCCGAAGATGGAAATTGCCGCATCTGCCCTATAACCGTCATCGCCCTGCCAAGTTGCGGCAAAGTGGAAGTCGCTGTACCCGCCTCTGCTTTTTCGTGGTGTATCCTGCGGAACAAGTAGACCGGATGCACCCCAGATTTCGAGAATCGAGTCCCGTTCCTGTTTGCTGGATGGAAACAAGCCTTTCCACCGTTTTTCCAACCCGCGTGCGCTCTCATGGGGTTCGCAGGTCTGCGCTGCTTCAAGCATGCTTACCAGTATAGCGATGTCTGCGTCAGTCACTTCATAGACGGCTTCCTTGTTAGCCAGCAGTAGATCCAGATCCATCAGGCAGTATAACAGGTTGTTATGGCGAACCCCGCCCCATTTTACCCGTTCAAAGTTCAATACGTTCAGATCGACGTCCGTATACGTCTTGTCCGATTGCAGATGCAGGAAGTTACAATCCCCGCAGGAGCTGGTGTTAGCATGCAGCGCGCGGCGTTCCTCGTAGGTATGCAAAGGCAGTTGCGATGTTAAAGCCCAGCTGGAAAGGGCGCTGCGGAGGTATACTTTTTTGGTAGACAAACTGTGTAAAAATGCCGATACTACCCGTTGCTTGATGGAGTTGTCCTGATGAATCTCATGCAAACGTGCGATGATCTCATCATGGGTAACAGTCAACGGATCGAACATGACGCCTTTACTTTTGGCATATTCAAAGTTTTCCCCCGAGAAGGGGAGAGTTGCCGTTTTCCAGCCGCCGCTCCCCCAGAAGGTGCCAAGCAAAATTTTTGCCGCTTTTTTATCCAAGAAATCAACCTCCTCTATACAATCCATTAGATGATGTTTGGGATGAGCCTTAGGTTTTCTTAATGTACATATTCCTCGGTTGTATTCAGAATCAGTTCCACAAGACCGGGGAAACGGGTGTTCAAGTCTTCCTTTCGCAAAGAATAAAAATGCTGTTTGCCTTCAATGCGAGGTTGGATAAGGCCTGCTTCGCGCAGGATTTTGATGTGATGAGACAGCGTTGATTTGGAGATATGGTCTACTTCGAAGGCGGAACAGTTTTTCTCGCCAGAGCTGGCCAGACAATGTGCAATTTTCATCCGTACCGGATCACCGAGTGCGTTGCAGACTGTAGTCAGATTCAATTCCGAAGCCATAGGGATTGTTGGAGTTTTCATATCTATGACGGTAGCATATTCGACAATCTCTTTCAATGTTTGAAATTTTTCGAACTGAAGTGCAAAACCGGATGGTATACTTTTAGGAGGAAGATGAATGAGCACAACGAGCAACATAACGAGCAACACAACAATGTTAAACAACTATTTCCGTTTATTTGACGCTTCCCGTACAGACGAACGCGCGATGCAGGATCTGTTGTCCCTGTTTACACCGGATGCGGAGATTGTGCTTAATGGCACCCGCAGAACAGGATTTGATGGTTTTATGAAGGTTTTCTATGAATACAATAACGATGTGAAACATATGTGGGACCAATGGGAACTTCAACCGGACGGCAGCTATCAAACGAACTGGGCGGTATGTGGACAAGCGGCGGACGGAACGGTATATGCCAAGACTGGCATAGATATCGCTCGCGTGAACGAGGCGGGACTGATTGTATATTTGGAAAATGTGCAGGCAGATCAGGACGCATTTAGCAAATATAACCAGTAATTCTCAGGTGATCTGTAGACAACCTATAACTCCACAGCAGCTTCATGCTGTGGAGTTTTGTTATGCCCATATGTCAATCATTTGTTCTTTATTCAGCATGCGGATTGCCACTATTTTGCTTAACATGCTCATCAGCACGTTATTAAGTGTGAAGGGAGCGGAGGAGTAACGCGGATCATTCTTATTATATGTTGTGGAAAAAAAACCTGCATGAAAAAGGCCGTCCCCCATTGCACTCGGGGACAGCCTTCATGAATATGCACCAGATGGATCATCGGGATGTCATATGTTATTAGGAACCGGGCGCAGCCCCGGCGGCCATCCATAGCATGGATAGGGTGAACGGCTAGTTCCAACGAACCTCACCCAATCCACTTACTTCTTCATCATTTTATTCTGAAAAGCAGCGATATCGGCATACTCCTCTTCAAACTTGCGGGAGATGCGGATGAAGATCGGCAGCAGTTCGCGGTAGACGCGAACGCTATCCGGGTCTGGCTGATGCCGATGGGTCGATCCAATCATGCCGGAGACGGCACTGAGGGAATCGATACGACCAAGGGCATACAGCCCCAGTACGGCTGCCCCGAGGCAGGAGCTCTCGATACTTTCGGGAATGATGACATCCTGGTCGAAAATATCAGCCATCATCTGGCGCCACAGCTCGGAGCGGGCGAAGCCACCCGTCGCCTGAATCTTTTTGGGACGTCCGATTTTCTCTTCAATCGCCAGCATGACGGTATACAGGTTAAACAAGACACCTTCAAGAGCGGCTCGAATCATATGCTCCTTCTTGTGATGCAGCGTCAGGCCGAAGAATGAGCCGCGTGCACTCGGATTCCAGAGCGGAGCCCGCTCACCCGTCATGTACGGATGGAAGAGCAGGCCTTCCGAGCCTGGCGGTACATTTTCGGCCACACGGGTCAATACTTCATACGGATCAATCCCGAGTCGTTTCGCTGTCTCGACCTCGGATGCCGCAAACTCGTCCCGAATCCAACGGAATATAACCCCGCCGTTGTTGACTGGCCCGCCAATTACCCACGCATCCTCAGTGAGCGCATAACAGAAGAAACGCCCCTTCGGATCAGTGACCGGCTTGTCCACGACGGTCCGAATCGCTCCGCTGGTCCCGATCGTAACGGCCACGACGCCTGGATCAATGGCGTTTACGCCCAGATTGGAGAGCACGCCGTCACTTGCCCCGATGACAAATGGTGTTGTATCCGCAATACCCATCTCCTTGGCATACTCAGGATTCAAGCCTTTCTTAAGTACATGTGTTGTTGGCACAAGGCGGGACAGATGGTCGGGAGTGATGCCAGCGACATGTAGAGCTTCCTCGTCCCAGTCGAGCTTTTCGAGATTCATCATTCCCGTGGCAGAGGCCATGGAGTGATCAATCACATACTCGGAGAACAATTTATAGAAGACATATTCTTTCATTGAAATCAATTTGTGTGTCTGTTTGAACAGCTCCGGTTGATCTCTGGTCAGCCACATGATTTTGGTTAGAGGTGACATCGGATGAATCGGCGTACCGGTTCTCAAATAGATTTCATGACCATTCATTTCGGTTTTGAGCGCTTCCGTCCAATCGGCACTGCGATTGTCTGCCCAAGTCATTGCCCGCATCAGCGGTTTGCCCTGTGCATCGACAGGCAGAATGCTGTGCATGGCTGAACTGAATGAGACAAACAGGATTTCATCCGGTTGGATACCGGCTTTGGAGGTCGCTTGTTTAACCGATTCTACGACCGCTTTGAAAATATCTTCCGCATCCTGCTCTGCAATCGCAGGAGTAGGGGTATACAGCGGGTAATCGGCACCGCCTTGAGCCACGATGGTTCCGTTCTCTTCAAACAGGACGGCCTTGGTGGAGGTGGTGCCGATATCTACGCCGATCATATAGGGTGAAGAAGCCATTGTTGTCATCCCTCTTTCTTGAATATATAAGTGAAATGAATGCTGTTACACGTTAACACTCCGGGTACAGAAAGCCTTTCGTCCACGTGTCGCTATTCATCCAACTTATATGGCATCTGGTATTGATCTATAGATAAGAATATCAGACTTGAGGGATGGATCAAAATATGGCTATGCCTAATCCTTGACAGCTCCTGCGGCAATATCGGAGATAAACTGGCGGCTGATGAACAGGAACATCACGATCAGCGGAATAACAGCCAGCAATGTACCCGCAATTACCATTGCATAATCCGTATTGTACAGACCGTTTAATTGAGACAGCGCAATCTGCAAAGTATACTTTCGCGCATCCGTCAGGACGATCAGTGGCCAGAGATAATCATTCCATACGCCAATAAACGTGAACGCGCCAAGGAAGGCAAACGCAGGCCGCAGAATCGGCAACGCCACGTTCCAATAGAGCCGGAAGAAATTACAGCCATCGATTCGCCCGGCATCCAGCAGGTCATTCGGTATGGACTCCGTGGCATATTGACGAATCCAGAAGATGCCGAAGGCATTCACCATGCCCGGAATAATGAGGGCTTTGAAGGAACCGACCCAACCGAACGTTGCCATAAGCACGAAGGAAGGGACCAGCGACAGCTGGGAAGGCACCATCATGGTGGCGAGCAGCAGGACGAAGAGCCATTTTTTACCCGGAAATTCAAACTTCGCAAACGCAAACCCCGCCAGTGAATCAAAAAACAGCACCAATACCGTCACCAAGCCCGACACAAACAACGTATTCATGAATGCGCCCCAGAAGTCAATCTGCTGAAGCACCCGACTGATATTGTTCCACAGTTCGCCCCCGAACCAGAGCTGAGGCGGGAACTTGTAGATATCGGACGTCGTCCGGGTAGACATTACAATCAGCCAATAGAACGGAAACATGGAAATGAGCATGCCCCCGATAAGACCGGTATACAACACCAGCGATTTGAGAGATTTGGACGTCATGAGCGCTCCCCCCTTGTCACATCAGGATGACTTGCCTTGAACGAGCTTCCAGTTCACAATCGAGAACAGGGCGATAATGAGGAACATACCCCAGCCAACCGCAGCACCATACCCGAAGTAATTGTTAATGAACGATTCGCGGTAAAGGTACAAGACAATAGTCATCCCGGCCGCGCCTGCGCCGCCATCGTTACCTACGAGAATTTGCGGTTCGGTGAACAGCTGCATGCCGCCGATCGTCGATGTGATGACGGTGAACAGAATGACGGGACGCAGCATCGGAATCGTAATTCGGAAAAAAGACTGTATCCCGGATGCACCATCAATTTTGGCTGCTTCGTACAGTGTCTGCGGGATGCTCTGAAGACCAGCCAGATAGATGACCGCGTTGTATCCCGTCCAGCGCCAGACCACCATGGAGGAGATCGCCACTTTGATGCCCCAAGGTGCGTTCAGCCATTCCACCACAGGAAGTCCGACGGATTGCAGCAGATAGTTGAGAAACCCGTAGTTGTTGGCAAACAGGGCACCGAAGATAATCGCGACGGCCACGATGGACGTCACGTTCGGCAGGAAATAGCCCACGCGAAACAGCGTACGGAACTTCACAAACGGTGCATGGAGCAAAAATGCAACAATCAGGGCAAAGAACAACATCGGAATGGTGGAGTAAATCCAGATCATGAACGTGTTACCCACCGCTTGCCAGAATTCTGCATCGGTCAGCATATATTTGAAATTGTTTAGTCCGTTATAGGTCATCACACCGATGCCATCCCATTTGTGGAAGGCCAGATATAGGGAGAAGCCGATCGGAAACAGTCCAAACACGGCGAACAGAATGTAAAACGGAGAGATCGCCACATAGAGTGCACGATGTTCCCACATCCGGGACAAGAGTGATTTTTGCCGATCCAAATCTGGACTTGTCGTTCCGGGATCCGGAGTGAGGCGAGGTTCGGTTACAGCCATATGAATTCCTCCTTTGCGGATTGCCATCTCATAAGAGTGTCTGCGTTAACGCTGTAATTCCCGCTCAACACGATGCACCGTATCGGGCCAGACCTTTTCCGGGTTGGCATTTTGCTTCGCAATATCATTTAGCCGCCGAGTAATGATGTTGTGTACTGAAGGGTATCGTTCGCCAAAGAAAGCCTCTGGCACATGCTGTGCTGATTCGGCAAACACAGGCCCTGTCGCCTGCCCGCCAAAGAAGGGCTCTTCCTCTTTCATCGCCGGTGTATCAAACACGCCCGGAGCTGAAGGAAACAGGTTCAACGTCTTATACTGTTCAAGCTGGTTTTCCGGACTTTGCAGCCACTGGATGACTTCGAACGCTTCTTTTGGGTGTTTGCTCGACTTCAAAATGGACAGGAATGACCCGCCGTTATTGCCATCTCCGCCAGGAGCCCGAGTGACTCGCCACTTGCCCGCTGTATCCGGCGCAGCCTCCTGCAGTACCTGCTTCATCCAGACTGCCCCCACAAAGGAAGCAATCTCACCATTATTCATCGCTGCGTTCCAGCCTGGGGTCCAGCCGTCTGCATTGGCGAGCAGCCCTTTTTGCTTGAAGGATACGGCGGTATCCCAGCTCTGCTTGACGAGTGGTGAATCCATGCCGATAAACGAGCCGTCAGGACGGAAATACCGTTCGGTTCCTTGCGACAGCACCTGGTTGTAAACGGTCCCAATATTGTCGGTTAGAAATACCTTGCCTCCGAACTTCTCCTTGATCTGTTCTCCGGCAGCGGAATAGGCATCCCAGTTGTTGATCTGACGAGCCACTTCTTCAGGCTCGGAAGGCAATCCGGCTTCCTTAAACAGATCTGCACGGTAAAAGAGGGCTGTTGGTCCTGTATCCATGGGGAACCCGATCATCTGTCCGTCTGGTGTAACGCCTTGCTTCCATTTCCACTCCAGATATTGGTCTTCGACATCGCCCGCGCCGAGATCATACAGGTTATAGAAACGGTCCTCGCTGGGAAAGAGCTCCATGATCCAATCGTTCAATGCGACAATATCTGGCTCACCGGAGCGCGCAGCGAGTGTCGTTTTGAGTTTTGCCTTGAAATCACCACCGATTTTCTGGGCAGTCAGTTCAATATTGGGGAACTTTTCCTTGGCCTTGGCAATCAGCTTATCATCAATGGAACGGTTCCAGTACCATAATGTAAGCGCTACCTTTTTGTTGCTCGATGAATCGTTCTGTCCCGGCCAGATGGAGCATCCGCTCACCAGCATGACACAGACTAGCAGAATGGCTGTCCAGCATGTTCTTTTTCGGCGGATCATGTGATAACCCCCTCATCGTTAAGTTCGAGGCATGAAGTGCGATGGACTACAACATAAGTGTATGAGCAGTTTATAAACTCATACCCAATATTCCTGAAATGAAACACAAATTTGTGTCGGTCACGTATCATAAATTTATTATATGAAGGAAAGAAGACCCTCTCCTCAAAAGCTTTAGCTTTAGGCGGGGGATAAATCGCTATCTTTTTGTACTCGAAACCGAACGTATGTGCTATAATAAAGAAACATTAAGGATGTTGCCATATAGATCGTAATATCTTCGAGAACTGTGGGAACCACAGGAATAGCTTGGTCCACTTCGAACCAAGAGGTTCGATTACCCAAGAATCCCCCAACTTCAAGCGAAGGCTAAGTGGTGGGAGTGTTCAATAGTTACTTTAAAAACAAAAGTTACTTGACACAATATAATTTTTATTTTAAACTTGCTTACATAAAGTAACTAATGATGATGACAATAATATAGATAAGCATTTTGCATAATTCGATTCCCTACGCTAACGGGTGCAAGATATACACGAATAGGATCACTTCGATCTATATCTTGCTGATTAGAAGTCGCTTTAAGGATTTTTGCAAAATGCTCCGATACGTACGATATGCCTTCCAGTGATCCTTTTTTTGTCTGGGGCGCGAATCAATCAATATAAGATGGCTTAACAGGAGGAACTACTAATGATTAATTCTCATATTATTCAACTGCTTGCCCCCAAAATTCAGACTTTTCCGAGTGGAAAAGAGTTTATATACCTCGTTGGGCCGATTAAGCTTCCGGTGAACCTCGATGGCGAGACACATACCTTCCAGTGGTACAGCTGGATGAAATCGGAGAAAGCCATGGAGAGCGGCGAGTTGATTGAATCGCTCGCTACTGCCGAACTGGCAGAACGTCAGCAATCCAGCGTACTGGTATACGGTGACTTTGCCGAAGCCCAGGAAGCGCTGATTCGGATGCACAGCATCTGTCATACAGGCGATATTTTTGGCAGCAAACGCTGTGACTGCGGCTTCCAACTGGAGCAATCCATGAAGATGATTGCAGCTCACGGAGCAGGCGCACTGTTCTACTTGGCGAATCATGAGGGCCGCGGTATCGGTCTGTTCAGCAAAGCGATGGCATACCTGCTGCAAGAGGAAGGTCTGGATACCGTTGATGCCAACCTGCAACTTGGGTTCACAGACGATGCTCGTAATTATGATGATGCCATTGCCGTATTGCGGGCGCTTCGTTCAGCACCTGTTACATTGATCACCAACAATCCGCGCAAGCTGGCTGCTTTGCAGGAAGCGGGACTGAATGTAGGTGGACGTGTTCCGCTGTGGGGGGATCGTTCGGCCTTCAACGAAAAATATTTGCAAACCAAAGTGAGCCGTTCCGGTCACTTGGCAGAAACGGATGGCTGGGCAGGAGAGGAAACCTTGCTTCCGCACGCCCAGGCTTAAAATAAAGGCTGATCCTGATCGATTATGTAAAATGATTTTGCCTTAAAGCCTGTTTGTCATACTGTTTCATAGACAGGACAGTTTAAGCTGTTTGTGTATGCCCTTCTGGGGATTACATGAACAGCTTTTTTGACTTTAGAGAGAGTTTAGAGAACGGAACGGTTCAGTTCAGTCTCAAGCAGGAAATCATCTTACAATCCTGGCTTCGCTTGCCGTTCACACCATACGGACTATACAATATAGGCATCTGATGTATGCGGGAGGAACGAAGGTGCCATTTGAGGGACAGTATGTGTTACCGGCTGCCAAGAGCATGAAGCAGTTCGAGGCGATGATAGAAGGCCCTTACACCTATGGGGTTGTGCTGGATACGCACATCGCGCAGCTTCACAGTGTGCTGGAGGAAGCGCGGCGGCATGACAAGAAAATATTACTGCATGCCGATCTGGTGCAGGGGCTGAAGAACGATGAATATGCCGCAGAGTATTTATGCCAGCATATTCGCCCGGCAGGACTGATCTCGACGCGAGCCAGCGTAATTCAGAAGGCGAAACAGAAAGGAATCACAGCGATTCAGCGTGTTTTTCTGCTGGATACGAATGCGTTGGAGAAAAGTTATCTTTTGCTGTCCAAGACCCAGCCGGATTATATTGAAGTACTGCCTGGTGTTATCCCGCATATTATTGCAGAAGTATCCATACGGACAGGTATACCCATCATTGCAGGCGGGTTGATCCGCTCACCGGAAGAGGTTGAACTGGCGCTGAAGGCCGGAGCTACCGCGGTAACCACTTCCAACGTAGACCTGATTCGGCACTACAAGAAATCGCATACAGAATATAAGCAGTAATCCCACAACAGGAGGTTGTCTGTATGGAAAAATATATGTTGGCTCTAGATCAGGGGACGACGAGTTCCCGGGCTATTCTCTTTAACCGAAGCGGGGAGATTGTGCATATTGCACAGCAGGAATTTCCGCAGTACTTTCCCAAGCCGGGCTGGGTGGAGCAGAACGCCAATGAAATCTGGAGCTCCATTCTGGCGGTAATGGCTTCGTGCCTGGCGGAAAGTGGAATCAAGCCGGTTCAGATTGCCGGTATCGGCATTACGAATCAGCGGGAAACGGTTGTGGTATGGGACAAAGAAACAGGCCGCCCCATCTATAACGCAGTAGTCTGGCAGTCCAGACAAACGGCTGATATCTGTGAGGAGTTGAAGACGAAGGGACTGGGAGACCTTTTCCGTCGCAAAACAGGTCTACTCATTGACCCTTACTTCTCGGGAACCAAGGTAAAGTGGATACTGGATCATGTGCCTGATGCCCGGGAACGTGCAGAAAAGGGTGAACTTCTCTTTGGTACGATTGACAGCTGGCTGATCTGGAAGCTGAGCGGCGGTACACATGTCACCGATGTATCCAATGCTTCCCGTACCTTAATGTACAACATCTATGATCTGCAATGGGATGACGAATTATTGCAGATCCTGAATATTCCCAAAGCGATGCTGCCGGAGGTGCGGGGTTCATCCGAGGTGTACGCACATACGGTCGACTATCACTTCTTCGGTCATCGGATTCCGATTGCCGGAGCGGCAGGAGATCAGCAGTCGGCATTATTCGGTCAGGGCTGTTATACGAAGGGCAGCATGAAAAATACGTACGGCACCGGTTGCTTCATGCTCATGAATACCGGAGAACAACCGGTCCAGTCCGAGCATGGGCTGATTACAACCATTGCCTGGGGCATGAATGGCAAGATCGAGTATGCGCTGGAAGGCAGCATTTTTGTCGCCGGTTCGGCGGTACAGTGGCTGCGTGACGGTTTAAGGATGCTTCGTTCCTCCAAAGACAGTGAAGACTATGCGGCACGTGTACCCTCTACAGACGGCGTATATATGGTGCCTGCATTTGTGGGCCTGGGGAGCCCTTACTGGGATAGTGAGGTGAAGGGAGCGGTATTTGGCTTGACGCGAGGAACGACCAAAGAGCACTTTATTCGTGCAACCCTGGAAGCGCTGGCGTATCAGACCAGGGATGTGCTGGAAGCCATGGAATCCGATTCAGGTATTCCGGTGAATGCCTTGCGCGTGGATGGGGGAGCAGCGGCTAATGATTTTCTGATGCAATTCCAGAGTGACATTCTGAATATCCCGGTGGAGCGTCCCAATGTGAACGAAACGACGGCATTAGGTGCGGCTTATCTGGCAGGACTTGCAGTTGGCTATTGGAATAGCGCGGATGAATTGGCGAATCACGAGAATACGGAGCGTGTCTTCCATCCGGTTATGGCTGAGGAAGAGCGCACCGGGCTGTATGCAGGATGGCAGCGTGCGGTGAAGGCAGCGATGGTCTTCAAATGAGTGGATAATACGTGAGATGGGCATTTGTACTTTTTCGTTAAACTTCTACAATAAATGATATTTATTGGTGGAAAATGATGCATAACTTACAGGGTTTATTTTCCTGGGCAAGGTAAAACATATATCCACTAAAAGGAAAAATAAAGGATTAGTGGATCAGTTTGAAATTCCATCCGCAGACAGAACAACTTTTTGAAATTTTTTTGAATAATGTGTCATTTCAGGCCTTCACGCCGCCGGAAATGTGTGATAGGATTAAGTCACAAGTTAAAAAATGATGTCTGGAGATCGGGAGAGACCACGTGCCGCTCAGCAATTGCTGAAGCGAATGACGTGGTCTTTTTTTTGTGCTTTTGGGAGCAATACAGAGGTAATGAATGGGAGGAATCAGGATGACAGCATCGTTCTCGGCGGAAAAACGTACGAAATATCTGGATCAGATGGCGAATGCACATTTTGACATATTGATTATTGGTGGGGGAATCACGGGCGCCGGAATTGCACTGGATGCAGCATCCCGCGGATTGAAGACAGCACTGGTGGAAATGCAGGATTTTGCAGCAGGCACATCCAGCCGTTCTACCAAGCTGGTGCATGGCGGTCTGCGGTATCTGAAGCAGTTTGAAGTGAAAATGGTGGCTGAGGTGGGACGGGAGCGAGCGGTGGTATACGAGAATGGACCACACGTGACGACACCCGAACCGATGCTGCTCCCCATCTATACGGCAGGTACCTTTGGCCGATTCAGCACGTCCGTTGGCCTGATGGTATATGACCGGCTTGCAGGTGTGAAGCGGAGTGAGCGGCGCCATATGTTAAATGCCGGAGCCGTCTTAGACAGTGAGCCCTTGCTGCGCAAGGATGGATTGCTGGGTGGTGGACGCTATGTGGAATACCGAACGGACGACGCCAGGCTTACGATTGAAGTGTTGAAGGAAGCCGTACAGCGCGGTGCACAAGCCGTGAACTATGTAAAAGCAGCAGGATTTCTGAAAGAGAATGGGGTTATTGTAGGCATTCAGGCTATGGACCAGATTAGCGGTCAATCTTATGAGATGCGGGCAACCAAGGTGATTAATGCGTCCGGTCCATGGGTGGATGAGCTGCGGAAGATCGATGGTTCACGTCAAGGGAAAACGTTGCAGATGACCAAGGGTATTCATCTTGTATTTGACGGTACACGTTTCCCGTTAAGGCAGGCGGTATATTTTGATACACCGGATGGACGAATGGTCTTTGCTGTCCCGCGTGATGGTAAAACCTATGTAGGAACTACAGATACGGTCTTCGAAGATGATCCTGCACACCCGTTAATCTCCGAGGCAGATCGTGATTACATCATCGATGCCGTCAATGGTATGTTTCCAGACGTGCGAATTCGTGCAGAGGATGTGGAGTCCGGTTGGGCGGGAGTACGCCCGTTGATTCATGAGGAAGGCAAAGGGCCTTCCGAAATTTCACGCAAGGACGAAGTATGGGTAGCCCCGTCGGGATTGATTACCATTGCCGGGGGCAAATTAACCGGATACCGCAAAATGGCCGAGATGGTTGTTGATCTGGCTGCACGTCAATTAGAGCAGGAGACAGGGAAATCCGCTGGCCCTTGTATAACAAAAGAGATGCCGATCTCCGGGGGAGATGTGGGAGGCTCCGCTAATTTTGGTGCGTATGCTGAACGCAAGATCAAGGACGGGATCGCACTGGGACTCGACCGGTCAGCTGCAGAGCGATTAGCCCGCAGATATGGTTCCAATGTGGATGCGGTGTACGAGCGAATGCCTGATCCGCGGGCAAAAGCCGAACTGCACGGTATGCCACAGGAACTGATGCTGATGCTGAGTTATGCCATTGACGAGGAGATGGCCGTGACACCTTCAGACTTTTTGGTGAGACGAACCGGGGACTTGTTTTTCCGCATTGACGAAGTACGTCAACATAAAGCGGCAGTTATTCAGTACATGGCTGAACGTCTGGATTGGCGGGAGGACCAAGCGTCACGGTATGCGAATGAACTGAATCAGCTGCTCTTGGAAGCATCGGGCCAAATGTAATGCAGGATTTCTCATTCGGGGGTCGAATGGAACATGTAAGCGTGTAACAAGGAGAGGGGATTACATCTATGACTTTACAGATCGGAATCATTGGAACAGGTTGGTTCAGCAAAGTACATGCAGATATTCTGGCACGAATGGAAGGCGTTCGGGTAGCCGCTGTCTGTGGAACAACGCTGGAGAAGGCGGAGGCCATGGCTTCCGTCTATGATGCAGTTGGCTACGGTGAACTTGAACATATGATGGATACTGAAAAGCTGGATGCGGTCTACATCTGTGTACCCCCGATGTCTCACGGATCAATTGAAGCTGAATTAATTCGCCGAGGTATCCCGTTCCTGGTGGAGAAACCGCTGAGTACAGGCATGGATATACCTCGTCAGGTGTTGGATCAGATACAGAAGTCGGGATTGTTAACATCGGTAGGTTACCATTTTCGTTATCAGGAGGCTGCACAGGTACTGAAACAAGCGATGCAGGAACAGACTGTTGGCATGGCGCTCGGACGCTGGATGGGTGGAATGCCAGGGGTCGCCTGGTGGCGTCGTCAGGACGGCTCCGGTGGGCAGTTTGTCGAACAGACGACCCATATCGTGGATTTGCTGCGGTATTGTGCGGGCGAAGTGACAGAGGTGTACGCTGCAGCGGCCCAGCGCAGCATGCATGAGAAGCATGAACATGTCACGGTAGCCGATGTGGCGAATGTAACGCTTAAGCTGGAAAGTGGTGCTATTGCGAGCATTGCCAACACCTGCCTGCTGCCAGATGGTGAAGGCGGCGCAGGGCTCCAGTTTTACACGACTGCCGGAGTCTGGGATTGGACGCCTGATCGTCTCCTTCTGCCAAGTGCTGCTCCTCATGCGATGGCAGGTTTGGAGATATCAGCAGGGCATAATCCGTATGAACGGGAAAATGAAGCGTTCATTCACGCCCTTCGTACCGGCGACCGTTCACGGATCTTATCTGATTATGCGGATGCATGCCGCACACAGGAGATTACAACGGCAGCCTTGGTTTCGGCAGACTCCGGGCTGCCGGTACGGCTTCAGCCATCCAAACATCTCTCGCATTAATCGTTTTTTATACGTAACGAAAAATGTGAACCCGCGACAAAGACGCCTGAATCTCGAACTGATCCTTAGATCAGTTCGATTCAGGCGTCTTTGTGTTGAACATGAAATAGAATCTGGCTACTTAGTAGACTGCTGCTGCTTCAACCAGTCTGAGGACCAGTTGTAAATCTGGTTAATGACGGGTTCAATGGCTCTGCCTTTGGGCGTCAATTCATACTCTACGCGAGGCGGGATTTCAGGATACATATGCCGGGTTACGATCCCTTCCATTTCCATTTCCTTCAGACGTTCGGATAGCAATCGACCGCTTATCGCCATTTCCGCTTCCAACTCAGTGAATCGTTTGGGTCCGGATAACAGTTGGTACATGATGAGCAGTACCCACTTCTTACCGATGATATCCATGGCCTGAGTAATCAGGCAGGGACTAGGCGATTTTACTTTTCTCAGCTTCAACGTGTTCACCTCGATTCAAGGATGGGTGGATTTGTTCGTATATATAAAAGTGCTTGGCTTTCTGCCGCTCTGACCAAAGTAAGGGACAATGAAGTCAATAGGTTCATACGAATCATGCTATAACAACCTTTTTAATCTATTATACACTATTCGTCAAAAAATTACTTGAATAAATAATGTTATTATTATATACTCACTTCATAAAAGTAAGTAAATGATTATTAATATGTATAATATCAACACATACTATTTCGCAATGCAAATTTCTAAATTTTAAAATAGAGTTACGCTGTAACTTTTACATAGATTGCTTTTTATACAACAGATCGATACGAACGATTATTTACTGGAGGGTTATACATATGAGTAATGGCTTGAAAATTTTGGGGTATATCGCACTGATTGTGCTTGCTGGTGTATTTGTGATGTCAGGGTTGAACAAGGTCAGTGGATCAGAGATGATGATACAGACTTTCAAAGGTTTCTCCTACCCTACCTGGACGATGTATCTGATCGGAGCAGTGGAGCTGCTCAGTGCTGCAGGTTTGCTGATTCCTCGTACTCGTATTCTGGCTTCGGGGGTACTGACGTTTATTATGATCGGGGCTGTGGGAAGTCATCTGATCTATGGACAATATGCAGCTATTCCTTTTCCGGGAGTATTGCTGGTTGCCAACATTGTTGTTCTGATTATGGGCATGCGTAAACTGGAAGCAGAGGAATTGGATATGGAAGCCGTTCAGGTCTAAGGGTATAAAAAAAAGAAGAACCCACGGAGTTCAAAGGGTTCTCTTGCAACGGGACTTCCTGAAACGGAAGGTCTCCTGATTATAAATAATCGAATAAATTCCTAATTTATAGTAGTTTTTTAAGTTGGGAGACGCGTCCTTGGCTAATACCTAGCTTTTCCGCAATTTGCTGTTGAGCCAAACCGGGATTCTGTTCAACAATTTCCTTCATCTGTTGCAGCATGCGTGCCGTTTTTGGCCGCAGGTCCGGGTACTCTTGGTTGGCAGTTGTAGTCCCTTCTTCCAATGCAGGAGATGAGACCGTGGCGGATTCGGCAGCAGGACGCTCCACGGGAGCAGGAGCCTGTTTGTTCTGAGGAGCGAACCATTCGGGAGTGTCATCCGGGTGTTTTAATTGAATTGCACAAGTCCGGCAAATGAATTGCTCTTTGAAATACATTTCCGTATCCACATCACCGCAAAAAATACACAACGTTGATTTGTACTTTCTTAAAATCAACTCTTTCCCTTCAATGAAAAACTCGAGCGGATCGCCGATATGGATTTCCATCGTATCCCGCATTTCTTTGGGAAGGACAATTCGTCCAAGGCGGTCCAGAGATCTCTTCATTCCGGTTCTTTTCATCGCATCTCCCCCGCAATATTCAATTAAAACCTGTCCTTATTGTAAGGAAGAAAGGGCTTTAATACAACAATAATATTTCAAAAAATAGGGTTAATTCTATCTTTTATGGGAAAATAAGTTTGGAGAGCGCGGGTGCAACCGCCAATGTGAACAATGCAGCCAGTACCATGGAGATACTGGAGATGGTACCTGTCAGTGAACTGAGCTCGAATGCCTTGGATGTTCCTGTTCCGTGGGCACCGGTTCCAAGCAGCGTCCCGCGTGCAATCTCACCATCGATGCGCAGCATTTTAACAATGGAAGGCCCCATGATCGCCCCGAGCAGACCAGTCATAATGACGAAAACTGCCGTAACGGCCGGAATGCCTCCAATCGTAGCCGAAACGTTCATCGCAATGGGAGTTGTAATCGATCTTGGGATCAAACTATGAATAAGTCCGGAATCTAGGCGCAGCCATTTGGCCAGCAAGGCAGACGAGAGGACCGCCACCACGGAGCCTGTCATGACGCTGAAGACAATCTCGGAAATATGTTTTTTGAGTACATGGAAAAACGTATAGAGCGGTACGGCAAAGGCTACCGTTGCTGGTTGAAGAAGCAGACTTAACCATTTGCCACCATTGCTGTAGGCCGCGTAGTCCGTACCGGTTGCGAGCAGCACGCCCACCACCAGAAGAGGCGTAATCAGCAGCGGGGACAGATATACTTTGGGCAGGCTGCGATACATGCGTTTGGCGACCCAGTATATACCGACAGTTAACAAGAGGCAGAGAAATCCAATCATCCGGTGTGACGCTCCTTTCGTTTGGCGATTCGGGTGGCTACAAGGCCTGTGCAGGCCATGACCAGAAATGTACTAAGCAGAACAATAAACAGAATTTGAAGACCGTCATGCTCCAACATGGGCATGTAGTTCATAATACCGACGGCTGACGGGATGAAAAACAGTAATAGCTCACCGAGCAGCCAAGCGGCTCCAATTTCGATCCAGCGCAGCTTCACAACCCGGGTCTGAAGCAAAATGAACAGTACAACCATGCCAAGTATGGAACCGGGCACAGGCAGATGGAGAGCACGGGCCAACGGGTCCATGAGCAGTGAAAAGGCCATCAAGAGCGCAACTTGCAAAATGCCAAGGCCCCATTTCTTCACTTTAATCCCTCCTTGTATAATTAACGTGATGATTTTTGAGTTTTTCATGAAAATGAATGGAAGCTTTGCTTGAATCAATTTCATAACTCACTAAAAGTGAATTTATGTAACTAGATATAGACAAATTGAATCATTTTGATCTATATCTAGCCCTGATTGAAGCAGCTAAAGGTATTATGAAAATGATTTACTTGATATCACAAATTTTACATCGCATTCTTTCATGAGTAAAATGCATATTAAGAATGTTTATCATTCCATTTATCTATGGGAGATGAAAATTAGACGATGGATATCCGCCATTTGCAATATTTTTTGGAAGTCGCTCGGCAGCAAAGCTTCACCAAAGCAGCCGAAGTGCTGTTTATTACACAACCGACGATTAGCAAAACCGTCAAAAGCCTGGAAGACGAACTGGGTGTAACTTTATTCGATCGTTATGGGAAGAAGGTGGCACTGACCGATGCGGGTCATGTCTTTTTCCGGCAGGCGTTGGAGATTGAAAAGTCATTTCGCAGCCTGTCGTCCGAGCTGGACGATCTGATGAATCTGAAGAAAGGGCATCTGCGGATCGGTTTGCCACCGATGGTAGGATCCAGTTTTTTTCCAATGATTATCGGTGAATTTCACAAAGCCTACCCGCAGGTGACCATTCAGCTGTTCGAGGATGGGGCGAAAAAAGTGGAGGCCGACGTGATTAGCGGTGCACTGGATATTGGTGTTGCCGTTCTTCCAACAGTGGATGAACTGGTGGATCATTTTGTTTTTGTAAAAGAGAAGCTGAATCTGCTTGTACACCCTTCACATCCGCTTGCAGGTAAAGAATCGGTGGCACTCCGTGAACTGGAGCATGACGCATTTGTGCTGTTTCGAGAGGATTTTGCACTGCATGACCGGATTATCGCAGCCTGCCAGCATGCGGGATTTCAGCCCCGGGTGGTGTATGAAAGCTCTCAATGGGATCTGCTCAGTGCGATGGTAGCGGCCAATCTGGGAGTGGCATTGCTGCCAGAGACGATCTGCCGCGAGGTGGATCATATGCGTGTACGCATTATACCTGTGGTCGAGCCCGTAATCCCGTGGCAGCTCGGCATGATCTGGCGGAAGGATCGCTATCTGTCTTTTGCCACCAGAGAATGGATCGGCTTCACACAGTCCATGCTGAGTGAATAAGAAAATCGGTGTAAACGGGGAAGAGAAACCGGAGAGATCGTTATCTTAACTCCACTGAAAGCTATAGAATCATATTAAAAAGACCCTCAACACGGTTGAGGGTCGTTGCTTTTCTGTCTATTTATAGAACGAGTAATATTAATGTTCCTCTATATAAACCATAAGAGTAGGTGCTGCGTACAAGCTAATGTTGTTTCTGAAGTTCTGGCTGTGTTTTCTTCAAATACGCACGCCAAGTAATACACCACTGCTTCGGATCGTCCAAAGATGATTCGTCATTGCGATGCACCGTGCTGCTGTGCGGAGCGGATTTGACGATATCTGGCTGTGTATAGGCCTCGTTCGAGATATGCTCCAGCGCATGGATATATTCGTCGAGATCTTCCTTGGAATAGGATTCAGTTGGCTCCAATGTGAACGGCTGTGGAACTATATATGGGTGGTGAGAGGTCCAGTAATGCAGACCGAAGTCACACATTCTCCGTGTAATATCCTCCGTCGTTACTCCAGTCTCATCGGTGAGCTGCTTCCAGCTGTAGCGGACCTGTTCTAGACGACGTCCTTGGACATACGGGGCACTCGCTCCGCGTATTTGAACAATTTTATGATATAAATAGTTGTTATTCAGCACAGCAACCTGGGCAACATCCTTCAGACCGTCCGGTCCGAGACTCATAATCCAGGCGTAGGAGCGGAGTACGGTTTGGGCTACGCCGTGAAAGCTGCGCACTTTACCTATGCTGACTTCCGTTTGATCTTTCAAGATATACCGTCCGCCCGCTTCCTTCTCCACTAATGGCCCAGGCATAAAACTCTTCAGGGCGTCTGTCACCCCGAGAGCGCCCGTTGCAGGACCACCGCACATATGGGGCGCAGCAAAGGTTTTGTGAAGATTGAAAAAGCACATATCAAAACCCGCTTCCTTCGCTCGTGTAATCCCGAGCAGGCCATTGGCATTAGCCTGGTCATAATAGCAGACACCACCAGCTTCGTGCACCACATCCGTAAATTCGCGGATACGATGGTTATAGATGCCTGTATCCTCCGGATTAGCTACAACAAATCCAGCTGTCCGCTCGGAGACAACGTTCTTCAGCTTCTCAAGGTCCGGGAACCCATCTTCGTCTGGATGCAATGTAATAATCTTGTATCCCTTAACGGCAGCTGTAGCGGCCTGGGAAGGGTGAGAGAAGATCGTTGTAATGATCTCATCACGCTGCTCACCTTCACCGCGTGAATCATGATAGGCGTGGACGATGGAGGCCATAGCCAGAAGTGCCTGGGTTCCGCTACTCGGTTGAAAGGAGAAAGCATCCATACCGGAAATCTCACGCATTGCCAGATCAAGATTATGGAATATTTCCAGCATCCCCTGAACAGAATCCACATCCTGTAAGGGATGAAGCTCGGTCATACGGGGATTGCGGATAAGCATTTCGTTAATCCGGGGAATATATTTCATCGTGCAGGTTCCCTGGCCAATTTCCACGTTCATATCCGACCCCAACGTTTCCTGGGATAATCTCAGATAATGGCGCAGTACCTTTGCCTGCCCGATTTCTGGCAAAGCAGGAATAGTGCGCCGCCACATGGATGCCGGTATGTTGTCTTCCGCGGAGCCCACTTCAGCAGCTACAGCCGTTTCCGTTCCCGGCGGGATGACGCCCCGCTCTCCTGGCCGGTGAAGTTCAAAGATAACGGGCTCATCCCATTTCGCTTGGTGAAACTTACGAACCTTATGATCTCTGCGAATCCGTTTCATGGCGTTCAGTCCTCCTCTATATGATCATTATGATGTGCTGACAATGGAACGAAGAGCATCGACAAGTCGGTCCAAATCCGCCTGGGCATGCGTTTCCGTGACGCAGTAGAGTGCGCATTGACCCCACGCTGGATAAGATAAAGATAAATCCTTACCTCCGAAAATCCCTGCCTCCATTAATCTCTGGTTGATCTTCTCAACGGTTAGACCTGTATCATTAAAATCAATAACAAATTCTTTGAAAAAGTTGCCACTTCCAAAGCGAAGAGACACCCCTGGAATTCGTGATATCTGCTTCGCAGCGTAATGAGATTTCTGGATAATCGTGCTACCAACCTCTTGCATCCCGACAGGACCGAGGAGGGCCAGATATACTCCTGCCGTAATGCCCCATAAAGCCGTCTGAGTCCCTACCGATTCCTTGCCTTTCTCCCGAAGAGCGAATGATGTACGTTCATAGGCAACATCTCCGAAGCCGTATTCGCCTTCCGCCTCGGTTGGCACGATGCCAAATAGTCGAGAAGGGTATTCCATGACATACTTTTCCTCATCACGTGTTGCGATGAAGCCAGCCTGCCCACCGCCAAAGTTCATATGCATACCCAGCGGCTGTAAATCTCCGCAAATGATATCCGCCCCGTAACGGCCTGGAGGCTCCAGAACTCCAAGTGATATGGGGTCAACACCTACAATAGAAACAGCGTTTACCTTATGAGCCAGCTCAGATATCTCAGCTCCCTGATCCTCAATGATTCCAAGGTAACCGGGATTTTCAAAATAAATCGCCGCGATATCGTCATTTAATTTGCTGCGTAGATCATTTAGATCCATTCGTCCTGTCACCTGATCGATGTCAACATACTGGAGATCCATGACCGGGGTGCAGTAATTACGAATAATTGCCGCCTTATCCGGATCTACAGAACGTGGGAGCAGCACGATTTTTCGCCCTGTAATACGTCCCGCCATGCGGATCGCGGTGGAAGCCGCCTGAGCCCAGTCAAAGGTTGGTACATTCACGACATCCATGTCCACGAGCTCGGCAAGCAAGCTCTGATACTCGAATAGGGCCTGGAATCGACCATGGTCTTCATAAGGTTCTCCGGCATAGGCCGTCACGAATTCAGAACGCTGATTAATCTCGTCGCATACGGCTGGGATGAAATGCTGCCAGCATCCTGCACCCAGAAAATTAAGATAATCAGCACTGTGCTTGTTCTTCGCCAGCAGTCCATCAATATGTCGGCGCAATTCGTATTCGTTCATGGCTGGCGGTAGGTACATCTCCCGCTGCAGCTTCAGGCTGTCAGGAATTGCATCATGGAGTTGCTCCATAGATGTTAAACCAATTTCTTTCAGCATCGCGTCCCGGACCTCCGGAACGGTATTTGGAATATAGGGATGGGCAGATGTTCTGTTGTCAGCCACAATTAACGCCTCCGTTCATATGTTGGGAAAATAATCTTTCTTATCCGCCCTAAGCGATTCCGCCTCCGTCAACGACCAGCACACTACCCGTTACCCATGAGGACAAGTCACTCGCCAGGAACAATACGGCATTCGCGATATCACGCGGTGTACCTAGACGCTCCAACGGTCTGCCTCCTGCAGAGGCAACCAGAAATGCTGACTCATCCTGCTGCAGCTGCTTCGCTTCGTCACGCAAGAGCGGCGTATCCGTATCCCCTGGTGATACACAGTTGACTCGAATGTTCGCCCCTCCATGGTCGATAGCCATGGCACGCGTCAGATTAACAACGCCTGCCTTTGCGGCACAATACGCTGCTGCTCGGTCTCCACCTTTCAGTCCCCAACCTGAGCCTGTGTTAATGATGCTACCGCCACCGCTTTGCTCCATAATGGGAATTACATATTTAGAGAGGAGGAAGACGCCTTTGAGTGAGACATCAAGTACAAGATCCCAATCTCTTTCATCCAACTCGGTAACCGTTTTGCGGCGAATAACCCCTGCATTATTGAACAGGACATGAATCCCTCCAAGAGCTGATTTGATCTCTGAGGCTGTGCGTTCGCAGTCTGCAGCAGAGGTTACGTTGCAGCAGTAAAAGCTGGCCTGACCACCCTGTTCGCGGATACCTGCGACGGCCTCGTTACCCGCCGCCTCATTAATGTCAATCAAGACAGCATGTGCCCCGAAGCTCGCCAGAAGCTCAGCGGTGGCCAGCCCAATGCCTGATGCTCCGCCAGTAACAACAGCTACCTTGCCAGATAAATTCAAAACATCCTGTGTATTAAGCATGTTGATCTTCCTCCATTTCATATTGCATCGCTTCTGTACTCATTCGGCGGCTCAGCCTTGTAGGAGCGTTATCCTCCGCCATATACGCCTGAAGCAAGATGCGGAACCGGAACGCTTCCGGCTTAACTGTATTCTCAGAGGACTGTGCTGGGCCGCAGCTGTTACTTCCCAGACCATTCTGTCGGTAATCCAGATTCAGAGTAATGAAATCACGAGGTATCAAATCGCTCATATGTTGCGCCTTCTCCAGATCACCGTCCGTGTAATGTCTGGCGCTGAAATCGAGCGTTGGCGCTCCTGTCGCTAGCAGACCAATTCCTGCTCCATCGACGATTGACACCCACCTAACATCTGTCCGATTTCCGTTCTCCTGGGGATAGATATACGACGTGAACAATCCATCTACACTGCTCTGGTATACTCCGAAGCGTCCGGCCTCCCGGCTATCCGAATAGCTCTCTCCCGGCCCGCGGCCATACCACTTCACACGGTCCATATCACCGGGAACTTCCATCTGAAGACCGATTTTCGGGAGCATGGCGGGTGGTGTTCCTTCCGGCATTCCCTTCACATCTATCATGATTAGTCCACTTGCAGTAACTGTATAGGACGTTTCACACCGGAAGCCCCAATCGTGGACGGGTGGTGCTATGCGAGAAGTCCAGAAAACACGTACTGACGTTTCATCCAGTTGCTCCCAACGAAAATCGTCTATCCGCTCGGTCAGTCGATCGAGGTGTGCCTTGCGCCAATCCGGGAGCACATACATATCGTTATCAATCGGAGCGCGCCAGAAATTCAGTCGTGGTCCATGTTGAATGAGCTCCTTTCCGTTCAGGCGAAGGGACGTAAACCCTGCACGTAGACGATCAAAAGAAATACGGAAACTGTCATTCGCAATGACTAGCTCGCGTCCTTCTTCGGTAACTGACAATTTCTGCTCTACAGACAGCTGCGACAAGGAAGATGCGGCTGAGCTTGAATGACTCGGCAGTGCGAACTGTGCCCAAGCTACTTCATGCCCTTGCTCCGCCCAAGCACAGTCAGCTTCCAGCGTGAATCTGACATTCAGCCACATCTCCGTACGCTGATCGAGAAGGATCGACTGCAGATCTATTAAATTTGGAATGAACAAGTCTGCGCTATCTCCTGGGTCAACCTGAGGAAGTACGAGTACACCGCTGGTAAACGTTCGTCCATCAGCCGTGACACTGTAGTGGGCCTGCAGATGATCCAGTGTCACGAAATCATAACGGTTTGTTACGCGAATCTTTCCTGCATCTATCATTTTGACCCTCACAGGTTCGATGATTTTCTTATATTCAATGAGTCCCGGAGAGGGGGTGCGGTCTGGACGAACCAACCCATCAATAACAAAATTACTGTTATTCGGTACATCACCGTAATCGCCGCCGTAAGCATAGTCAACCTTGCCATCGATTAATTTTTTGCTAAGTCCATGATCGATCCATTCCCAGACAAAACCGCCTTGAAGGCGCCGATAAGTATCAAATGTGTCAAAATACGCCCGTAACCCTCCGGGTCCATTGCCCATTGCATGAGCGAATTCGCATAGAATATGAGGCTTCGGATGATCCGTTAGCTGGCCGAAACCTTCCATTTTCTCCACGGAGGAATACATCGTGCTCACCACATCACATACTTCCGCTTCACGGTCTTCTTCATAATGAATAAGTCGTGTGGAATCATTGGCTTTGCACCACTCAGACATCGCGCGGAAATTGCAGCCGAAGCCCGATTCATTGCCAAGCGACCAGAAAATTACGGAAGGGTGATTCTTGTCGCGTTCCACCATACGGCGGATACGGTCAACGTAGGCATCCTTCCAAGCCGGGTCGTCGCTAAGACGTGAAATATTGCCCAGCGGCTCAAAGCCGTGCGTTTCCAGGTCCGTCTCTTCCATAACATATAACCCATACTCATCACATAGATCATAGAATCGCGGGTCGTTTGGATAATGTGCCGTCCGCACGGCATTGATGTTGTGCTGCTTCATCATTAGGATATCTTCGCGCATGGTGGATACCGTTACGGTTCGTCCCGTATCTGGATGATGGTCATGTCGGTTCACGCCTTTGAGAAGAATCGCTACGCCATTAACCAAGAACTGTCCATCCCTGACCTCCACACGGCGGAACCCGACTCTTTGGGCAATCGTTTCTATAACTTGATTCTTCGAATCTACTACCGAAATGATCAGATGATATAAATAAGGAGATTCGGCATTCCATAAGGAAGGCTCCGCCACAGGCAGATTGAACTCGATACTTGAAGGATGGTTTAAATTCTTCTCAGCAGACAGGATCTGCGCTCCAATTTTATTCAGTAGTTGTAACTGTATTTTGCCCTGAACTTCTTCTCCATCAAGGTCTAAGCGGACCGACAGTACCGCATTCGTAAACTCTGTATCTAGCTCTGTTACGATTCGGTAATCTGTAATGCGTAACGCTGAAGGCTCGGAAACCAGATAGACATCCCGGAAAATGCCACTCATCCACCACATATCCTGATCCTCCAAATAACTACCGTCAGACCACTGGTAAACCCGGACTGCCAATCGGTTAACTCCCGCCTGCAGGTAAGGGGTCAGATCAAATTCCGATGTCAGGCGGCTGCCTTGGCTGTACCCGACAAACGAACCATTCAGCCATACATGAAAGGCACTATCCACACCGTCAAACTTAAGTGAAACAACTCTTCCGTCCCAATGGTCTGGCAGCGTGAATTCCCTTACGTAGCTACCCGTTGGATTATCATTAGGTACATGAGGAGGATCGACAGGGAATGGGTAGTACAGGTCCGTGTAATGCGGATTTCCGTAGCCTTGCAACTGCCAATGGCCAGGGACAGGGATATCATCCCAACCCGAGGTGTCGTATTCATTTTGATGAAAATCCGGGGGGGCCAGCTCAGGCCCATCAGCGAATTGAAATTTCCAAATGCCGTTCAACGATTTGAACCACGGAGAGCTTCCTCTGTCATAGCTCAGAGAATCTTCTTTATTGGAGTGAGGAATAAAATAGGAGCGACTCTTCGCGCGGTTTCTCTCCAGCACGCTGAGATTATCCCAGTCGCGCCCAATGTTCATAACAGTCATGATCGTCATTCCCTTCCTCTATCTGTGTGTCCTATCCTTTAATACCTGTCGTGGCAATTCCGCCGACAATGTACCGCTGGGCGAAGAAAAAAATCGCAAGCGGCGGAATCGAAATTAAGCAGGTGATGGCCATGATGGATTGCATATCAACACCGTACATGCCCTTAAATTGAGATAGGCCAAGCGTCAACGTATATTTTGTCTGATCATTCAGGAAAATGAGCGGTCCCAGATAATCATTCCAACAACTCATGAACTGGAATACGGAAACCAGAATCAGCGAAGGTCCCATTAGCGGCACAATGATTCGAAGCAGAACCGTCATTTTACTAGCGCCGTCAATCGTCGCTGCTTCATCCAGCTCACGGGGCAGGGTCATAATGAACTGCCGTAACAAAAAGATATAATAGGCAGAGCCAAACCACGACGGAATAATCAGAGGTTTAAGAGTGTTGATCCATCCCAGATAGTTGAATTCCATATACTGCGGAATCATGGTTACTTCCCACGGGATCATCATGGTCGCCAGAACGACAAGAAATAGGAAATCACGCCCTTTAAACTGAAATCTGGCGAAGCCGTAAGCGACGAGCGTACAGGATATCAGCTGGCCTATGGTAGATAAAACCGTAACGAGCAGTGTGTTTTTTAAAAATAAATTAAAGGGCTGGATGTTCCATGCCTCTGCGAAGTTACTGAATTTCCAGTCGGACGGAATCCATTTGGGAGGAAACAGATAAAGCTCCTGCGGTGATTTCAGTGCCGTGGTCACCGCCCAGAAGAGTGGGGCGATGAACAGCAGTGAGAAAACGATCAGCAACACGTAAGCAAATACTTTTTTCATCAGGCCCGCCCCCTTTTACTGGTTTTAAGCTTCTTCTGCGGATTCTTTTTCATCTCACCTTCATAGAACACCCAGGCTTCCGAAGATTTGAATACCAGAAACGTCAAGGTAAGCACGATCAGAAACATAAACCAGGCGTTGGCGGCAGAGTAACCCATTTTTAAATATTTGAAAGCGTTCTCATACATATACATCGCATAGAAATAGGTTGATTTCATTGGCCCGCCTCCCGTAAGTAGCAGGGCAAGAGTTAACTGCTGGAATGCTGCAATAATCGATGTGATGAGGTTGAACAGAATGGTTGGTGTAATCATCGGAATGGTTACACTCAAGAACTTTCGGATTCTACCTGCTCCGTCGATTGAAGCGGATTCGTACAGGTCCTTGGGAATTCCTTTAAGTCCAGCCAGGAAAATAAGCATCATGGACCCCTGTCCCCAGAGGCTGGCAACGACCATCGCAACAAGCGACCAGTTCGTATCATTCAGCCAATCGGGCCCCTGGATGCCAAGGACAGACAAGAAATAGTTCAGAATTCCATAGTCTCCGCTGTATACCCAGGACCAGATCATAGCAAGCGCCACACCTGAGATGACAGAGGGGAGATAAAATGCCGTACGGAAAATGGCGCTTCCTCTAACCCTTTGGTTTAGCAGCATCGCAAGTCCGAGTGCGACTATAATATTAAGGGGAACGAAGAGGGCTGCAAATTTCAGTGTTACAAATAAAGATTTCCAAAAAAGCGGATCATTCGAAAACATCTCCACGTAGTTGTCTAGCCCGATAAAAGTTACCTTACCGACGATTGGCCAATCAAAAAATGAAATGACCAGTGAGAACAGCAGGGGACCTAAAGTGAAAACAACAAATCCAAATATCCATGGGAAGATAAAGAGGTAGGGCGCAAGCCCACCCCATTTGCGTTTTTTCAAGGCCTTAAGGGTAGCTGTCGGTTCCGATGTATTCTGCAGGTAGGTCTGAGCCATCTCCTAACCTTCTTTCTACAAGTGTTATTTCAAATATCGCTCGCTGTCCTTAACCGCCTGATTCAGTGCTTCTTGGGCATTGCTGCCGTGCATGACTGCTTCCACCGCAGCCGACAGCTGTCGGTTCACTTCATTCCACTTCGGATTGAGTAGAAATGCAGGTGTATTGTCCGAACGCTCAAGCATGGTGTAATAAGGCTTGTAGAGTGGGTCCTGATCCTTCTTGAGTTCGTTTACAACACTTTGTCGTACTGGCAGGTCAGCAACACGCATTTTGATCGATTCATTAGAGACATAAAATTTAACGAATTCCCATGCCAGGTCTTTGTGCTTGGAGTCTTTAGCAATAGACAGGGCGGATTCTGCCAGTACACCTTTAACCGGTTTGCCTGGGAAAGCTGGAATTTCGACCGTACCTACATCAACTCCCGCTTGTTTGAATGATTCGAGCGGCCAGATTCCGCTTTCCCACATGGCGATCTTACCGCCTTTAAAAATATCATCACCGCTTTGCTGGCCCTTACCACCTGTAAGTACGGCGGTACCGTTCTTCACCATATCACCAAACATTTGGATAGCTTCAGCGGTTTCTTTACTGTTCATGTAGCCTTCGATGGTTTTACCATCCGGGGAAATAAAGGAGCCGCCATTACTCCAGACAAAGCCCTGTAAGTCATACGTGTCATTCTCGGCACGAGCACCGAAGCCGTACTGCTTCTTGGAATTGTCCGTCAGCTTCTTAGCGATATCCTGGAATTCACTCCATTCCCATCCGTCTTTAGGATAAGGTACACCGGAAGCATCAAAGAGCTTCTTGTTATAATAGACGACACGAGTCGTGAACCCAGCCGGAATGCCATATAGCTTATCGTCGATTTTCCCATAGTTGAACAATCCTTTGTAAAAATCATCTATCTTCAGGTCTTGATCTTTTTCTGCGAAGCTATCCAGTGGTTCAAGAGATTGATGGTAGGTAGGGAAGTCCCACATGTACATGACGTCTGGCGGGTTACCCGCTCCGAACCCTGCGGCAAGCTTCTGGTCAAATCCGTCCGCATAGGCCTCAACCTGCACCTTTGTACCGGGATGTTCTGCTTCAAACTTTTTGGCGATATCCTGCTCAATTTTGAGCGCGTCCCCCGTGTCCCAGGTTGCAAAACGAAGCGTCTTCGTCTGATCCGAACTGCCGTTCTCCGGATTGGCTGTTCCAGCGTTACCGCTGCATGCAGACAGTATAGATACCATCAGCGTCGTTGCAAGGACAATGAGTGAAGTTCTCTTTTTCATATTGTCAGCTCCCTGTCAGTGAGGTTTATAATAATTGAACCGCTTTCATCGTAACTCGAATGAAAGCGGTTCAAAACGTGTATCTATTCGAATGTTGTTGTGATTTTGTTCGAATTATTGAAACAGGTGTCAATCTGTTCGGGACCTGTCGTCTTTTTGTTGGGCACGGTAATGGCTCGGTGTCTGGCCCGTACAGCGTTTGAACCATTTGCTAAAATATTTGCTATCGCCAAGTCCTGTCCGCTCCGCAATTTCCTGCATGGTTAGATTTGTATCCCGCAGTAAGCCATAAGCAAGGCGCAGTTTCCGTTTATATTTGAAGGCAATGAAACTATCACCGACAGCCTTCTTAAAGAGAATGGAGAAATGACTGCGGCTGAGCCCAACCTCTTCCGCCAGTTCGCTGGCTGACCAGTCAGCTGCGGGATTAGCATATAGTAGATTCACGGCTTTCCAGATCGAATCTGGCCAATGATTTACGGATATCCCATACAGTTTCTCTAGCTCAGCTTCTTTATGAAGGTTTTGGAACACCTGCTTCAGATCATCGCTGTGGAGCAAGGATTCTTTACGAGTCCACTTCAACTGACTGCATTTGCTCTTACTCTCTACCAGAAGGCTGTCTGCAGACCCTCGCAGCGTATCAGGAACGATCCAATAGTAGTATTCTTCTCCATAAGGAATGATCGTACCCTCGCGCATGCTGCGGTCATTCTTCTCAGCTTCTTGTCGCAGCTCGGTCCAAGATGCTCCGCATTCTGCCGTTCGAATCAGATATATTAACAGCGGCTGTCCATTAACATGCGATTGACCGCCATGCAGCTTCTCCAGCTCCTCTGGAAATTTACAGCTATGTCCGTTCAGCCATGCAAAGAGCAGTGTTTCCATACGTTCTTCATCTTTTGGAGAGGGGGGAGCGGAGACAGACAGTTCCTGCTGGAACTTCTTTAACATCTCTTCAAGTTCTTCGTCCTCAAAAGCGGTTTTCAAAAGATATCCGGATGCCCCAAGTTGAATTCCCTGCTGTGCGTATTCAAAATCTCGGTGGCAACTGAGCAGAATTATTTTGGTCTTCGCCGCCATCTCCTTTATCTTGCGAGACAGCTCGATGCCATCCATCTCTGGCATTACAATATCTGTTATTACAATTTCAGGCCGATGCTCCAGAAAGGCTTCCCAGGCTTTTTGTCCATTGGGCGCGTCAGCTATAACTTCCATTCCAAAGTTCTCCCAAGCTACGGTCGAACGTAGGCCTTTCCGTACAATGCTCTCATCATCTGCAATCAGCACCTTAATTCTCTTTGCTGTATCCATCCGGACGCTCCTCCTCTTTGGGCCAATGAATGACAATCGCTGTACCTTCACCCTTAGTCGAATGTACTGTAAGTCCGTACTGCGAGCCGAAATGCAGTTTGAATTTCTGGTCTGCGTTCTGGACGCCTAATCCTCCGCGACCACGACGTTTCGGATCTGGAACAAGCAAACGCTCCCGTTTTTCTTCCGTCATACCTGCTCCATTATCCCTGAGAATCAGCAGAAGCTCATTCCTTTCTATTACGGTGACATCCAGCTTAATTACACCTATTCCATCCGTGAAACCGTGGAAAAATATATTTTCAAACAGTGGCTGCAGAGTCATACGTGGGATCAGATACTGCTTCAGTGAGTCCTCACAATTCAGCTCATAGCTGAACACATTTCCATACCTGATCTCCTGAATTTTCAGGAAATGCTCAATCATGCGTAGTTCTCTGCCCACCGTGATCAGTTCCTGCGATATATCCAGATTTCCTTCCAGCACCATCGTTAAATGATATAACATCTGACGGATATCATCAGCCCCTTCCAGACGGGCCTTCCACTGAATGGAGTTCAACGTATTGAACAGCAGGTGGGGGTTAATCTGATAATGGAAAGCCTTCAGTTCCGCTTCCTTCTTGAGTCTTTCGCTCTGTTCCACTTCTTGTACAAGCGATTGGACGCCACTTACCATCCGGTTAAAACTCATATCAAGGCTACCTAGCTCATCTCTACCTTCGATTGGCATCCGTGTATCCAGCTTACCGAAGCTGACCTTCTGCATCGAATCCTTTAGCGTACGAATACGTGCTGTAAACCTCGATGAGAACAGATAGGCGAGTCCAAAGGCAAGCACACATGAAATAATGGCCACGACAATGGTATTCGACCGAATAATGCCCGAGGACAGGTAGAAGGCTTTGGCAGGTAATCTCGCTTCTATGGTCCACTGGTTCACGGCAAGCGTCCGAATCCATGTAATATCACTATCCTTCTTCGTAAAAGTGGATGCGCTTTCATATACAATTCTTCCGTCCGAAGCTTTAATGGTCAGATGCGACTTCGTATCTGTCTCAAACAGCTTGAACATATGGAGCAGTTCCTGCGCATTCTCCTCTATGAGTATGGTGCTGCCGTTTTGCGTTCCGTTGGAATTATGAATCGGCACAGCGAGCCCAAGGACGGGAAGATTCGAATCGCCTGAGCTGCTCATTGCGTGATTTTGCATATAAAAGCCAAGCCAGTATATTCCTTTATAAGAAGCGGGTTTTGTCTTCCATTCTGGAATATTTTTCAGCTTATCAACATTCAAATTGTTCTCTCCATAATAATAACCAGAGGGAGTAATGATATAGATTCCTGCGGTTAGATCCGTCCGGAGCGATTTGAGTAGGGCTTCAAAGTCATTCTTTTCAATGATTTCACTATAACTTACAGGTGCCTGATTTCTTAGATCTGCATGGGCGGGATCAAGTAAATACGAGTAGATCGTTTCACTCATTTGTTTCATTCGGCTTAAAGATGAACTTGTTTGTTGCTCCAACTGTGCTACGGCATTTTCACCATATTTGCCAAACTGGGAATTAATAATTTTGGCGGACTGGTAATATGACAACGCACCTAGCGATAGCAGAGGAATCAGAGTGACAATGAGAAAACAGAAGAGCAGCTTGGTCCGTATACTGCGATAGGAACCAGAGAAAATGCGTTTATTAAGCTGCCTGATCCATTGGACGTTCATAAACGATTTCCCCTCTCGCTATAACTACATCTACCTGCATTCTAGCATGGACAGATAGCCTATAGAAGAATCCAATCATTTCATGGTAACGCTTTCAATTTGTTGTGTGCAAATAAAATTTTTCGAAGAAACGGGAAAAGCACCTCCCCGGAAAGCTGTTTAAAACAGCAGCCAGGGACGTGCAATATTGGTTTTAGATTGTGTACTCGTGCCCCAGAACCAGGAACACACTTGATGTCCATGTGAATGCCCTGTCACGTAGGCCTTCACCAGTCAGCGCGTCGAAATTCTCTGCCATACCACTCCGGCTAAGCATATTGCAGAAGCGGCGTGATACTTCCTGAGCCAGCTCCAGGTCACCAGCTGCGGCTGCGCCTTCCACGAGAAGCATGGTCGATGGTGCCCAGATCGGTCCGCGCCAATACCCGTCTGGTATATAGTAAGGGCTGCTTATGCTCTCGGTCGCCCAACCGTTTTCCGTAAGGAATCGATTCTCCTCCCGCAGCCCTTCCAGAAGAACATCTCTGATTGATTCAGGCAGGCGTTTACCAAGTAGAATTGGAACGAATAACAGCAGACTGTCTCCCGCCGAGGGCTCATGTGTACCTGAGCGTAAGGAGATAAATCTTCCATCTTTCCAGAAGTGGCTGATCATCTTCTCCAATGTATCATCCGCCAGTTTTCTCCATTCAGAAGATTCCTCGGTAAGCCCAAGCAACCCTGCAATTTCAGCAAGAAGCTCGGTCTGGATAATCAGAAAGGCAGCTAAATCCGGGCTTTCTACAGGTATTCCATGATTAAATGCTGTGCTGTTATCCCAGCCGGAATCATTACCGTGGTTATATTGGGGGATCCCATCACCATCATCATCACGATACCGGAACCACCATTTCGTCCACTTGGACAATGGACCATACACTTCACGGAGCTGCGCCTCGCGGATATCATCCGTACGTTGCATCATCCAGGCCAGTGTCCATCCATGAATAGGAGGTTTGTTACAGTTCCACAGCTCATATTTATCGTTCACAAAATCAGGAATCAAGCCACTCTCATCTTGTCGATCAAAAAAGATCATGAACTGGTCCCATGCAAGTTTTGGATCATGACGAACAAGCGCCATCGCATTGAAACAGTGGTCCCAGCTCCATATATTTGTCATCCAGTTCTTTGACATGTACATGGCAGGACGGGTCAGACAACCCTCCGCCGGAACGAGGCAGGACCAAGTAATGTAAGCCGCGAGCTCCCGCGCATCCTGCCAGCGATCAGGGATCGCAAGACTACTGTCCAGCCACTGGTTGAATTCAGTCCGAACTGCTGCTACGTCATCATCAAAGGAGTCCCATTGTGGGCGAGGCTCCCACACTGTGCGGAATTCCTCAACGGCAAACTCCGCCGTATTCGTGTCCATATCCACGCTGAACTCTGCAATCACGCGTGAGCTCTTGGTCTTATCCCACGGTACTTCCATCTTTTGATTGCCCACAAGTCCAGTCAGCATGAAGCGGCATTCATGGGTAAAGCTGTTCACTTCCCAACTGTGCTTGTTCACTTCATATGCATAATCATAGGCTGCCGGGATAAAGGTCAACCGGATACCGCAGCCTTTTGAACGGAATCGGACGGTACGACTATCCGAAATACAGATTTCGGCAAAGATTGTCAACGCCGACGAAATCAGCCGCACGGCTTCAGGAGAAGCCTCCGGCGTAAATGGAATCGTCTGATTCTGCTGATCCAGCAGTTCAATACGAAACGCTTCGCCAAATTTATCATCTCCACCCCGTACAGTTCGAAGGTAGAGGCCCTGCTGTCTATTCTTGCCTTCAGGCAGAAGAGAGACTGCAAGGAACGACTCTCTACGGCTGAAGGGTACAATGTTCAGGTCAAATTTCATGATCGTCCTCCTTCAACAAGGAATAATACGCTTTCATTGTAAACTGCTGCTCAAGGAACAGGAACGTCCAGGTGTCTTCGCTAAAGAGGGGAATTTGTTGGCAATGGATGAATCGGGTGGTTAGAGGTGTCTTTTTGTTAGAGAATTGGGGAGAAAGTGTTAGATATAGAGGGAATGGAAAGAGCCCCTGAATTCGGTCGATAGTGGACCTTTCATGGGCTCTTGTCTTTTATCATGAATTAAAAGTGGTAATAGGTTCGTTTCGCATGCTGGATTATTTCACTGTATTTCGATTCTGTAATTGAATCAGGTAACTGTTGGACAAGTGCAGAAGTTCCAAAGCCCGTTCGTACTCTTCTTTCGTAATATAGCCGGATGAATTGGATTTCTCTTCTGTTGGATTGAGCGATGCAGGTGCTGCTGGTTCATTCTTCAGGCGGTTCGGATTCGTCTTTTCATCAAGCTCAGCTGAACTTACATCCTGCCTCCCAGCATCGGCAAGGGAGTAATGAGTGCCATCCCCGTATCCCGTGGCAGGAATGAACAGGGAAGCGTCATTCAACACCGATCCGGAAGGCAGATAATAGCGCTCAGGCAGCAGATTATTCCCCTCACGCAGCAAATCCTGACCAAAATGAAGCTGGTTCTGGAGAGAAGCCCCTGTTAATCCGGCGATCGTAGGCAATATATCCACCTGCCCTCCGATCTGTTCCAACTGAGCAGCCGGCGTGATGCCAGGAGCCGTGACGATCAGTGGAATATTGATCATGTCCGCTGACGTATACTCGCGACCGTAGATTTCCTGCATCAGCTTCTCATCATCCCGATCCAGCGAGTAGATGGGCAGACCCAGATGGTCTCCGTATACGACCAGCAGGCTATTTTCCCATAATCCGCGTTCCTTGAGTCCCTCAATAAATTGCCCCACCGCCTGATCGGCATAATGCTGGGATACAAGATAATCTCCAGGCAATGTATTATCGAACCGTTTCGGCAGCGTCAGACTGATCTTATCTTCGGGCAAATGGTATGGATGGTGTGCAGACATGGATATGATTTGTGCATAGAAAGGCGATCCGGAGGCCTGCATGGCTTCCAGTTGATCCAGGGTCTTGCTGTACAACACCTCATCTGATGCCGAGAAGGCGATGGAGTCCTCTGTTCCGAAATAATTGATGTCATAATACCGGTCAAATCCAAGCGCCTTGTATAACTGATCGCGATTCCAGAAGTGCACATCATTCGTGTGGAATGTGGCTGTCTGGTAACCGTTCGCAGACATCAGCCTGGGCAGACTTGGCAGCTTCTTATTCGCATAGACGGTAGCTGCTGCCCCGTTGGGCGGTGTGTAGAACGATGTATTCACCACAAACTCGGCATCGGACGTATTTCCCTGGCCTACTTGCTGATAAAAGTTGGGGAAATACAGACTTTGTCCAGCCAACTCATTCAGATGGGGGGTAACTTCCTGTCCGTTGACTTTCAACCCAATCAGGAAGGACTGAAATGATTCGAGCTGGAGCACAATCACATTACGTCCTTTGGCTGCGCCCTGCTCTACAACAGCAGGCAATGCTGTCGTTTGTTTAATCTCGTCAATATGATTCTGATCGATGGTATCCATGGGCACGGGCTTATCAGGGCGGTCAGCCAGAATGGTATACGCTTCATACCCGAGAATCCCCATCTGCTCCGCTTGTGTAATCTCGCTCATGCTCGCCCGATTGGGGTAAATGTTGAGCATACAGAGCACCAGGGACAGAATGAGGATGACCGAGGCAATCCGTCTTCTGGCGCTCCGTTCAAGCGGCATTCTGCCCGGACGTTCGGTCAAGCCGAGCTTGATCCGGCGACGAATGAGTATCCCAGCAATAATCAGAATATCTGCAAAAATAAACAAATAATACGGATCAAGCAAAGAGAACATGCTGCTCTTGACCGAGGTTACCTGATTCACCTGTGCGAGCGCATGATAGTTGACAATGACACCATAATATTTGTAGTACATAATGGCTGCGAAGAAGATTCCCGAAAGGATCAGATCTAGTCCGAGGTAAAGCCACATCCGGCGTTTCGCTGCGAACCATTCGATCAGACAGAAGCAGATCCAGATCAGCGGCAGCTCTGTCAGCAGTGGTTTCCAGACGGGGATGTCATCGAAGATTACAATCCAGGCCAGAGAGCTTTTGATCATCATAATAACGGTGAACGCTATAAACGGTCCGCTTAGAAACCGGGTGAGTGAATTGCGTGACAAGTTACCAGCCCTCCTTCCTTTCCGAAGTTTCATTTAACAAGTATTATGCTATCTCATCGCATGTCGTGTCAAAATGTACCCCACTTCATATTCTGCACGCCTGTTCAGGAATATGAAGAACAGAGGGCAGAGTATGGGGCTATTCATGTGCTCGAACATACAAACAGCCCCTTCCTGTTGAAGAAAAGCAGAAGGGACTGTTAATTGAAGTTTAATGAAACTGCTCAATGTGCGGCATGATGTATCTGTTAATTTTATACCCAATTAAAAGCAAAGTTCACGTTTCCCTTTGATTATTCTATAGTGAATGTCGTGACGAACGAAGGTCTTGGGAACATGGCAGGCTTCTGTGCGGTCAGCCCTTCACTCGTACTGCGGTTGCGATGAGCATGATTATAGGCTTGTGACTGCTGCCAGTTTTGGAAATGACCCTCGGACTGCCAGAGGGTAAGTACGACATACGTATCGTCTTTTAGCGGACGCAGCACACGAATGCCGACAAAGCCGGGTTCGTCTTCCACTTTGCGTGCACGGTTCTTGAAACGTTCCTCGAAGTCATTCCGTCCATCTTCTGTTACGGGTATATTGTTCAGAACGGCATAACCGCCGCCTGTCCAGGAGCCTGCGGCATCGAAGGCTTCATACGCCGCTACGTTGTCATCGGACTCGATGTTCATCAGACGCTCTGTCGATTCAATGGCCAAACGAACCTGTTCCTCGCTGCGCAAAGTCAGATGCGGATATGCTGCAAGTGCATCCGGAATCGGTGAAGGAACCAAATAGATATACATAGAAGATGCCTCCTCATTTAAGTACATTCCACTTCAACATAGCATATGGGATTGTGCGAGTCCAATCGGTTCACATGTATCGGACAGGTGGGCTAATTCCGAGCTGAGTAGTATAGGTTTGCTACAATAGAAGATAAACAATGAATGACAAACACTGCAGTAATAATGAAAAAGGAAAGCGATATCCCGTCTAGCATAACTACGAGGATCCATGCCAGAGCAAGACTGATGGTTGTTGCATTCCAGGAGAAGGCCTTTGCTCTCGTGATACAATAAAGGTACCGCTCATCCAGTCCGTTGTGCTTTTTTGCAATCAACCTTGTGAAAAAAATAATGAGTATTGCAAATAACAAACCAGCTACAATTCCACCGATCCCGATCATCCGGTTCAGTAATTCAGAACTCAATATTCTCATCTCCTTCAAAAATAAATAATTCCTCGATCTGACAGCCAAATAATTGGGCAAGCTTGTGAGCAAGCACAAGAGAAGGTTTGTACTTTCCGGATTCCAGCGATATGATGGTCTGCCTGGAGACCTTTAGCCGTTGAGACAGTTCTTCCTGTGTGATGTGCATATGTATTCGTTTGTCTTTGATTAGATTTTGCAAGTATATCCTCCCATAAGTAAAGTTCGCTTTACGTAAAGTTAACTTTACTTATGGGAGGATGGGATGTCAATCTTTCTTCATAATATTTTCCACTTCTTTGAGGTGATGCTGTGTCCAAAAGCATATTTCATGATAAAGTATAGTCACTACAAACAGAACGGGTGATCGCATGACAACCGCAATTCGAATATCAGTCAGGCCCTTGGTGGAATATGTGTACCGCAGTGGCAGCATACGTCCAGGATTTCGCACCAATGCATCGATGCAGGAGGGAACCCGGATACACCAGCGCGTACAGAAGGATTACACAGAAGAGGATCTGAAAGAAGTGGTTCTCGAAGTGGAACTGCAGCATGGAGACTTGACTTACGTGGTGGAGGGGCGATGTGACGGTCTGATTCGTCTGGATGGCCAGCTGACGGTGGATGAGATCAAATCAACTGCGGGAAACTTGGACGATCTGGGCGATGGGGCCCCTGTACACTGGGCGCAGGCCATGATGTATGCCTATATGTACGCGGTTCAGCATGATGAACCCCGGATGCAGGTGCAGCTGACGTATGTGCATACCGTGAGCAATGAAGAAAGGCGGTTTCGGCGGATGCTGGAACGGCAGGAGCTTGAACAGTTTGCAGCAGAGCTGGTCGCTGGCTACGCGCCATACGCAGAGATGATCGTAGCTTATGAAGAGAAGCGTGATATAAGCGTGCGAGAACTGCCGTTTCCTTTTCGCAAATACAGGGAGGGACAGCGCAAGCTGGCAGGTGCGGTATACAAGACGATCCGCGAAGGGCAGGGACTGATGGCGAAGGCACCAACGGGTATTGGCAAAACCATGTCCGTACTTTTTCCCACGGTCAAGGCCATTGGTGAAGGGGAAGCCAAAAGGTTATTCTATCTGACCGCGAGAACGACGACGCGAGTTGCCGCAGAAGAAGCTTTTGCTCGGATGCAGGCGGAAGGATTGAAGATGCATGTAATCAGTCTGACCGCGAAGGACAAGATCTGTTTCAAGGAAGAAGAAGCTTGTGATACGGGACAGTGTGGCATGTGCGAAGGATATTATGACCGTATTAACGGGGCCGTGCTGGATATGCTGGAACATGAGACGTTAATGACACGCCCGGTTATTGAACAGTACGCACGCAAGCATCGGGTATGCCCATTTGAATTTTCACTGGATGCTGCGTATGCAGCGGATGCAGTGATATGCGATTATAACTATATTTTCGATCCGCGTATCTCTCTCAAACGCATGCTGGAGGAGCAGAAGCGCAAGACGGTTTTACTGGTTGATGAGGCACATAATCTGGTTGATCGGGGCCGAATGATGTTCTCGGCTGAGCTGGAGAAGGCGGTCTTTCTGGATGTCAAAAGGGAGTTCCAGACGCTGGACAACCGTGTGCCTACCGCCAAAGCCATCGCTGATCGTACGGGTGCCATCGACAAATACCTGATCACGCTTCGCAAGAACGGTGGAGATGAAGGGAAAATATTGCAGCAGGAAGCACCCGAGGAACTGATTGAACTGCTGGAGCCATTTGTGATGGTAGCTGAGCAATGCCTTGTTGAAGGTGGATCGGGAACTGCCGAGACGGATGAATTGCTGCTGGAGGCTTATTTTACCGCACAGAATTTCCTGCGCATTGCCAAGCTATACGATGAACGCTTTATTACCTATGCGGAATGTGTACGAAGTGAAGTGCGAGTGAAGCTGTTCTGTCTGGATCCATCTGTGCTGCTGCGTCAGACGGCCAAAGGGTTCCGCTCCACGATTCATTTCTCAGCGACGTTGTCACCTCTTGGTTATTACCGGGATATGCTAGGTGCGGAGGAGGAAGATTATACCCTGCGTATTCCTTCGCCTTTCCAGCGGGAGCAGTTGGATGTGAGGTTGCTGCCACTATCGATTCGCTATCGGGATCGTGAACGTTCCAGACAGCCTATTGCCAGTATGCTGCGCCAGTTGGTTGTAGAGTGGCCCCATAGCAACCTGCTCGTCTTTTTCCCTTCCTATCCGTATATGCGGGAAGTACACCAGACCTATATGGAACAGCCGGGTGAGGCAGAGGTCGTGATGCAGGAACAGGGCATGAGTGAAGAGGAGCGGGAGGCATTTCTGAATGCGTTCCAGCCACAACCGGAGCGAACACGGTTGGTATTTGCCGTTATGGGCGGTGTATTCTCGGAAGGTGTGGATCTGCCAGGTGATCGTCTGAACGGCGTAGTAGTGGTCGGGGCCGGACTTCCCCAGATTGGTTTGGAGAACAACGTACTCCGTGATTATTATAGTCGGACAGGGCGCAACGGATTCAATTATGCCTATGTTTTCCCCGGCATGAACAAGGTGTTGCAGGCAGGTGGCAGGCTGATCCGTACAGAAGAGGATAAGGGCGTGCTGGTGCTTGTTGACGATCGATTCACCCAGGAACCTTATCGTTCATTGCTGCCTGAGGAATGGCAGGACTACACAAGAATACTTCCCAATAGTGATATATAGACGAGCGCCTTCCATGTATCCATAAATATCCATAGACGGCTTTCCACCACAAGATATTCAGCTTTTTTGAGCTTTCTTTTCTCTGTATGATTGAAGGATAGGCCGAAAAGGGTATTACTTGGATAGCATACGAACGAACAAGGACGATACAAATCCGTACCGTGGTCCGCTTCGAAAGCAATCAAGGAGGTCGGTTGGGAATGAAAAGAAATCATACGATGATGCAGTTTTTTGAATGGCACCTGGCCGCAGACGGAAACCACTGGAAGAGATTGGCCAAAATGGCACCAGAACTGAAAGCCAAAGGTATCGACTCGGTGTGGGTGCCACCGGTGACCAAAGCCATCTCTGCCGAGGATACCGGTTACGGCGTATATGACCTGTACGATCTGGGCGAATTTGACCAGAAGGGCAGTGTGCGCACCAAATACGGTACCAAACAGGAACTGGTCGATGCAATTGCCGAGTGCCAGAAGAATGGCGTTGCCGTCTATGTGGATCTGGTGATGAATCATAAGGCTGGTGCGGATGAGACCGAAGTCTTCAAGGTGATTGAGGTTGATCCCAATGATCGGTTGAAGGAAATCTCCAAACCGTTCGAGATTGAGGGTTGGACCAAATTCACATTTCCGGGGCGTGGGGATCAATACTCCTCATTCAAATGGAACGCCGAACATTTCAACGGCACCGACTTTGATGCCAAAGAAGAACGGAGCGGTGTGTTCCGCATTGCAGGGGAGAACAAGAACTGGAATCAGAATGTCGACGATGAGTTCGGCAACTATGATTATCTCATGTTCGCCAATATTGATTACAATCACCCGGATGTCCGGAAGGAAATGCTTCAATGGGGAAAATGGCTCATCGATACGCTGCAATGCAGCGGTTTTCGACTGGATGCAATCAAGCATATTAACCACGAATTCATCAAAGAATTCGCGGCTGAGATGATCCGCAAACGCGGTCAGGATTTCTACATTGTGGGCGAGTTCTGGAACTCCAATCTCGAGGCATGCCGTGAATTTCTGGACACCGTAGACTATCAGATTGATCTGTTCGATGTGTCTTTGCATTACAAGCTGCATGAAGCTTCGCTGGCGGGCAGAGATTTTGATCTTTCGAAGATTTTCGATGATACGCTGGTGCAGACCCATCCTACCCATGCCGTAACATTCGTCGACAACCATGACTCCCAGCCGCATGAAGCGCTGGAATCCTGGGTTGCGGACTGGTTCAAGCCAAGTGCGTATGCATTGACGCTGCTGCGTCGTGATGGTTATCCTGTTATCTTTTATGGAGATTATTACGGTATAGGTGGACCCGAACCTGTGGATGGAAAAAAAGAAATTCTGGACATTCTGTTGTCAGCTCGCCGTCATATAGCCTATGGGGAGCAGGAGGATTACTTCGATCATCCGAATACCATTGGCTGGGTACGCCGCGGCTTGGAGGAAATCGAAGGCTCCGGATGTGCGGTTGTGATCTCGAACGGAGAAGATGGCGAGAAACGAATGTTTGTTGGCGAGCACCGTGCTGGAGAAGTCTGGACCGATCTGACGCACAGCTGTGAGGATGATATCACCATTGAGGAAGATGGGTGGGCCACCTTCCATGTGTGCGGCGGAGGCGTGTCCGTATGGGCACTCCCGGATCAGGGTGAAGACTGTGCCGATGCCGAGTAATGATTTGAATATCGATATATATATACAAGTAACCACCTGTACTGGCGAGCAATTGCCGTGCAGGTGGTTACTTGTGCTGGGCGAAAATGTATGGGCGTGGTATCCTTTTATTCAATAATAGACCAAAGCAGGGTGATGGCTTTCGAAAGGGTATTGTGAGTATCATCGAGGAATACTGGGGGGAATCAGGTGAGTAAGTTACTAAGGAACGGGATGCACTTTATTGTACTAGCGATTTTGTTGGGGGCTTGTAATGTGCTGCCCAATCCAGGGCCAAAGGGAGAACCTAGACGAACGGATGATTATACGCTGAATACCGAGCGAAGAGATTTGACCCAGCGTTTGCTGAAAAATTCGGCTTCCTTTCAGGAACGTTTGCCAGATGATTATAGCTTGACTGCTACGGTTAGAGTTCATCATGAATCTGATACGGACCGAATTATATATGAGATTTCTGTTAAAGAGGCCCGGGTACCGATGGTCAATGTGATACAGTCTTTTACACTTGATCCATCCTTGATAAATGGCATTAACGCCACAGAGCTCCTGAACTCCAATGTGGGAAATACCCATGAGATTACGCTGGGGCCTGGAAAAGAACCGTTGGGATTGAGTTTATTCAGAGATTATGTTTTGAAGCCAAAAGCGGAGATCCATAGTAATATCATTAATACTTATCAGGATATGTATATCAAAATCTCTTACGGACCATATGATCAGCGTACGGAAGATTACGTTCATGTTAAAGCTGAACCAACTCCTGAAACGATTGAATATATGAAAACATGGAATGCAGATCAGTAGAAAGGCAGCACCCGAAAAGCTCCTTAAAAGGGACCTGAAAGGATGCTGCCTCTTAATTTTGGTGATACATATAGTTCGAGTTGCTTACTACACTTCCAGTTCAAATGACTCCAGCGTGCCCACCATTCGTAAATCATGTTCTTGGTTGAACTGTGCCCGTTTGTCCGCATAGGCGTATTCATCATGATAATGCATGAGCACGGTTTTCTGTCTCACTTCGGCAGACAGTTGTTGCAGATCCTTCAATGAAGTATGGGATTTAATAACCAGATCATGCATATGACATTCATGGAAAATCAGCTGGACGTCCGCGGCATTCCGTTCCACCCGTTCCTGATCCAGTGTGCTGTCCGCACTATAGTAGAAGTAGGGCTTTGCAAGAAGACCATTGCTGACCATGCCCGGCACATGCTGTGTTCGAAAAGTCTCAAACGTCACGCCTCCCAACTCAAATGTGCCTCCATCCGGTAAAGGTACGATATCGTAATAGTCGCTCATCGTGCGCTCCCCGTCCGTGGTATAACGCATCCCTGGGGATAAAATATTCCATAACGGATCAACCAGTTCTTCGTGGATAAACAGACGTGGCTTGCGATTGCCCACAATCTGTGAATAATATCCGAGCATCTGTACTCCGTTAATATGATCTTCATGCAGATGGGTAATAAACACATTGTGAATATCCGTCATTGGAAAGCCGTATTCCTTTAATGCTTTTGCATTGGATTCCGGAAAATCAATCACCAGATGTGTGTCGCCGAATTCGGCCAGCATACTGTTGTGGTGCTGCTCCACACTGAACATGTCTCCTGTACCGAGAAATGTTATTTTCATCTATTTCATCTCCTTATATCATCTTCAGATCAGCATCAATTAGATTAAAACCAGTATACCTCGTTCCAGGAAATATGCCTAAATCAACCTTTTGTGATAACGCTATCATTTTATATTGAACTTTGTGGGCAAACAGTGTAGCGTAAAGATTGGGAAGTGTACCCATATGAACGTAAACTCACCTAAAGGGAGCGTGCGAGGCGAATGAAGTCTTTTCTGGATGAACAATTTTTGCTGCACAATGAAACGGCGATCAAGTTATATGAGGACTATGCAAAGGACATGCCGATTATGGACTATCACTGCCACCTCAGTCCACAGGAGATCTACGAGAATAAAGCCTTTGGCAATATTACGGAGGCCTGGTTATATGGTGATCACTACAAGTGGCGGCTGATGCGCGCAAACGGAATTGAGGAGCAGTACATTACGGGTGGAGAGGGCGTAACCGATTACGATCGTTTCCTGGCGTATGCTCGAACTGTACCGATGATGATTGGTAACCCGCTGTACGCATGGTCCCACCTGGAATTACAGCGATATTTCGGTGTCTATGAAGTGTTGAATGAGAAGAGCGCCCCGGCCATCTGGGAAAAGGTAAATGCAAAGCTGAACAGTGACGGTTTCGGTGCACGTGATCTCATTACCAAATCCAATGTTACCGTGGTATGCACAACCGATGATCCATGTGATTCCCTGGAATATCACCTGAAGATTCAGGAGATTGAAGGATTCGACACCGCTGTACTGCCTTCATTCCGCCCGGATAAAGGGCTGGAATTGAACCGTGATACGTTCTCGGAATGGGTAGGCAAGCTGTCGCAGGCAGCCGGAACGGCGATTTCTGATTATGACTCATTCCTCTCCGCTCTGGAATCACGGGTAGAGTTCTTTCATTCCGTAGGAGGTCGGGTGTCTGACCATGCACTCGATTATGTACCTTACGGCATGGCCACACGTGAGGAAGCGGCAGCGATTTTTGCCAAAGCCATTGCGGGTGAGAAGGTCAGTCGTGAGGAAGAGGACAAGTACAAGACGGTTACCCTAACTTTCCTCGGCAAGCTGTATGCCGATCGGGGCTGGGTAATGCAGTTCCATATTAATGCGGCCCGCAACAATAATAGCCGGATGTTCGCCCAGCTTGGACCGGATACCGGTTATGATTCCGTAAATGATACGCCTCTTTCTTCCGCGGTGATTGGATTGCTGGATGCATTGGAGCAGGAGCAGGCATTGCCCAAAACGATCTTGTATTCCTTAAATCCTCGGGACAATGAAGTGCTCGCAGCGATTATTGGCAGTTTCCAGGGGGGCGGTATTCCAGGCAAAATTCAGCTGGGTGCAGCCTGGTGGTTCAACGATACGAAGGACGGCATGCTCGCTCAAATGAAAGCGCTAGCGAATGTAGGTCTAATCAGCCGTTTTGTCGGTATGCTAACCGATTCCCGCAGTTTCCTCTCCTATACAAGGCATGAGTATTTCAGACGTCTGGTCTGCAATCTCATCGGTGAATGGGCCGAACAAGGCGAAGTACCGCATGATATGGAACTGCTTGGACAGATCGTCCAAGGTATCGCCTACAACAATGCGAAGGAATATTTCCCGTTTGCTTCTGCGCTCAAAACTGTTTCTGCTTCGCAGGCCTGATTCGATTTCTGTTTCGTAGTTCTGATTAGCCTGATGATGATACCAAAACCGTGGCGTGATGCTGCGGTTTTTTTCTTTATAAGGAATAATAATATTATGATTGTGGATAAGATGTGTACAAATTTGTGGATAATTTTCTTTTGGTTGGTGTTGAGATCATGGGAATGGAGTTATGCTACAGGGCTTATTTTTATATTAATGCCCATTTGACATTCATCTCTTGCGGCAATATAATTAGTATACCTAATTAATTGATTGGCTATTTAATTGGAAAGCTATTTAATAGATATCCTATGGTGTTGGATTTCTAAGGAATTATCACGAAGATAAGGGAGGGACAATCATGACTGGCATAGATCCGGTCGCCCAGAAACTTTTGTATTCCATCATGCAGTTTAACAAAGGCAAATGGAGGCAGCACAAACCTCATGGGCGCAATCATAATGAAATTATGGTATTGGGGAGTTTACTCCACGGCATGCATCCTGGAGAACGGTTGAACTGGAAAGATAATCCGCCTGATTTCAATGACACCATCCACTCGAATCATCCAGGACTGAAAGTGTCGGAAATCAGTGCTTTGTTGCGCGTGAAATCCCCGACCATCACTCCTGTCATTCGAGGTCTTGAGGATGAGGGACTAGTCAAGCGAACCATGGACCCCGAGGATCGACGGGCGGTTCGCATCACCATTACCGACGCAGGCCGAGAGATTATTCGGGCTGCACATGAGGAGCGAATGCAGACATTCAACCAGCTCGTCGAGCATTTGGGAGAGGACGACAGTCTTCAATTAGCGGAGTTGTTGACCAAGGTGTATACCTTTTTTGATACATTGGTTTCCCAACAGACGGATACGTCCACACAAGGAGATGATAAGCCATGATGAAATTGTTTCGCATGCTGAAGCCGTACCGAATCCCCATTTTCTTCATTTTGGGTCTGGTGCTGCTGCAGTCACTGGCCGAACTGTACTTGCCAACCCTGATGGCGGATATCGTCAATGACGGTATCGTAAAAGGGGATGTTCCTTACATCTGGCAGATTGGCGGCTGGATGCTGGTGATCGCCATTGGAGGCACAGCCTGTTCCGTAACAGCCAGTTATCTGTCTTCCCGTACAGCGGGTGGATTTGCCAAAAAACTGCGCAGCAGAGTGTTCCGCCATGTAGAGAATTTTTCGTTGCAGGAATTCGATAAATTGGGTACAGCTTCGCTGATTACCCGTACAACCAATGATATTACGCAGGTTCAGAACGTATTAACGATGATGCTGCGAATGATGGTTATGGCTCCAATGATGTGTATTGGTGGTATCTTTATGGCCGTATCCCAGGATGCCAAATTATCGACGATCTTCCTGGTTGTCCTGCCTGTACTGGCTGGGGCCATTGCACTGATTGGGGCGAAGGGTCTGCCATTGTTCAAGCAAATTCAGAAAAAGCTCGACCGACTCAATTTGGTTTTGCGTGAGCAACTAACAGGGATTCGCGTGGTTCGTTCCTTTAATCGTGGAGAACATGAGCGTGTTCGTTTTAATGGAGCTAATACAGATTTGAGAGACGTTTCCATTAAAGTGAATGTGCTCATGGCAACATTAATGCCTGTTATGATGCTGGTGATGAACTTTTCGATGATTGCCATCCTTTATTTTGGTGGACAGCGGATTGACAGCGGCAATATGGATATTGGTTCACTGATAGCCTTTATTCAATATGCGATGCAGATCATGTTCTCCCTTATTATGGTCTCCATTATCTTTGTCATGATTCCAAGAGCATCGGCATCAGCAGAGCGGATCAACGAAGTATTGGATATGCATCCGGATCTCAGCAACCCAGAGCAGCCTCGGAATATGAAATCACTGCAAGGCACGATTGAATTTGATAACGTGACCTTCCGTTATCCGGGTGCAGAGAATGCTGCTTTGTCAGGCATTTCATTTACGGCACGCCCGGGTGAAACTACAGCCATTATTGGCGGTACAGGCTCTGGGAAATCCACATTACTAAGTCTTATTCCACGTTTCTATGATGTGACCGAAGGCACGGTACGGGTGAATGGTACGGATGTGCGTGAGCTTCGGCAGGAAGATTTACGGGCCAAAATCGGATTTGTACCTCAGAAGGCCGTTCTTTTCACCGGAACAATTGCGGAGAATATCCGCCACGGGAAGGATGACGCCACGATGGAGGAAATTGTGCGAGCTGCTCAAACGGCTCAGGCAGAGAACTTCATTACGGAGATGAAAGACGGTTACGACAGCGTCATTGCGCAGGGAGGCAACAACGTATCTGGTGGACAGAAGCAGCGGTTGTCCATTGCACGCGCACTTGTTCGCCGTCCGGAAGTATATATTTTTGACGACAGCTTCTCGGCTCTCGATTTCAAAACCGATGCGAAGCTTCGTGCTGCCCTGAAGTCTGAAACGACTGAAGCAGCAGTGCTCATTGTGGCTCAGCGTGTAAGTACGGTGATGGATGCAGATCGCATTCTGGTGATGGATGAGGGACGGATTGTCGGTTCAGGAACACATAGAGAGCTGCTGGAGCACAATGAAGTGTATCGCGAGATTGTATCCTCCCAGCTGACAGAGGAGGAGATCGCATGAGTGAACGTACAGAACGCAAGTCATCTCGTCCCCCTGGCGGGCCGGGTCATCCCGGAGGCGGAATGGGCATGCGGCCTCCCGTGGAGAAAGCAAAAGATTTCAAAGGTACATTGCGGCGCTTGATGCGTTATCTTCAGCCTCACAGCTATCGTTTGCTGGGTGTGCTGGTGGCTGCAATTCTAAGTACCGTATTCAGCATCATCAGTCCGAAGGTTATGGCGGAAGGTACAGATATTCTCAGTAAAGGCGCTATTGCCATCCTTCAGGGAGTACAGGGTGCCGGGATTGATTTTCCTGCCTTGATGAAAGTATTGTATCTGCTTGTGGGACTCTATCTGTTCAGTGCAGCTTTCATGTACATTCAGCAATATCTGATGGCTGGTGTAGCTCAGCGAGTGGTGTATGACATGCGTGAGCAGATCAGCGCCAAGGTGGGTCGTCTGCCACTGAAATATTTTGATTCCCGTACTCACGGGGAAACACTAAGCCGGGCGACAAACGATGTGGACAACATCAGTAATACCCTCCAGCAAAGTTTGGCGCAGTTTATTACGTCTGTGGTCACCATTGTCGGAGTAATCATCATGATGCTGACCATTAGTCCATGGATGACGCTCATCACCATTTTGACGCTGCCATTAAGTGTAATTGTGGTGATGCTGGTGGCATCCCGTTCTCAGAAACACTTTGCAGGCCAGCAGAAATCTCTTGGTGAATTGAACGGGCATGTCGAGGAAATGTACACTGGACACAAGGTGGTCAAAGCCTTCGGACGGGAAGAGCATTCGGTAGAGCAGTTCGAAAAAGTCAACGAAGAACTGTATGAATCCGGCTGGAAAGCCCAGTTTATCTCGGGTATTATCATGCCGCTGATGACGTTTGTAGGTAACCTCGGTTATGTGCTGATCTGTGTGGTCGGCGGGATCTTTGTTACGCGTGGTGCCATCTCCATCGGGGATATCCTTGCATTCACACAGTACTCCCGTCAGTTCACTCAGCCGATCAACCAGATTGCCAACATTTCGAATATTATTCAGTCCACCATCGCTTCGGCGGAGCGGGTATTCGAATTGCTGGATGAAGAGGAAGAAGTTCCGGAATCTTCGAAACCGGTACAATTGCAGCAGCCGCAGGGTGCGGTTGCATTCCGTGGTGTGAATTTTGGATATAAAGCGGATGAGTTACTCATTCAAAATATGAATATTGATGTAAAACCGGGACAGACGGTAGCCATTGTCGGGCCGACTGGAGCGGGGAAAACAACGTTGATCAACCTCCTGATGCGTTTCTACGAAATTCAGGACGGCAAAATTACGATTGACGGCGTTAATATCGTGGACATGGAACGCGGCAAGCTGCGCAGCCTGTTTGGGATGGTGCTTCAGGACACATGGCTGTTCAACGGAACGATCCGTGACAACATTGCCTATGGCCGGGAAGGGGCGACGGAAGCGGAAGTCATCAAGGCGGCCGATGCGGCCCATGCCGATCACTTCATTCGTACCTTGCCTGATGGATATGACACGGTGCTGAATGAAGAAGCATCGAACATTTCCCAGGGTCAGAAGCAATTGCTGACCATCGCAAGAGCGATTCTGGCGAATCCGGCTATTCTGATTCTCGATGAGGCAACGAGCAGTGTTGATACACGGACCGAAGTGTTCATCCAGAAAGCGATGAATGATCTGATGAAGGATCGTACCAGCTTTGTCATTGCCCACAGATTGTCCACCATTCGCGGAGCCGACCTGATTCTTGTCATGGATCATGGTAACGTGATTGAGCAGGGTAATCATGAGGAACTGATGGCGAAACAAGGCTTCTATGCTGATCTGTACAACAGTCAGTTCACGGAGCAACAGCCGCAGGCGATTTAAATAAAGCTGATGATAAAATTATAAAACAGCCGGGACTCCTGAGGGAGTGCCCGGCTGTTTATGTTGGTGCAAGGTAAGGTGTCTTCCATTGCTAGCGAATCGAGGACACTTTATATCGGGAATCGAGTGGATTGCCATACTTAACGAACTGGAGACAAGCCTCGGAAGAACGACATTCTGATTATGATCGATCGTCAGATTCCTTCGCAGCTGCATCTGAGGTGTCGCTGGATGGCGTCTTCACTTCCAGCTTCCCATCTTCATGTTCATTTGCCTCCTCAAGCGCAGAAGGTGCTGGCTCACCCGGTATTAACTCACGCTGCTCGATCATGCGTTTCACGACCTCATAACAATCCTCGACATGTTTGTTGCCGACATAACGCATGGCTGTGAAGCTGAGTGCGGCAGCCAGCCCCTGACCTGCAAAAGGGACAAATTTGGCGACTGATTTGGTAGCTACGCGTACTCCGACCCTTTTCAGCACCTGTACCACCAGCTCTTTGGTCACCATACGTCCGATCACTTTACTTCCGATCGACATAACGAAACCATAAATCATGGATTTGGTCTCAGGGTCCATACCATCGAGCTGCTTTTGTGATAATCCGAATTTATTATTAATGGCAGGCAATAGCTGCATGAGCATCCCCACATCGGCCAGTACATCAGTACCTGGAAGAGGAACGAGGGTTGAACCGGCGGAAGCGGTGGCTCTCTTTTTGACCATGGTACGGCATTCCTTGCGAACTTGCTCCAATTGCTCCAACGTTGATGGAATCATAGGGAATCCCTCCATTCGTATATGGTATAGATATAACCGTTTTGACTCAATTTGAATGGTGTTTTCTACAGTAGAAATTAGTGACCTTGGTATATAAGTGTAAAGTAACCTTTTTTCTCAACCGTACGTCTAGTAAAAAAAGGAAATCAGTGAATTGCTATAACGGTTATCTGAATATTACGGATGAGGGGGGATTACGATGCATGCACGGTTAGGAGTATTACTGTTATTATGCTGTATAAGTGGGATTATCATGACGAGCTGTTCTGCAAAGGGGGACCCAAACAAGATGAATTCCAATTCGAATCAGGAGCTATCCAAGGAAGAACGAAATACGGCTCTGAACGAGATCGAACCCAAAAGAATCCAAGCGATGAACGCTATGGGGCTGCATATCCTTCAACAGATGGGTGCAAAAGAGAAGGCTGACGGGAGTAATCTGTTGATCTCACCTTACAGCATTGCAGCGGCGATTGGCATGGCATATAACGGCAGCGTGGGTGAGACCAGGCGGGAGATGGCAGAAGTCATGGGCTGGTCGGGGCTAGAAATGGACCAAGTGAATGCTTCTCAAGCGGCTTTGCAGCAGTTGTTGACCCATCCGGGAAAAGGCATTGAGATCGGTATAGCGAACTCCATGTGGACGAAGGAAGGAATTCCGGTAGAGGAAAATTACCAAACAACCATACAGCAAACTTATGAAGCTGAGATCAGGACACTCAATGGACAACCAGCACAAGCCAAGGAAGAGATCAATCAATGGGTGAAGCAGCACACCGAAGGCATGATTCCAAACTTGATGCAGGAACCGCCTGAAAAGGAGGCCCTAATGATTCTGGTGAATGCTATTGCATTTGATGGAAACTGGATGGATGAGTTTGATCCGGAGTACACGACGGACGAAGAGTTCAAGCTGGTAAATGGAAAGGACCTCTCTGTGCGGATGATGCATCAGACGAAGCAGTTCCAATACTCGGGGAATGAGGACTGGCAGGCGGTTAGGCTGCCTTATGGAGAGGGCCAGATGCATCTGCTTGTCGTTTTGCCGCGAGAGGGGCGTACGCTGGATGAGATTCAGCAGCAGCTGCTGGATGACCCTGAACGGCTGGATACCGGTTCTGAATACAGGTTGGTGGAGCTGTCCTTGCCGCGTTTTCGTGCGGAGTATGGCATGAACCTGAAAGAGGTATTACAACGGCTGGGTATGGAAATGGCTTTTGACCCTTATGCCGCCAATTTCACGGGAATGATTTCTCGGGGCCCGAACTTGCAAGCATATATTGGTCAGATACTTCATCGTGCGGTGATGGAAGTGAGCGAGCAAGGGACTGTAGCCGCAGCTTCAACAATGGTGGGAATGGAGGCCGGAAGTGCTCCGCCAACGGATCCGGTGATGATGGATGTGAACCGTCCATTTATGGTCGCTGTGGTGGATAAATCCACTGGAGCATGGTTATTTGCCGGGAACATAAATCAACCCGAAGAGATTGCTTCCCGGTAGCACGTGGTCTTCGTTATCCAAGTTTGCTGACAATCATGGGGAATTAAAAGAAAACACCCGCCCAGCTGTTGGTACTGGCGGGTCAAATGACATTTCTAACCGTGGATGGATGTTGATCCGCGGTTTTTTTGAACAGGTAATGGACTATTCGTTAGCTCTCTACGGATTGATTGCTAGCATTGCTGACGTGCAGCTCTCGAAATTCATTCTCCAGCATGCTCATCTGGATGGCATCGTGATATTGATGATTGTAATACAAGGCATCTCGTCGTACACCTTCGCGGAGAAATCCGAGCTTCTCATACGTACGAATGGCTCGCTCGTTGAAGGCATACACTTCTAGTTCAATTCGGTGCAGGTTACAGATGCCGAAGCCGTAGTCCAGCATAAGCAGCAATGCCTCACTGCCATAGCCTTTGCCTTGATGCTCGGCTTGATCAATGGCGATCCGAATGTGCGCACTGCGATTCTTGGTATGCATGTCCATTAGGGCGATATCTCCGATGATCTGGTCGTTCTCCTGCAAGGCAATCAGCAGCATCAAGCGTGAGTCATCTTGGGCAGCATTTTCAATATAGCGTTCTACCTGTGTACGGGTGAAGCTGTTCTGTGTTCCGGTGAGTCTGCGCATCTCGGCGTCAAACAATCCGGGGAAATAGGTATTCACGTCAGTCGATTCAAATGGACGCAAATAGATGCGTTTCGTCTCCAACAGACGGGGGATTCGTGGGGTTGGTGTGGATTGGTACATGATTATTCCTCCTGTAGGTTCAAATCGTGATGTCCTGAGTATATCTGAATACTGTATACTTCCAAATATACAGTTTGGTCAAATTCAACAGGACAGATGAGGTGTAAGGCATGAATCAATTGCCGAAACTGGAGGAAAACGATCATATCCCCATCTATGTTCAGCTATCGGATCACATCAAAAAGGAAATCATTCAGAGGGAGCTGGCGGAGCACAGCAAATTGCCTTCTGTACGCAAGCTAGCCGAGATGCTGGGCATAAGTACAACTCCCGTAGAATGGGCATACCAACAATTGATTGCCGAAGGTTATGTATATAGTCAGCCTCGTAGAGGCTATCGGGTACGTCCCATGATGGATCGTTATAGTAAAATTCAAATTCCAATTCCAATGAGAACTGGGCATGAGAATATGGTCATTCATGAACAACACCCCCATAATCAATCGAAAATAGAGCGAAATGCGATTCGTCCAACAAGGGTGGTCGAATTTGATTTTCACATGTCACGCAATGACTTCAGCCTGTTTCCGCTCGGCAAGTGGCAGCAATATGCGAATCGTATCTGGCGCGAAGAGGCAGAGGGATTATTGTTCTACGGAGATCCGCAGGGCGAGTGGGGGCTCCGATGTGAGATTGCTCATTATCTTGGACAGTTCAGGGGTGTGAACTGTTCTCCAGAGCAGGTTGTCGTAGGTGCAGAGCAGCACTTGTTGATGTCTTTGCTTGTGCAGACGCTGCTTCACATAGATGGACTGCAATCCATCGCAGTAGAGAATCCTGGCTATCGGCTGCTGCCGGGCACATTCCGGAATTATGGTTATCCGATTGTGCCCATCCCTCTAGATGATGAAGGATTAGATATATTAGAGCTGAATCGAATGGGAGTAAAACTAGTAGGGGTCTCACCCTCGCACCAATTTCCGCTGGGCACGACGATGCCCATTGCGAGAAGAATGGCTTTGCTGGACTGGGCGGAACGAATGGGGGCCTACATCATAGAGGATGATTATGACGGCGAATTTCGATATCATGGACGGCCTATTCCTTCCATGCAGGGTTTGCGTGAGGGCAGCAGGGTAATTTATATGGGTGGATTCTCCCAAGTTCTCGCGCCTGCGCTGTGTATTCATTATATGGTACTTCCCAAGGAGCTGATGGGTTCCTTTAGGGAGATGTATAAGACGATCCTCTTTGAACAGTCCGCCTCCCGTCTTCATCAGCGTACATTGGAAATGTTTATGCACGAGGGAGAATTGGGTAAACACATCCGGAAAGTGCGGAACGTTTATAAGCGCAAACATGACTTGATCATTCAGGCGATTCGACAGTATTTCGGAGAAAAGGTTGAGATAATTGGTCAGAACGCCGGATTTCACCTGGTGCTCAGAATGGTTTCAACACAAACAGCCGCAGAGCTGGTGGCTGCGGCGTTAAGCGCTGGTATACAGATTAGCTCAGCAGAATATTTATGGACGGACGGGAGTGGACCAGCAGACGGTAAAAGGGAATTCATTATAGGGTTTGCTGGTATGGAGTCGGAACGTATTGGGCCGGGTATCGCTGCATTGGCAAAGGCCTGGAGAGATCTTTAAGCCTTGTGAACTGCCCCATCCAGAAACAGCGCCACCAGCTCCCGTGCCAGGTCGGCAATCGTTGCATGCATGTTGCGTACATCTTCACGGTTCGCGAGCATCAGCAGAGACGTAAACGCATGGGCAAGCAGCATGGGACTGGCGGGTCGCAAATAACCGTTATCCATCTCCCGCTGGAAGTGAGTGGCAAGGACTTCATAGATGCGGATCTCGGCTTCCCGGATCTGGGAGAGCTGGTCAGGATTAAGATGCTTCTCCGCTTCACGCATCATCGTCTCGGTTTCGATATGTGAATGTTGCATCTTCGCTTCCGCAACCTTGATCAGCCGCTCTTGCAGCGTACCTGGTTCATCCAGGCGAAGGGCAGTCTGCTGCATGCCCATCGCCATCATGTGGGTGATGGCAACGGTGAACAGCTCGGGTTTGCTGGAAAAATGATAATAGACCGACGCTTTGGTCACCCCGCATAGCGAGGCAATTTGCTGGAGGGAGACGGGCTCGTATCCATATTCCATAAAAAGCCGTGAGGCGGTCATTAGTATTTTGGACTGGGCTGATGCCTGATCAGCACCGGCTTTAGGTCTGCCCGGGGAGCGGGGCGGATTTGTCTTTTTGCTCATGGTTGTCTACCTCTTTACTTGTCATGTTGGTTGTGAAAAAGTGTTCACAAAATTAGGGATTGCATAATTAACCTTCCGGTATATATAATTAACTCAATTATACTATGACCCGTGGTTCATTTCTACACTATCACATAAATACGGCTTCATAGAACCAAAATAGGGAGATGAAAGATCATGCAAGAAGGATCGGGTTACGGGCGTTGGGTTGCCGGCAAGCGAAGCAAATGGATAACACTGTTGGTATGGATCATCATTGCGGTTGTTCTTGGTGTAGTATGGCCTGCGGTGGGTGACCGTGAAACGAATAATGCGCAGGATCTGAGCGATTCCAAGCCATCGGTGCAGGCAGCTGCATTAGCTCAGAAAGAATTTCCTGGCGGCGAAGGACTTCCCGCTCTCATCGTATGGCATCAAGCTGGCGGGCTGACGGATGAACAGATTGAGAACATTCAGGCGTTAACGGAGCGACTGGATCAAGATCCGGTAGAGCAGCAGCAATCCGTAGTGCCGCTCTATCAGTTGCCGCCACAGGCTTTGAAAGGTCAGCTTTCAGAAGACGGGAGCACCCTGGTTATGCCGCTCTTTTTCAATCAGGAAGCGGATTCGTCACAGTTGAAGGAAGGCATTGAAGCGCTGGAGCAGAAAACAAAAGTCATTTTCGGTTCTGATCCATTTGACGTTGCCATCGATGATTCCAGTGCACTAAGTGCACGGGTCACAGGTCCGGTTGGGATATCGATTGATGCGAGCGGATTATTCTCATCTGCGGATGTATCCCTTCTGATCGCAACAGTCGTGCTGGTACTTGTGCTGTTGCTGTTAATCTACCGTTCGCCAGTACTGGCGATTATCCCAATTATTGCAGTTGGGTTCGCTTATATGGTCACTAGTCCGATTCTCGGATTCATGGCGGATCAGGGTTGGATTACAGTGGACGCGCAGTCGATCTCTATAATGACGGTGCTGTTGTTCGGTGCAGGAACGGACTACTGCCTGTTCATGATCTCCAGATTCCGTCAAATTCTCTATCATGAGCCGGATAAAAAGAAAGCACTCTTCCAGGCGATTACCGGATCATCCGGTGCGATTGCCATGAGTGGATTTACGGTCGTTGCCGCACTGCTTGTACTGCTGTTTGCAGAGTATGGGGCCTATCACCGTTTTGCCGTACCATTCAGTTTATCCATCTTCATCATGTTTATTGCGAGCCTGACGCTGGTTCCGGCTTTGCTTGCGATCTTCGGTCGGGGTTCATTCTACCCGTTTGTCCCGCGTACGCATGACATGGAAGTGGAGCGTGCGAAGAAAAAGGGCAAACCGGCGCCTGCTCCACGTAAAATCAAAGAAAGCTGGATTGGACGTACCGTGGTAACCAGACCTTGGACCGTTCTGGCGATTACGCTGGTACTGTTGGGTGGACTGGCTGCATTCTCTACTCAGGTTAAATTCACGTATGACTTGCTATCGTCCTTCCCGGAGAATGTTGCATCTCGTGAAGGGTTCAAAGTCATTGGAGAACAGTTCTCGGAGGGTGAACTCGCTCCAGTGAAAGTGATCGTTGATGCAGGTGGCAAAGAAATCGATCTGAAGCAGCGTCTCGAATCGCTGGATTACATTAGCAAAGTAGGCGATGCCCAGCAGGGTGCCGAGAATGCGAACATTACCGCCTACGATGTGGAATTCAATTTGAATCCATACTCGATGGAGGCGATGCAGCATATTCCGGACCTGAGGGCAACGGCTGAACAGGCACTGAAAGATGCCGGGCTCACCGATGTGGACAGCCAAGTCTGGATCGATGGTCAGACGGCTGAGCAGTATGACATCGAAGTTACTGGAGAGCGGGATGCCAGCATCATTATTCCGGTGGTGATCGGGATGATCACATTGCTTCTCTTGTTATACCTGCGTTCTGTTGTAGCGACAGCGTATTTGATCGCAACTGTAGTTCTGTCCTATTTCTCTGCACTGGGTCTCGGTTGGATCATCATTCACTATGGGCTTGGCGCAGATGCGATTCAGGGAGCGATTCCATTGTATTCCTTCGTATTCCTCGTGGCCTTGGGTGAAGACTATAACATCTTCATGATCTCAAGCATCTGGCAAAAACGCAAAACGATGCCACTTCGCCAAGCGATCAAGGAAGGCGTGGGCGAAACTGGATCGGTTATTACTTCCGCAGGCCTGATTCTCGCAGGAACGTTTGCCGTACTGGCAACACTGCCTATACAGGTGCTGGTGCAGTTCGGTATTATCACGGCTGCGGGGGTTTTGCTCGATACGTTCCTCGTTCGTCCGTTCATGGTGCCTGCCATTACAGCGCTGCTGGGCAAATGGGCTTTCTGGCCAGGCAAGTATATGCCTGTTGCAGAGAAATCCAAAGAGAAACAAAATCAATCCATGTAATCGATGGATGGATTCAGACAAGGACAGCAGGGTCTTATGCCTGGCTGTCCTTTTCCTTTTACCCTTTCATTATTAGAAGCTGACCGGACAAGGTCTGCGATGGAATGGCGGGACTGTAAAATATCCGCAGGGGGTGAGGGGTGTTTCCTGCTTGGTTTGGAGACGGAAGGTTTACGTAGGCCGGGGTTATGGGACATAATAGAGAGAACGTCGGCCTTGGGCAGACGGATGGGATGAACATCAATGGGACAACCAGGGGGAAGGATGAAAACAAGCATGACGAACCAACTTAATGTGTATTTTAACCATGACGGCGGCGTGGATGACCTCGTATCGCTGTTCATGCTTCTGCAAATGGACAATGTACATGTAACCGGTGTATCGGTTATTCCGGCAGACGGATATCTGGAGCCAGCTACAGATGCCAGCCGTAAAATTATCGATCGCTTCGGCACATATTCCGTAGAGGTAGCAAAATCCAACTCCAGAGGTAAAAATCCGTTTCCTGCGGCGTGGAGATTGCACTCCTTCTATGTAGATGCACTTCCAGTACTGAACGAGTCCGGCAAAATGGAAGCTCCACTCGCTGCCATTCCGGCTCACCAGCATCTGATCGAGAAAGTACGCAATACCGAAGGCAAAACGTTGCTTCTATTCACAGGCCCACTGACTGACCTTGCACGTGCACTGGACGAAGCGCCTGATATTGAAGAGAAAATCGACAAGTTGGTATGGATGGGTGGCACATTCGAGCGCGGTAACGTAGAAGAGCCTGAGCATGATGGCACAGCAGAATGGAACGTATTCTGGGACCCGGAAGCGGCTTACCGTGTATGGCAGAGCGGGATCCAGATTGATCTGGTTGCCCTGGAAAGCACGAACAAAGTACCTCTTACACCTGCTGTACGTAACCGTTGGGCTGCGGAGCGTCGCTTTGAAGGCGTGGACTTCCTTGGAAATTGTTATGCAGGATGTCCGCCACTGGTGTACAGTGAGACGAATTCCACATACTATCTGTGGGATGTGCTGACAACGGCTTCCGTTGGACGCGAGGATATCGTGAAGAAGAAAACGGTGAACTGTATTGTTATCCCGGACGGTCCAAGCCAGGGCCGCACGGTGGAGCAAGCAGACGGACGCCCAGTGCAACTCGTGTATGATACGGATCCAGAAGCATTCTTCACATATATGACGGATTTGGGCAAAAAAGCTGCTCCGCAGCGCTATTAATTCAGGCAGCCGCACGGCCAGCCTCCATTAAAGGTACAATTATAAAAAGCCGCAGGCAGAGTGAACAGGAATGGGGGAATCCCCATGTATCCGTTCCTTGCCGTGCGGCATTTTTGTATTCATCTAGTGGGCTCATTGACTGCCCGCCCTGCAACCCGATTTATATTTTGAATCGGCTGATCAATCCGTTCAATTCACTGGACAACACACGAAGGGATTCCGCGGACGTGCTCATCTCATCCATTGATTGCAGCTGCCCGTCAGTTGCAGCGGAAACCTCCTGAATGCTGGAAGAAGACTTGCGCGAGATATGTTCCATATCCTCAACGGAAGCGGATACTTCTTCTGCGCTGGCGGAGAGCTGCTCGGAAGCGGCGGACACTTCATGCAGACGTTCATTCATCGTCTCAATACCTGTATGAATGGACGTAAACGAACGCCCTGCTTCCTGAACAACCGCAAGTCCGGCCTGAACTTCTGAGGTACTGGCCGACATATGCGAAGATAAAACGGCAGTCTGGCGTGTAATCTCGGCGATCAGTTCAGTCACATGCTGGGACGATTGCTCCGATTCCCCTGCAAGCTTTCGAACCTCGGAAGCCACAACAGCGAAGCCGCTGCCATGTTCCCCGGCACGAGCAGCTTCAATGCTTGCATTCAATGCCAGCAGACTGGTCTGGGAAGCGATGCCCTTCATCATGTGGGCTACCGATTCAATTTTGCTGGAGTATTGCGCAAGCTGGGAGGTGGATGCTTCCATCTGGGCATTGGCCTGATGAATTTTGTCCATGCGGTCGATCGCTGTGTTGATGTTGGCCTGACCCTGTATCGCGTTATGGGTTGTCTCCTCGGATACATCAGCAACCAAGGAAGATGAATTGGCAATATGCTGCATGCTGCGTGTAATTTCCTCCATAGCTATAGTGACTTCTCCTGCGCGTGCAACCTGCTCTGCAGCGCCTTTGGCCGTATGATCTGTATGCTCGGCAATCCGCTGACTGGCTTTTACTGTTGCCTGTGAGTGTCTGGATACTCCTTCGGCTGCTTGCAGCAGGGAATCGGAGCTCTTGCGGATGCCTGTCATGACATCCCGTGTATCCGTGACCAGATGTTTGAACTCCGACGCCAGCTGCCCAACCTCATCCTTCCGTCCAAGATCGACATCGACGGTCAGATCACCTTTGCCCACCTCAGCAATGATCTTCTTCAGTTTCACCAGAGGACGGGTCAAATAATGAGCAAATCCATAGACCAGCAGCACGCTGAGCAATACGATGGCAAGGGCAGTCCAGATCATGGTCATCCGATTGCGTGTCATCAGCTCGTAGACGGCGGTGGAGTCCAGGTCGGCGCCAACCAGACCAAGCAGTTCCCCATTGGCTCCGTGAATCGGTACATACGCTGTAATCGTTGCGCCGTATTCGTCCTGGGTCAGATCACCCCGAAAAGGTTCATTTTGATCAAAGGCTTGCAGCATTCCTGCATAGTGGTTCTCTTCAGGGGATCCGTAGGGAGAGAAATCATCCTCTGCCACATCTTGAGCAGCGCCATCCACCACGTAATAATACGATGCAGTCCCGTTCTCATCACGCTTACCAAGTGTGTAGAGATACTTCAACCCATTGGCCTGACGAAGCTGGCTGAGTTGTTCGCGCAATGTGTCATAATACTCGGTTTGATCCTGTCCTGTACTTAGTGGCGCATACAGGGTGGTGTCGATGGACTCTGCTGCCCGTTCAGCTACGGCCTGTGCCTGCATGCCCATCGATTGTTCAACCAGCTGTGCAGATGAGCGGTACATGGTCACGCCAAGAACGGCTCCTGCTGCCAGCATCAGACAGGAAAAAAATAAAAAGATACGCATAAACAAACTGTTCATTAGTAGAAATGCTCCTCCTTGATATGTAAGACTGTAAATACTTGTTAGTCGGGATGAATCGTCGTATTGGAACTGCGTTTTCTTCCTTGGTTATGTACATATATGTATTCCATTTATGTAGTTCTATTTCTACTTGAGATATCGGCATCTGGAGGATAAAGAATAAGCCCCTGGATCAATTTAATCCAGGAGCTTATTGTTTTTTAAATATATAAATGGAAGAAACCCCATGTACTATCATATGATTGGAGAAGTCATTTGTGGTTATGGCTACAGAGAGGGATTTACATCGTTCCGCCACCCTGACGAATGGAGGCAGGGATCTTTTCAGGCCCTTGGTTAATATATTTATTAATAAAAGTGCCTACTTTGGCATCATCAAATTGGTCCAGCTTCATGGTTTTGGTCCACGCCGTCACAACGACCTCACTGCCCTCGGGGATGTCCTTGTTCGGTACAGCAAGAATACCTGCTCCAGCTTGGCGGAATTTGGCAAGATACTTTAAATGCTCTTTCAGCTCATCACTTGCGTTCTCGCGATAATAAATGATGATATCCCCATGCTCCAGATTATGTACTAGGTATGGATAGCCGGGGAAATCGGTGTAAAATCCAAACTTGATATCATGCGGGTTATGAGGCCCCGACGTCGGGATGGTCATCTCATATTGGATCGGTTCTTCCGTATGATCGGCTCCGTAGTATTTGTCGTCGGTCACGTCGATCGCAGCACCAGCATTCAGATCCGCAACATCATACTTGGCAAGTGCGCCCTGCATGAAGAAAAGAACAAACGCAATGATCGACACCCCCAGCAGTGTATGCGCAGCCCAAGCGATGGATCGGGTTTTCTTTTTGATCGCGGCCCGTTCATTCTTCTTCATATGCGCCAGTACAGACCTCCGGGTGCGTGAAGACCAGATATAAGCTGCGATGGAGAGTAACAGAACCACTGCACCAACGATAAGACAAAGGTAAGATGTTCCTGCGTCATGCTCCATTTGCATATGATTCATATTCATGTCCATATTGATCTCCTCAGCCTTTCTTCATATAAAATGGATGACTATTACACTACGCAATGTAGTGTTAATAACAAGGGTAAAAGTACTCTGTATGCAGGGTATGTTTTTTTCCTCAAAATCTTACGTAAAAAAGAACATACCTTTTACACTACACATTATAGTGTATGGAACGCAACGAGTGCAATCTCTGACGGTGAAAACCAAAGAAGACCCTCCTTGCATAAGCAGGGAGAGACTTCGTAAGAGCAGTTGATATGATTTACAGACGCCCATATGGAGAGAACATCAGGCCAATCAATCCAATGATCGTAGCGCCCAGCAAGCGATACAGAATATAAAACAATACAACATTGGCAATCAGCACACTATACATGCTATCGATAGCTGCCTTCGTACGATTCAGCGGATACTGGAACAGCACCGTGTTAAGAGATACAAAGATAATCAAATACGAGACAACGAGGAAGAAGATAGCGATGGAATACGAGATAACAATAAACAGATTCGCCAGTACGAGTGACGTTACAGCGGGCACAAGCAATGTACCGAACTGGGCAACCAGCGTTTTGGGACGGAACGTTATTTTTTCAATCTTCAATAGGGCATACATTAATGCGATCGCAGCGATCAAGGAAATGGCGGTGAACAACAGCGGTCGGATAAACCCGCCGATAAACAGTCCGTCCACATCCATCCGGCTAAATGTAATCAAAAAGTATGTAGAGGTTAGAACCGCAATCAGAGCCATCGTGATCCAGCCGTTAAGTGAATGCTGTTCGCCAACGGTTTTCATGGTTTGATAAGGACGGGTGAGTACGCTAAGGAAATAGGACAGATACTGTTTGCTTACTTCTTTGGCTTGCTGAACTTTCTCATTTTGTACGATATTATTCCACTGATTAGCGTTATTGTCTCCTGCAGATGAATGGCTATCTGTGCTTGATGAGTCGGATACGTGCTCTACAGGTCTGGCAGCGGAATGCGTGTTGGATGAACCGGGAACATGGGAAGGTGTCGCCTGTGTGCTGGACCAACGGGTATATTCAGGCTCGGCAGCCGCAGATTGTTGATTCTGGACAGCATCTGAAGTAGGGGAGGAAGGGGCAAGTTTAGAGCCACACCTCTCGCAAAAACTGGCATTTCCATTTTCATGATTACATACTGGGCATTTCATGACATGAGCCTCCAATTACAAAAAATTAATGATATAGACATTTTGTCTCATTTTAACGGTTGATGGCGAAGTTTGTCCATGATTTCAAGGGAACGAAAACCCGGTATCTCCTAACGAGTTAGGGGTGAGTGGTCCTCTTATTTTCATATTGACATAAGTATGTGGCGGAATTATGATGTCAATATCGAAATTGATAATCATTATCATTAAATGGACGTTATTTCAGGGGCTTGTAATCTTCAACATAAGATGTGCAGGCTTACAGGCAAGTTAGCTTATACAATTAGGGAGTGTATCGTGTTGAAAAAAGTATTGGCATTACCGGCCGTTGTGCTGGCAACTTCGGTTTTACTCGCCGCTTGCGGCAATAATGAGACTGTTTCGGACAAGCAGGCAGGGACCCCTGCTGCGCAAACCGAAACTCAAACTTCCACTGAAACTCCAGATGCAGCAGGTCAGGAAACGGCGAACGATTATACAACAGCGGTGGACGGCTATCGCGAATTTGCAATCGAGCAGATTGATGAATTCGTGAAGCAAACGGAGAAGTTCACGGATGCCGTAAAAGCCGGTGATTTGGAGACTGCCCAATCATTATATGCACCAGCTCGTATGTATTATGAACGCATTGAACCGGTGGCCGAGGCACTTGGGGATCTGGACCCGAATATCGATGCACGTGACGGAGATGTGGAGGCTGCCGACTGGCGTGGATTCCACCGGATTGAGAAGGCACTTTGGGAAGACAAGACGACCGAAGGCATGACTGAATTTGCGGATACCTTGTTAAGTGATGCCAAGCTGCTGCGGGCCAAAGTCGAGACGATGGATATTGATGCGAGCCTGATGGTAACGGGTGCAGTAGAACTGCTGAATGAGGTTTCCTCCAGCAAGGTAACCGGGGAAGAGGAGCGTTATTCTCATACGGATCTGTATGATTTTGCGGCGAATGTAGAGGGGGCACGCGAGATCTATAACCTGCTTAAGGATGACCTGGCTGCCAAAGACAAGGATCTGAATCAGCAGATTGCAGACCGATTCGATGCACTGGAGAAAGAGCTTGCTCCATTCAAGGATGGTGACGGGTACGTTTCTTATGAGAAGCTGAAGGATGAGGACGTGCGCAAGCTGAGCCAGAACCTGGATGCCCTGGCCGAGCCGCTGTCGAACATGGGACAGGTACTGGGGGTATAAAACCGTGACCGAGCAGAAAAAGGATTCGCTGAAAAAGCCGTTGTCACGTCGTGAAATGCTGAAGCTGACCGGCGTGGCCGGACTGGGTCTGCTCTTGGGCGGAGGCGGTGCCAGTGGTCTGATGGCACTGGGCCGTAAAAGCAGTCCGGCGGCGATGGCCGAGAGCACGCCGGACAAAGCACTGCCTTTCTATGGCAAGCACCAGGCGGGCATTATTACTCCTTCTCAGGATTTCATCTGCTTTGCCGCCTTTGATGTGACGGCGGGGAGTGCGGATGAGCTCCGCCGTCTGTTCCAAAACTGGACGGCGGCATCCGCTGCCATGGCCGCCGGAGAGATGATCGGCGAACATAATACAACGCTGAATACGCCTCCTACCGATACGGGCGAAGCGGCAGGCCTGACACCGTCACGAACCACGTTGACGTTTGGTGTGGGGCCCTCTTTGTTTGACGGGCGCTTCGGGCTGCAGAGCCGGAAGCCCAAGGGCCTGCGCGATCTGCCGGCCTTCGCCGGAGATGCGCTGGACCCGCAGTGGTGTGGCGGCGACCTGTGCGTGCAAGTCTGCGCAGACGATATGCAGGTCGCCTTCCATGCCATCCGCAATCTCGCGCGCATCGCACGCGGGCATGCGGTATTGCGCTGGACGCAGGAAGGTTTCCAGCGCACGGGCCGAGCTGACCCTGCGGGTGGGACACCGCGCAACTTGCTCGGCTTCAAGGATGGCACCGGCAATCCGGATACAACGGATGCGGTGCTGATGGACCAGACCGTCTGGGCGCAGCCAGCGGACGGTCCGGGGTGGATGGCCGGCGGAAGCTATATGGCCGTCCGCCGGGTTCGCATGCGAGTGGAGGTGTGGGATCGCTCCACACTGAAAGACCAGGAGGCGACATTTGGCCGCCACCGGGACAGCGGAGCGCCGCTTGGCAGCCGCGGCGAGTTCGATCCGGTCGATCTGAAGGCCAAGTCGTCCGATGGACAGCCTGTCATCCCGGCAACGTCTCATCTGCGTCTCGCCAAGGGGGACGGCAGTCAGCAGATTTTACGCCGCTCCTACTCGTATTCGAGTGGGCTCGACGCCAAGACCGGACAGCTGGATGCAGGCTTACTGTTCATTAGCTATCAGCGGGATCTGGAGAAGCAATTTATTCCGATCCAGGAACGACTGGCAAAGAATGATAAGTTGAACGAATATACCGTGCATACAGGCAGTGCTGTATTTGCCTGTTTCCCCGGGATTACGAATGGCGGATATATTGGGGACACCTTGATCTAATAGCAAGTTAGATGGCACTAAATGGTTTCAGAGGAATGAGGAGGATGACAGAGATGGGCAGGATCGCAGAACAGAGAGCGCAGAAGTCGCGGTATATTGGAAGGTTGATGCGGTCCGTGCTGATGCTGCTGGTGTTCCTGATGGCGGGGCCCGGGGTAATTGGTTTACCGGGTATGCCACACGCTTCTGCTGAGGGGCTCCAAAACAATAATCAGTCTGTGCAAAAACAACTGGACGGTCTATTGCCGCCTGTGGGCAGCGCTCTGGTTGAAGCGGGACAGGGCAAGCTGACAGAAGCCACGGAGGACGTCGCCGAATTCCGGCAACTGTGGGATGATGCCAGTAAGCTGGTGCCGGAGCAGAACGCAGATCAGGTTGCGACGACTGCCAGCGTTGTAGCTGATGCCTTGTCCAAAGCGGAACAGGCCCTAACTGGCCATGATGCTGATGCAGCCAAGGCAGCACTGGCTGATCTGGCCCGTGCGACCAATCAGTATATTGAGGCGTATCAGGGGGCGGAAGAGAGCAGCGATGCAGGCCATAAAGCGGCCGAAAGGTTATTGCCCGATGCACGTAAAAGTTTGAATGCAATGGAACAGGGCAATTGGACCGAGGCAGAGCTTGCTTATAAACGGATCGTTACGGCCTGGAAAGGCACCGAAGCTCCCATCCGTCAGGATCATTTTGGCGTATACAGCCAGTTGGAGAAAGACATCAGCCTGGTTCGCATTTCAATGCAGGCTGAGCCCCGCAAGGAAGAACAGGCAGCAGAGCGCATGCAGGAGCTGGTCACGCTGCTCACAGACTATAGTGCAGGGACGCTCAAGGAAGGGGGAATCGAGGATGCGGCAGCATCCTCTGGGGAATCTTCATTGTCCGACCTGCTGAAATTACTGGAGCAGATAGAGCAGCAGATTCAGGCGGGGGATACCACTTCTGCCGCAACGGGATTGGAACAATTTATCGTGGCCTGGCCTTTGGTCGAAGGACAGGTACAGATATCCTCTCCGGCTTCGTATACGGCCATTGAGAACGAAATGGCGGAAGCATCCGGATATGTCGTCTCCAATCCGCCAAATACGGCGAAGGCTGCCGAGGTTGTATCCCGAATGATCGACCGGCTGGAGCCATTAACAGCTACCACCTCGTATACTGCATGGGATGCGGCATTGATTCTGCTCCGCGAAGGACTGGAGGCCATTCTCGTTCTGGCTGCGTTGCTGGCGTACGCCAAAAAGAGTGGAGAGACTGCGGCCCGGCGCTGGATCTGGGCTGGAGCCGGCAGTGGTCTGCTGCTCAGTGGGGTTCTGGCAGTCGTGCTGACGCTGACTCTTGCTGTGGCGTCTTCGGGCAGCACAAGGGAGATGATTGAGGGGTATACGGGGCTTGCCGCGGTTGTACTGATGTTGACGGTTGGGCAATGGATGCATAGCAAATCGAATACCCGCTCCTGGAATAGCTATGTACAGCGACAGGTAGGCGGTGCACTGGCCCGGGGAAGTCTGTGGTCACTCTTCGCTGTGGCAGGTCTCGCCATATTGCGGGAAGGTGCGGAGACTGCGATCTTTTATATCGGCATGGCGCCTGCGATTGAGACATCGCAACTGTTGATCGGGATGGGTGCGGCGCTGCTTATTCTGGTGGTTTTGGCTGTGGCGATTATTCAGTTCAGTGTACGATTGCCTGTACGATGGTTTTTCCTGACAGCTACGCTGCTGATTTATTATCTGGTATTTCGTTTCCTTGGCGAGAGCATTCACTCCCTTCAAGTCTCAGCGACGCTTGGGGCTCATGTCGCACCGAATCTGCCGACGATTGGCTGGCTTGGCATGTATCCGACATGGGAGACCTTTATTCCACAACTTGTTGTGCTGGTCTTTATGATCTTCAATCTGATTCGTACAGAGGTACGTTCGGCCAAAGGAGCATCCAAAGCATCCGTGTAGCGCGTGGGTTGCAGTCCCCATTAGAGGATGCCCCCTGTTCACATCTTATTATCACCATATCAATAAAGGGCATCTGTAAGTCCCTATAAAAAAAGCCGTATCCTTCACGATTCATTCGACGTGGAAGATACGGCTATTTACTTTTTTTGGAGATCCATGAATTGAGATAGGTTAAACGGTCTGTGGATTGGCCTTCATAAGCGTGGGCGTGGACTCCCGTATAATCGGTTTGGTCACGATATGCGAGATCTGATAAGGCTGTGACGGATGATCAATCCGGGATAACAGCATTTCCGCAGCCCTGATGCCCATTTCATTGCTATAGATATGAACAGTTGTTAATGGTGGCTCAATAATCCGGGATTCAGGCGCGTTATCGAATCCGCACACGACAATATCCTGAGGTACCGTAACATTCCTCGCTTTCAACGCCCGGATCAGCTCAACAGCGATAAAGTCGTTGGCACATACATACGCATCAGGCAAAGATTCCAACTCGGCCACGCGTTCCTTTAACCAGCCGGGCTTCGAGAAGAAGAGGCGGTCATCATCCACAATGCACTGGGATAGATCGACCTGCAACCCCGATTCCAGCATGGCCCGGTGATATCCTACCCAACGTTCATTGAAGCTTTTGCAATGATTGTAATCCCCGGCAAATCCAATATGGTTGTAGCCGCTCTCAATCAATTTTTTGGTTAACTGGTATGTGCTGTGCTCATTCTCCATCAGCAGCAAGTCTGCATGAAAGTCCGGGTAACATACGTTGGAAGCGCAATCGATAAAGATCGTGGGAATGCCCAGATCCGTAATGAGCTGAGTGTAGTTCAGATCGAATAATTCAATGCAAATGATACCGTCCACATTGGAAATATCAAAATTGTTAGGAAGTGTAAGTGAATCCTGATCAATCTCACGCACGATATGGATGGAGAGATTGTACCCCTCTGCACTGATTCGTTTCTCCAGGCCACTAATCAACAACGAACCAAAATGGGACGTATTAGGCAGGTTTTCCGTTAACAGAGCGATATTGCGTGAGGTCTTGGTTAGAACATGTTCACTTTCCATAAAGGCGAACTGTTTATATTTAAGTTCAATTGCTTTCTTAATAACACGATTACGTGTTTCCTCTGGAATATTTCCACTGTCATTCAGTGCTTTGGAAGCCGTATTCCGGGAGATGCCGAGAGCGTCCGCGATGTCCTGGATCGTGACTTTTTCTTTTGCCATCTAGTGATTCACCTCTAATGATCATATGGTCGTCCATAGTATTATCTTAGTCAAATGTATAATAGATCGGAGCAAATAGCAATCTCGATTTTACATATGCACAAATTTGTTTACATTTCAATTCGTAATGCGTGCTTATATGTTTTCAGATGTTTCGTTACAAATGATAATTAGTCGAAATATCCCACTGATGATAAAGGGGATGACAGACTGAGGGGAAGTAAATAAACGTTATATATACATTTGAACTGCACATGTAGAACTCGGAGAATACAATAAATATTATCAAATGCACAATTATTTTTGACAAAATGTATTGACGAACGCCTACATAACCTGCTAAATTGTAAATTATCAAATGAGCAATTGTAAACATTGAAAGCCCTTACTACAAACAATTGTCAACTTCAGGAATGAACGGAGGTCATGTGTTGGATAACACGATGGATACCAAAAAGGGTACAGGAAGGGCATTGAAAGAGAGGACATCAACCGGTTACAAGATGCAGCAGCTCAAAAAGAATTATTTTTTGTATTTGTTACTCGCACCAGCTCTGATCCTGACCCTTGTCTTCAAATACATCCCGATGTACGGGGCCATTATCGCATTTAAGGATTTTAGTCCAATCAAAGGCATTATGGGCAGTGAGTGGGTCGGCTTGAAGCATTTTGAGAAGTTTTTGGCTTCGCCCAATTTTGACGTCATTTTTATGAATACGCTTAAACTCAGTTTTTTTGGATTGATATTCAGCTTTCCGGTACCGATTTTGCTTGCTCTCATGCTCAATCAGGTACGTAAAGCCGGAGTGAAGAAAAACATCCAATTGTTTCTGTATGCACCCAACTTTATCTCGGTGGTTGTCGTTGTGGGTATGCTGTTTATCTTTCTATCCCCAACAGGGCCGATCAATCAGATAGCCACAGCAATTACTGGGCATCCCATTATGTTCATGTCCGAACCGGAATATTTCCGCTGGATCTACATTTTGTCGGATATCTGGACCGGAGCGGGTTGGGCCTCCATTATCTATGTGGCTGCTTTGGCCAATGTTGATCCGGAACTGCACAATGCAGCCAATCTGGATGGAGCGAATCTAATTCAACGTATTCGCCACATCGACCTTCCGACGATTCGTCCGATTATGGCTATCGTATTTATTCTTGCCGCGGGCGGGATCATGTCCATTGGATTTGAGAAGGCTTATCTGATGCAGACGTCCATGAACCTGCCTTCGTCCGAGATTATCGCCACGTATGTCTATAAGGTAGGCTTGCAGTCCGGGGATTACGCTTATTCTGCGGCAGTGGGATTGTTCAACTCAGTCATCAATGTCATTTTGCTGGTTACTGTGAATCTGATTGTGAAGAAATTGAATGAAGGCGAAGGCCTCTATTAGGAAAGGAGTGTCATCCATGGTAGTCAAACATACGGGGCTGGATCGTCTGATCCTCACACTGAATGCGATCTTCCTCACCTGTGCTGTATTGGTGGTAGTCGTCCCCTTGATTTACATCGTTGTAGCCTCATTCATGGATCCGACGGTGCTGCTGAACCGCGGACTGTCTTTCAATGTATCCGACTGGAGTCTGGATGGATATCAGATGATTTTATCCAATCCGGCCATGATTCGAGGGTTTGCGAATGCGGTGCTGTACTCGGTTTCTTTTGCACTTGTGACGGTGACCGTCTCGATATTTGCAGGTTATGCCTTGTCTGATGAAAGGCTGGCAGGGCGAGGATTCTTTATGATTATATTTATCATTACGATGTTCTTCGGTGGCGGATTGATCCCCACGTATCTGCTTGTCCGCAATCTCGGCATGCTGGACACCGTGTGGGCTATTATCATCCCTGGCGCAGTCAACGTCTGGAACATCATTCTCTCCAGAACCTTTTTCAAAGGGGTACCGCGAGAATTGAAAGAAGCCGCCAATGTGGATGGCGCCTCCGAGATGAAGATTTTCTTCCAGATCGTCATTCCGCTATCGAAACCCATCATTTTTGTACTTGCGTTGTACGCGTTTGTAGGGCAGTGGAATTCCTATTTTGACGCCATGATCTATCTGGATAATCCTAACTTGCATCCGCTTCAGCTTGTACTGCGTTCCATTCTGATTCAGAATCAGGCTGCTCCGGGGATGATCAGTGATCAACTTGCCATGGCGGAACTGAAGCGGCTCTCGGAAATGATCAAATATTCAGCCATTGTCATTTCGAGTCTGCCACTCATCATCATGTATCCATTCTTTCAGAAATATTTCGAAAAAGGTGTCATGGTAGGTTCACTCAAATAGTGAGCAGCCTGAGATACAGCACGTTTGACCCACTATAAATGGAAAAGTTTGACCCAATACAATCCACGGAGGTCATGATCATGAAAAAAGTGAAAAAGTCCAGAAAATCCGTTACAACGGCATCCATCTCCATGCTGTCTGCCATGCTGCTGCTCTCGGCCTGTGGAGGGGGTGGAGGCGGAGGCGGTGCAGCGAGCGAAGCCCAGTCGCCAGATGGCAAAGTGACATTGAATTTTATAACACAGAGCTCTCCGCTGGCCCCCGCTGATCCGAACGAAAAACTGATTAACAAGCGACTCGAAGAGAAAACCAACGTGCATATCAACTGGAAGAACTACACGAGTGATGTGTTTGCGGAAAAAAGAAACCTGGCGGTAGCCAGCGGTGATTTGCCGGATGCCATTTTTGACGCAGGTTATGGGGATTATGATCTCCTGAAACTGGCGAAGGACGGGGCCATCATTCCATTGGAGGACCTGATTGAGCAACATATGCCCAATCTGAAAAAGGTACTGGAGGAAGCTCCCGAATACAAGAGCATGATTACAGCTCCAGACGGACATATTTATTCCTTTCCCTGGATTGAGGAGCTCGGCAGTGGCAAGCAGCGCATTCAGGCGGTGGACGACTTGCCCTGGATCAACGTGGAGTGGCTGAACAAGCTTGGACTGAAGATGCCAACGACTACCGAAGAACTGAAAAAAGTGCTGATTGCGTTCAAAACCCAGGACCCGAATGGCAATGGCAAGGCTGACGAAATTCCGTTGTCCTTCATTAACAAGCCGGGTGGAGAAGATCTGGCATTTCTATTTGCGTCATTTGGACTCGGGGAGAACTGGGACCACACCGTGGTGACCAACGATGGAAAAGTGGTCTTCACGGCAGCTGATGAAGGCTACAAGGAAGCGATCAAATACGTCCACGAACTGGTTCAGGAAGGTCTAGTGGATGTGGAAGCATATCAGCAGGATTGGAATACGTATCTGGCCAAAGGCAAGGACAACAAGTACGGGTTGTACTTCACTTGGGATAAGGCCAACATTACAGGCTTGAATGATACCTATGATATTATGCCTCCCCTTGCCGGACCCAATGGAGAAATTAATGTCACACGTACAAACGGCATCGGGCTTGACCGTGGACGCATGGTGATTACGAGCAGCAACAAAAACCTGGAATCCACAGCGAAGTGGGTGGACCAATTGTACGATCCGCTTCAATCTGTGCAGAACAACTGGGGGACTTACGGCGATGAGACACAGCAGAATATTTTTGAATTGGATGAAGCCAAAGGCATGCTGAAGCATCTTCCGTTGGAAGGCGCTGCACCTGTAGAGCTCAGACAGAAAACGAGTATTGCAGGACCGCTGGCCATTCTCGACAGTTACTATGACAAATACACAACCAAACCGGAAGATGCTGCATGGCGTATGGAACTGCTCGATAAATACATGGTTCCACATATGAAAGCAGAAAACGTCTATCCAAGCGTCTTTTTCTCCATTGATGAACTGGACCGACTCTCTACCATTGAAACGGATCTGTTCGCCTATGTGCTGCGTATGCGCACGGAATGGTATCAGAATGGAAAGATCGATCAGGAATGGGATGCTTATCTGAAAGAGCTGGATCGTCTTGGTCTGCAAGAATGGCTTCAAATTAAACAAGCGGGATATGACCGCAATAATAAATAAACAAACGGGATGAGGAGACTCTGGTATAACATAGCAGCAGGTTGCACGAGTGAAACAGAGTCTCCCATCAGCTGTTTGATCCAAAGGAGTACACCATAATGTCTACCATTTCAACATCTGATTACCGGGGCGTCTATCATTTCTCACCCAAAGAGAAGTGGATGAACGATCCGAACGGTATGGTATTTTTCAAAGGAGAGTATCACTTGTTCTATCAGCATCATCCGTTTGGCACAACATGGGGACCGATGCATTGGGGACACGCGGTAACCAAGGATCTGGTTAACTGGGAAGAGCTTCCTGTAGCTTTGGCGCCGGATGAACATGGCACCATATTCTCCGGCAGTGCTGTAGTGGATTGGAACAATACTTCGGGATTCTTTGATGATGAGCCAGGATTGGTCGCTATTTTTACCCACCATCTGGAGGTGGAGAACAATCATCCCATTCAGCGACAGAGCCTCGCATATAGCAAGGACAGCGGGAGAACGTGGATTAAATATGAGGGCAATCCGGTACTGGAGGATAGTTCGTTCGTAGATTTCCGTGATCCCAAAGTGTTCTGGCATGAGCAGACCAAAGAATGGATTATGATTATCGCCTGTGGTCAAACGGTATGTCTGTACCATTCTCCTGATCTGAAGGCGTGGACACTTGGCAGTGAATTCGGCGAAGGGATTGGTTCGCATGACGGCGTCTGGGAGTGTCCCGATCTGTTCCCACTGACCGTGGACGGAGATTCGAGTCAGGAAAAATGGGTGATGCTTGTCAGCATTGGTGCAGATCCTGCCTTCAAGGAAGGCTCCAGAACTCAGTACTTCACTGGTGAATTTAATGGCATTACATTTGTTCCTGATGAGGCCTCACATACGATTCGGTGGTTGGATTATGGCAGGGATAACTACGCAGGGGTCAGTTGGTCGGACATTCCAGCAGAAGACGGCAGACGTCTGTTTATGGGCTGGATGAGCAACTGGATGTACGCCAACCAGACGCCAACCGAAGCTTACCGCGGCGCAATGACGATTGCGAGGGAGTTGACATTGGAGACAAGGGACGGAGAAGTTATGCTGGTTCAGCATCCTGCAAGTGAGCTGGAGCAAGCCCGCAAGCCTGTATTGTCTCTACAGAATGTTTCCATCAGACAAGTGAGCGAGCAGTTGAATGCACTGCAGCTTGTGAACTATGAGATTGATGCCGAATGGCCTTCTGCATCCTCCGTTCAATTTGCATTACGAAGTGGCTCGGACCATGAAACGCTCGTAGGCGTGGACGCTGCACAGGGTGAAGTATACGTCGATCGCAGTCGATCAGGTGTTGGTGATTTCCATGAACATTTCCTGGGGCGGCATGCAGCTGAACTGAAAGCCGTGGATGGCAACCAACGTTTGCGTATCTTCGTAGATCATTCATCCGTAGAGGTATTCGCCAACGACGGTCAGGCAGTGATTACTGATCTCATTTATCCGGATATGACCTCGAAGGCAATTTCTGTTCAAGCTGAGCAGAATGATATGATATTCAATTCGCTTCATATCTACGAACTATCCCCCATCCAAGCCCAAGGTCAGTCGAAATGAGCGAAAGGGGGGCAGGACGATGCGCATAGGAGCCATTGAAGCGGGCGGAACAAAGTTTGTGTGTGGCATAGGTAACGAACAAGGGAGAATCGAGGATTGGTGCAGCTTTCCAACGGAACATCCCGAGACCACACTTGCGAAGGTCATCGACTATTTCAGGGATAAGGAAGTGGAAGCTATCGGGATCGGCTCCTTTGGTCCGATTGATCTGCAACCGGATAGCCCTACCTATGGTTACATTACGACAACACCCAAGCCAGGGTGGGAAAACTGTAATGTTATTGGAAGACTGAAGCGCGAATTCCCGATTCCCTTCGGATGGGATACGGATGTGAATGCAGCGGCCCTTGGAGAAGTCACGTGGGGAGCAGCGCAAGGGCTGGATAACTGTGTATATTATACGATCGGTACAGGTGTGGGGATTGGACTTGTGGCGGGAGGCAAACGTGTGCATGGACTGTTGCACCCAGAGGGTGGACACATCCAGACGAGGCGGCACCCGGAGGATCATTTTGCCGGATTATGTCCGTACCATGGCGATTGTCTGGAGGGCATGGCTGCGGGGCCAGCTATTCAAGCCCGCTGGCAGAGCCCTGGCAGCGAACTACCGGCAGACCACCCGGCCTGGGAGATCGAATCCTTTTACATTGCAGAGTCCATTACGACGGCCATCTTGCTTCATTCCCCGCAAAAGGTCATCTTGGGTGGAGGGGTGATGCAGCAAAGTCATCTGTTTCCCATGATCCGGGAGCGGGTTGTACGGAATCTGAATGGTTATGTGAATGCGGCTCTTATAACGCAACATATCGACCAATACATTGTACCTCCCGGATTGGGCCAGCAAGCAGGACTACGCGGTGCCCTCGCATTGGGTTTAGAGGCATTGCAGCATGAAACCTATGCTTCATAGCGTTTGATATGTATGGACGTCCCAGAAGGGGCGGATGCAGGTTCACTTATCTATGAGACTGCGCCGTCCTTTGTGGGATTTTTGTCTCATCTACTATACGAAAAGAGGGGAAGCTCATGAAATTCATTTTCCGATCCATCGGTTGTGTTCTATTATCATGTGTCCTAGGGTCTTCTGCTGCTGGAGCCTATTCCACAGCATCTGTTATGGAGACAAATGAATCGCAAAGGATGGAGCAAACCTCCAAGGAATCAGCAAAACAGGGAGAGGCGGTTCGAATGTTAACCAAAGTGTCGAAGGCAGTTACGAATTTGTCGGATTGGACTTTGCAGGGTAGAGGCAGTCTGGAAGATACGGATGAAGGACTCCATCTCGCTTCGGAAGCCAGGGAGAATGTGATGGCCCTATCAGCTACACGAGCTGATAATTTTATCTATGAAGCTGATTTGATGATTCAGGATATGAAAGCGGATACAAGTCTTGTTTTTCGATCCAATGATACAGGCTGGTCTTCATATATGCTGCAAGTGGTTCCCCAGGCTGGTGTGATACGTCTAAGAGATGCCAGTGGACAGCCGGGAACGTTAAATGTAGAACATAAAGCAAACCTGGAATCTGGAGGTATCTATCATCTGAAAGTGAAAGCGGACGGAGAGAGCCTTCAGGTATATTGGGATAATCGATACGACCCGGTGATTGATGTGAAAGATAGTGCCTACTCGTCAGGGAGGCTGGGGCTCCATGTGTGGGATGGGTCGGCTTTGTTCCAGAATGTGCAGGTCAGTATCATGAATGGCAATATCGGCAAACCGATTAGCAGCGTAGGTGAATGGCAGCCGGATTTGAAAGGGTATAAAGGGAAAGGAAACGCTCAGGGAAAAGGACAGATCGTTTACGAAAAGGCGGCTTCCGATTTTGTGTATGAAGGGAATCTATATCTGGCCGATGCGAGTACCTCAGCGGCGTTGCTGTTCAGAGCGAGCACAGACGGGACGAAGGGATATGAAGCAGCCCTGATCCGGGAAGGAGAAGAAGTTCGGGTACAACTTCGAAAAGCGGACGGTACTGTGCTCGCAAGCTCGAATCGTAAGGTTCCAAGCCAACCGGGAGCGAGGCATCACATCGAAGTTATTGCCTCGGGCAGCTTGATTCAGGTCTATGTGGATGGGTACACGCCTGCGGCTGTTGAGGTCACAGATAAAAGCTACGCTAAAGGAAATGCTGGACTTGTCGTTCAACAAGGCATGGCTTATTTTCAGGATATTTATATGACAGAAGAGTCGATGTACTACAAAGAGAACTACCGTCCTCAGTACCATTATTCTCCGCTTCGGGGATCGGCAAGTGATCCGAACGGGCTGGTCTATTATGAAGGAGAATATCATCTGTTTCATCAGGATGGAGGCACCTGGGCTCATGCAGTCAGTTCGGATCTTATAAATTGGAAGCGTTTACCTATTGCTTTGCCCTGGAATGATCAGGGTCATGTATGGTCAGGATCAGCAATTGCAGATCTGAATAATGCCTCTGGTCTGTTCACGGATTCGGGCGGAAAAGGTCTGATTGCGTACTACACTTCCTATCATCCGGATAAACCTGGTGGAAATCAGCGCATCGGCCTTGCCTATAGTACCGATCAAGGCCGGAATTGGCAGTATGCTAAAGAACGTCCGATTGTCATTGATAACCCTGGCAAGAACGGTGACGACCCGGGAAGCTGGGATTTTCGTGATCCGAAGGTCGTCCGCGATGAAGACCATAACCGCTGGGTGATGGTGGTGTCCGGCGGGGATCACATCCGGTTCTTTACTTCCACCAATCTGCTCGATTGGACCTTAACCGATAACTTCGGATATGGCGATTACGTTCGTGGCGGGGTGTGGGAGTGTCCCGATCTGATTCAACTGCCTGTAGATGGAACGGGTCAACGTAAGTGGGTGCTTCTGATCAGTACAGGGGCCAATCCGAAAACTCAGGGATCTGATGCGGAATATTTTGTAGGTCAGCTAACTGCTGATGGGAAATTCCTGAACGATCATCCGGCTGGGCAGGTGTTGAGAACGGACTACGGTAAGGAGTTCTACGCATCAATGTCCTTTGCGAATATGCCGAACCAGCGGAAAGTTATGCTTGCGTGGATGACGAACTGGGATTATCCGTTTGAATTCCCAACCTCCTCATGGAAAGGACAACTGACCATACCGAGAGAAGTCTCTCTTCGAACCACGGATGAAGGCGTGCGTTTGGTGCAAACACCAATCACTGAGCTTCAGAAACTGCGGCATAACCTATACAGTGCACAACAAATGACGGTTGGCCCAAAATCAAAAAATCCGCTGGAGGGCCTAACGGCGGGAGCGTATGAGATTGAAGCTGAAGTGGAAATTCCGGCTAACAGTTCTGTAACCGAGTTTGGTTTTCAACTGCGTCAGAGAGAGGGGCAGAAAACCACTGTAGCATACAGAGTGGATACGCAGAACATGTTCGTGGATCGCACCACCTCAGGTGACGTAAGCTTCTCCGACTTATTCACCAAGGTCCATGAAGCCTCGTTAAAACCTGAAAATCAAAAGGTGAAACTGCGCATATTTGTCGATGAATCCTCTGTTGAGGTCTTTGGCAATGATGGCAAGGTTGTTTTCTCGGATGTCATTTTTCCCGATCCGGCGGGCAGGGCGATGGCATTCTATAGCCTTGGTGGGGAAGTGAAGGTCAGCTCCATGAAGGTGTACGCCTTGGACAATATCTGGAGAAAGAGCACGGACTCCAAGATGCAGGTTTTTGCAGATATGCAAAGAAGAATAGTGAATATGGGGCAGACGCAAACGCTGTACGCCACGGTGGAAGGCAGATCAGGTAAAGGTGCCGCTCAACCGGTTAAATGGAAGGTAAGCAATCCTAAAGTGGCGCAAATCGTTCATTCTGATAAAACGAAAGCAACCGTTCGTGCCGTGGGTGGAGGCGAAGCTGTAGTAACCGTATCGACGACAGACGGCAAAGCTTCTGCCCAAATACCGATGAAGGTATCCAGCGGGGTATTCCACACCAACTTATCTGGCTGGAAGGCAGATAAATCATCTGCCCAATGGCTTGTTTCCGAACAAGGCATACAGGGGGGGTATAGTGGAGATACACAGTATATCGCACAGGATACTACGGCAGGGGATTTTCAATATGATGCTGACCTGACGCTGGGAGCACAGGGGGGAGCGGGGTCTATTGTATTCCGTGCCAGCGAGGATGGACGAAGCGGCTACTACTTGAATATCGATCCTAACCTGAAGTCCATTCGACTGTTTTATAAAGTAAATGGAAAATTCGAGAATCGGCAGGTGCTCGCTCAAATCCCTAGATTCATTCGTAAGGATCATATGTATCACATTCAAATTCAGGCGAACGGTCCTCGAATCCAGGTTGGTGTGGACGGTGAGCGAATAATAGATCTTCAGGATGGGACGTTTGCTGAAGGACATTTCGGTATCCATGTGTTTGGCGGGAGTGCTTCCTTCCAGAATGTGAATGCAATCCATACGAAGAAGGCAGAATTGGACCAGATCATTATTCGTAACGCAGGAAGTCCTGTTGCAATGCAGGCTGTTCCATCTGAAGCAGGAGAAATGATAAAGGTTGCTGACGAGGCAGAGAATGCAAGTGAAGGCTTCAACTGGGTACTTGTACCGACAGGGGATGATTCCGGCTCTTACTCCATTCGGACCTTGAGCGGCATGTCTCTTGATTGGGATGTAGGACAGAATCGCATTCAGCTCTATTCGTATCTTGGTTATGCGAATCAACGCTGGAACCTTTCGAAGAATGAGGATGGAACGATGCGCATCACAAGTGCACATAACGGGCACGCACTTGGTATATCTGCGAGTGGGCCAGAACTGGTAATGGATGAGTTTCGTCAAGAAAACGAGTATCAAAAGTGGGTTATTAAGCAACAATAATAGCGAAAAGGGGTGCAGTTATCTCCAAGCACGCTCACGGTAAACATTTACGAATAGTTTTCGTTAGTTTATCCCATCGTTCGCTTTTGTGTGTTATTTTCATGTTAACTATATCTTTTGGGTTGCCTAAAATCGTAGATATATGTATAATCAATCGTGTTAACACGTCGAACGTACGGTAGTAAATGATGTGGGTGAGTTCATGGAACTGCTGGACAGCAATGAGAGCAAGAAGAAGATGTGCCAGTATTATAACGAAATTTCGAAGGAACTGTTCGGCTTTGGCACCACTCTCCTGAGAGTGACCATTGATCAGAACATCGTGACCTTCTACGCGAAGCACCGCCGTTCACCGCGCTCTGACGCCCTGGAAGGGGAGGCCCCCGGCTTGAAGCTGGAAGTGGACTTCCGTATGTCTGTCTTGTATAAGAAGAAATTCAGGGAGAAGTTGGAGCAGCACATGGGTTTGCCAATCGAAGCTGTATTACGGGATTACGATGCGTCCACGCAGTGGGCCATTACGAATGTGATATTGGAACAAGCATAGGATGAATCGACAGGTTCGATGCATGCATCGCACAAAGTTCTAATTCATGATTCTAATTCCGAACAATTTCATATGATGGCGTCTGTCTTCGGATTGATTCTGAAGCAGAAACCGATGATGTACCGGCAGCGGGTGTCGCTTTCCTTTGTTTACGAAGAAAAGTGTTCTTGTTTATACAAGAATGCTTTTCTTTTTGTTTTTTAAGTTGAACTAGCCCTAAATAACGCATGTACCCTTCGAAAATCAGAAGACCTCTACGTGAAATGCGTTATCAAGCTAGTTCAACTTAATGGTTTGGGTTGTTAAATCACACATATCAGGGGGAATCAGGATCATGATGAAAAAGTGGATTAGCGGTTTGGCGGCAGTGGCAATGACATCGGTATTACTTGCAGGATGCGGCAGCAGTACAGAGAACGCAACAGGCGGATCAGGCAGCGGAAGCACGGCGCCAAACAAGCTGGTCATCTCCACTTGGGGATTCTCGGAGGATTTCTTTAATGAAGAAGTATTTGGTCCATTTGAAAAAGAACATAATGTAGACATCGTGCTTGAAGTGGGTAACAACGCTGAGCGTTTGAACAAAATCCGCCAAGGTACATCCAATGTCGATGTGATTTATTTGTCCGATTACTATGCACAGCAAGGCATTGACGAAGGTTTGTTTGAGAAAATCGACCGCTCCAAAATTCCGAATGTGAATGATATTTATGATATTGCCAAAGCACCGCTTGGTGAAGATTACGGCCCGGCCTACACGGTTGGACAGCTCGGAATCGCTTATAACCCGGACCTCGTTAACAAAGAAGTCACTTCATGGGCTGATCTGTGGGACCCGGCGTTTGCTAATAACCTGACCATTCCGAACATAACGGCAACAGCAGGCCCAATGGTATTGGATGCAGCTTCCCGTGTAGCCGGAAACGAAACATTTAATGAAGATGCAGCATTCGCGGAACTGAAAAAATTAAGCGGCAACGTTGTTAAATTTTACACTCAAACTTCCGAATTCGTGAACATGTTCTCCCAGGAAGAGATTGCTGGTGGACCGATTATGGAAATGTACTTCAAAGATCTGAAAGCAGCCGTGCCGAATGCGAAGTTTGTTACACCAAGCGAAGGTGCATATGCAGTTATGAATACGATCAATGTCGTTAAAGGCAGCAAGAACAAAGAACTCGCTGAAGAATTCATCAACTGGCAGCTGAGCCAGGATGTACAGGCCAAATCTGCCAAAGCCAAAGTGGATTCCCCGGTAAATACGAAGGTTGAATTGACTGCTGAAGAAGCTGAAGGCGTAACGTATGGTGCAGATGTGGTTGGCAAATTGAACAAGCTGGATATGGAATTTGTGAATCAACAAGCCAAAGCATGGACAGATCGCTGGAACCGCGAGATTGCCCAATAAGCTTAATCAGTGATAGAACGACAGGGTTAATCGCAGTAGAGATATTGATCGTGCTCGACAAACCAAATTTTGCAGCAAGCAACCACTTAACGGCAGAGGAGTTGGGAATGTATGAGTGAAACAGGAAATCGCATCATTCTGGATGTGGATACCGGTATTGATGACGCCCTGGCAATTTTGCTGGCCGTCAAAAGTCGGAAGCTGGACCTTCTCGGAATCACCACAGTCTGTGGGAACGTATCACTCCAGCAGGCAACGGATAATACATGCAAAATTCTCGAACTGGCGGGAGCGCCCTCCATTCCGGTCATTGCCGGAGCAGCTGGGCCACTTACGCGCAAGTCTCACTATGAGCACCGGGTACATGGACAAGACGGATTGGGCGGTGCGCTGCCTGATCCGGCGGTGTCCAAACGAGCAGATGAAGGTTTTGCCCCGGACTTTATCGTTGAACAAGCGAAGCTGTATCCAGGCGAACTGACACTGATTATGACCGCACCGTTAACAAATCTGGCGCTGGCGTTAATGAAGTGTCCTGAGCTGCCTACATTATTGAAGGAAGTCATCTTCATGGGTGGCGTCGTTCGTGGGCATGGCAATATTACACCTACTGCGGAATACAACACGTTCGCCGATCCCGAAGCCGCACGGATTGTGCTGCATGCAGGTTTCGAGAAGCTTACGCAGGTGGGCTTGGATGTTACCCGTCAAACACTGCTGAATGAAGAAGCCATCGGACGGTTAACGGACCCGGTATTGCGCGATTACGTGGCACAGAGCACAGAGATTTACATCAAGCGGTATGAAGAAATGAACGGGATACGCGCCTGTGCCCTCCATGACCCACTGGCAGTGGGGGTTGCACTCGCCCCGGAACTCGTTGGACGCCAATTGTATTACGTCGATGTAGAGACGGCCAGCCGTTTATGCGATGGCCAGATGGTCTGCGACTTCCAAAATCGTTTGGGCCAGCAGCCCAACACGCTTGTCTGCGAAACCGTAGATGCGAAAAGCTTCCTTGAATTGTTTATCAACGCGTTAAATGCGTAGCTATGATCTTTACGGCACTGGGATTCAGTCTAAAATTTAGTCCTTACGTATTTCGCTGGTAGTGTAGGGGACGAAATCGATTCTGAAGAAGCGAAGGGTTCGCCTAAAAGCTTTCTGAAAGAAAGCTGCTTCGGAAGCATACGCTATCCTTGGATTTTCCTTCTATAAGGAAGGAGATCAAGAAAATCCAAGGATAACAGCGATCGTAAGAACGATTCGTAACCGAAACGGCTGGTGTGATTAACGTGGAGTGATTATTTTGAAATGTGCGCCAGTGAAACGTGTGAATAAAAACCATTTTACAAGTCAGGAGTATCGCGATGAAGAAATCAGTAATCTACTGGCTATTGCTGCCGGGATTTGTGTTTTTGGCGGCATTTATGATCATTCCGATTGTCCTGACGATCGGATCGACGTTCTTTCAGGAAAACTCCTTCACATTTGAAGGATACATGCATTTTTTCAGAGACCCTTACTTTTTGAAAATATTGCTTACGACGCTGCAGGTCAGCGTGGTCACCACCATCGTCTGCGTGGTGCTCGGATTCCCGACAGCTTATTATATTTCACGGAAAGCGCCGCGCCGCAAAGGCATTCTGCTGGCACTGGCAATCTTTCCGCTGCTAACGAGCCCTGTCGTACGCTCGTTTAGCTGGATGATTATCCTCGGACGCAAAGGGCTGATCAACAACGCCCTCGTTGGGCTTGGTATCGTGGACAAGCCGCTGGATATTTTGTATACACCGGCAGCCATGATGATCGGTTTGACCCATCTGTTTCTGCCGCTCATGATTATTTCTCTGGTCGGCGTGCTTGAGAACATTGATGGTGATCTGCTCAAGGCAGCACAGAGCCTGGGTGCATCCCGCTTCACGGCATTCCGCCGGGTGGTATTCCCGCTGGCTGTGCCAGGGCTTGTGATCGGAGCCGTACTTGTTTTTGTCGGAAGCCTGACGGCTTATACAACGCCTGCACTCTTGGGAGGCAAACAGCGCGTAATTGCGACGTTCCTCTATCAGAACGCCATGACCCTGAACGACTGGTATCTGGCCTCGGTCGTTGCCGCGATTATGATTGTCATTACGTTTGTCGTGGTCGGTTTCATGAACAAAATGGCCAAAACTTTAAATCCGAAGGGGTAGACATATGCGGGAGAAACATATCGGGCTGGGCCTGTTCAGTCTGCTGGTCTTTATCTTTCTGCTGGGCCCGCTTCTGATCATCTCGGTGACTTCGTTTGAACCGGGGACAGTACTCAAATTTCCGCCGGAGGGCTTTTCCCTCCGCTGGTACGAGAATATTTTCAACACAGGCGGTTTCCTTCGTACGTTCCAGACGTCCATCATCATTTCCCTGCTGGGGAATTTGCTGGCGTTGTTGCTCGGGGTTCCGGCTGCGTATGCACTTAGTCGTTACGATTTCAAAGGTAAGTCCGTGCTGAATGCATTGTTCCTGTCACCGGTACTCATTCCGGGAATCGTGCTTGGTTTTACATTGATGAAATACCTGATCGTAATCTATCATCTGCCGATGTACTTGGGTCTGCTGATCGGTCACACGATTATCATGCTTCCATTTATTATTCGTGTTATCGCATCAAGTCTGTCGAGCTTTGACTTTGCAGTGGAAGAGGCAGCCCTGAGTCTCGGCGCGGGACGTATCAGAACGTTCTTCCAGATTGTGCTGCCCAACATTCGTTCAGGAATTATCGCGGCGGTACTGATTGCCTTTCTGGAGTCGTTCAACAACGTGGACATTTCCGTATTTATGACCGGACCAGGGGTAAGCACATTGCCAATTCAGATGCTGACCTATGTGGAAAATTATTTTGACCCAACCATTGCAGCCATTTCCGTGCTGTTGATGGTATTGACTGGACTTTTAATGTTCGTGATCGAACGGATCATGGGCGGATTCTCATATTTTACTAAACGTTAATTGGAGGCGCAGAACGCTATGGCATTGCTGACATTAGACCACGTATCCGTGGCATACGATAAGCAGACAATCCTGAAGGATTTTCAGTTGGAGCTGGAAAAAGGTAAGCTGCTCTCCCTGCTCGGACCGAGCGGTTGCGGCAAAACAACTACGCTGCGCCTCATCGCCGGATTCCTGGAAGCATCACAGGGCAAATTTATATTCGGCGGCAAGGACTACACGAAGGTTCCGACGAACAAGCGAAACTTCGGGTTTGTATTTCAGAGTTATGCGCTGTTTCCGCATCTGTCTGTCTATGACAACGTGGCCTTCGGCCTGCGGATGCGCAAGGTGAAAGACAAGGATATCGCGTCACGCGTGATGCGAATCCTGGAAGTGGTGAACCTGAACGGCTTCGAGAAGCGATTTCCACAGGAACTGTCCGGTGGGCAGCGTCAGCGTGTGGCGATTGCCCGCGCACTGGTCATTGAACCGGATTTGCTGTTGTTCGATGAACCGCTCAGTAACCTGGATGCCAACCTGCGGCTGAATATGCGGGTCGAGATCCGCAGGATTCAGCAGGAACTGGGCATTACGACGCTCTACGTCTCTCATGATCAGGAAGAGTGCTTCTCAATCTCAGACCAGGTGGCAATTATGAACAAAGGCGTGGTCGAGCAGCTCGACCGCCCGGAAACCATTTTCAAATACCCGGCGACGGAATTTGTGGCGCGATTTATCGGGTTCCATAATTTTATTGAATTCGCAGAGCGCAGTGATGCAGGAGAAGTGATTACGCTGAAAGCAGGAGGCCGTTTGTTCACCGCAACTGCGCATCCCGGAACGGCACGTCCCGGTGCACGCAAAGGTGCGATTCGCCCGGATGATCTGATCGTTAGTGGGGATACCTCCGGGGACATTACAAATGCTTTGCCAGGGATTATCAAAGTAAGTACGTACCTTGGGCGCAGCTATCAGTATGTCATTGAGACAGAACTTGGCGACTTTACGGCCAATCAGGAGATGGAGACGCCTTATCTCAGCGGACAGCGGGTTAATCTGATTTTCCCGCAGGATAAGCTTGTCCTTGTGGAATAGCAGCAGGAAGCAGAAAGCAGCAAAAGATGCATTTATCAGCTGATTCCAGAGGACGCGTTACAGTGTAGTGAATGGAAAAAAAGTGGATATTGGGTGCGTTTATTCAAAATGGCAGTTTCCATTCAATATAGCTAGTTGTAGCTGATGCTGCTCTGGATCGCTGTTAGATGCTCATGAAGAAGGAGATTATGCCCCATGCGTGCAGATCAACTAATTAAGAATGTACATGTGTATAACAGTTATTATAAACAATTTGAAATGAACAACGTGGCCGTGCTGGACGGTAGATTTATGTATGTTGGGCCAAGCGGACCGGAGATGATTGAAGCGGATGAAGTGATTGATGCACGCGGACGTTATATGATACCGGGCCTTATTGATATCCATCTGCACATTGAGAGTACGATGGTGACACCAGCAACCTTTTCCCATGGCCTGATCCGCTGCGGGGTAACGTCCATTGTGGCGGAACCGCATGAGATGGCGAATGTGTTTGGGCTGGAAGGTGTGCAGGAGATGATGTCGGCCAGTCGTGAGACAACGGTGGACATGTTCTACGCCATCCCAAGCTCCGTTCCGGCGACGCCAATGGAAACAACGGGTGGTTCAATTGAAATCGAAGATATGGATGTGCTGCTGGCTACTGGAGAGATCATCTGTCTGGGTGAGATCATGAACTATGTGGACGTCATCCGTGATCCAGAATGCAAGACGAACCAGATCCTTCAGCATATTCGCAAAAACTATCCCGATCTTGTGATCGAAGGTCATACACCGAAATTACTTGGGCTCGATCTGCACCGATTGATCTATGCTGGCGTTGATTCCGATCATACGCATCAGAGTATTGAGGGTTTACAGGCGCGAATTGCGGCAGGCATGTTCATTGAAATTCAGGAAAAATCGATGACGCCGGAAGTCATGGAGTACCTGATTCAGCATGATGTTGCTCAGCACTTCTGCTTCGTAACGGACGATGTTATGCCTGATTCGCTGGTGGAACGCGGGCATTTGGATCATATTGTGCGCAAGGCCATTCGGATGGGTATGCGCCCCGAAGATGCGATTTACGCTGCAACCTCAACCCCTGCATCCCGTATGAAAATGACGGATCGCGGCAGCATTGCCCCAGGCAAAGTGGCGGATTATGTGCTGCTGTCCAACTTAGATACACTTGCAGTAGAGCAGGTATACAAAAATGGCCGTAAAGCTTATGACGACTACGAACCGTACAAGCAGGACCGAATTAGTGGACAGTTCCCGCCTCACTTTTACAGAAGTGTGCAACTGGAGATGCTGGGAGCCGAAGACTTTGCAATCCGTTTGTCTGATCCGAAGGTGAATGGGAAAGGTGAAGATTCAGCTTCAGAAGCGCAGTTATCTGAACAGGGTCTAAACAACTGCCGGGTCATGATGGTGAAGGATGGTTCAACCTTTGTGGAAGAGCATATTGCACAGGTTCAGGCTGCGAATGGTGAACTGCTCTGGGAAGAAAGCGAATATGGACAGATTGCGACTTTTGAACGTTATGGTGTGAACGGCAATCGGGCGCATGGTCTGATTGGTGGAGACACGATCAAGCGAGGGGCCATTGCGACAACGTATTCACACGATAACCACAACCTCCTGGTCGTAGGTCGTAATCGTGAAGATATGATCTTGGCAGCTAACACGGTGATTTCGAGCCAGGGTGGGTTTTGTGTGGTGGAAGACGGCAAAGTGTTGTCCCATCTCGAACTCCCTGTGGGTGGCATTTTGACGGAAGAACCGCTGGCAGTGGTGTCTCACCAAGTGAAAGAGCTGCGAGCAGCGATGTTGTCTCTTGGCTATGTGCACTATAACCCGATCATGTCGATTAGCACGCATTCCCTTGCGGTAAGTCCGGCTCTGAAAATTACGGATCACGGCCTGATTGATGTGAATGCAGGCAAGGTTGTACCGTTAATCATCTAATTCGAATACACACTATTCGTGATGTACCTCCAATTAGATTGTTGTTTTAGAACTAATAGTATAAAAAGAAGAAACCAATACCCCGTTTCGCCACGATGAGTGGTGTCACGGGGTATTGGTGTATAGCCAAGGATTCAAAATCATAATTCTATGCGCTGAGCCCGGCAAGTACATCAACCGTTTCATTCTGGTTCTATACAGACGATAATCATGTTTTCGATCCATTTTGCTTTCTTTGTTGAAATGAACGCTCTTGATTCCTTTACGGAAATCTTTGAGTTTCTCTTTTCTTGGATCAATGAACTTCCTGCTGTTTTTCAGACTAAGCGATTGTTCATTTTCCCAGGATCGAATCTCTTCCTGTGTAAACATCTTCATCCCCGTTGTGCCGGGTTAGATTTTGGCTTCGAGAGCCATGGCCTTAGACACAACTAATAGAAGAAGATTTTTGGATTGAACATAAGCATCACCCCTGAGATTATTCATCCTTATTTTAACATATATAAAATAAATCTGTATGCTAGTCCAAGTACGGGGTAATCATGTTGGAGCAATGAATCCTTGTTTGGACGGAGAAACGGAATACATATATAGTTGGAGAGTATGTTTTGAGCAAAGAGCAGGAGGATTAACAACGATGATAGATAAAATAAATGCGGCTAAAGCTATATTTTTCGATGTAGACGATACCTTGTATGACCACTTGCAGCCGTTGAAAGGAGCACTACAGGAGGTACTTGGTCTACCAGACGATTTCCCTTATGGGGAGGCATATCATCGCTTCCGTTATTATAGCGACTGGCTGTCTGCCCAAGAAGACTTGTCTGCTGTACCCGAACCGGAAGCGGTGGAACGGATGCGTCATCGGAGATTTGAGCTGACCATGGCGGAATTTGGACTTCCGCTGCAATCTGGACAGGCTGAAGAACTGCAAGCACAGTATTTGAGTAGACAGTTTCAGATCCAGCCCTTTGAAGGAGCATATGAACTTATTCGGAGACTTCTTGCAGAAGGGCATACGGTAGGATTAATCACCAATGGAGAAGGGAAACATCAGCAGCGGAAGCTCGAAGCGCTGGATGTATTCAGCCTTATTCCCGAGGAACGGATTTTCATATCGGGTACACTTGGTTATGCCAAGCCGGATACAAGATTGTTTGAGCATGTAAGCAGGCAGACGGGATCGGATTCCGGTTCCAGTTATTACATCGGCGATTCCTGGCGCAATGATGTTGTCGGTGCAGTGGATGCCGGATGGAAGGTGATCTGGTTCAACCACCGAGATGCTTTGCCAGAATCAGAGCATCAGCCGCATCATATAGCGCGCAGTTATGAAGAGGTAAGCCGTATCCTTACATCCGAGTTGGTTCAACAATAAAACGTGTGCTATGTACGTTGGTGCAGTCCTAATCCCATTGAGGATCAGGGCTGTTTTTGTTGTTGTATGCGAAGTGAGGATTGTCATTGTACATCGGCTAAAATCGAGGTATAGATACTATTGTAAAGGTGTTAAAAGGGTCTTCCAACATGGGTTCAAAGATGAAGCTTAGCTTCATGGAATCTTCATTCGAATGAATAGGCTAAAGCCTTCACAAAGGATAAGGTCGGTGTTATAATTAAAACAAGATTTAGATTAAGTCTAAATTAAATGAATGGAAGCAAGTTAACTTAAAATCATAATTATATCGTATTCGAGAGGGGATAAATTCCATGAGCACAATCCAAACTAGAAACAATACTTTTGCAAACCATGCCACTGAACTTCAAGAGGTCCTGAACCGCCAGATCGCAGGTTGGTCTGTACTGTACACCAAATTGCACCACTTCCACTGGTATGTCAAAGGTCCCCATTTCTTCACACTGCATGCGAAATTCGAAGAGTTATATAACATGGCTACGGTGAATATGGATGAAGCCGCAGAGCGTCTATTGGCCATTGGTGGACGTCCGGTCGCAACGATGTCTGAACAACTGCGGTTGTCACCTGTTGAGGAAGCACAGGGACAGTTGTCGGCTGAAGGAATGGTAGAAACCGTAGTTGCTGATCTGCAAGCGATGGTGGATGTAATTAATCAGGGTATTCAAGCAGCTGGCAAAGCTGAGGATAATGCGACCGAAGATATGCTGATTGGATTCACTGCTGCATTGGATAAAGAGGTCTGGATGTTAAACGCATTTCTGGGCAAATAAGCTAAGTTATCCTGCATCCTGAACAACGATATGTAGAGTCCGTGAACAAAGTGCCCGTTCGCTTACAAATCCAGTGTGCTTGCCGTATAATGATGGCATTCAAGATGTATAGATTGGTGGAATGAATAATGCGGACAGACCTGGATGAACTGCGGGATGAAGCTGAACGGTTTATATATAGATGTTATGAAGAGCTGGGCCATTCGCGTGAAGACGCACAGGCCCGGCTTATTGCTGTTATGAACGAAATTGACCATACAGGCACATATGTGCATACTGCAGATGAACTGGAGCATGGCTGTAAAATGGCATGGCGGAACAGCAATCGCTGCATCGGACGGCTATTCTGGGATAAACTGCGCATCGTTGATGCGCGTCACGCAGATACCGCTGAATCAGCAGCGGATGCGGTGATGACGCATATCAGAGCGGCTTCCAACGGAGGCAAAATCATTCCAATGATTACGATCCTACCACCGGATGGACCAAGCGGAGCCCCTGTGCGGATCTGGAATCACCAATTGATCCGTTATGCCGGATATGAGACGACGGAAGGCATTGTAGGTGATCCTGCATCTATTGAGTTGACGAAGCTGGCAATGTCGTTTGGCTGGCAGGGAGAGGGCACGCCATATGATGTACTTCCACTTATTATTCAGGCGCAGGGGCAAGCTCCGAAATGGTATTCTGTGCCCGAGGAAGACATCGTGGAAGTGAGGATTGAGCACCCGGAGCGTCCCGAGATTGTTGAACTGGACATGCGCTGGTACGGTGTGCCGATGATTGCCGATATGCGGCTGGAGATTGGCGGCATATCCTATCCGGCAGCACCGTTTAATGGCTGGTACATGGGTACTGAGATTGGCGCACGCAATCTGGCGGATACGTTTCGGTATAATAAACTACCTGCGGTGGCGGCAGCGCTTGGTCTGAATACGTCGAGTGAAACGACTCTGTGGAAGGATCGGGCACTGGTAGAGCTGAATGTAGCTGTGCTGCATTCGTTCAAGAAAGCAGGCGTCAGCATTGTGGATCACCACACGGCGGCAGCGCAATTTGCCTTGTTTGAACAGCGGGAAGAGAAGGCCGGGCGCGAGCTGACAGGCGATTGGGTTTGGTTGATTCCGCCGGTGTCTCCAGCGACGACGCATATTTTTCACAGTTCCTACCGCAATGAGATTGTGAAGCCCAATTTTTTCCGTCAGGATCAGGCTTTTAACCTGGATGGAGGATTATCTGGTGAAACAATGGAGAACGGTGTAATACAGAATACAGAGCAAGTGAATCGCCAGCTGCAGAACGAAGATTCACCGATGAAATGCCCGTTTGCACACTGATGTGTGATCGGGTTATTTTTTTGTAGCCGTGATTCTAAAAAGAGTAGTTTAAAATAGGAAAAAAAGGTAGAGTTTTTTTCTCTATATGGAAATTAATGTTCCCTCTATAATAAGCCCATGGACTAAACTTAGAGGGGGAACAACACATGGGATACATTGAATCGCTTCGAGAAATGGTTGGCAATGCACCTGTTATTCTGGTAAGACCGAGTGTGTTGATTTTGAATAAATCAGGCGAAATTTTGTTGGTTCGACATGTGGATAATACCTGGGGTGTACCAGGTGGATTTATGGAGTTGGGCGAATCTGTGGAAGAGTCGGCGAGGCGAGAGGTCAAGGAAGAAATTGGAATACAGATCAAGAAACTTGTGCTATACGGCGTCTTTTCGGGGAAAGATTTATATACGAAATTAAGAAAGGGGCATGAATATTATAATGTGGTCATTGGTTATGTTTGCACGGAGTTCGAAGGCGAGTTGAAGCCCGATGGGGTGGAAGTTCTTGAAGCGAAGTTTTACAAACCGACGGAATTGCCTGAGAACACAGACCCTTATTTAAAAAGTAAAATCGAAGAAAATGCGCTACATATAGCAACTTTATTAGGTGTAAATAAGTAAATGGAGGCTGCCCACTGATGTGGGCAGTCTTGTGCGTCTACACTCGTTTCGATCGGTAACGGATGCGCATCACTGCCTGAACGGCAATGGCGGCTGCGATCAGAAGCAGATTGAACACAAACACAGTGTAGAGCGATCCGACCTCCACAAGCAGGGCTGCAACCAGAGGGGATACTATTGAACCGATCTCTGCTGCAGACACAATTTTGCCAATGACGGAACTTCTACCCTCGTCCGGGATATGATCCCCGATATGAGCAAAGAATGAGTCCATGTAACATGCACCGCCTACGCCGCCGATCAGCATGCCCACGTAAACCAGCACATAAGAAGATGTACTCAGGAAAACGACCACCTCGATGCCAATCATCAGCATGCCGAACATGCAGAGCAGCAGCCGATCCCCCAGCCGATCAGAAAGGTAACCTGCTATTGGGGCAGCTGCAAGTGTGGAAATCCCGGCTACGGTAAAGGCAAGACTGGTCGCAAATGGATCCCAGTGCATGATATGAGCGGCATACAGCGCAAAATAAGTCAGAAACACGGCATAGGCGCTCATCTCCAGGAAATGGACCGTACCGTAGCCGATCAGTTGCTGCCGCCGGGTAAGTCCAGTGGACGAGTCTTGAGCGATTGGACGAGGAGTAACGTATGCTGGAGAAGTTGTACTGTCCATATGCGTTTGCGTTTGTTTTACAGCAGTTGAAATGGCCTGTGCGGCTTGGCCGTTCACCTCGCTTCCGGATGCGAGACCTGCTTTTGCAGCTGACTTTATCCCCATCGCCGCACCCACTGCCATGAGACAGCATACCGTCACAAGCAAAAAGGGTACCGACAATGGCCAGTGCAGTGCAAGCCAGCCGCTGATGACTGGACCCAGAACCATGCCTCCGCCTTCACTGCTGCTAATATAACCGTTATACAGGCCTCGGTTATCGGTATTCCCCCCATCTCCGATGATGGAACGAATAACGACTGTCAGTCCGGTCGAAGCGAGCCCTTGCAGCAGGCGCAGCAGACCGAATACTAACGCGGCAGAAGATACCGCGAAACCACCCATACAGACAGCGAGCAGCAGCAGCATGGCAATAAGTGCCCGTTTGCCCCCAAGTTTACGATAGAGCGCCGCAGCCGGCACCCCGCCAATCACTTTACCGACATAAAAGAGTGCAAAAATAACCCCCATCATCCAGCCGGACAGGCCGAACTCCTCAATAAACAGAGGGAAAAGGGGGAGGATCATGAAGCCGCCCATCTGACTCAGAAAACAAATGGTCATCAGCAAAGGCAGGTTTTTGCGAATATCCACGAACAAGACTCCTTTCACTTAAACTTAATCCGAAATCCTCATGAAATCGCTCTACTTGCATGCGTAGATATCGACATATACCCGTAATGTATGCTGTATTTGTGAGAATAAGAAGAAATAACACAGGGCGTTTACATCAAAAGCATTGCGGATATAGCTGAATCATATATAATAGATGGGATTTGTAATGAAGCATGCATGAAAAGAAGTGTACAGGCTCAAGGTATACCTCAAGTTTAAAGGGGGCGAAATGAAGCATGTCAGAACAACAACCGATTATCCGGTTCGACCGGGTGACCCAGCAATACGATCAGGATGAAGCCGTATTGAAGGAAGTCAGCTTCGAGATTGAGCGGGGTAAATTTTATACGCTACTCGGCCCGTCAGGCTGCGGGAAAACAACGATATTACGCCTGATCGCCGGCTTTGCGGAGCCGACACAGGGCAGTATTTATTTTAACGGTGCATTGATTAACCGTGTGCCGGCCCACCAGCGGCAGGTGAATACCGTATTTCAGGACTACGCATTATTTCCACATTTGAATGTCTTTGAGAACGTAGCTTTTGGTTTGCGGATCAAAAAAATGAAAACCGCTGAAATTCGCAGCAAAGTGTTGGAAGCCCTCAAGTTCGTCAATCTCTCCGGTTATGAGAACCGTGAGATTGGTGAGATGTCCGGCGGACAACGACAGCGTGTTGCGATTGCACGGGCGATTGTGAATGAACCCGAGATTTTGCTGCTGGACGAGCCTCTATCGGCACTCGATCTGAAGCTGCGGACAGAAATGCAGTATGAACTGCGCGAGCTGCAACAGCGACTGGGCATTACGTTTATCTTTGTCACGCATGACCAGGAGGAAGCCTTGGCGATGTCGGATGAGATCTTTGTCCTGAACGGCGGCGTCATTCAACAGAGCGGCACGCCGAATGATATCTATGATGAGCCGATTAACCGTTTTGTGGCGGACTTTATCGGTGAATCGAACATTGTATCCGGCAAAATGAAGCAGGACTTTGTGGTGGAATTTGCTGGTGCACAGTATGAGTGTGTCGATCAGGGGCTACAGCCGGACGAGCCTGTGGAGATTGTGATTCGTCCAGAGGATCTGGAGATTACAACCGAGGAACAGGGCAAGATGCAGGTCAATGTGGACTCCCAGCTGTTCCGTGGAGTGCATTACGAGATATCGACTTACGATGATGCGGGTAATGAGTGGTTGGTGCATTCTACGAAGAAAGCCGTGGTAGGCGCTCGTATTGGACTATATTTTGACCCGGAAGCCATCCACGTCATGCGCTTTAACGAGACGGAAGAAGAGTTCGACAAACGTCTGGAAGCCTACCAAGAGGCCGTTCATGCAGACTAAGTCGAGTACACGCAATGTGTATCTGATTCCATACGTGTTATGGATGGTGTTGTTTGTAGTTGCTCCGGTTCTGCTGGTGGTATATTACTCATTCTTCGATGTGGAGGGCAACTTCACGCTGGGTAACTATGCCCGGTTCTTTACACCTGTGTACATGCAGATGACTCTGAGCTCGTTCTGGTATGCATTCCTGATTACGGTGTTCTCGCTGTTGGTCTCGTATCCGACGGCGTATTTACTGACTCGTACGAAACACAAGCAGCTGTGGCTGCTGCTTATTATTTTACCAAGCTGGATTAATCTGTTGTTAAAAGCGTACGCCTTTATCGGCCTGTTCGGCACGTATGGCCTGACCAATTCCCTGCTTGAAGTGGTGGGTATTGGTACACAGCAGATTTTGTTCACCGACTTCAGCTTTATCTTTGTCTCGGTGTACATCTTCATTCCGTTCATGATCCTGCCGATTTTCAACGCGCTGGAAGAGATGAATCCGTCATTGATCTACGCTGCGCGGGATCTCGGGGCATCGTCCTGGCTGACGTTCCGCCGGGTCATCTTCCCACTGACCATCAGCGGCGTGAAATCCGGCTGTCAGGCTGTATTTATTCCAGCGTTATCGTTGTTCATGATTACCCGCCTCATTGCGGGGAACCGGGTAATTACGCTGGGAACAGCGATTGAACAGCATTTTCTCGTCACCCAGGACTGGGGGATGGGTTCGACGATTGCTGTCTTTTTGATTATTGCGATGGCGATCATTATGTTCCTGACCGGATCAGGCAAGAAGGAGGTGCGTAATGGGAAGAAACGGAAAGCTGTCTAACGTCTATCTGGCCGTTGTATTCGCCATACTGTACGCACCGATCGCGTATCTGATCTTCTATTCCTTCAACAGTGGCGGCCATATGCGCGGCTTCGAAGGGTTTACGTTGGAATGGTACAGGGAAGTATTTGCCGATACTCGGCTGCTTATCATTGTACTCAATACGTTTATTATTGCGCTCTTGTCCTCTGCGATCTCAACGATGCTCGGTGTGGCAGGGGCACTGGCGATTTATCATGTGCGGCGTAAACGGACCAAGAATACGTTGCTGTCACTCAATAACGTGTTGATCGTTAGTCCGGATGTTATCATCGGTGCATCCTTTCTGATTCTGTTCACCATGATTGGCATCAAGCTTGGATTTACTTCGGTATTGTTGTCTCATATTGCGTTTAGCGTGCCGATTGTCGTGATTATGGTACTACCTAAGTTGCAGGAGATGAGTCCAACGCTGATGGATGCGGCGCGTGACCTGGGTGCTGGATCATGGCAGATCCTGACTCGTGTCGTACTGCCCTACGTTAAACCGGGCATTTTTGCGGGATTCTTCATGGCATTGACCTACTCACTTGATGACTTCGCGGTGACGTTCTTTGTTACAGGGAACGGGTACTCTACACTCTCTGTGGAGATTTATTCCAGAGCAAGGCAGGGAGTGTCATTGTCCATCAATGCACTATCTACACTGCTGTTCCTGCTCACCGTGCTGCTGGTGGTTGGCTACTACTTCATTAACCGCCGTGCAACACGGATACCACCCGGAGGGAAGGGGCTGCGTCCATGAAGCAACTGGTACGGACATTTGCGATTGTATTTGTGGCTGCCTTTGCCCTAATGATTCTGGCTTCCTATCTGAACAAGAGTCAGGGATATTCCGGAGGCAATACGCTGACGATCTATAACTGGGGCGATTATATCGATCCCGATTTACTGAAGGAATTTGAAGAAGAGACGGGAATCAAGGTCATCTATCAAACGTTTGACTCGAACGAAGCAATGCTGACCAAGATTGAGCAGGGGGGAACCACGTTTGATGTGGCGATTCCTTCCGAATATGCGATTAGCAAAATGAAAGAAGAGAACCTGCTCGTGCCACTGGATCATAGCAAGCTGCCTAATCTGAGTAACATTGATCCACGGTTCATGGACCTGTCCTTTGATGAGGGCAACAAGTACTCCATTCCTTACTTCTGGGGAACAGTAGGGATTGTGTATAATCCCGAACTGGTCGATGGATTAACCTTTGAGAGCTGGAATGATCTGTGGGACCCGCGTTTGAAAAATCAAATCCTGCTGCTCGATGGTGCCCGTGAAGTCATTGGTATGGGGCTGAACAGCCTGGGGTATTCGCTGAACGATACCAACGAGGATCATCTGCAGGCGGCTCTGAGGAAATTGTCCACATTGACGCCTAACGTCAGAGCCATTGTCGGAGACGAGATCAAAATGCTGCTGGCGAACGAGGAAGCGGCGGTTGGACTCGTATGGTCTGGGGATGCGTCAGAAATTATGGATGAGAACGACAAGCTGGATTACGTGGTTCCTGAGGAAGGATCGAACCTTTGGTTTGATAACATGGTTATTCCGAAGACGGCGAGTAATATTGAAGGGGCGCATCAGTTTATCAACTTTATGCTGGACCCGGATCATGCGGCCCGTAACGCCGAATATGTCGGATACTCCACACCGAATGCGGAGGCATTGAAGCTGCTGCCAGAGGATATTTCGGAGGATGAACGATTCTATCCAGATGAGACGCTGACGGGTAAGCTTGAAGTGTACGATAATCTGGGCAAAAAAATGCTTTCGCATTATAACGATTTGTTCCTCGAATTTAAAATGCATAGCAAATAAGGGGCATTCGAGCGAGATGTAGCGGATGAACGTGCGTTTATGCACGTTCAAGCCGCTAACGAATCTACCACACCTTAATTGGGCTGATTTGCATGGATTACGAAGGCTAACGAATTTCAGCGGCGCTATTTCTCATAAAACAGGTGTCAAACGACAATAAGCCGCTACTTGCGCAGGATAACGTCTCTCTGATTCGTTAAAACTCAAGTGGGCGTAAATGACCGCCAATAGCGTGTGCGCAGTTCGTTAGATTTGAGAAATCAAATAGGGGTGCTGCTCGTCATTTCAATTGATGACGAGCAGCACCCCTATGTTTTTTACCTACTTCAGAGCAAATAGCTCAGGTGGTTGTCTTATCTTTGTTTACACAATAACGGAGAGGGCAGAACAAACTGGAGAAGCGAAGCGCTCGCCTTTATCGCCGGATTTTACCCTCTATTAAGGGGGATCAAAAAAATCCGGCGATAACAGCGATCGAAAGTTGTTCTGCCATCGGAGTGGTCAGTGTATACGAATTAAGATTTACATACGCTTTTTGCGACCCACCATGATCCAGGCCCCGCCCATAATCAGCACAATCGCCACGAACGGCTGGATGAAGGACAGGCTGGTCAGCATCGTACCAATCGACATGACGGCGAAGAACAGCAGTGATATAACCGTCAGTATGTTGATCGGGATCAGCAGCCATTTGTTACGGCCGCCGAACCAATACAGTTCAAACAGGCCTACTGCTACCGCAAGAATGAAGCCAGGCCACATTGTGCTCCAGTTACCAAAGAGCATGGCGATCTGGCTGACAACACCTGCCGTAAGTAAGATGCCTCCTGGAACCAGCAATCCCACGCCTCTGCCAATCATGGAGAAGTAGAGCCAATGGAAGAATAGCCCCAGTGGAATCACAAATAGGGTGGGCCAGAAATTGGCAAAGATCGTACCCGGACCGAGTGAACCTCCCTGGTTCAGGATCAGGTACACGCCGAGCAAAATAAGCACAGGCGCAAGGATGGTGCGTTTAGCCATGATATCTCTCCTTTTCAATTCATATGGATTCCGAACGTTCATGGTGTATGTTTTCTCGTTATTCACAGCATACCATGAACCGCAAAAAGGTATCCTCGGTCTTTGGAGTTAAAGTGGTCCTAGACTAAAGTCTAGGACCAATATACTCTTCTAAATATTCAACTGTCGAATCCCATTATGCCATGCAGCTATATACGTTATCTATCCAGGTTCAGACCTTTTCTTTTATAGAAGGAAAGCCATACGTTATTTCACCACATCTGAATGTTTCTTGCCCCAGCTGTTCACACCATCATCTTCGATAATGGAGATGGCTGCATCGGCGATGTCCGGATCTGTCATTAACTTCTCCTGGATACGGAACTTGATATCATCGGCATCAGCAAGGCTTAGTCCTTTGGTCAGCTCAATCAGACCCTCGACGTGGTAATAACGGCCTTCCTGAATAATTCGCATCATTTGAATATCCGCAACATGAGTATCGGCCAGGATGGTCTGGGATACTTTATCCTCGATATCCTGCGGAGCTGCTACACCGATCAGTCCGATCATGTTGTCATAACCGACGCGGAACGCGACAGCAATCATCAGGCATCCAATAATGGTGGTCACAATTCCATCGAGCAATGCAAAATTGGTCATTGCAATGACTACAACAGAGATCAGCGCAAGGAGTGCACCGAGTACGGCTACAACATCCTCGTAAAATACAAGACGTGTTGGCGGTGCAGCGCGCCCTACATTTTTGATTGCAGCGGGAACCAAGGCCAATCCGGCAGCTTTTGGCGCGCGTGCTTCTTTCAGAATTTCCTTCATCGCCTTGATCAGAATAGCACCGTCAATCAGAATGTTTAATACAAGCACCCCGATGTTAATCCAGAGGCCACCCGAGTGACCAGCAGGATGCTGCAACAAGTGAATCCCTTCATGGATCGTTTCATACGCCATAATGGTAACAACAATAACGGCGATCATGCAGAAAATGTTAATGACCCGTCCGAATCCGGTCGGAAAGCGGCGTGTAGGTTTTTTCTCGGACAACACACTTCCAACAAAGACAAACCCTTGGTTAATGGCATCGGCCAACGAATGCATCGCCGAAGCAAACATGGCGCCACTACCACTGAATAGGAAGGCGCCTCCTTTGCACAGTGCAAGTACGGCATTACCTGCCATCGCTACGGCCGAGGATGTGTTTCCCTTTTTGACAAGAGACATCAAGCTCTCAGACTTTGGTTGTTCAGCCACTTTGAATGTTCCTCCCAGATCAATGTGATGTGTAGAAAGGTAGTCCTCAACTACATAGGTTGTGATTTCCACTAAATGTTATTATAACGTCTCCGACATATCCCAGCATTATGCAAAAAAGGTCATATCATCATATCAACGATGTAATTCATAGGAAGTTGGGGGATTCGAACTTGGATACGTCCCCAGGAATCAGTATTCAATGGCCTCCAGAGCGCGCAAATTTCGGTTAGATTGTTCCAAAAGCTCCGTAAATGTTCCAGCCACGTAATATACAAAATCCGGATCATGGATGTACATAATAATCTGCCCATATGTACCTTGCTCCGTCGGATCAAAGTCAAACATCAGATACAGCGATCCACCTCCAAGCATGCCAAACGTAATCCATTTCTTTTGAAACAGATATGGTTTGATTCGGGGATCAAGCTCACGGATCTCTTCTTCGGTATAATAATCATCCAGGCGGTTCTCCATCAGGGTGGAATGCCCCTTTTGAATCTTTTCCAGGGATAACAGGTAAAATGGCTCGGATTCCCGTCCTTCCTCAAGGCTTGGATACAAGACGTGAAAGCCATAACCACTCCCATTTTTACGTTTATAAAAGGCACGGAAATCAGCAGGTAATCGAATACCGTGTTCCTGCTCGAATGCGTCAAGTTGCTCATCCGTCACGCCTTCAAACTCGCGATATGCCTCCAATAGCTCTCGGTTCTCCTCATCTTGTACCTTCTCCTCCAACAACATATCCAGTTCATCCATCAATTCATATATACGCTGTTCTGGCATTCAATTCCCTCCGTATGAGCTATTCAGATAATATGGTGAGTGTATGCGAGCAAACTGTGCCTGATTTCACCTCATATTATAGTTATAATCCAGAAAAGCACACAAGAAACCGGAGTCCTTGCTTACATGCTACAATGGCCTCATTATTCAAAGGTGGTTGTTGCATATCAGCACACCTGGCTCCATCCCAATCGATTACGTACAACCATCATGAAAGTCGCTCCTAACAACAAATAAAGCGTGAGCAACAGGGGCATTCCCTGTAACCCACGCTAGTTATTTATCTACTATATAAATGAAACTAATCTTGTATATAGTCCTCTTTAATCAAACTTCCAACAGGACAAGCTCAAGTTGCCATACTGATAGGCTTTGAAGAGTAGCGATGCCTGCTTGTTCTGATCTCCAGCGCCCATGGCGATCAGCAATGGCACAAAATGCTCGGGAGTAGGTACGGCTGCCTGGGCTGAGGGTGCCAGCTTGTCATAGGCGAAGAGGGACGCTGTATCCCAGCTCACCAGCTTGTCATGCAGCCAGTTGTCAAACGCCATGGCCCAAGGATCAACGCCTGCGCTTTCCCAGTTTAACTGACGCAGGTTGTGTACCGTTCCACCACTGCCAATGACGAGAACATCCTGCTCACGCAATGTGGCGAGTGCCTGCCCAACCTGATACTGCTGTTCATTGGACAGATAACGGTTCACAGACAACGCAACGACCGGAATGTCCGCATTCGGGTAAAGCAGGCGAAGAACTACCCAAGCACCGTGATCCAGACCACGGACAGCGTCGCTTTCTACCGGAATGCCGGCATCTGTGAACAAGCGCTGAATCTCTGCGGTTGTTTCTTCATGTCCTTGTGCCGGATATTTGATCTGATACAGCTCGGGCTGAAAGCCACCGAAATCATAGATGGTCTCGTAATTGGCTACCGAAGAAACCAACTGAGTTGTGGATTCCCAGTGAGCAGAGAACAATACGATTGCTTTGGGTTTCGGCAGTTCCTGTCCAAGGTTTTGCAGGAATTCAGTATATGCATGTTCCTCCAGTGCAAGTGATGGTGCACCGTGAGCGATAAACAGGGATGGCATCATGATGAACTCAGTCCTTTCTGACCTTCGGCAGCCAGCTTGGCATCTGTCCGAAGCCATTGTTGAAATTGTTGATATAAGTCGGGGGTAACTTGGTGACCACCGTGATATGGAACATACGTAACGTTATTGGTCTTTTCACGGAAGGAGTTGGCGTTATCCTCGCCAAGTTGCAGCGGGAAGAGATGATCCTGATCGCCATGCGATATGAATACGGATAGCGCCGAGTCGGGCTGTATGTTGTATTCGTCTTTCACAAATTGCGGAATGTAGCCACTCATGGCTGCAATTCCCTTAATCGCATCTCCCATGATCAGTGAGAGTGTCATTGCCATAATGGCTCCCTGACTGAACCCGACGATATAACGCCTTGCGGGATCAATGGCATATTTAGCAGACAAGTCAACAATGAGCTGTTGCAGTCCTTGAACAGAGGCGTCGAACAGCTCACGGACGGGATTACCAATGCTTTTAATTTGAAAATAGGCGTAGCCGCTCCCTTGAACAATGGGCCCACGTACGGCGACGATAATAAAATCGGACTGAAGAGGCTCCATTAAACGAAGCATATCCTGCTCATCCGAACCCATGCCATGCAGGGCATAGATAACGGGATATTGGTGTTCTGTATTGTAATCGGAAGGAAGCCGAACCTCGTAAGTTAATGAATAATTCAAATGAGATCACCACCTGAAGAGAAATGGGTACGAGCAAATTAAGTTCACTAATATGAAATTAATATTTCTATAGATGAACAAAATTTATCATGATTCCATTGAAGGGTCAATATTTTTTTTGTATTATGAAAATATGTTCCGTATAAGAAATCTATAATGCGCGATAACGCTGTATCCGGCGGATCGCCCAAATAATCCACATATTACTCCCAAGGACGTGATAATTATGCTCAACGGAATCGTACCTATTCTGAGGATATTTGATGAAGACAAGGCGAAAGAGTTCTACCTGGAATATCTGGGTTTTCGATTGGATTGGGAACATCGGTTTGAGCCAGATTTGCCGCTATATATGCAGGTATCTTTGGACTCCATTCAATTGCATCTATCCGGACATCATGGCGATTGTACGCCTGGAGCGGCTTTACGAATAGAAACGGATGCGCTCGATGCATTATGTGAGGCGCTCAATCGGAAAAAGTACAAGCATTCCAGACCTGGCATTACCGACACGCCATGGAATCTAAGAGAAATGACAGTGATGGATCCGTTTGGCAATCGGATTGTTTTTTATGAACCTAACGCGGAATAAGATTGTGTATTGAATATTCAAATCGGATATACAGAAGATCAAAGGGGGAGGATTGCAGCATGGATATTGGTCTAGCCATTCGTACGATCCGCAAACAAAAACAGATCACCATCATGCAAATGTGCGAGGGTACTGGGCTGTCCAAGGGGTTTATCAGCAACGTGGAAAATAATAAAACATCACCGTCCATCGCGACGCTCGAAAGTATCGCGGATTATCTGGAAGTGCCACTGCCATACTTGCTGTTGTCACCCGAGCAGCGGATGAATGTGGTGCGCAAGGAGGAGCGCAAAGAAACAACTGCCGGAAGCGGGCAGATTAAGGTACAGCATCTAACGGCAAAGGGCGCCATGCGGATGTCCATTGTAGAGCTGCCGCCGGGTGCATCCACAGGTGTTAGCAAGCATACCGGAGAAGAGAGTCACCTGGTGCTTCAGGGTAGAATACGCGCAGAGCAGTGTGAGGATGTGGAGATTCTGGAGGCGGGAGATTCGTTCAGCTGGAATGCCATCGTGCCTCATGAAGTGACCAATATTGGTGAGGAGCCCGCGGTAGTACTGATCGCCGTGTCCAAGGAACTGGATCTGGATCGTTTATGGAATGCATAAAAGGGCGGTTCCCAAAATCATGACATGAATGATGGGAACTGCCCTTTTATTATTTCTAACGAACGAGTGAACTCTCCGTACCAACGATCCGGCTTACTGTGGATTCGTTGTCCAGATGCCTGCGGCTTTGACGAATACACGGTCCGACAGTTTGAGTGTTGCCAACGCCAGTTCAGCTACGTCTTCTGCTTGCATCATGCGGTCTTCGTCTCCAATTTTGAGTCCGGCATTGGTCGCGAGCTCCGTGTTCACTGTGCTTGGTGTTAACGCAGTCACCCGGATATTGGATTTGCGCACTTCCTGCATCAGGGATTCGGTCATGCCGAGCAGAGCAAATTTGGAAGCACAGTAAGCTGAGCCTGTAGCGAATCCACGCTCGCCTGCGGTGGAGGCAATGTTGATAATGCTGCCGCTGCTTTCCTTAATCATGCTTGGCAGTACAGCACGAGTGACGTAGTATGTACCCATGACATTCACATGCAGGATACGTTCCCACTCTTCCGGGTCCATGTCCAGCAGTGTGCCAAAGCTTGCAATGCCTGCGTTGTTGATCAGAATGTCGACTGCACCAAGCTCCATCTCAATGGCAGCTACGGCTGCTTCAGCCTGAGTACGATCCGAAATATCAGCAATGGCACTGGTTACTTTTACACCATATTCCTGGCTCAGCGATTGCTGGAGAGCCTCCAGATCGGAGGCCGTCCGAGCGATAAGTCCGAGATGTACACCTTCCTTGGCAAGTGCTTGAGCAATGGCACGTCCAATACCTTTACCGGCGCCAGTGATGACAGCCGTTTTATTTTTAAGTTCCATGTGGGTAATTCCTCCTTAGAGTTAGACTGGCATTTAATTATACTATATTACCCACAGTTCGGATATTTACTTCATCATTGTTGCTTGATCTTAACGCTGCCTGACGTCGTACGAGCTTTGATGACTTCACGGCTTACCATGGGGGATTCAGGTATATTCACATCTCCGGAAGTAGCCTGTGCGTCGTATATTCCGTCAAAATCAGGCGCCGCCTCTATGGAAATATCCCCTGACTGTCCCGATACATCGATCGGACCGGAAGAAGCTTGCTCAATCTTCACACTACCGGAAGTAAACTCAACGTTTGCTGCACCGTTTAATTGCGTGATCTTTGTATCCCCCGACTGGATATGACTGGTCACTTTCCCGTTAAGTCCATCCAGCCTGAAACTTCCCGATGTTTGTTTTACTTCCATATCTCCTGCAATGGCTGTGGCTTTAATATCACCTGAGGTCAATTCCAGTTGAATGGCCGGCACGGTGATATCCTGGAGTTGAACAGCACCGGAGGTACTATTCAACTCCAGCAGATTGGCTTTCAAACCTGTCAGATTCCAATCACTTGAGGAGGATTCCAATTTAACCTCTTTCATCTGATGCCCCTCAGGCAGAGCGACCGTTATTTTGGAGTCTCTGTCATTCCAATAAAGAGTGAAAAATTGCAATTGCGCACGTTCTGACTGGGACAGCTTGAATGTACCGTCGGAGAAGGTTGCCTGTTCAAAGCTTTTAACCGCGGCCGGGTCCCATTTGCCGTCCACTTCGATATAACCATCGGAGTCCGGGCTAACTACAAAGTCAATATCCGCGCTAAAGTTAGTATGCATGACTATGTTTTGTAACTCATCATTTTTGAAATCCCATCGCTTGGAGTACGCCTCCCGCTTGTCTCCGAACTGAACCCCGTATATGGATGTTCCGAGCAGGCCTATGCCGATACATACTATTGCTAAAGCAATCCATTTTTTTGTACTCATGCGGATGCATCTCCTTTCATCGTCCTTTTATTCCATCTGATATATTGGAGAGTGGTTACCTTGAAGGCTTGGAATACCCATTTGGTCGCAAGGGAGAATAGAATACCCACACCCAACGCCCCAATGGAAACGAACAGTTCTGCCTTATCAAAATGATGAAGAAACAGGAAGTCCACTGCAGCAGCCACAGGGGATAATACCAGTAAGGACAGGCTGGCGATCACAAGCCATACCGACCACAGAATTAGACCAAGAGGAATACCGAGGATCAAATTCAGGAAAACCAGGCCGATGCCGGTAAAAAAGTTGCGAGCTGCTCGGTTACTATTCTTTGGTAGACGCATCTCTCCATATGTTGGCGCGTAGAACGGATCAGATCCGGGTGTTTGTGCGTCATACCGATAACCAAGCGCTTCTTTTGCAATCTCAATGGGGTGACCCAGCTCATGAGCAATCTCCTCTTCCAGTCTTCCTTCTCTCAATCCCATCTCAAAATGCTGATCATAATCAGCGAGCAGTTCTGCCCGTTCTTGCGGGTCCATCGGTCTTAGATGAACCTCCATGGCCTGCATGAATTGTTGTCTATTCATTGGGGGTACCTTCCTCTATAAGATTTGCGACATTGCGCACAAAACTATTCCACTCATTCGTGAGGGTCTTCATATAGTCACGACCGGTAACGGACAGTTTGTAATATTTACGCGGCGGGCCTTCACTGGATTCCTGCAGATATGTCGTACAATAGCCGTCATTGACCAATCTTCGCAAAAGGGGATATAGCGCACCTTCCGCCACTTCGATATGCTGGGATACAGCCTGAGCCAATTCGTAGCCGTACCGATCCTGGCGGTTGATTAGCACAAGGACGCATAGCTCCAGCACTCCTTTTTTGAATTGAATATTAACATTCACTCGGGTTCCTCCTTGTTGCTCTATCCAATCACTAGTGTGTATTGTTCAGTAGTTATGAATTCATCATAGCATCTCAGTACTGTTTAATGCAAGGTAGTGATTTTAAAATAGTTCCATATCATGGTGTACCGCTAAGTTGAACTAACTTCTAACTTCGTTTTCTCGCTAATTACCTATAGATCAGCATACGCAAAACCCGGATCGGTTACTTCCGTCTGAGGACGGATTCCGATCCGGGTCTGTGGGATGAAGGTCTGCCACGATGGGCGTACCAGCTTTAATTTATTCCTGTACTTCCTGTGCTTCCAGTACCTTAAGATCTTTAACAGCAGGTCCTTCAATGACTTTGCCTGCGTAGTCGAAGCGTGAGCCATGGCATGGACAATCCCAGGAGCGCTCCCCTTCATTCCACTCCACTTCACAGCCCAAGTGGGTACAGGTGGTGTCCACCAGAAAGAGTTTGCCGCTCGGGTCCTTGTAGGCGCCAGCACGTTTGCCGTCATGGCGAACAACTGACCCTTCATCGTTGCCGAGTTCTCCAGCGTTCTTGTGAATAATGCCGATTTTGCCGGAAATCAGTTCCTTGGCTACATTGGCATTCTCAACAATGAAGTTTTTCACTCCAGGATCTGCCTTGAACCTTGCAGGATCAAATACGGCCGCGTACGAGTTATCCCGTCCGGTAATTCGATCCGTAAGAATATGTCCGGCCATCGTTCCTGTAGTCATGCCCCATTTGGCAAAGCCCGTAGCTACATAAACACGTTCATGTCGTCCGGTAATCGGTCCAATATAAGGGACCTTGTCGAGTGAAATCAGGTCCTGGGCTGACCAGCGAAACGGAATGTTTCGAATGCCAAAGGTCTCGGCCGCATAGCGCTCCAGATGTTCATAGTGACCAAACGTGCAGATGCCTTGTCCTGTTTTGTGATTTTCGCCGCCGAAAAGGATGTGTTCCTTCCCTTCATGGATAACGGTGCGAAGTGAACGATAAGGTTCATCATCCGAGAGGTACATCCCACCAGTAAACGGCTTCTGAGGTTCAACAACAACAGCATAGGAGCGCTCAGCGTGCAGCCGTGAAAAATAGAATCCAGGGTCATAAACCGGGAAATGGGAGGCAACAACGACATGATCTGCTGTAACGGAAGGACCATTGCCATATGTCCGCACATGCAGTGAAGCATCTTCTTCCACATCGGTCACTGTTGTATGTTCATAGATGCGTACACCTTGCTGGACCGCGGAATCGAGCAGGTAGTGCAGATAAGCCAACGGATCAAAACGAGCCTGACCTGGCATCCTGATGCCTGCTCTGGACGGGACCGGGATAGGCAGTGGGTCGACCCATTGACCTGGAATATTGAGCTTGCCATAGGCGGTCAGTTCAACCTCCAGCTTCTTGAGATTCTCCTCGGATTGAATGTAGACGTAGGCATCTTCTTCCGCCCACTGGCAATCGATCTGTTTCTCTTTTACCAGATCACGAATCCACTTGGCGGCGGTTGCATTACCCTCATAATACATGCGGGCCTGTTCTTGTCCAAAGTGGTGCATTAATTCATCGAATATCACACCATGCTGTGCGGATACTTTGGCGGTTGTATGCCCGGTGGTGCCGTCCAGTACTTTTCCGGCTTCAAGAATTACCACACGCATGCCGGCTTGGGCAAGCAAATAAGCGGTTGTAATACCTGCAATTCCTGCACCAATAATGGCTACATCGGCCGAGATGTCTTCCTCCAGTTTAGGATAGGCACTAAATTCATGAGTGGCCCGCCACAGGGATACCGGAACGGGGGGCAGGCCTGACGTGGACTGATGATTATCGCTCATTCGTTCTCCTCCTCAAATCATCTTTTCTTCTATTCATTTGTTTGGTATTCAGCGCATCTGATTGTACTCTTATCCATGATTACCACACTGTGCCAGAAAAAAACGATTTCCTGCAGACTTTCCTGAGGAAAGTTCACATTTTTCTATAAAGCACCCCTGTTTTTTTGGTCATACATGCGATATGATAGTTTTACCGAAATCGTTTTAGTAAATAAAAAGAAGTGTTAACATCAGACGCCAAATGCGCTAAAGTCCTTGTTCTAGAAGGATAAAACTTCAAATCATGATGTCGGATACATCCAGATCAATTCATTATCTCTTATCAACTATGTATTCGCTATCATTCCAATAAATCAAGATAGTCCAAAGGAGATTCCCATATCATGACCAACCAAACGAAATATCCTTTCCAGGATACAACGCTCGAACTGGATACACGTGTAAAGGACCTTGTGTCCCGTCTTTCGGAAGATGAGAAAATCGAATCGATGCTGCAATACCAACCAGCAGTTGAACGACTGGGTATTGCAGCATACAAACATGGCACAGAGGCAGCTCACGGTCTGGCCTGGCTTGGCGAAGCCACTTCTTTCCCACAGCCGGTAGGGCTGGCGTGCACATGGGATGCAGACCTGATGCAGGAGATCGGCTCCGTAATCGGAGACGAGGCACGTGTGTTTTACAAACGCAATCCAGCAGTAAATGGTCTGACACTGTGGGCACCTACGGTGGATATGGAGCGTGATCCGCGTTGGGGTCGGAACGAAGAGGCTTATGGTGAAGACCCGGAACTGACTGCTGAGCTGACGACAGCGCTGGTTAAGGGGATTCAGGGCGACCATCCGAAGTATTACAAGGCCGTTGCCACGTTGAAACACTTCCTTGCAAACAATAATGAAGTGGATCGCGGCAGTGGTTCATCCAGCATTGATCCGCGCAACATGCGTGAATATTATCTGAAAGCGTTCGAGAAACCGTTCAAGGAGGGAGGCGCGCAGTCCATGATGACTGCGTACAACTCCATTAATGGTACACCCGCTTTACTGCATCCGTTTGTAAACGAGATTGTGAAGGGCGAATGGGGCATGGATGGCTTCATTGTGAGTGACGCAGGGGATGTCATGGGGATTAAGAACGATCATAAATACTACGATTCTCATACCCCAGGTACAGTTGAGTCTGTCAAAGCCGGTATTGATAGCATCACCGATGATGCGGATCTGTCGAAGCAGGCGTTGCGTGAAGGGTTGGAGCAAGGCACTCTCACGATGGAAGACATCGATCTGGCGTTGTTCAATACGTTCCGTGTACGTTTCCGTCTGGGTGAATTCGATCCGGCTGAGGGTAATCCATATGCTTCGATCGGTGAAGAAGCGATGATGACGGAGAAGGCGAAGGCATTGTCATTGAGAGCGGCGAGAGAACAAGTGGTATTGCTCAAAAATGATAAAAGCACGCTTCCACTGGATCAAAAGAAATCCGGCAAAGTGGCTGTTATTGGTCAGCTGGGCGGAACAGTATACCGTGACTGGTATGCAGGCACCATGCCATATAGCGTATCCCCGCTTGAAGCAATCAGAGGCAAAGTAGGCGGCGACAAGGTTGCATTCAAAGATGGCAACGACCGTATTACACTGACTTCCGTCGCAAGCGGAAAGGCTGTCGGTTTGGGTGAAGGTGAGAAATCACCCGTTATTGCTTCAGGCGATGGCGAGACTTTTACGGTGACGGATTGGGGCTTCGGGAGTTACACGCTGAAGGCAGACAGCAACGGTAAATATCTGACCACGGATGAAGAGACGGTTACGGCATCCGCGGATGAAGTATACGGCTGGTTTGTAAAGGAAGTATTTCATCTGTTGCCTCAACAGGACGGAAGTGTGGGGCTGACCACTTGGAACGGTAAAACAGTAACAGTAGCCAGTAGCGGAAACGATGCATTCGCAGTGTCCGAAGAATTGAAATCATTCGGTGCTGCGGAGACGTTCAAAAAGGATATTGTGGTGAATGGATTGGAGGAAGCTGTAGCGGCAGCGAAGGAAGCGGAGACGGCGATTGTATTTGTCGGCAACAATCCGCTTGTGAATGGTAAAGAAGAGGTCGACCGTCCAGGTCTGGATCTGGCTGAATCGCAACAGTGTCTGGTTGAAGCAGTCTATGCAGCCAATCCGAATACCGTTGTAGTTATCGTGGGAAGTTATCCGTTCACGTCCAACTGGGTGCAGGAGAACATTCCGGCTGTATTATATACATCCCATGCTGGACAAGAGTTGGGGAATGCTGTGGCTGATGTATTGTATGGCGATTATGCGCCAGCAGGCCGCCTGAATATGACGTGGGTGCAATCGGCGGATCAGCTGACCGATATCAGAGACTACGATATCATTCAATCGGGACGTACGTATCAGTACTTTGAAGGTGATGTACTATATCCATTCGGACATGGCTTAACGTATGCATCGTTCAAATACAGTAATTTAGAGCTCAGTCCGGCCCAAGCTGGAGTCGAAGAGACCATTACTGTGCATGTGGACGTGACGAATACAGGAACGATTGCCAGTGATGAGGTTGTGCAGTTGTATGTGCGTGCCGGACAGTCCCGTGTAAAACGTCCACTCAAAACGTTAAAAGGATTCCGTCGTCTTCATATTGAAGCTGGAGCTACAGTGAAAGTCAGCTTCACACTGCCAGTTCAGGAACTGGCGATCTGGGATGTAACCCGTGATCGTTATGTGGTCGAAAGCGGCACATACTCTATTATGGTAGGCAAATCCTCCGCAGATGTTCAGCTTGTTGCTGACCTGACGGTACAAGGGGAGACGATTCCAGCCCGTAATTTGAGTGTGATCACTCGTGCAGAGAACTACGATGCCTACTTGGGTGTGGACCTGGATGAAAGCAAGGAAGGCGGCACTTCGGTCCGTGTAATTGGTGAACAAGGCTGGATTGCCTTCAAGGATGCAGATCTGGGCGGTGGTATCACAGCGCTTGAAGCTCGTGTATCCGCAGAGCAGGACGGTGCAGTATTGGAAGTTCGACTGGGTGCACCTGATGGTGCACTGGCAGGACGCGTGGAATGGACGAAGGGCGGAGCCCAACAGTGGTCTACGGTTAAGGCAGGCCTCCAAGGCGTGTCAGGTCAACAGGATGTATATCTGGTATTATCCGCAGGAGTCCGTGTCAGCCATTTTGAGGTTCATTAAGGCGGAAGCAGCAGATCTCTCGGGTCAAAGCGCTGAGGAATCAACAGGAGCTTAAAAGAAAAATCGCAGCTAATAATATGCAATGTACCTGAATCATTAAACAATAATTAACGCTTAAAAGGGAAGTACCTGTCAGATTCATGACGGGACTTCCCTTTTAAGCATGGCCACGCATGTAGCGCGAGCCATCAATCATTGCGGTTTCTATTCCAATCCAAGAATCGTTACCCTGCTTCGAAAGGCATGGTAATGATTGTCCGGCCAGCCATCGTTGCACCCACATCGATGATGCGTTGATTGCGACTGCCGCGAAAGGGCAAAGACACATCACGCTCAGCTGCGACATAAGGTCCATCAATAATTACGTCGCATAGCCGGGATAGCTCTGCCCGGGCCGGGTCTGTAATCAGTTCTTCATATACAAATCCCGTATAGGCCCATACGGTCATATCAGGCCGTGCAGCCCGAAGCTGCCGCACCCAGGAGGTACACTCCGCAGCAGAGAAAAAAGGATCACCTCCGCATAACGTAACCCCTTCCAGCAAGGGATGAGTAACCACTTCATGCAATATCTGCTGCTGTCGCTCCTCCGTGAAGGGCTCTCCAGCCCGGAAGCTCCACGAACCGGGGCTGAAGCAGCCCGGACAGGCGTGGCGGCATCCACTGATGAACAACACGGCACGCAGGCCCGTACCTTCATTCACCGATTCCGGGATATAACCATACAGATTCATCGATGTTTTACCCGGTCACGCACTTCGGCCTGTTTCGCTGCATTGAAACGCACTTTATAATCACCGGTCAGATATCCTGTCACCCGGCGCAGTCGCTGGAAATGAACGTGGTTTTCATGCGCTTCGCATCCAGGACATACCTCTCCGATTACCCCCTCATAACCACAGGATGGACAGCGGTCAATCGGATGATTGATGGAGAAATATCCGATGTCCTGGGCCAGCGCGTATTGCACGATTCGTTGAAAAGCTGCGGTGTTAGCTCTCACATTCCCATCGAGTTCGACATACGAGATCGCTCCGGCATTACATAAGGTGTGAAAAGGAGCTTCCAATTCAATCTTGCGATAGGCGGGAAGGGTATGATAGACCGGAATATGAAAAGAATTGGTGTAGTACTCCCGGTCGTTGACCCCGGCGATGCTGCCGTAACGCTCACGATCTATCTTGGTGAACTTGCCGGATAGACCCTCGGCAGGCGTTGCGAATAAGGTGATATTCAGATTATGCTGCTCGCTCATCCGGTCACAGAACTCTCTCATCGTACGGATCACATTCAGCGCTTCACGATGAACATGCAGGTCTTGTCCATGGTGACGGCCATATAAAGCAGTCATACACTCGGCAAGCCCGATAAAACCAATGGATAACGTGCCATGCTTCAACAGATCGGCAACCGGTTCATTCGGATCCAATTGCTCTCCGCCTTCCCACACACCTTCCCGCATCATGAAATCCGATGCTTTGGCAGGCTGGTGCATCTGGATACGATAACGGTGCAGCAATCCGGCAGCTGCATTGTGCATGACGGATTCCAATGCAGTATAGAAGCCTGCCCGATCAGCGACGGCTCTTGCTCCCTGACAGATGCCATATCGAATGCCGAGCTTGACCAGATTGATGGTGTTAAAGGACAGGTTGCCCTTTCCGCTCTGGCGATTGCGTCCGAAGCGATCAGCCAGTGTGCGTGTACGACATCCCATCGTGGCAATGATTGTATCCGGATCATCCGGTTGGTAATAGGGCAGGTTGAAGGATGCATCCACATTGACAAAATTCGGATACATGCGACGTGAAGAACAGGTCACAGCGAGCCGGAACAAGTCGTAATTGGGTTCACCTTCACCTTGATTGATTCCTTGCTTGCATTGAAAAATATGTTGTGGAAAGACAGGAGTTTCTCCGTTGCCAAGTCCCCGAATCGTTGCTCCGAGCAGCGACCGGGACACCAGCCGGCCTTCTGCTGAAGTGCACAGACCATAATTCAGCGACGTGAAGGGGATCTGTCCGCCTGCACGGCTGCTCATGGTGTTCAGATTATGGATCAGGGATTCTGCAGCCTGTTCCGTCTCCAGTTCCGTTTCTTCCTTGGCAAAAGCAAAGGCCTGTGGACTCCTTTCCTTCGCTTCAAAGCTATCCAGATGAAGCTGCTCATCCTCAATGAAGGCATTCTCCCCAAACAGTCGCTGTCCCTTGCGGTAATGCTTGCGGAACGAGCGTTTCACATAAGGGGCCAGATCCCAGTCGATTTTATTGGCGGATACGCCGCCGTACTGACTGTTCTGCTGGGACTGAAAAATAATGGCGACCAGTGCCATGGCAGACATGATCGTCTGTGGTGTACGAACTGAACCGTTGCCCGTATTGAAACCGGAAGCCAGCAGACGGTCAAACGGGATAAAGATACAATTGGTCGTTCCCAGGGCATACTGGTCCAGATCATGTACATACAGATCGCCGTTCTCCACAGCTAGAGCCAGTTCCGCTGGCAGCACATGGCGCAGGGCATGCCACTTGGCTGTCTCCGAGCCCAGCCTGCTCATCTTGCCACTAAACGAGTCTCCGTTCAGATTGGCATTCTCTCTCAGGGTATCGGCATCTTCAGCGCCGATAATTCGTCTTCCCAGATCGGATAGCAGATCGGATGCCGGGGGAGAGATGGTCTCAAGAACGTTCATATCAGGTTCCTCCTAATAATGGGTATGTATATTAAAATACTCGTTGAATACTACATATAGATTCGTATTATCCATTTATAAACTATATATGGTTTTTTGGGTGTGATAATCATCACATGTAATAGGCGCATGACACGTAAGGCTGGTGGTTTTGAAGGATAAAGGTTTTCAAAGGGGAAGGGTAAGCGTATAATCTCTATTTATCATGCGATTGCCGTAGACGAGGCGTGGAAATGGAACAAAAACGTGCAGGGAAGCGATTGTTCCAGCTTTCCCTATTTAACCATGCTCATTTCCTGTTAGAGGAATAAACGTGATATCCATTCATAGATTCTTTTTGATTTCTGCGGTGTTAATCCTATTTGAATAGGTTGTGACATCTGATTCAGATCGTTAGGACCCTCGTTACTCGAATGGATCATTCTGTGCAAGACGAATTAGAAGTGCAGCGAAGACAAGAGGGGTGAACCATGGGAACGGTAGGCATTACAGGGGGCTTCTATGAAAATATACAGGAAGCCGCGTCACATATCGTCGACGTATTAAGCGGCATCATGAAAGTGAATACCATTTTCGTTGCCACGAATGATGGGGTGACCAATGTCATTATTGAGGCTTTTAACCGCAAGGAAGAGTGGATTGCCAAGGGTAGCGAACTTCCTTTTGAAGCTTCATATTGCAGCTTGGTTCGATCCGCATGAAGCGGGAGCCTTCGATGCGGTCCTGACCAAACCGGTGAAGCAGGCTGATTTATTGAATGCGTTAAGCGTTATTTTGCACTAAGAGAATGAGAAGATATAAATTTCTCGGCGCACCCTGTTAACGGGTGCGTTTATTTTGGCCTTTGGAAGGAAGAAGAAGCTCGAATAAGCAGTTCCGAGTCGACTTTGAATACACGTTTGTCCTGAAATTCATTGGTATTCATCATATCAATGATTTTCTCCATCAGAATGGCTCCCATTGTATACTTGGGCTGGTTAACCGAACTCAGCGTGGGGTGAATATATTTGCTGATTCGGTTGTTGTCTACGCCCACAATAGCCAGCTGCTCGGGAATGCGGATACCATATTCCGTACATGCCTTGTATACACCAAGAGCCATTTCATCATTAGCCGCATATACAGCAGTGAAAGAAAGACCCTTGTCAAACAGTCTTTTGATAGCTTCGTATCCGCCTTCTTCATTAAAATTTCCATTCTCAATCAGTTCAGGGCGGAACGGAATTCCATGATTGCGCAAGGCTTTCAGATAGCCTTCCAACCGCTCATAGCTGTCGATCGCTTCGGGGTAACCATTTAAGAAAACGATATCGTCATGTCCGGTCTCTACCAGATGCTGAACAACTTCCTGGGAGAACTTCACGTTGTCCGTGTAGATGCACGGGATCTGGTCATGTTCAACATACTTTCCAACGATACCAATGCGATATCCCTTATCGGCAAGCTGAAATAACTCTTCATCGGCAAGCAAAGGCGTGATAATAATAACACCGTCAATGGTCCGATCCAGCAGCAAATTGAGATATTCGACTTCTCGCTCTTTCAGGTTATGGGCATCACATATAATGACCTTGTAATGGCGGGCATAGGCAATGTTCTCAATGCCTTTGATAATTTCGGCATAATAAGCATTATTGATATCCGGAACAATGACGCCAATGGTCATCGTTCGCTGTGAACGAAGGTTTTTAGCTGCTGCGTTGGGATGATAACCTAATTGTTCAATGGCACGCATCACCTTGTCTTTGGTTTTGGTGCTAACCTTGCTATGCTGATTAATGACCCGCGATACCGTTGCCGGGGACACACCTGCAATCGCGGCCACATCGATAATTTTGACATCCATATTCTCCACAGCTCCAAATAAGTGATTGACAATGAATTCAAATTCATTATAATTCCAATTGAAAACGATTTCAAGGCATGCCCGATTCTAACAGAATCTGGATATAGTAAGGAATGAGTGGTTTTATTGAACCGAAATGTGATCCATATCTATTTTCCAATGATGATCCTAAAGCCCTTTTAATCCGAGCCGAATACGATACAATAGAAAGGGAACTTCATCATTAATCAGTTTAGAGGAGGATGTGCATTCAATGGAATACCGTAGATTGGGTGGAAGCGGACTGAAAGTAAGCGAGATCAGCTTGGGTAGCTGGCTGACATACGGAGGGTATGTGGAACGTGAAAATGCGGTGAAATCAATTGAAGCTGCATTCGATGAAGGCATCAACTTTTTTGATACAGCCAATGTGTATGAGCGGGGTGCAGCAGAAGAACTGCTAGGGCAGACTTTGAAAGCGTATTCCCGTGATTCATATGTGCTTGCAACCAAGGTATTTGGCAAAATGGGCGACGGACCGAATGACCAGGGGCTGTCCCGTAAACATATCAAGGAACAGTGCGAAGCCAGTTTGCAGCGGTTAGGCGTTGACTATGTAGACATATATTATTGCCACCGCTATCACACCGAAACTCCGATTGAAGAGACGCTGCGGGCACTGGATGATCTGGTGCGTCAGGGCAAGGTGTTATACGTGGGTGTTAGCCAATGGACAGCGGCACAGATGGAAGCTGCACTGGGTACCGCAGATCGTCTGTTACTGGATCATATCGTAGTGAACCAGCCTGTGTACAATATGTTTGACCGTTATATCGAAAATGAAATCATTCCGCTGGGTGAGCGCAAAGGTATTGGACAAGTCGTTTATTCCCCGCTGGCACAAGGGCTGCTGACAGGTAAATACACCTCGGTGTCCGATATCCCCGAGAACAGCCGGGCAGCGAAGCTGGGCTGGGATGAGGGCAAAATTAATGCTGACCGGATCGGCAAGGTTCGCCAGTTGATTGAAGTTGCGGACAAGCTGGATCTGAAGGTCGGACAATTGGCTCTTGCATGGATACTGCGCCAGAACAATGTATCCAGTGCACTGGTAGGGGCAAGCCGACCGGAACAGGTGAAAGAGAATGCAGCCGCTTCCGGTGTGAAGCTGGATGCTTCAATCGTCGAAGAAATCGAACAAATATTGGCCTGATATTGGCTTGACGCCAGGTCCAACCCCATGGGTTGTTCTGGTGAGTCAACATGAAGAGAAAGGGATGTTCCGGTTAGCCTGTAGTGGCTTGCTGGAACATCCCTTTTGGCATATTCGGCTTAAAAAGGACTTTGGGAAGAGAGTGGCATGGAGTGCATCGGAATGGCACACACCCGGTTACGGCCGGTATTCTTGGCTTCATATAATGCGCGGTCTGCCTGTTCAAAGAAGTCATTGTCATCCCGATCATCGCAATGATCAGGGAATACAGCTACGCCGATGGATATGGTCAGCCGAATTGTATGGCCATCGGGCAGGGCGAAATGGTATTTCTCCACAGCCTGTCTGATGGATTCCGCAATAGCCATGGCTTGGTGATGACCACAATCAAGCAGCAGTATGGCGAATTCCTCGCCTCCGTTTCGAGAGACGATGTCAGCCGAGCGGGCATGTTCAATGAGCAATTGTCCAAGCTGTTTGAGGACTGCATCACCTGACGTATGACCAAAGGTGTCATTTACTTTTTTGAACCGATCAATGTCGATGACCAGCAGTGAAAGCTTTTGCTTGTATTCCCGCGCCCGTTCCAGCTCCAATTCGAGTGACTTCTCAAATTGTCTGCGGTTACTCAGGTTGGTGAGGTGATCGGTAGAAGCTCTTCGTTCGAGCAGGAACAGCATCTCATTGGATTTATTGATGAACTCGGCGATGAAATAAATAAAGATTCCACCGACAAAGGAAATGGTCATCTGAACCGGATATATTTTCATTAAAGAATTCATGCTGGAGGTATTTAGCATCAGGATGACAAAAATCAGGGCCATACCCAGCAAATTCATGGTAATAATCTTGGTTAGTCTTGACCAGGGAGCATAGGCAAAATATACACCCGACAGTCCAATGATGGTCATGACGAATGCTGCATCAATGGCAGCGGAAGATAATCCAAACATCACAACACGCAGAATAGAGATGACGAGTCCCGTGATGACCGAAGCCAGTCCTCCCAAATATACAGCGGCTGTTACGATGGCCAGATGTCTCAAATCCACGATGGTGCTTTCGTTCAGGGGGAAGGAATAATTCATTAGTACAGTCCCATAGATCCCGAACAGTACACCACCAATCATCTGAACACGCAGCGAGGGCAAGGGCAAACGGATACGATAGAATTTGGCCATGATTCCGGACACATACATGAACGTGATCATAACACAGAGATTGACGAAAAACGTGCTTAACAACCAGCATCCCCCCTTTAGCGCACATTCCTATATTTTAGCTGAAATGAAGTGGAGTAGCGAACCATATTATCCCAAATATAAGAGGCGATTGCTGGGAAAAGTCTTGGTAAAGCCTATCATGAACAAAATAGAACGGATATTGACTTCAATATACAATGAGATTTATACTTAATCTAAATCAAAATTGATTTTGATATTTCAGGGAATCACAGCCATCCGTGGATTGCTGTGTCATCTTATATACTTTTGAATGGGTAAATAAAGGAGAATTGCTGGTGAGAACTCTTAATCTGACAATACAGCGCCAAGCTGTTTACGATGTAGTCCGTCATTCCGATGACCATCCTACCGCTGCGGAAGTCATGAACCGTCTTGTGGAGCAAGGATATAATTTGGCTTATGGTACGGTATATAATTCGCTCCGATACTTAACGGACAAGGAACTGATCCGGGAACTTAAGCTGGGCGAGACAGCCAGTCGCTATGATGCCCGCATGGATGAGCATCAGCATATTATGTGCGAGGTATGCGGCAAAGTTGACGAAGTTATGACAGAAGTTCCTCCGCAGTGGATGAAACAAGTCGCGGAGGAAACCGGATATGCGATTGATCACGCTCATGTGGTCTTTGGAGGTGTCTGCGAGGAATGCAGAAACAAACGGATCAAGTAAAAATAAATCTGTCCGGTCGTCGTTTGCCACTTCGGGTCAAGCCCGCCCTGTCCGAATCAACGCCACTTGTGGATAATTGTCCGGTCACAAGGCGTGTCATTCTGATCAGTCCGATGCCCGGACAAGTACATGAGCTCGTTAAGGCACTTACGGATAGCTGCTTCGATGTGCTGGTGTTTCACCGCTGGGAGCCCGATTTACATGAACGGCTTGTATTTGATCTGTTGATTTATGACCTGTCTGTTGCTGGAACTATTGATGCATTTGCCGGAATCAGCAGCCGTCTGAACCGGGAAGCAGAATATGCCACCCCTTGTCTGTATTTGGTCGGGGAGAAGATGATTGGCAGTGCCAGCGGTCCGATGCTGCAGGAGGAATTATTGGTTTGGCCAGCCCGTCCGCAGGAAGCACTGTACCGGGTTCAGCGTATGATCGGCAATAGTCCGGCTGCTCCCAAACGCGGCTTTTTGCCTCAGGAAGGACAACGTATTAGTTTCAAGGATCTGTGGCTGGACCGTGAGCGAATGAGTGTACATCGGGATCATGACCGCATTCATCTGACCAAGACTGAGTATGATCTGCTGCTGAAGCTAATCGATGCCAAAGGTGCGGTGATTTCCCGTGAGGAGATGCTCAGCGATATCTGGGAGACGGATTTCACAGGTGGAAGCAACGTGGTGGATGTTCATATCAAAAGCTTGCGCAAAAAACTTGGCGATAACGCGGCTTCGCCGCAATATATAGTAACTGTAAGAGGAGTGGGCTACCGCCTGGCGGATTAGTCCGCTTTTTTTTGTGCCCAGGCGCGGTACAGGTTCTAAGCATTTCGAACAAGTTCATGGTTCATTCATGAAACGTTTCAGAAAACTCATCTTAATCTCATGTGAACCTCATGCAAGATGGGAATGGGACATGTTAGAATCAATTTAACAGTTAGATCAAGTCTAAATGTATATTTAAACTGACGCCGAATATGATTTGAATAGAGTATATACAGCAGGCATGAGACCAACATGAGGAGGATAACGATATGACAGAACGCATGACAACCAATCAGGGCGCACCCGTAGGTGACAACCAGAACTCTCGTACCGCAGGAAGAAGAGGTCCCACTTTACTTGAGGATTATCATCTGCTGGAGAAGATCGCCCACTTTGACCGTGAGCGTATTCCGGAACGGGTCGTTCATGCGAGAGGTGCCGGTGCACATGGGGTGTTTACACTGGAGAAGAGCATGAAGGCTTATACGACAGCCGATTTCTTGCAAGACCCGGGCACAGAGACGGATGTATTGGTTCGGTTCTCCACGGTCATTCACGGTACGGGTTCACCGGAGACTGCGCGAGATCCACGTGGTTTTGCGGTGAAGTTCTATACCCGAGAAGGAAATTACGATATTGTGGGGAACCACTTGCCTGTCTTTTTCATCCGTGATGCCATGAAGTTCCCGGATATGGTTCATTCCCTGAAGCCTGCCCCGGATACGAATATCCAGGACCCTGCGCGCTACTGGGACTTTATGACATTATCGCCGGAATCAACACATATGATGACCTGGCTGTTCTCCGATCTGGGCACGCCGGCAAGTTACCGTGAGATGGATGGATTCGGCGTACACGCTTTCAAATGGATTAATGCTCAAGGGCAAGTCCATTATGTCAAATATAAGTGGGAATCGGCTCAAGGTGTACGAGGGTTCTCGCGCCAAGAGGCGGCTGAGGTACAAGGACAGGACTTCAACCACGCAACCCGGGATTTACATGAGCATATCAAAAATGGACAATACCCGCAGTGGAAGCTGCAGGTGCAATTGCTGAAACCGGAGCAAATGGATGATTTTGCATTTGACCCACTCGATCCGACCAAGACGTGGCCGGAAGATGTACTGCCGTTTCAGACCATCGGAACCATGACGTTGAATCGTAATCCACAAAATTTCTTTGCAGAAGTAGAGCAAGCAGCTTTTTCACCAAGTGCTTTGGTGCCCGGCATCGAGCCTTCCGAAGATAAATTGCTGCAAGGCCGTCTGTTCTCTTATCCGGATACACAGCGTCATCGCCTCGGGCCGAACTATTTGCAGATTCCAGTGAACTGCCCTTATGCTCCGGTTCGCAATCATCAGCGCGATGGTCTCATGAATGTGAATCAGGACACGTCCCCGATAAACTATGAACCGAACAGTTCGGGCAGCAGTCCACAGGAAGCACCGGAATACCGTGACAGTCAAGCACCGATCCAGGGGCATGTTACGCGCGAGAAAATTGAAAAGACCGATAACTATACGCAGGCAGGGGAATTATTTCGATCATTCACAGCGGTGGAGCAGCAGCACTTGCTCGATAACCTGATCAATGACCTGAAGGCTACACCGGAACAGACCCAGCTGCGTGCTCTATGTCATTTCTTCCAGGCAGATGGACAGCTAGGTGGGCGTCTGGCTCATGGACTTGGCGTGGATATATCCGCCTTTATGCCATCACAGGATCGTAAATAAAGCATTTATTTCATTTTTTTCAGAAAAGAATGATCATTATATAATGAGGGGCTGTTCCATACGTCATGAGCATGACGGGGGGACGGCCCTTTATTCGTTTTTTTCTAACGAATCAGAGAGGCGTTATTTCGTGCATTTGGTCAACCTTTTAAGTTCTGACACTAGTTTATAATGGAATAACGCTACTGAGATTCGTTAGAATTAGCATTCCTTGAATATCCATCTCTTAGGATGCGCTATGTTCGTTAGCGCGTGGAATAACAGAAAATCCTTTTGGAGACAGCTTCTTTCAGCTCTGTGTATCTGTAAAGTGGCCCTGGCGTATGCAAATAGTGTTCAGAAATGGAAAACATATTTACAAATCATTTACAATAAATAGCTGACATAGAGGTTGACTTCTCGGTTGTTGGCACTACAATGAGTAGTGTGAGGGGTGTCTGAACATGAGAATACACAATTTTAAAGTAGGAGAGCGTGGACTGAACCGCTTTTTCGGTCCGCTGGAGGCGAAGATCATGGACATTTTATGGGCGCGTCCAGGCAGCAGCATCCGTGAAGTGCAAACTGCACTTGAACAAGACAAAGACGTTAATTTCAATACAGTCATGACGGTGATGAATCGTCTCGTGGACAAGGAGCTGCTCCGCAAGTCGCAGAAGGGCCGAACATCACTGTACCATCCGTTGCAGAGCAGGGAGGAATTTATGAACGACCAATCGAAGGAACTGTCACATGAGTTGGTGGATGAGTTCGGGGCGTTGGCGTTGAATCACATGCTGGATGCACTGGATGAAGCAGACGCGAGCTTAATTGAACGTCTGGAACAGAAGATCAAACAATGGAAAAAGGATACCGATTGACATGTGGAAAGCCCGCTCGAAACTGTTGTTTACCGTCGGGTTTGGCATTCCGTTACTCGTGTTCATCCAGATGTTTATGTACGCCATGTACAAAATATTTGGATGGGATATCCCGTTTAATCTGCTCTGGCTATGCAATCACTGGATGAGCAGGCTGGGCTGGCTGTCTGTAGGGCACGTTCTTATGGCGTTGGTGCTCCTGACGTTTGGCGGTACAGGCTGGTTGCTGCTCACTCGGATGATTCAGACCCGCGCAGCGATACGGAAACTAAGGTCAATGGAGGATGGCGCCAAATCTCGTGAATTGGAGGTGCGATACCGTCATCTGAAACAACCTGGATTCATCGTGGTGGACAAGCCGTCACCGGCTGCGTTCACGATCGGTCTCTGGAAACCCTGTATTGTGCTTTCCACAGGGCTGCTCCAGATGCTGGATACCGAAGAAGAAAAGGCAGTTGTGTATCATGAAGCTCATCATCTGTGGCATCGTGATCCACTCAAGACGACATTGCTTTCGGTATTCGCCACCATGATGCCTTATATTCCGGTGTTGAAGCATACTTCAAAACATTACCATATCGTCAGAGAAATATTGGCCGATAATGAAGCGATCGAGCGTACCGGGAATGTCGCGGGGATTGGCAGCGCGCTGCTCAAACTGATTCGTGCCTGCCCCGAGCCTTGGCAACTCCGGACCTCATCTATTCAATCGTCATTTGCCGATACTTCGGTGAATGTACGAATTACCCGTCTATTGGACCCGGAACAGGATGTTACGCTTACACTTCCACGTTATGCGGTATTTATATCTGCGACCGTGATTCTAATGCTGTCTGTCTTGTTTGTCTGGTCCATCGGATGACATTGAGACGTTGAATTGAAATGCGAAGGAGGATGATAAACGATGAATAGAAGTGTAGAGATTGGATTGTTTTTCTCCAGGATCATGATTGGACTTATTTTTGTACTACACGGCTGGAGCAAATTCGAAGGCGGAATTAGCGGTACAGTGGGTTTCTTTGAAAGTATCGGTATTCCTGGATTTCTGGCATCGGTAGTAGCCATCGTTGAGCTGGCGGGTGGCGCAGCAATGATTCTGGGATTGGGAACACGTGTATTTGCAGCACTGTTTATCGCAGTGATGGCTGGTGCCCTGCTCACTGCAAAAGCGGGAGCACCTTTCCTCAATGGTACAGAGCTGGATTACATGCTCCTTGCGGGTTCATTGACGTTGTTGTTTACAGGCAGCCGTTTTCTGGCGGTGGATCATTTGTTCTCCAGACAAGGGAACGCTCGTCAGAATGTGAGTGCTTGATACAATTATCTTAAGCATAGGTCGATAACGATAAGAAGCAAAAGAATAGAGGTGCAGGTTTAACCTGCAACGGGCCCTTTTCAGGCCAGTCCGGCACGGGAATTACACTCGCGAACCGAACTGACCCGGAAAGGGCTTTTTCATTTGGACGACTCGCTATGCTTTTGGTACAATGAGAATAAGTATGCTACTGAGAAAAAATAAGAGCATTCACTAAGAGCGCTCAATAAGAGTAATCAACAGGACCAATCAATTAGAAACTGAGGAGGATGCACTTTTATGATTAATGTCATTCCATCCGATGCCCGCTCCAGCTTCGATCGGGGCTGGCTGCGCGGCAGTCACAGCTTTTCCTTTGGAGAGTACCAAGACCCGGAGAATACTGCTTTTGGACCAATGCGAGTAGCCAATGACGATGTTATTGCACCTGGTCGCGGTTTCGGGGCACACCCGCATAGTGACATGGAGATTGTGTCCATCGTGCTGAACGGCAAGCTGCGTCATGAAGATAATCTGGGCAATGTGGCTGTTACGTCGTTCGGTGGAATCCAGCGCATGTCAGCAGGCAGTGGCATGATTCATACCGAGCACAATGCTTCGGATACCGAAGAAGTACGCATACTTCAACTCTGGTTCATGCCACATACGAGAGGGCTGGAGCCGTCTTACGAGACGACCTCGTTCGATCCAGACGCACTTGCGGGAGCCCTTGTAGCTGTGGTATCCCCTGAAGGCGGGCCGCGTATTGCATCCATTCATCAGGATATGACGATCTATCTTGGTCGCTTGGCTAAAGGGGAAGCTTTAACCTATGAGCAGGCCCCTGATCGCCGCATGTACATTTTTACTATTGAAGGCAAGCTTGGCTTAAACAGTGAGCATTCATTGAATGAAGGCGACACGGCTCGTGTGGAACAGACCACATCCATGAAGCTGGAAGCGAGCGAAAATGCATTCTATATGTTGATCGACTTACCTTAATGACTGAAATCGATTGAAACTCCAAGAGCAAAGGAGGATGTACGCTATGACGCAGCAGGAATGGTTTATGGTGAAGCATGCGGTGACTGGACGAGGACTGGCAAACAGCAAATCCGATTCGTTGTCCTATCGCTATCAGAAAGAGGGCACAGGCTTTATGTTTACTGTTACAGGTCTGGATCCGCAAGCGGTGAACCATATTATGGAGCTTAGACACGAATTGAACGTGTTTCGCTTTGTACAACGCAAGGATCAACCCCTTGTGAAGCAATGGTACTATGTTCAGGGGGATCAGGTGCAGTATGACAGCCCAAGCCACACATTAACCATCTATGCGAATTCGGAAATTCGCTATGTCCCTGAAGATTATTTTGCCGATTAAATCGGAACGTAAAACATCCCAAGGTTTCTGTGATCCACACAGAGGCCTTTTTTTGTTGTCCAAATTGAAGAGGGCATTGGGATATTTATAAAAAGACCACATAATTATGCGCGATCTGGTACAAGCTACCTTGTATAAAAAAGGAACGGAGGGGCGGCATATGGCGAACAGAACATCAGGGAAAGAGGGTTCCCGGAATTCAGAAGGCAAAAAGCAGATCCCACTCGGGCTGCCGTCTCCCCCTATTTTGCGGCAACCGATAGGGCTCTCGCATGAAAGCCATATGCTGGCACTGGAAGACATCTTCTCGGATTGTTCGGATGTCGTTTTCCGCAATGTCAGAATCACCTCTGAAATGGACGGGCTGCTGGTGTATATCGAAGGCATCGTGAATTCGGCGGATATCCAGGATCATATGCTTCGTCCTCTGATTCGGGGACTGATTGAGCAACGAACGGATGAACCTGAAGCCCCGTTGGATGATACCAGAATTGCCCTGACGCAGGTGAAAAAAGTGGACTCCTGGGCTGCCGCAGCGGATGGGGTTCTGGAATCATCTGCTCTGCTGTTGATTAACGGAAGCAAGGAAGCCTGGTTATTTAACGTCAAAGGCGGCGTACGGCGTGGTGTGGAGGAGCCTCAGACCGAGTCGGTTATCCGGGGACCACGCGAAGGGTTCACCGAGACTTTGCGTGTGAATACGGCACTGCTTCGGTTCAAGCTGAAAACACCTGCGCTTAAGATGTTAAGCATGACGATTGGAACCGAAACCAAAACCAGTGTTGTGTTGACCTATATCGACGATATTGCAGATCCGAAACTGATCAAAGACGTCAAAAAGCGCCTTAACAAGATCAAGATCGATGGCATTCTGGAAACGGGATATATTGAGGAACTCATTGAGGATCATCCGTATTCCCCTTTTCCACAGATGCATTATACCGAACGGCCGGACACATTGGCTGGCAACTTGCTGGAAGGACGATTTGGCATTTTTGTGGATGGCAGTCCATTTGCTCTTATTGCCCCGGTTACCATGTGGCAGATGCTTCAGGCCAGTGAAGATTATTACGAACGCTTCTTCATCAGTAATCTGGTGCGATGGATTCGTTTTTTGTTTGTGGCGATCGCTTTATTCCTTCCAGCATTTTATATCGCCATTACAACGTTCCACCAGGATATGTTACCGACTACATTAATTCTGAGCATTGCCGGGGCGAGGGAGGCCATTCCATTTCCAGCACTGGTTGAAGCCCTCATTATGGAATTGTCATTTGAGGCGTTGCGAGAAGCGGGGGTCAGATTACCCAAAACGGTAGGTCAGGCTGTCAGTATTCTGGGGGCGCTTGTCATTGGACAGGCAGCAGTTCAGGCGGGGATTGTCTCGGCACCGATGGTTATCATCGTATCGATGACAGGTATTGCGTCGTTCACGATTCCGCGGTTTAACTTTGCCATTACGGTTCGTTTGCTGCGTTTTCCCATCATGCTGCTAGCCGGGGCACTTGGTTTGTACGGCATTGTGATTGGCTTGGTGTTGATCTCCGTACATCTGACACAGATGACTTCCTTTGGTGTGCCTTATCTGTCCGGCCTAAGTCCCTACAGTAAAACGGATACCAAGGATATTGTTATTCGTGCACCATGGTGGAAAATGATCAATCGTCCTTCTAATGTTCACCGTGATCAGCAGCGGATGAACGACAAGATCAACGGTTCGCCTGAAGCAGAGGAGGGGTGGTGAGTGCATGATTCTTCTCCGTAAACGACGTGCGGTAACCTTACTGCTCCTATGTTCTATTTTTATATCCGGATGCTGGGACAGGAAGGAAATTAATGATATTGCTTTTGTAATTGGAGTTGCCGTCGACAAAGAAAACGACAATTACAGGTCGAGTCTGCAAATTGCTCTCCCAGGCCAATCCGGTTCTTCAGGAAGTCAAGGCGGAGGCGGAGGCACAAGCGGGGATAAATCCTGGTTTATGCTATCCAACACAGCCAAAACGTTGCGCGGAACGTCCATTGAAGGTCAAAAAGCACTTTCTCGCGAGCTGTATTATGCCCACCGACGTACGATGCTGATTGGGGAAGAACTTGCACGAGATGGTGTTGCTCCCATGCTGGATTTGCTTACACGGTTCCCACTTAACCGCTTCTCTGCTTTGCCGGTTATTACCAAAGGTCCTGCTTACAAGGTACTGGATACCGATGCACCCATTGAAAAATTCCCTTCGGAAATGGTGCGCGAATTATGTTTCCTGGATATGCGCAATCCACGGTCCCTCAAGACATTCACAGATGCAATTCTTTCTGAGGGCGTAGATCCATTTTTGCCTGTCGCTTCGGCCGTTGACAATGTGCCGGGCAACTGGAAGGATGTCAAGACGAATATCAAGTTGGATGGGCTTGCGATCTTCAAGAAGGACAAATTGATAGGCATGATTGAAAAAGCCCCTGCTAGTGCACTTATATTAGCCATGGGTGAAGCCAACGAGCCAGAGGTGATGGTTAAAGCTCCGCGTGGGAAAGGTGATATTTTTATCAAATTGAACGAAAACAACTCTTCATTGCATCCTCATATTGAGAATGGAAAAGTATCAGTGACGGTTCAACTGTATGCCAAGGGAGTCATGGTAGACAACGAGTCGAATTATGGTGACTTGCGCGACCAAGAGATGAAGAGCCTGAATCACGCCCTTCACCAGAAAATTAAAGATGATATTAAAGAGGGAGTAAGGCTGATCCAAAAAAAATATCCTGCAGATATTTTGGGTGTGGGTCGTTCCATTCATCAGCAGATGCCCAAGGAATGGAAGAAGATCAAGGATCGCTGGGATGATATTTATCCAGACGTGAAGGTAAATGTTGAACCACATGTCATTATTGAAAATGTAGGGGTTATCAATAAACCGATTGGATTACAAGAGGAGGACATTGTCCATGATTAAGCCGCTGCTATTCACTTATTTGGCTATGGTTGTTGCCGTGATTATCATGGATTTCAGACATTTGAAGCAGGCGGCAGCCATTAATCGCTGGGTGTCATATGGATTGATCGCCATCAGTGCCGGAATTTGGTTCTATGTGACGAATTTAAGCAAAACTGTCTTTGTATCTGCATGGCTTACCCAATTGGTCCAGCATTGGCTGCCATTACCGTAACGTGAGTGTCATCCAGTCCCAATGCCTTGCTTGAATAAACGGAAAGGAGGTATTCGATGAATCAGGGAGTGACCCCTCGTCAGTTGGTTCTGTTCATCATGCTGCTTAGCATTACAGGCACGTTGATTCAGCCCCATGCACAGGCCATTTTTTATGCAGAACAGCATGCTTACTTGTCCTACATCCCTGTATTTGTTGTCATGACGGGATCTTTATGGATGTTGAGTCGTGTTCAGCGTCGGTTTCCCGATAAGGACCTGTTTGAATCTTTGGTGGAACGATTCCCCTTTTTGGGTCGATTGACCGGTGTGATGTATATCTTGTTTTATCTGTTTATATTTGCCCGTGATATCCGGCTAATTGGTGACTATGTAAGTATTACATTGCTGGAGACAACCCCAATTTCCATCATTGTACTGTCCCTTCTGGTCATGTCCATTTTCATCGTGAGGGGAGGGCTGGGGTCTTTAATTGGAATGTCCGAGTTGTATGTACCTCTTTTCCTGCTGATTTCCTTAATTGTGCCGTTTATGCTTATTAAGCAAATTGAACTGGAAAATCTGATGCCGTATTTTGACATCGATGTTGCAGGTGTTGGCAAGGGAAGCTGGTACTTATTCTCCTTTTTTGGAGAGATGATTGCATTGCCTTTTGTGATCAAGGGCAGTGATTTTCGTTTCAAATCCGTCTTATGGGGAATTACAATTGCAACCTTGGTGTTGATTCTGGTTTTGATCGAGACCATTGCATCGATTGGTGTGCCCATTGCATCCAGACTGGTTTATCCTTCCTATGAGCTGGCAAGGCAGCTGCAGATTAGTGATTTTCTTGACCGATTTGATTTGGCTCTGGCAGCAGTGACTTTGCCTGCGATGATTACCAAGATTGCCTTTGATCTGTACTTTGTCTGCTGGGGGTTGAAGCGAATGATTCCCAAAGTCTCAGGTAAAATCATGACGGGACCGGTTGCTTTGATTGGTTTTGTGTGTGCCTTCTGGTTTTTCAAAAACGCAATTCAGCTCTTTCGCTTTACAAGGGAATGGACATGGATTGCAATCATTTTTGAAGTGTTGTTTCCCATTATACTCTTTGTGTTCCTTCGTCCCCGCAAAAAGGAGAAGGACACCGGACGTTCAACGGACAATCCGAAACAAAAGCAGCCTTCCCAGGAGGATAAACAAGAAAAGGTGTCGCGGGATGGTGGGGAATCAGGCGAGGACAAGCATGAAGGGCTTCAGGGTGGCGAACTGCAGCCTTCCTGATACATGTCATCAAAAATCGTTATAGATGAACCGGCGTAAAGAGGGAAAACACGGTTTCCCTCCATAGACGTACCCTGTATACTGTAGTCAGACGGATGACATTCGGCTGAATGAACGGGGGGAACAGGAATGGTTCAACATTTGGCAGGTATACGTGTAGCACTGACAGGACCGCGAAAATCCAAAGAGATGTCCTTGCTGGTTGAGAAAATGGGTGGAATTCCACTTGTTCGACCTGCACAAGGAACTGTATTTCTGGATGATCGTAATATTCGGGATGGCCTGGTATCCTGGATTTCCGATCCGCCAGACTGGACGGTATTGACTACGGGCATGGGATTGGATGCTATTTTTGATATGGCTGAGGATATGGATATTGCTGTTCAATTACTGGATGCGTTGTCGGACTCTTCAATTGCGGCAAGAGGGTACAAAACCGTTAATGCACTTCGAAAGCGTGGACTCACTCCGCTGGTCCGGGATGATGACGGCAGTACGGATGGACTGATTCGTGAATTCGCTTCACATGATCTGGCGGGGCGGAGCATAATGTTGCAATTGCATGGGGAGACAGCTCCCAAATTGGTCAGATGGCTGGAGGAACAGGGTGCTCTTGTACGTCAGGTGCTTCCTTATCGTCACGTTCCGCCTGAGGAGGGAGAACTCGAACTGCTGCTGAATGAGATTTTGCTGCATGAAGTGGATGCTGTCGCATTTACGAGTGGCCCGCAGGTGAGGTTTCTGGTTGAATATGCCGCGTCCAAGGGAAAGCTTGAACTCATGCAGGAGGCTTTTCGGCAAGATGTCGTACCGGCTTCAGTGGGCAGGGTTACAGCAAACGCCATGCGTGAGGAAGGTATCGAAGCACTTGTAGTTCCAGAGGACGAGAAGATGGGAGCCCTAATCGTTGAGTTGGGGCGTTATTACGATGCCAAACGTGTGGACAAGGCTGATCTTCTGCAATAAGTGTAACTGTACCAGCGCAATGTTGATACCATGATGAATTGTATCCACATCCGAGATTCATAGCATTCCTGGTTCTGATCCGATTCATGGATCAGAATTTTTTGTGTTTTGTCTGGTGATTTCTGCTCTCAACAAGTCGAGACAAGTCATTAGATAGAGCGATGCTACCAGAAATGTTGCAGCTGAATATGCCCTGAATCACCTGTATAAGCTTAACGACTCGGATCACATGAAAGTCATCTGAGACTTTGGTCGTGAAGTTCGGCGTGTTCACTCATAATTAAAGGTTTTCAGATAATTATGTGGAATGAATTAAAGACCGATTAGGCTTGTGAAGGAGGGACAGCATGATGAAAACCGTATGTGTAACGGGGGCGGCCCGGGGATTGGGACTGGCTCTGACGGCACAAATGCTGAAAAGAGGCTATACCGTCTATGCGGCAGGGCTCGACCTGGAAAAGTCGGATGGAATTCGTCTTCTTACGGATGCCTATCCGAAGCATTTACGCGCCATTGAACTGGACATTGCTGATGACCTGTCTGTGGCTTTGTTCACGGAGACACTTAAGCTGGATACAGCGCATTTGGATATGCTTATCAATAATGCGGCTATACTAGGAAGTATAACCGATCATATCCGCGGCCCGTTAAATATGGCGGAGATGGCAGAAGTATTTAACGTAAATACCTTGGGAACATTGCGTGTAACGCATGCCCTGCTGCCCCTCCTTCTTCAAGGGACAAACAAGCTGATTGTCAATATATCTTCGGAGGCAGGCAGTATTGAGCAATGCAGCCGGGATGGATGGTTTGCCTATTGCATGTCCAAGTCTGCGTTAAACATGCAGGCCCGCCTTGTGCATAATGGTCTGAAGAATGAAGGTGGGCAAGTGATGCTGATTCATCCCGGCTGGGTACAGAGTTATATGAGCGGGGAATTGAATACCGCCGCAGACCTCACGCCTGATCAATCGGCACAATATATCACAGCACTCATCGATCGCCATAAGCAGTTCATGGGGGATCAACCCGCGTATGTCGATTACAAGGGGGACGCACTTCCCTGGTAATGTTGTGACTGGTAATTTGAAAGGAGTTTTTAATGATGGATCATCGTAAAAAAGCGTTGTTACTTGGTGATTATACTCATCCGGATTGGCATCCGCTGCAAGGAGTGGATGCGGAGATCAGCCGGATTTTCCACGATACTATGACTGTGCAGTGCAGTGAGAATCGCAACATGCTGCTGCAAGAAAATATAACCGGATTTGATGTATGTATCTGTTACATGGACGATTGGAAGGGGAAAGTCTCTCCACAGCAGACAGCAGGTTTATTGTCCTATGTTAGCAATGGAGGTGGACTGGTCATTATACATAACGGAATTACACTCCAGAATCGTTATGAGTTGAAGCAGATGATCGGTGCCAAGTTCCTGCATCATCCCCCTTATGCACCACTTGAATTCACCGTAACCGAGGAAAGCCATCCGGTGACGGAAGGTATTTCCGGATTTACCATGGAAGAAGAGCCGTATCTGTTTGAATTCGGTTCATTTGCCGAAACGAAAATTCTGCTTGAATATCAGTCCGAAGAAGGTCCGAAGCCTGCAGCCTGGGCACATAGATATGGTGTTGGACGTATTGTTTACCTTATGCCTGGACATCATGTCCCTTCGTTTGCACATGAAACCTATCGCCAGTTAATTTTGCAGGCTGGCAAATGGGCTGCGCGTTACGTATAGTCGGGGCGTTTTTTTGTGTGCGTGATATTTAGGGGTATAATATAGAGATCAACGAAGAGGAGGATGACAAGAATGAGCGATTTGTTCAAAAAGGCAATCTCGTTAGGTCTCGGCCTTACCGTCGTAAGCAAGGAAAAAATCGAAAAAACCGTGGATGATCTGGTCAAGCGCGGTGAACTTGCGCCCGGTGAATCCAAAGCGTTGGTCGAGCGCCTGATGGAACGGGGCGATGAGGAGCAGGGCCAGTTCAAAAGAATGATACAGGAACAGGTCAAACGTGTACTTCAGGAAGTAGGCGTGCCATCCGAAAGTGATGTAACCAGTCTGGAACAGCGTGTTGCGGTCCTTGAGAAAAAGCTCGCTGAACTGGGAGGCACACCCCAGCTGCAACCTGAGGCATCCCCAGCTCCGCTTGAAGTTCCTCCTCTCAAAGGAAACGAGATCGAGTAAATGGCTGTGCGAATTAAACATGTCGGCAGATACCGGGAAATCGCCATGGCGCTGGTGCGTCATGGCTTCGGTTATATGGTCGAGGAATTGGGATTGTTCCAGTTGCTGGCTATACCACGCCGATGGATGTCGCGTGAGGCACACACCACCTTAACGCTGAGTGAGCGCATTAGGCTTGTACTTCAGGAGCTGGGGCCAGCTTTCGTTAAGCTGGGGCAACTGGCAAGTACAAGGGCAGATCTGTTGCCGGAGTCTGTCATCCGCGAACTTGTGAAGCTGCAGGATCAGGTCCCCCCATTTTCTTCGGAGACGGCACGGGGTATTTTGGAACAGGAATTGGATACACCGCTGGAGGACATCTTTTCCCGGTTCGAGGATACTCCTGTAGCCGCAGCCAGTATTGGACAGGTGCATCTGGGTAAACTCCGAAGCGGTGAGGCTGTAGCCATCAAAATTCAGCGGCCCGGCATTTCGCGTATTGTCCAGCGAGATCTGGATATTCTGCGCGAGTTGACAGCCATGGCGGAGAAACGCTGGGATTGGGTGAAGCAGTACCAGATTCCGCAAATGGTGGAAGAATACGCCCAGGCACTGATGGCCGAGCTGGATTATACGGTGGAAGGCCGTAATACCGAGAAGATAGCACAGCAGTATCAGCAGGATAACAAAGTGAAAATCCCCGTGATCTACTGGGATCAAACTTCTTCTCGTGTACTCACCATGGAATACATTGAGGGCATCAAGCTGAATGACCGCGACGAGTTGATTAAACGTGGACATGATCTGAATAACATTGCGCAGCGACTGGTTGATTCATTGTTGAATCAGATCTTCATTCACGGATTTTTTCACGCTGACCCGCATCCGGGCAATCTGATGGTGTTGAAGGATGGAAGGCTGGCCTTTATCGATTTTGGCATGGTGGGAAGTCTGAGTGATGAAATGAAGCAGCAGCTGGCTTCGCTCATTATCGGATTGATGCGCAAGGATACGGACAGCATGATTCGGGCAATTGAGAAGCTGGGCATGATGCCAGATGATATGGATCTGCGAGGGCTTCATAGCGATCTGGACAAGCTGCGCAGCAAATATTACGATATTCCCTTTTCCAAAATCAGCGTGGGTCAAGCATTGAATGATCTGTTCAGCGTAGCCCAGCGACATCGGGTCGTCATGCCTGCCGACATTCTGCTGCTAGGGAAGTCGCTGCTCACCATGGAAGGTGTTATCGAACATCTCGATCCTTCTTTGAGTATTGTGGATATGGCGGAGCCCTTTGGACGGAAGTTGATCAAGGAACGTTTCAATCCGGGGCGGATCAAGAATCGTCTGTTTCGAAGTGCTGCTGATATGGCTGAGAGTGTCATGGGGCTTCCGGGACAGCTGAGACAGATCTCATCGATCATCAGCAAAGGAAAACTGCGGCTGGAGATCAATGTCCCTGAACTTGAAGCACTTATGCGCAGACTGGACCAGATCAGTAACCGATTGTCCTTTAGTATCGTGCTGCTCGCTTTTTGTATTATTATGGTGGGGTTGATTATTGGTTCCTCTATCAGTCACCAATCTACCATGTTATGGGATATTCCCGTAATTGAGATTGGTTTTCTGGTAGCGATTCTGATGGTGGCCTTCTTGCTCTATTCGATATTTAAATCAGGGAGATTCTAGCATAACAACAAGGCCCGCGAAGAGATCTTTTTAAAGAATCTTTGCGGGTCTTATTTTTATAGTTTTTTGGAGAATGCCATATTCAGGCCAGCATCAGTATACGTAAGGCATGACAGCTAATGTAATTCCGCCTTTATCAATTTTTGCAGCTCGGGCAAAACGACACTTGTCAGCTACTGTGCCGTTTCTATGAGTTTTGCGAAGGCGAGATCAAAATTAACGGTGTGGATATTCGCTCGTTTGATGTCAGGGAGCTGAGAGAGCATATCTCGGTTGTTTTTTCAGGAATTCGGAAAATATGAGTTATCCTTGCGCGAAAATATCGCTGCCTATCGAACACAGGCCACAGCGGTATTCCAGGATTTTGTACGCTATGAAATGAATCTTGGGGACAATATTGGACTAGGCAATCTTGCAGCTGTTAACGAGCGAAGGATGATCGAAAGAGCTGCCAAGCTGGGCGGAGTGGCCAGATTTCTCCACCAACTGGGGCAAAAATACGATACACAGCTGGGTAGGCTGTTCGCAGGCAGAAGCCTTTCCGGAGGAGAATGGCAGCGGATTGCATTATCCCGTGCTTTTATGAGAGAGGATGTTGCCGCATTGCTGATCTTGGACGAACCTTCCTCAGCGCTGGATGTGTTCATGGAGGAAGACGTATTCCAGCGAATGCGGGATTTAATGAAGAACAAGACGGTGGTCATCGTCTCGCATCGGTTAAGCACTGCACGCCACGCAGATTATGTAGTCTATATGGAACAGGGTAGAATCATGGAGACGGGAACCCACGACCAATTGCTTGTGAATGGGGCAGGGTATGCCGAACTGTACAACATGCAGGCTCAAAAATACAGATAAGAGGTGAGATGAAATGAGCGTGGTAACGATTGACAACCTGCGGCCGTTTACGGAACGCGATCTGGCGATGCTGGAGGATTGGTTTAAGGATGCAGAGGTTCATCGACGATTGGAGGGAATGCTTCCTTTAGGCGAGTGGTACCGGCATGTCGAGCAGCATCCCGGTTATGACGTGTGGGTCGCTTTTTCGGAGGATGAAGCTGTAGGCGTAATTATGATTGAGCAGGAGGAGCATAATACGGGAAGCATTGCCATCGTTGTCAATCCGTCGGTTCGGGGCAAGGGCTACGGCAGGGCAGTGGTTGGAAAAGCCATGCAGCTGCCCGAGCTGGGAACGATCCATAAATGGTACGCCGGAATTGAAGCCGACAACGCTGCTTGTTTGAAGTGTTTTCAGTCTACTGGTTTTGTACTGGAGAACGAGGCTCCCGATGAAGATGGTTATTTCTCTTTATGGCATATCGCATAGAGTGAAAACAAGGAGGGAAAGCAATGAAAAGAATAATACAGCTGCTTGTGTTCATTCTGCTTGTCTCGTTTCTTCCTGTGTCTGAACTAAAAGCATCCGATCGGCAGGCCGATTACACCTTTCTCATCTATATGATCGGTTCGGATATGGCAAGCGATTTTCATATGGCAAGCGATGACTTAAAGGAAATGATGAGAGTCGGCTCTTCCAGCAACGTAAATGTAGTCGTTCAGACAGAAGGGGCCCAGCGCTGGGACCATTCGTCCATCGAACCCGGTCTGAATCATTCCATGAAACCCAACGAGGGAGGTTTTTTTGTCATTAGATTATTATGTTCAAAATAAAGTATTTTTGAATAAAGTAACGAAAAGATTAGATTCTAAGAGATATACTGTTATATTCTTAGCTTAATTGTGTTGTACATATTGCATCCTGTGGTTATAATAATAGGTCAGTACATTAACGGACCCAGTTTTTCTGAGAGGGGAAAACTATAGGTGCCATGCTTTGCTCATGGTGCCCTGAAGGCAAGAAAAAGAAAACGGAATGGGACGGAAACAAGCGGGACCACAGGAACGGATGAGACGTGTTCAAAATTGATGTTGTATAGCCTAATTCCTGTGGTGAAAGATTCGTAATTTGAGGTACAGACCAAGATCAAGCTTGGGAACAGTGAAATGCGCCGAATTGATTATGCTGTAGATATGATGCTATTTAGCCACGATTGACGAATTTTGCGGAAGAGTATTCCGCTGTTTTGTGCTGTCTGTTGTAATGGATCAGTGATGAATCGTTTCGTTACCCATCAGGTGATAAGACAAATTTGAGTTGATACACGTAGGAGGAACGACAAAGGACTTATGAATACTTTAAAACAACAATGGTTTGGCAACATTCGCGGAGACGTGCTGGCAGGCATAACGGTAGCGCTGGCGCTAATCCCGGAAGCTATTGCGTTCTCGATCATTGCAGGGGTCGATCCGATGGTCGGATTGTACGCTTCGATCACGATTGCGATTGTGATCTCGATTGCTGGTGGAAGACCGGGCATGATCTCGGCAGCAACGGGCGCCATGGCGGTGCTGATGGTAGGACTCGTCAAGGATTATGGCGTGGAATATCTGTTTGCTGCTACAATTCTGACAGGTATTATCCAGTTTATTCTGGGAATTTTCAAGGTTGGACGGTTTATTACGTTTGTACCTCATTCGGTACTGACAGGGTTTGTGAATGCACTGGCGATTCTGATCTTTATGGCGCAGCTGACCCATTTCACGGGCGCCAACTGGATTATGTATGCGATGGTAGCAGGCACGCTGACGATTATTTATATTTTGCCAAGGTTTTTCAAAAGCGTTCCGGCTCCACTGATTGCCATTGTGATCATGACGATCATTACGGCGCTGTTACATTTGGATGTCAAAACCGTAGGTGATATGGGCAATCTCACAAGTACTTTGCCTATGTTCCACCTGCCCAATATTGACTGGTCCCTCAATACGCTAATGATTCTACTGCCTTATTCGTTCACGATGGCACTGGTAGGTTTGTTGGAATCCCTGCTGACCGCTACCATCGTGGATGAAATGACCGAGACCAAGAGCAGCAAAAACCGCGAGGTACGCGGTCAGGGAATCGCGAACTTTGTCAACGGCTTGTTCGGCGGCATGGGCGGCTGTGCAATGATCGGACAGTCGGTTATTAATGTGAAATCTGGTGGTCGAGGTCGATTATCGACATTTACGGCAGGGGCTTTTCTCGCCATATTGTTGTTATTGCTGAGTGGTGTGGTGAAAGAGGTGCCGATGGGTGCACTCGTAGGTGTGATGTTTATGGTGTGCATCGGTACGTTTGACTGGAGTTCCATCAAGAACATTGCGCGTGTGCCACGGGCGGAAGCCATTGTCATGATCATCACGGTTGCAATTGTAGTGTATACTCACGATCTGTCCATCGGTGTGATGGTCGGTGTTGTCCTTAGCGTTCTTCATTTTGGCTGGAAACAGACCAAAATCCGAGTGCAGGCTAATGAGGAGCAGGGGCAGAAGGTGTACCAGGTTAACGGACCGTTCTTCTTCGGTTCATCCTCCCGCTTTGTCGATGAGTTCAATGCAGAAGCCGATCCGCAGGAAATCACGATTGATTTTGGTGGCTCACATATTTGGGATAACACGGCGGTTGTCGCCATTGGGAAAGTGAAGTTCAAATATGCGAAGCTGGGCAAAACGGTACATCTGCGCGGACTGAACGAGGAAAGCTCTCGTTTGCTTGATAAAAGTGGATTGGCTACGGTGCAAGGGCAAAGTTCGTAATTAATTGCTATAGCTGAATCCAAATGAGTAACATTGATAGGTGATAAAAGGTGCTGTCCTGCAAGTCATGATGGATCATGACAGGGACGGCCTTTTTTTTATATAGGTCAGCTAAAAACTTAATTAGTTTGGGTCTAACGAACCCGACACGTCCTATTGCCTGTAATTTCATGCGTCCGATATTCTTACGAACCGTAGTATGATTCCTTAACGCTTTAAACACAACGATCCGGGACATTTGTGATCAAATGGAGGAAAGTAACTCCTGATCCCCTTTTGTTTTGCTTGACTAACGTGTAAACTACAGGGTATGGAGAAGAAGAGCAACGGACCGATTGCTTTTTAAAAAATTCATTTCATAATCATGATTGATATACGGAAAACTAGTCTTGATTGAAGTTCAAGTGAAAGCATTTATGAAATGGACTTATCTAAATGAATATACAGAGGTGTAACGATTGGCAAACTTTGAACAATTGGGCATTCGCCCGGAATGGTGCGAGATCCTGAAACATCAGGGCATCGCCGTGCCGACTCCGGTACAGGAGCGTTCGATTCCGGTACTGCTGGGTGGGCGTGATATTATTGCTGAGGCACAGACAGGTACAGGGAAAACGCTGGCTTTCCTGCTGCCGATTATTCAGAAAATTAATGTATCCGACCGCTCGCCGCAAGCGCTAATTATTGCTCCTACGAGGGAACTGGCGCTGCAAATTACGGAAGAAGCGAAGAAGCTGACTGCAAACGACGACAAGCTGCATGTGCTCGCGGTATACGGCGGACAAGATGTGGACAAACAGCTGCGTAAACTGCAGAACGGTACACAGATCGTGATTGGTACGCCGGGACGTCTTCTGGACCATCTGCGTCGTGGCACGTTGAAGCTGGATAATGTGAAAAAACTGGTGTTGGATGAAGCGGACCAAATGCTGCACATGGGCTTCCTGGATGATGTGGAGACCATCCTTCGTGAACTGCCACAGAAACGTCAGACAATGCTGTTCTCGGCAACGATGCCGAAAGGCATTCGCAACCTGGCGAAGAACTACATGAAAGACCCGGAGGATGTGAAAGTATCCTCCAAGTCCGTGATTCCGATCAATCAGATTCGCCAGCAGGTGCTGGAGTGCACGGATCGTGGCAAACTTGAGGCCCTTCGCGGCATGATTGATACGTATCGCCCGTACCTGGCAATTGTTTTCTGCCGGACCAAGCGTCGTGCATCCAAGCTGAATGAAGATCTGCGCGAAGCAGGTTATGCGAGCGATGAACTTCATGGGGACCTGTCCCAATCCAAGCGTGAGAACGTAATGAAAGCATTCCGCGACGCGAAATTGCAAATCCTCGTTGCTACGGATGTTGCGGCACGCGGACTGGATGTTGAAGGCGTAACGCATGTATTCAACTACGATATGCCGCATGATGCGGAAAGCTATATCCACCGGATCGGCCGTACGGGTCGTGCTGGCGGCACGGGCCTTGCCGTGACATTTGCAACACAGCACGACAGACCGGAGCTTGCTCGTATTGAGGAAGGCACCAATCAGAAGCTGTCCCGTATCCAATGGACAAGTGAAGGTCCAGTAGCATCAACTGGAGCAAATAGACGTTCCATCAACAGTCAGGGTGATGAAGAACGTTCTGGCGGACGCTCCGCTGGGACAGGCAGTGCCCGTCGCGGCGCAGGTCGCACCGGCCGCAGCGAAGGCGGACGTGGCGGTCGTGGTGGTTCCCGCGGCGGTGAAGGTGGACGCAGCGGTGGTCGTAGTGGCGGCCGCAGTGGCGATGAGCGCAGCGCAGGCCGTGGTTCCGCGCGCAGCAGCGACAGCAGTCGCAGCGCAGTGGGCCAAGGCGGGCGCGGTGCAGGGCGCAGCGGCGATGAACGCAGCAGCGGCTGGGGCGGCCGTAGCGCCGACAAGCGCAGCGCCGGGCGCGGCAGTGAAGGCGGCCCAAGCAAGCAGGGCCGCGGGCCGGTCAAGAACGACCGTCGCGATTCTCGTCGCGGTCGGTAAATGATACAACCCATGGCAAGCAGTCTGGAAGAACGCCATACATTTTCCAAACAACAAAACACCTCATCCTAGACCTAAGGATGGGGTGTTTTTTCGTCGAAGCTTATATGATAAAAGTTATGCAACATCACGCATAATTCCAGAATGCATGCAGGGGTTAATGAAGTTCAGTTCGTCTATATACAGGGATTGAGTTTGCACTAATTTACGTTTCGAGTCCATATACAACAGCTCTACACATGAATATCTGCATAGTTATCCCGATACTTCTCGTTATACACCCGACCAACCGATTCCGCCAGACCACCGCGTGCTTTACCTGGATACAGCTCCAGAGTTCGATAGAGCCGCATAAACCGATCTTTGGGCATAAAGCGGGCATAGCGGGTAATAAGACTGGGGAACAACTCAATATATTTACTTTTACGTACAGCGGCTGCGGCTACTGCCGTCAGAATCTTAATCCCATTGTGCAGCTGCAAAATATTAACTTCGTACGTGGCGACATAACGGATCGCATCTTCACGGACCAATTCGGGCTTCAGCCGCGCGATTTCACCGATATATTCAGCGAGCAGCCGCTCGAAGCTGTGCAGCAGCAGCGGTTTGAGCTGCAGGTCCATATCGCTGCGCAGGACGAAGGATTGCAGCAGCGCAACCTGCTGCAGACGAATCCGGTCGTTATAGACGAGTGAGCCGATCTCCCGGAGCATTTCATAGGCTAGCGCTTCATCTTGCTTGCGCGCTTCTGCGACAAGTGCCCAATTCCGGTTGATGCCTTGTCGAATCGCTTCCTCATCCTGACGCAGCATGCGTTTGAGCTCGCGCTGCTGTTCGACCTGGAAGGATCGCTTTTGCATGAAGATCAATCCAGCCAGAAGCAGCAGGGAGACGCTGGCCGCCGCCATCGTTTGGTCTATGGTCTCACCAAAATAGGTAGCTGCCGCACCAAGGATTACCGTGATAAACAGGTCGCGTGCAATACGGCGTTTCACGCGGGAAGAGGCGCGTTCTTCCACTGTGGCAAGGGTACCGCGCCCACAGGCGGTACAGTGGTCTTCCCACAGGCAGGTATACTGGCCGCACCGCTTGCAGACACGCAGCTTTTGAAAGGCATGTGTTGTTCTTATAAAAGGTCTGATGGATACAACTTGTTTAGTGCTCATGCTCAATCACGCTCGCCATTCAGAATAGTGTAGAGGGTTCGATCCGCATCTTCCCGGGAAACGGGTTTGCGTCGATGAAGCTGGGACGCAATCACCTTTATCATGACAAAAAGAAACAATATGGCGAGGCATCCGTATGTAACCATAATCCGTTCCTTTCTATGGCTTGATCATTTTCCTTATATTATAAGATGAACTATTGATTGCACACTCGACCCAATTCGATGGCAGAACAACCTTTCTGCCCTTCTCGTTAGCGTGTGATTCTTCTATTCATTTTATAAACGATAATGTTCACTGATCAAGCGTCGTTATATTGCAGTTTGCTGGCAATAACTATATCATATTTCCATAGTTGGAACTTTCATGCCAGCCAATGACGTGAATTCGTCGATTTTTGTCAGTCATTACAAAACTGTAACTCAAGATAGGGGTGCTTTTCAGAATTTATTAGTAGACTGTTAAGATTTCCTTAAGGCTTGACGCCTATAATAAACTATTCCCATTTTAATCTCAAACGTGAAGGAGTACACCCAATGCTGCGGACAAGCAAAATACGCTGGCTCAGCGGAACTCTGGTTCTGCTGGCATTTCTATCGCTGCTGTTACCTCAGGCGTTGCTGCCACATGCTGCAGCGGCTCAGGGACAGACAAGCGGAATCGATGCGGTACTTGTAGCCGATGTAAGTAATTCAATGAATACAAGTGACCGTGACAAGATCAGTAATGAAGCCATGAAAATGTTTATTGATATGCTGCCGGTCCAGGGGGACAAGGTAGGGATTGTCGCTTACACCGATCAGGTGGAGAGGGAAAAGGCATTGCTGGAGATACAGTCCGATGCGGACAAAAGCAGCCTGAAAGATTTTATTGATCAGCTCGGCCGAGGGCCATATACCGATATCTCTGTCGGGGTGGCTGAAGCGGTGAATGTACTGAACCATGGGGCAGACGCATCTCACTCGCCAATGATTGTGCTGTTGGCTGACGGCAACAATGATTTTAACAAAACCAAAGGTCGCACCCAGTCTCAGTCCGATGCGGATCTGGCAAAGGCCGTCAAGGAAGCACAGGATCAGGGAATTCCCGTCTATACGATTGGACTGAACGCAGACGGCAAACTGAACAAGGATGCACTTGCTGATCTGGCTCAGCAGACCGGAGGCAAGTCCTTCATTACGGATACACCCGATGATCTGCCGCAGATTTTGAGCGAGATTTTCGCCGATCATGCCAAACTGAATGTCGTGAAGCTGCCCTCCATTACAGGAAACGGCAGTTATCAGGAAGTTACCGTGAACGTACCGAACGACAGTGTACTCGAAGCGAATATCTCGATCATGTCTTCCAAACAAGTCCAGATTGAATTAACCGATCCTTCCGGCAAGGCCGTAGATCTGAACTCGGATGCCGCCAAGCTCTCGACTTCAAAGAGTTATTCCTTGGTGAAGCTGCTCAAGCCTCAGGAAGGCGACTGGAAACTTCGGGTAAAAGGGGCTCCGAAAGACAGCATCGATATCAACCTGTTGTTCAACTATGATCTCCAGCTCGTCGTGGACCCAATTAAGACCAAGTCCTATACGAAGGGCGACAAAGTTGATCTGACCGCCAAGCTGGAGAATGGAGGACAGCCGCTGCAGGATAATGATCTGTATGCCGATATGAAGGCGACATTGGTCGTAAACGATCTGGATACAGGCAAAAGCACGGAACAGCCGCTCGAAAACACAGGGACCGGGTTCGCCGGAACGTTTGAAGTACCGGACAACCATAACTACGAGCTTGTTATTCGTGCCGAAGAGGACAGCTTCTACCGGGAGAGTGCTCCAATTACGATCAATGCAGGCGGAGCAGCGGGTAGCGGAACGAAGCCAACGACTCCTCCGGGCGAGCAGGACAAGCCGTTTCCGTGGCTGCCTGTTATTTTGGGTGTCATCGCCCTGATCGTGGTAGCTGTGGGTGTCTGGTTCCTGCTAGGCTGGCTGAAACGCAAAAACCGCGGATTTGTCGGACAGATGATTGTCGAAATTCGGGATGAGAACACCGGGGACAAGTCGTACCCGCAATATAAAAAACTGGCATCCTTCCGGGGCAGATTCCATCTGCACCAGCTGTTACAGCTGGACCCTGAATTGAAGGAAACCGAGAAATATGTATTTACACCCAGCAATGGGGATCGAATTATAATTCGTAACACTGCAGGCGGAACGCTGGAGAAATCCGGCCGTGCCGTTGATGCAAGCTCAGGCGTCGAACTGAAGAACGGTGACCGACTGAGCATCCCGCTGCAACAGGCGGACAAGACCATTTTAATTGAGTATTTGGTATAACAGGCATTTGCAGCGTGCAGATGACGAAAGGGAGGACTTGGAATGAAACCGATTGTTAGAGAACATATTCAGCAGCTGGATGTATCACTTGGCGGAGGTATTGTCAGTGAGAAAATCAGAGTCGATACAATTGATAACCCGATTCTGATTATCGGTCTGGGAGGAACAGGTATTGATGCGCTGTTGCGTCTTAAATACCAGATTAACCGACGTTTCAAGCTGCCACAGGACCCGGTATCCAAGAAAAAAATGGACAAACCGTCCAACGTGGAGTTTCTTGCTTTTGAAACAAATGAACAGGACCGCGCCAAAAAGTATAAAGGCATCGGACTCGATCCAATTAATGAATTCGTATTGCTGTCCAATGCCGAAATTGGCGGACTGCTTCAGAACCGCAGCGTATTGGAGCCGTATATTACGGACTGGCTGTCCCCGGAGCTGAGCATTACCGATGGCATGAACGGCGCTGCAGGGGTGCGTCAGGCTGGACGCCTGCTGTTGTTCACCAAGATTAACCAGGTCGTGCAGGCGATCGACAAAAAGATCAAAACCTTATCGGTAGGCACCAACAAAAAACTGATGGTGTTCCTGCTGACGGGTCTTTCCGGCGGTACGGGCAGTGGATGCTTCCTCGATATCTCCTACATCGTGCGCGGGATTATCGAACGCGATCACGGCTCTGCCGGGATTGACCGCGTGAACACGCTGGGGTATCTGTTCACCCCGGACGTGAACCTGTCAAACAAAAGCTTGAGTGAGCATACTCGTGAATACATCCGCAAGAATGGATACGCTGCGCTCAAGGAATTGGATTACTGGATGAACGTGGATAGTCGGGGAGAGCGTTTCTCGCAGAAATACGGCAATATTCTGACCGTAAATTCACCACTGCCGCCGTTCAACCTGTGTCATCTGATTTCCGCAACCAATACGGAAGGCAAACTGCTGGAGAACGCTTATGATTACTGCATGAATGTTACCGCAGAGAACATCACCAACTTCATGGCGAGTGAGGAAAAGCAGTCCGGCGAGGAGTTTGCCATTCACGATTACATTAGCAACATTCGCACGAACATTGCACAAATGAACAAGGCCTACCCGGCCAACTATGATTACAACATCATCGGCGCATCCTCAGCGGTACTGCCAATTGAAGAAATGACGACCTATCTGGCCTACCGGATGTTTGACAAAATGAGCACCATGTTCTCCAAAGCGCCGAACCAGGAGGATACCGAGAAGTTTGCCCGCAAGCTGGGCATTGATCTCGAAAGTGTGGTCAAGTCCTTTGAAGCACGTGTACCGGAGCCGCTGCCTGGCTATCAGAACAGCGAGCGTCTGTCCTATGGCAATGTGGTGAAATCACAGGTCGTGAACATGGACACTGAACTGGAGCAGAACTTCCTGGCTCGTGCCCGTGAGGAATATATCAAGGCGAAGAAGCAGCTGCCGGGCGAGATTGCGGGTCAGTTCACCGAACAGAACCGGCGTATGTTTTTGCATCCCGAACAGGGTCCCTTCTATGTCTCCCGTCTGATCTACACGGAAAAAGGTTTCTGTGTACTGAAGATGATTCAGTCGTACATTGAAACCCTGCGTGAGAATGCCTTCCGCATTCCGCGTGACATTGAGGCCGCTCAGGAGCAGTCCGAAGAGAAACTGGGCGATGCGAAGAGTGCGTTCGTCTCCAAAGAGAAGAAGAAGAATGCTTATATTGAAGCCAAAATTCATGAGTACTGGCTGCATGCCGATGTGGAACGCAACGATCAGATGATCGAGTTCTACGAAGACCTGTACGAATTGCTGAACCAGGAGAACAGCCGCATTTATAACGTATTTACTGAAACGCTGAACGCGCTCAGCTCGATCTTCTCCAAAAACGGGGATATCCTGACACGCGGCGAAGAACAGTCCGATCACAAAGGCAACAAGACTTATTATTGGAACGTTGTAAGTGTGCCGGATATCGTCAGTGTGGTGGATGGGCTGCTGGACAAGCGTGATACGGATGATCTGATCCGCGACTTCTCGCGTGAATTGCTGGAGAACTCCAGCCAGTGGGTGAAGGAAAACGAAATCGATATTGTCAGCTCCATCTCTGATTTCCTGACGGAGAAGTTCGGGGATCTGATTACCCGCTCGATGGAGGACTTCCTGGTTATCAAATATGGACAGGATGAGTCGGTCGAGAAATTCGTGGAACGCTTCATTGCAGGCAAACTGGATGATGAGGCCGTTCCGGTGTTCAATCTGAGCAACAGCACAGGCAGTCTGCATTTCCCGTCCTGGGGATTCGTATCAGTGCCAGCACAGGCGCCGGGCATTCTGAGAGGGATTCGCAACTATCAGAACAATGCGGTGGGCAAATCTCATTTTACTGTCAAGGAAAGTGAAGTGCGCAACCGAATCTTCTGGCTGAACACACGCAACGGGGTACCACTGTTTGTGTATACCCCGCTCAAGGTATATGAGGAAAGTTATGAACGTACCATTTTGGACAAAGAAGGTATCGGCCGCCATCTGGTACAGACCGAGAAGAATAACTGGACCTATCTGCCGTCGCCAATTCCGGAGAAGTCATGGGGAGATGTGTACGAGAATGCCCGCGTGAAGCAATATAATGCCCGCGTGCGTGCTGAATTCGAGCAGGCGCTCGGATACAACATCGTGACAGCCAAATCCATCGATGAGAATACAAGCAACCGCTATGCCATTGTGACGACGGAACCGTTTGACCTGTCAGCGAAGCTTGGTGCCTACGATATGCGTCTGACGTCCACCACCCCGAACCTGGGTGAAGTGAAGCGGGCAGTCATGGAATTGAAACGCCTGCAATCCGAAGGATTGCCACGGGTGTCGGTGAAGGACATTTTCGGCAGTATTAATGAAGATATGGCCAAAGAAAATCTGGTGCGTTCCCCGCAGCTGATCGCGCGTGTACGTGAAGAACTGGCGAAGATGAACGCCATCTCGGCCAAAGTCGCCGAGCTGGAAGGCATTCTCGCCCAGCATCAGGACGAGGAGCAGTGGTATGACCGCTTCATCGAAGCACTATACACGGATACCATCGTGAAGAAAGGCGCGCTGTACGTCTATGACCGTGACCCGGAAGAAGACGCATGGGAGCCGTTTGCGAATCTGATGAAGAGCCGTAACTTTGCTGAATATGAAGTGTTTGGCAATTTCCGTGGACTGGCGGAGAAGGATCGCAGCACATTGCTGCGCAAAGCCTCCCGCCGCGATAACGACCTGACCGCTTCCGAAGATATCACGCCACTGCTTACGAAGTTGGATGATCTGGCTGCATTGTTCATGGAATCCCGTGATCGTCTGGAATACGAGCGAGTGGAACTGGCAAATGGGGAAGACATCTACCAGTTCTACAGAACGATGTCATCGAAACTGAATGACATTCGCAGAAGGCTGAAGTAAGATGGCGGCCGGGATGGAGTTCGGCTCGAACAATGCCCTGAAGCGCAATCTGGAGAAGTATGCAGCACAGTATGCAGCAGAGCAGGAGCGTCAAGGCAGCCTGGGTGATGGTCGCAGCAGCATCCATTACCCGGCGTTGTTCCTGTTCGTGGGTGATCAGGTCGCTCCGGCAGTATCTGCTGTCCAGGAGATCAATCGGCTGAAGTGGGATAACGGAGAAGGCGTAGTTTATGTACAGATTGGGACGGAAGATCAGGATGATGAACGTCATCGTGACCATGACAGCAGCGGACGAATGAAGCATGACAACGATAATCGTAGTCAGCTTGAACGTGGTGAACATAGCGATGACCGTCAATCATCATATCCAGGTAGGCATCGTCCGACTGAAGCCATGAATGGCAGCTCGTTCGATGAGGGTCAGGTGACCCGCCACGTGCTCCCTATATCCCGGGCGCAGACCGGGCGACCGTCCAAAACGCTGCGCAAGGATATACACCGCAGCTTCCACGATTCAGATCAGGCCCTCTTTGGTCTGAATCGCACGCTGCGGCGGGTAAGCAATCGTATTGCTGAATACGGACGTCTGTATTCATCGTTCGATCGAATCTATGTGACCGTCGTGACCAGGGCAGATGATCCATTGAATGTGCTGCTGCCGGAGCTTACCAAGCTAACCGAAACCATACTGGCCCAATCATTCAAGTCGGTACAGACCGATCTGCATGTGCTGGTTAGCGAGATGGAGCAGGTCGATTCCTTTGGTTATGCTAGTGCGGCAGGACTCGCTTTTCTGCGGGAACTGGACTACATGCAGGGGCTGGACTTTACGTTCAGTGGCAATCTGTTAGTTACGGAGGATGGTATCTCCATTCCGGTTGTGCATCCTGCTTCTCCATTATTCGATCTCGTATATATTTTGTCCGACAAAAACGAGCGGGGAACCGGCGTCCCCGGCGGGTGGATTGAAAATGCTGAGATCATCTGCCGAATCTGTCTGCTCAAGAACCGGAAGCAGGATGCAGACAGTTCCGGTACAATATCAAGCACAGGGGCCAACACGTATAACAACACATCGTTCAAAAACAACATCCGTACCACCTCGGATCAGCACGGTTATGCCAGTGCAGGTTTTGCCGAGATTAGACGGCCGAACAAACCGATTGCACTCGCAGTGTTGTATCACTTGTATCGTTATCTGCTCGAACGAATGCGGCAGGAACCTGAATGGAGCATCAAGGACAAGCTCCTCTTCTTCGGACTGGATGGTACTTCGATAGAGAGCAAAGTGGAAGGAATACTTCCCGATGAGGACCTGGTGAGCGGCATGAGCGGCATTATGACGCATAATATCAGCTTCACTGACCTGAAGCCGCTCTCGCTGCGTGAAGCAGAGAGAGCGCTGTTCGGGCAGGGGGCAGAGGCGTACTTTCGAGATAACGTGGTTCGTCTTGCCGAGGAAAGAATGCGCCAACGCAGCACAGAAGGTTCCCTGCGTCGCCAAGCGGAGCAATCACGTACGGAGCATCCCGAGATTGGCTATTTTCAGTGGGCAGCCTGGAGTGACAGCGGGTTTGGCAGTGTGCGTGAGGCATTGCTTGGACTGATTCGTGATAAATCGGTGCAGCTTGAATCGGCACGTGCCTTGCTTGAGCAGCGCCAACAGGAGCGGGTAGAGGATCAGTCGTTCAAACGGGCGCTGTTCCGTGACAAACAGAACGTGCGCAACCTGATCGATTGCTTATTGGAGCGTGTGTATGTGCCTAAAGTTGATTTGCTTCGTCTGGAGAATGAATTGCAGCTGCTGCGTGCCTACGATACGGAGATGGAACAATTGCATACGTTCAGCCGGAGGGTAACGGAAACACTGGCAGCGCTGGAACGTATCTTGCGTGAGACAGCTGTGGAGAGCATTGCTGCTGCAGATGAATATATCGGTCAGAATGTCATGGAGTACTACGGCAAAGTGACGGAAGCGCTGGTTGCTGATTTGGAGGCGAAGCGCGGACGTGATGTCTGGTTTGAGGACCGTTATATGGGGGACATGAACCGGCTTGCCACAGAAGGTAATGAGCATCTGCTGCACCGCCTGATGGAGGTATGTCATGCGATGCTGCTTACAGCAGAACCGCTTCGGGTACCTTTTGAAGAAGAATTGCTGTTACGAGCGAATGTAACCATTACCTATGGTGACAAAAATGTCTTGACCCGTGATGATCTGTTCCGCCGATTGTATCGCACATTGGAGGATCAGGCGGTCGTTCGGGTAAGAGTATTCGACTATACGCAGGAACATCGGTATGAAGAAAAGTATTTCTTTGGCGACCATCACAGTGCCTTCATGGACTACGCGGCACATGCCGAAGAAACGTCACGGATCTATAAGTTGGGTGTGGTATACGAAGAACGAAGCAGTGGTGTGGAAAAGCTGAATCTGATGGGTGGATTTCATCTGGAGGATCTGATGGTTTATCGTAACGGTAGAGTCTATTACGACTCGTATACGGAAAATGGGTATGAACTTCACCCGGCAGGTATGGCAGACAAGCTCTCGCCGATGCGATAGAATATCAGGCTGTGTCTTAGGGGCGGAAGGGAGGTACAGATGGGTTTTATCCTTGGAACGGGCAAAGTGCAGTGCAACGGGATCATTGTATATGAGCTTGTGTTCTATGTCTCCAAAGGATTAACATTCATCTGTTCCCCGTCCAGGGCATGATGGAACTAGAACGTGTTGTACCACCCGATATCTTGTAATAATTCAGTCGATAGAAGGCTGGTTTGGAAAGGATGCATACACACATGCAGCGAAAAATTAATCTTCTCCTGGTCCTGTTTAGCCTGATCGGCGGGGCCGTGGGTTTTGCGGCAGGAGAAATCATGCTGCGTCAGTGGCTTGGGGAAATGCCTCGTTTATTGCTGATGGGATTATACTTTGGCGTGCTGGCACTGAGCGTAGGGTTGTTCTGCTTACTCGCAGAAATGATCTCGCCCAAGCTGAACGGTTCTTCCTGGAAGCTGCGGTATCTGGGCTTATCCTGGAAACTGCTTGTTCCGGCAACGCTTGCGCTGTTGTTCGTTGTTGGAATGGCACTTCAATTGCTGTATCAGATTAATCCAGGCGGTGCAAAGCAAGTCAAAGATATTGTACTGATGATTGATAATTCAGGCAGCATGACCGATACGGACCCGGATAACGGCCGATTTGAAGCAGCGAAGACGCTAATCAGTCAGATGGAGAGCGACAAACAGGTCGCAGTCATTACGTTTGATGATCAGCCCCAGTTGTTGCAGCCTTTCATCCGATTGGACAGTGAAGCCGCCAAAAATGAGGTATACAGTAAAATTGACGGTATCGTGACGACCTCGGGTGGAACCAATTTCGATGCCGTGCTGCGGGAAGCGATGGAGCAGATTAAGGGCAAACAGGACCCAAAACGCGGAACGGTAGCGATTTTGTTATCGGATGGATTCAGTGATGTAGACACATCCGGCATATTGTCCGAGTATGCGAATGAACAGATTGCCGTCAATACGGTGGGTCTGAGTCTGGTAGATCCTTCCGGAACCGACTTGCTGCGTCATATCGCACAGCAGACGGGTGGTATGTATTATGATGTACCGGATTCCGGTGGGCTTAATCTGGCATTCCAGCAAATTTACGATACGATTGATGAACGTACACTGGTGACCGAACGGACAGGCATGATGGAGCATAGTACGTATCTGGCTATCTTCCGAGTGGCTGCCATACTATTAATTGGTGTCGCTCTTGGAGTATCGCTCGGACTGGTATTCGATAACCGTCATCTCGCACTCAGTTTCGGAATTGGTGGCGCCGTGTCTGGTTTATTGGCAGGACTTCTGCTCGAATGGGGTCTGGACGGATCAACGGTGGGTGATACATTTGTAAGATTCGGGGCGCTGCTGATTTTGTCTGCTGTATTGACCCTATTCACCTGGATTATTCCGATCAAGGAGAATACACCGCGGAAGACCCGTGGGCGCCGTGATGCCGGTGGGAGTACCAATTCGGTGGAAGGATTCGGTCAGCGGGCAAGAGATACGCGCAGCAAAGGATTTTAACGTCTGGAGGTAGGCGATAGATGCGTTTTACGGATGCAGACTCTTCAGCGCCCCTGATTCGCAGACTGACACTTGCAGTGGATGAGAACCAGTGTACACTTCGCTGGCTCTGGCCAGAAAGCGTGGAAGCTGTATATGTTGAACGGCTGGAGCTCGATTTGAGGGGCGATGATCGCACTGGGGAACAGACTGCACAGGGTAAGCTGAAGCTATACACGAAAGAAGAATATAAGGCGAGCAACGGATACACGGATCGGATCACAGGTTTTGGTGCCATCCGGTACACGGTGTATGCTTGTCAGATGGAGGAAGACGGGCCGGTTTTGTTGCGTCAGCTTGATGGGGACAATACGGTGATTGCCAGTGCGGGCAAGGCGGATATTCGTTTCTCCATCCGGTACAAGAGCGGTTTTTTTCAGAAACGAAAAAGTGTACTGATGACCATCACCGCCGAAGCACCTGTTCCGAAGGAAGCGCTCTGTTATGTCCGCAAGCAAGGCGGGGTTCCGCTGAATAAGGAAGATGGCACGGTGTACCCTTTTGTGAGTGACTTTGCTCCCGGAAGAAATGAGATGCCACCCGTCGAAGTAGCCAAGGACGATTACGTGAGGCTGTTCTTCACGGACGGACCAAAGTATGGAGCCGCCTATAGGCTTATATCAGACTAGATAGTTAGGCTAATTTTTTACACTGAAATTCTGTCATCGGTAGTGCAAGTGTAAATCAACTTTGTCTAACAGATCAGGGGAGGGGAGTGGCTATGAGCTTTTTTAGTCGGTTTTTGAAGAGACAGCAGCCTGAAGAACGGCCGTTGTTTTACGATATCGTATGTCCGTATTGCTTCAGCAAGTTTTCACCGGAGGAGGTTGTGTTCCGGGCTGCGCACCATCGCGACGACGATGAGGACTACGCACTTGGGGAAGATGCGAAGCTGAATCGGTATCGTGAACGGTTTGGACTGGATACGGTGTTTGATATGGAGGCCGTGCTGGCTCCGCATGATGTACCTGAGGAACATCGCATCTATTCGGATAATATTGTGATGGGACTGAACGATCGCTACGGTGTCGTTACACGGCGTCGACTGTGTCCACAGTGCCATAATGAGCTGCCTGTCACGGCAGGCAAAGCACCAAGCAATATCATTTCCATTATCGGGGCATCCCAGGTGGGTAAATCCGTTTACATGACTTCATTAATTCATACATTGCAGCATTATACTGCCGATCACTTTGATGCGGCCTGCATGCCGCTGAATGCGGAGATTAGCCGCCGGTTCCGTGCGGATTATGAAGAACCATTATTCGAGCGGGGCGATCTGCTGGATTCAACGCAGAAAGAGAAGCTGCAAGAGCCTTTTATTTTTCAATTTGTATTCAAGGATGAAGATAAAGCCCCGCTGACACTGGTATTTTTTGACGTGGCTGGTGAAGGTATGGTGGAGCAGGACTATCTGGGACTTCACGGGCAGCATATCAAGAACTCGGCAGGCATTCTGTTCATGGTCGACCCGCTCCAGATTCGTTCCATCCGGGACAAAATCCGCATCAACCTCGGCAATGAGCCAGGCGAGTGGACGCCAAGATACGATGAGCCGCGTGATGTGGTACTGACGATGTTCGGTGACTTTATTGCGTACCAGGACAAAGCCAAGACGAATATTCCAACAGCCGTCGTGCTCACCAAAAGCGACATGCTGCATTCCCTCAAGGACGAAGAGGGCGATTACATCAAATCCAACAGCAATGTGTTTCGCAACATGGTGCACCGCGACTGGTTTGACCTGACCGAATTCGAGAATATCGACGGGGAGATCCGGCGTTTTATCGAGAAGGTGGACCGTCCATTCAAAGGCACGATGGATGTGTACTTCAAGGATACGGCTTACTTTGCGGTGTCAGCGCTGGGAAGCAATCCGGTGGATATGAAGCTGCAAGGCGTGGTCAGTCCAATCCGTGTTGATGAGCCATTTCTCTGGCTGTTGTACAAGCTGAAGTACATTGAGGGGAGAGTGGGATGATGCGTTCTTCCATAACCCCGCCAATTGAACAACAGATGTACACTCGAGAGCGGCGCGGGGTGTTTCGTACAACGGAGGGGTTCGATACGGTTGCCGCATCGCCGGGATTGGATCCTTCTTTTATCAAAAAAGTGCTTCATCCCTACTGCGTCTATGACGCTCCAGCGGAGCTAACGGGGCGGAGTGAGAAGGACGAGACGAAGTTCCCGCCGTCCATTCATCTGCTGCATCTGGAGAGCGGGGAGACGATCCTTGGGCAAAATGTGTACCAGTCTGCTGATTTCACCGGGCTGCGCAGTGCTTTTTTCGCTCATAACTACATCTTGTCTCCCGAACGCTCGGAAGAGCAGATGAAGCAAAGCGGCTGGCTGGATGCTGTGTTCGCCACGTCCTATGACATCGAACAAGGCACAGTGCTGCCTGCGCTTGCTGAATTGCCACGTGCAGCTGATGTTGGACAAGGTTCGGCCAGGGGGAGTGGTTCAGGCTTCGGGACAAATCCGGCGGGTGACCTTGGCCCCGGTTCTTCTACAGGTCAGATCCTAGGCGCTCTGAAAATGGACGAGGTGGTGTTCAAGCGCCTGCTCTACGCCGTCATGCAAGCTGTAGCGACACGTCGGAAGGTATACATTGCGCTGGATGTGCCCCCTGAGGAAGTTACAGCCGGAGCCAAGGGACTGCTGCGTTTGTTATTTAAGACGCTGCCTTACGCGTTCCGGCGGCAGCTTGGCTTTATGACGTTTGCGAAGGAGCCACACGCGAAGAAAGGCATCCACCTCCAGTTTGTGGAGAGGGGAACACTGCGTCCGAAAGACCGGAATACGGAGAAGGATTTCACCTTTGATCTGGTATCGGGCAGGGTTACCCATGCAGATGCATCTGTGGCGAAGCTTCCTTACGCGGAATTTGCCTGGTCACTGCTGCATGAGCCAGCGGCTGCCGATCCATTTTATGCCTTTGCGGATGAGATGCTGTCCGGCATGGAACCTGGACGGGACCTCTCCATTGAAGCATACGGAGAACTTTCCATGTTCTATCGTCTGGAGCAAGGTAGGGAAGATCTGTATCTGGATAACAAAAGCGATGTCCTGAGTGGCCTGCTCACCTACTTGAAACCGGAAGGCGGAGCACAGCAGCGTTCACGTTTGAACGAGCTGTTTCTGACATTGCTCAGTCGTGAGCTGGACAGCGTCAAACGCGAGAATGTACCTGAAGAATCAGTTGCTGCACGCATTGGGGAGTATTTCCGGGTCGCTGCACCAGTCGTCCAGTCCTGGATCGTGGATTATTTCATCTATGGCATTAATAACGCCCGTTCGCAGAAACGTATGCGTGCTGTGCAGGAACTGTATGGCTTGCTGGAGCGGGACAGCCTGTTAAGCCGTGCTTTCTTCGACAAAGTGCTGGCGAACGAATCACTGACCAAGCTGCTATTCGAGCCTTATCTGGATAATCAGCTGAAGCGTACAGAATCAGCAGCTGACGTCGTGGAAGTGATTCAGACATGGGTTACATCCCATCCGTCTGCCATCTATAACAACTTCCTGCTGGAACGAACGGCCACCGAGCTGCGGGAACGATTATGTTCTGCACCTAACCCTGTGCAGTGTGCCAATGAAGCACTTAAACGGGTTAGTGTACTGGACCGTGTATCAGCTACAGCTTCTTTCGATTCAGGCATTACCGCCAGGATCGGACAGTCTGGAGCTGTATTACGAGCTAACCGGAAAGGTGGGTCTGAGTCTGCCGCCCAGCAACCTGCATATCAGGAGGAGTTAACCCGGCTGGCAGATAAGCTGGCTTACGTCATCAACTTGTTTATGATCCAGGATCTCGATCTGGAGCGGGTTAATCGTGAACAGCTGTTAAGCATTGATATTTTGCTGCATGGTAACGAGGTGAGGGACTGGGCTGCACGTCAGGGAGCCGATGTGTCCGCACGTACAAACATGATGCTGGCAGCGAGAGCCTGGCTCAGTGGCGAGGGGCGGAACGAAGAGGAACTGGAGGCACTCTCCTTGTCCGAGCGTAATGAGCTCCAGCGCTGGACACGTCGCTGGCTTGCCGAAGAGTTGCGTGAGCTTCCGGGTACGGCTGCATTTGAAGCGCTGCCGCTGGCTTTTTATCGAGGTGGCAGTGGCAGTAACAGGCTCGATTATCCTGGTCTTATTGAATTTATCTACAGTCATTCGGGAAGAGCAGAAGTGTTGTATGAATTTATGGAGTGGTCGGGAAATCAACGATTGTTTATTCGCGGCGCCAACGCGCATAAGGGGTACGCAGATGCAATCGTGGCCTATTTCAAGACCCATGATCGCGAAGCCTTTAAGTCAAAGTCAGCTTTCAAACCCTATTACGCCAGAGCAAGCAAGACGATGAAGCCGGCCTATGACCGTGCCAGAACAGAGCTGTCTTCCCCGCTGATTCGCATGCTCACAGGTAAAAGGAAAAACTTTTTTCTAGGATCAATCATTGTCATCATAATCCTAGGTGTTGCTGGAGGCATGTATGCCTTCATGGGAGATAAGGAGGAGGCGCCAGCGAAATCACCACCGCTTGCACAGGAGCCAGTTGCTGAACCGGAAGTGCAGCTCGCTGAACAGATCGCCTACCTCGTTCCGTCATCCGAAGCGGACGACGGTACACAGCTGCCTGCCCGGTTGGTGATCCGTTACAGAAATGAAACGGACAGCAACGCTTTGCAAAAGGACATGCTCCAATGGAACTTAAAAGATGGTACCAAACAGGAGATCCATGCAGAGGGTGAATGGGAGAGTTTCAACCGAAATGCGGAGCCGGATGAGGAAGGTGCAGCTGGAAACATCACAGAGGGCACGCCTGAAGGAAGCCCCGCAGGTTCTTCTACGGATACTGCCAAAGATACTCAGCAGAACGGAGAAGCCGAGCAGGGGGCAGATTCAGCCACGACGGGGGACACCGCTTCAGACTCAACTGCAGGGAATACTACGACGGATGCAGGGACTGGCACAGCCTCTGACGCTGGGGATGAAGGCTCCGCACAGGGAGCAGCAGACGACATGCCTTCAGATTCGTCTCCGTCAGCCGGATCAGATCCATCTTCAGCGGAAAATCTGACTGTTGCCGAAGCAGACCGTCTGTACCCCTATGGGCACCAAGTGGAGCTTCCGGCCGATATCGATCTGGAGAACATCGTAAGTGTTCAGAGTGGGACGACCGTGATTAACCTGGTCCCGGCACCGAAGCTCTGAGCGAGATGACTTGAGGATGTTATTCATTACAAAATACAGCCACCTCGAAGAATTTCGCAGGGGCTGTATTTTTGTTTTGTTCAAGGGATGGAGAAGGTCATATACAAAATGAATCACAACAGGTCTATTTTTCACATTTTGGACACATTGTTAAAATGCTGGGTAAGGATGACCGTGCGCAAAGCGGTGAAATGCACGTAAACGATGAGAAAAGCTCTCACATAAAAGGTGGGTAATGTAGCCGAAATGAAGTAAAACCCTTCAAAAAAAGCTCTAAACCAGCAAGGGATTTCGTATTTAGTGTTGACAAATGATAATGATTATCAGTATCTTTAGAGTATAGAAACTTGTTGCGCCGGAAATACGCTGAACTATAATTTCGTTTTCGTTATCATAGCCGGAATACATAACCGGGATAAATGAGAGAGGGATGATCGCATGTTTCGTCTGGAGACGTCCAAGCTGGATATCGCTTATGAGGAAAGACTGATTGTTGATAATCTGAATATTCAAATTCCCCAGGGAAAAATCACGGCACTTGTTGGAGCCAATGGTTCAGGAAAGTCTACCATTCTGAAAACCATGGCTCGGATCATGAATCCAAAAGCAGGTAGTGTTTTGCTCGACGGGAAATCCATCCATAAGCAGTCCACGCGTGAAGTTGCCAAACAGCTTGCGATTTTGCCACAGAATCCAACCGCTCCCGAAGGACTTACCGTAACCGAACTCGTGTCCTACGGACGCTTTCCTTATCAAAAGGGTTTTGGTTCGATGCGTGCTGAAGACAAACGCATGATTGAATGGGCTATTGATGTGACAGGCATGACGGAGTTCCATGATCGCCCGATCGATCAGCTGTCCGGTGGACAGCGTCAACGTGCCTGGATTGCCATGGCTCTTGCACAGGAGACAGACATCCTTTTCCTGGATGAGCCGACAACGTTCCTGGATATGGCTCACCAGCTGGAAGTACTGCAATTGCTGGAGCAGCTGAATGCCACAGCAAACCGTACGATCGTTATGGTTGTGCATGACTTGAACCATGCTTCCCGATATGCGCATCACATGATTGGAATCAAGAAAGGTCAAGCCATCGCTACAGGTTCACCCGTAGAGGTTATGAACTCCGATGTCCTTCGCGAAGTATTTAACATTGAAGCTGATATCGTGATTGATCCGCGTTCCGGTGTACCGCTCTGCTTGCCTTACGCCCTCGCGGGTCAACGCCAACAGTCTGCATCTCCAGAACCAATGGTCATGAACAGTGCAATGGTTCATGCTGGCGGACGGACAGAGCAGCGCGTTCTTCACGCGACCTGAACTAAGATACGGGCCGTATGTGGTCCTAAACTATAGAATGAAGCCGCTGTGCATCTTGCACGCGGCTCATTCGCATTCACAGGAGGTCTACAGGAATGGGAGCAATCAACTACACCTGGTTACAGCAGTATGGACGAATAACAACAACTGCACCGATAGACGAACGTGTCTTTGGCATGCCTTTGACAGCTTTAAGACATCCCGAGAAGGCCAAGCTTATGCTGGAGGCATACAATAAGCATCTTCGGGCTGATTCTCTTCGCTCGGCGGCTGTTTATTTTATGCATTCGGTTCGTGGCCTGATGATTGGTGTTCACTACATGACGGCTCTATGTGACACTTGGCTCGATCTTTCGCTAGATAACGTTATCTTGCAGTTGGAAGTAAAGGATGGCCGTCCGGTGATTAGTTTTCAACTGTACAATGCAACCGAGCGATTGCATCCGAAACGGGTGACCGGCCCGGATGCCGTTCCATCCTGGCGTAATGATGTATTGACAGCATATTACGGAGAGCAGCTGCGTCCAATGATTGAAGGAGTTGCGATGGCAGGAGGAGCGAATCCGGGTCAGATGTGGGCACAACTCGCATCCATGCTGAGATGGTTCAAAACGACGGCGTTACAGATGAATCTGAAAGAGACGGAACGTGAAGCGGTTATAGAAGGGTATGAACATGTGATCGCGATGTCTCCACAGATTCTGGGGTTGAAAAAGAACGTGTTAACTTTCAAACCGGTGGAGATTGATAATCCGCATCAACCTGGAGAAACAATGCTCATGAAGCCAGTCTGCTGTTTACACCATGAGGTGTATGGCGGGCAGAACTATTGCTACAGTTGTCCAAAATTGACCAAGGCAGAGCGCCAAGAGCGTTATGATGCTATTTTGGCTGCGAAGTCAGGGTAAAATCTTGGCCCATGTTGATGGCGAAGTGTGCTTTTACGAATTAACTTGGATAGGTTTAATCACAGATTTGGTAATTGATCGCCTCAGGTCTATAATATAGAGACAGGCTGTGTGCCGTATGGTCATTCAGTACATTACATACCGCGGCCCAACTTACATCTTACTCATGGGAGGAATCAGTCATGTCCGTATATTCGTATCAGGCGGTAACGACCGCAAATCAGGAAGTCCCACTGGATCTGTACCAAGGCAAAGTGTTGGTGATCGCCAATACAGCCAGCAAGTGTGGACTGACTCCACAATACGGTGAATTGCAGAAGCTCTATGATCGCTATCGGGATCAAGGTTTGGTTGTGCTGGGTTTTCCTTGTAACCAGTTTGGCGGCCAGGAGCCGGGTACCAGTGAGGAAGCCGAATCATTCTGCCAAATCAACTATGGCGTTAATTTCCCCGTGTTTGCCAAGGTCGACGTCAATGGTGAAGATGCGCACCCATTGTTCAAGTATCTGCGTGAGCAGCAACCAGGTGTTGGTGAAGACAACAGCATTCAATGGAATTTCACCAAGTTCCTCGTGAATCGTGAGGGTGAAGTTGTAGGACGTGTTGAACCGAAAGAATCCCCAGAAGTCATGACCGCAGAGATTGAAAAACTGCTTGGTGTATAAATGGTACGAAGAAGCCTGCCTCCAGAATTGGAGGACAGGCTTTTTTTGAGCATAAACCAGTCACAAGCAGGGGAAACTGAAGTTAATAAAGATGAATCGATAGCTCGCTTGATTGTAAAGAAAAACACATTCGACAAATTTATTTTGATCAACCCCTTGTAATGTGAAAAAGATCACATTATAATAAGTGTATAAAGTGAAATAAATCACATAATAACTGTCCGCTAAGTAGTGAAATTTTTCACAACTATAATGACGTTATATTCAAATTCTTATTTATATACTTCGAGGAGGAACTTTTTATGAAAATTGCAGTTATCGGATGTACCCACGCAGGAACCGCAGCTATCGTTAACACCGCCAAATTGTACCCGGATGCCACCATTACGGTGTATGAGCGCAATGACAATATCTCCTTCTTATCATGCGGCATTGCGCTTTATGTGGGTGGTGTGGTGAAAGATCCGGACGGACTATTTTACTCTTCCCCAGATCAACTGGCTGAGCTTGGTGTTGTTACCAAAATGCTTCATGAAGTAACGGCCGTCGATACCGAGGGCCATACACTTCAGGCTAAAAACCTGAAAACCGGGGAAGAATTTGAAGACACGTTCGATAAGCTGATCGTAACAACGGGGTCATGGCCTGTCGTTCCGAAGCTGGAAGGCATTGAGCTGGATAACATTTTACTTTGTAAAAACTACAACCATTCCAACACGATTATTGAAAAAGCGAAGCATGCCCAACGCATTACCGTGGTTGGAGCAGGATACATCGGCATCGAACTGGTAGAGGCTTTCCAAATGAACGGCAAGGAAGTTACACTGATCGATAGTGTGGATCGGATTTTAAACAAATATCTCGATCCCGAGTTCACGAATGCCATTGAAGAAACGTTGACTGGACATGGCATCAAGCTGGCACTGGGCCAAACCGTTCAGAAGTTTACCGGAGAGAATGGCAAAGTGAACAAGGTCATTACATCCAAGGGAGAGTTCGAAACAGACCTCGTTATTCTGTGCATTGGTTTCCGTCCCAATACCGAACTGCTCAAAGGCCAAGTGGATATGCTGCCGAACGGCGCAATCATCGTGGATAAATATATGCAAACCAGCCAAAAAGACGTCTTCGCTGCTGGGGACAGCTGTGCAATTCATTACAACCCAACCGGCAAGGCAGCGTACATTCCACTGGCAACCAACGCCGTGCGGATGGGTACACTCGTAGCACGGAATCTGGTCCGTCCTACGACACCGTACATGGGTACACAAGGCACATCAGGGATTAAAATTTATGAGCAAAATATTGCAGGTACAGGCCTGACAGAAACATCTGCTGCGGATGAGGGCTTGGTGGTTGAAGCAGTAACGCTTGAGGATGCTTACCGTCCGGAGTTCATGCCAACAGCAGAGAAACTGCTGCTCAAAGTGATCTATGAACAGGCTACACGCCGCATTGTTGGTGCGCAGGTCATGTCGCAAGCTGACCTTACACAGTCGATCAATACGATCTCTGTCTGCATCCAGAACAACATGACGGTAGATGAGCTGGCCTTCATCGACTTCTTCTTCCAGCCACATTACAACAAACCGTGGAACTTCCTGAACTCGGCTGGTCTTCAGGCGTTGCCTCCAGTAGAAGTGAAAACACCAGCAATGGTGTAATCGAAAATATCCGAAAACTACCGCATGTATTCTGCGGTAGTTTTTTTATGCTAAACGGAGGTCGATTGAAGAGTTCGGAAGAAAGCGTAAAAAATGTAGTTCTCAGACTTTGTGATAAAAGTAACAAACCTCTTGAAACCTTCGCGATACAATGAATATATCAACAAACAAGTTGAATAATGATGTTCATGAACTGTGAAGGAGAGGATCGTTATGGCAGCAAAAACACCTCTTGAGGTTGCACAATATACGGCGCATACGGGGATGAAGAAAGCCCAAAATCCGGTGTCCTCCGTATTGATACTCAGCTTTCTGGCAGGCGCTTTTATCGCGCTCGGATTTCTGTTGGATGTTCGGGTCATTGCCTCTGCTCCCGCCGAGTGGGGCAGCTTGGTTAATCTGATTGGTGCAGCAGTATTCCCGGTAGGTTTAATATTGGTGTTGATTGGCGGCGGGGAACTGCTGACAGGCAATATGATGGCCGTTCCACTCGCAACGATTGCACGCAAACTGTCCGCAGGCAACATGTTGAAGAATCTCACCTTAGTCACCATAGGCAATTTCCTCGGGGCGATCTTTGTAGCCTATGCATTTGGGCATGTACTCGGTCTGACGGCAGAGGGTGCGTATTTGACCAAAGTGGTCGATATGGCTGGACACAAGCTGGACGACAGCTTCCTTCAGGCTTTTATATCCGGGATTGGCTGTAACTGGCTGGTAGCGCTGGCGGTATGGCTGTCCTATGCATCGGATACGATGAGTGGCAAGGTACTGGGCATTTGGTTCCCAACGATGGCCTTTGTGGCTATCGGATTTCAGCACGTTGTCGCCAACATGTTCCTGATTCCGGCAGCGATCTTCGAAGGGCATTATTCATGGGGGCAGTATGTCATGAATTTCATTCCGGTATGGCTTGGAAATCTGACAGGAGGAGCGCTGTTTGTGGCGGCTGCGTACTGGATGGTCTACCTACGCAAGCATGAGCCGGAAGTGAAACCTGAAGTGGCAATGGCGGCGGCCCAGCCTGTGGAGACGGAAGCCAGACCCATGTGGAGCAAGCAGGCGTAGTGCTGAATTTTACCGAGCACCCGAGTTAGAGTGATAACATTAGTACGGGTGCGATGAGATACAATACCTGCACAGAAGATGGTAACGTAATAGGAAAGGTGATTCTGATCTCGTTCAATTCATAGCAATCTGCTGTGAGTTGATGGACGGGAAAGGCATCGCCTTTTTTTGATGATAAAATGTCTACGCAAAGTAAATTCGCCATGACAAGGTTCGGGGGAACGAAACCTGTTCATGGCGAATTTCGGGAGTGGTCCATGATATGGCATGAGGAGGAAGTGGGGAAACACTAGCCTAATGCCTTATTTTTAATTTACCCCTGAATTTGGATGTTGAATCAAGTCGGAAAAACATTTTTTGAAATATTTATAAATCAGCTGTGGCACCGAATATAGGGCGAATATAGACTGTTCTCTTTACGCGATTACCATGAAGAAGATATGATAGAAGGATAGCTTTGAAGGGGGAGGAACATGTATATGATCGATCAGGAGAATGGCGTATTCCCGGCGGTTTGCCCGCTCGATTGTCCGGATACTTGCGGCCTGCTGCTTCATAAGGAGAACGGCAAAATCGTGAAGGTAGCGGGTAATCCGGACCATCCGATTACTAAAGGCGCTATCTGTAACAAGGTTCGAAATATGACGGAGCGGGTGTATCATCCCGAGCGGCTGCAATATCCAATGAGACGTATCGGCGCAAAAGGTGAAGGCCAGTTCGAGCGAATCAGCTGGGAAGAAGCTATAGCCGAGATTACGGCAAAGTTCAGTTCGCTTTCAGATACCTACGGACCAGAGAGCATCCTGCCATACAGCTTTTACGGAAACATGGGCATCCTTGGCGTGGATGGCATGGATCGTCGGTTCTTCAATGCGCTCGGTGCAAGCAAACTGGAACAGACGATCTGTAATGCAGCCGGGAACACCGGCTGGAAATATACAATGGGTGCGAACCGGGGAACCTTGCCCGAAGATACGGAGCATGCCGATCTCATACTGGTATGGGGTGGTAACATCGTCAGTACCAATATGCATCAGGTTGTACTGGCCGAGAAAGCTCGCAAAAAGGGAGCCCAAATTGTCGTCATCGACGTTCATCGCAATCGGACCGCCCAATGGGGCGACTGGTTCATTCCACTTTACCCGGGTACAGACAGTGCACTGGCACTTGGATTAATGCATGTACTGTTCGAGCAGGGACTGACGGATGAGGACTTTATGCAAAAGTACACCGTTGGCCATGAGGCACTGCGTGATCATGTCCGCAGTTACACCCCTGAGCGGGTTGCACGGATTACGGGCGTGCCGGAAGCCGATATCGTGAAGCTGGCTGAGCTGTACGGCAGCGCACAGGCAGCCTATATTCATATCGGCAATGGCCTCCAGCACCATGACAATGGTGGCATGAACGTGCGCAGCGTAGCCTGTCTGCCTGCCATCACAGGTCAGTGGCTGAAGCGCGGCGGCGGTGCTATCCGTACCAACAGCTACGCTAGCACGAACAGCGATGCGCTGGAGCGTCCAGAGCTGCGGCAGAATCCGGAGCCGCGTGTCGTGAACATGAACCGGATTGGCGAAGCACTGCTGGAAGCGGAGCAGCCGATCCGGGCATTAATGGTCTATTGCAGCAATCCATTGGTGGTGGCACCGGATACCGAGCGGGTGAAGCGAGGTTTTGCACGGGAAGATCTGTTCACGGTTGTCCATGATCTGTTTATGACGGATACGGCAAAATACGCGGATATTGTGCTGCCTGCAACGTCTTCGTTTGAAACGACGGATCTGTATACGTCCTACTGGCATCAGTATGTTCATTTGCAAGAACCGGTCATTGCGCCTTGGGGTGAGAGCAAAAGCAATGTTGAATTATTCTCTTTGCTTGGACAGGCGATGGGGTATGACCCGGAGATTTTTGGTGAGACACCGGAACAGATGATACATGAAGCGCTCCAGGATACGGGCAATCCCTACATGAACGGAGTAACATTGGAGGGGCTGAAGCAGCACCATTTCGTCAAGCTGGACATGTCTTCACATGTGTCCTATTTGGATCAGCTGCCTACGCCTTCGGGGAAAATTGAGCTGTATTCGGAAACGATGGCACATAAGGGATTGCCGCCGCTGCCTACGTACAGTGCATTGGTTGAGGGGTATGACGGGGAAAATCCGGCTGGACCGGCAGATGTGTATCCGCTGATGTTTCTGTCGCCGCCAAACCATAATTTCCTGAATTCCACCTTTGCCAATTCGGCCAAACATCAGCGTTTGGAGAAGATGCCTCTATTGCAAATGCACCCGGAAGATGCTGCTCGCAGAGAGGTAGAAGATGGTGATGCGGTGGTCGTGTGGAACGACCGTGGGCGTATTGAGCTGACTGCCAAGGTGAGTGAATCCATGCTGCCAGGAACCGTAATTAGTCAAGGCTTGTGGTGGGATGGCAGCGGCCAGAGACAGCGGGTCAATTCACTTACGTCCAATCGACTGTCTGACATGGGGAATGGGGCTACATTTTTCTCGGCCACTGTCGAAGTAAAGCGTCAATGAGTGTGCTTGCGCGCAAGAGCTTTTCAGGTAAGATGAACAATGGATAGATCTTAAGCAGAATGCAGATGGTTAGATTTAAAATTTGAAATTCAAGTGGCCTTCGCTCTGGCTAATTATGCGGTCAGGGCAAGGGTCTATTTTTTATGGTCATATGCTTGTTGAAGGTGCTAAGGAGAATAAACGAAGATGATGAGATGGCTGGATACGTATCCAAAAGAAGTGAAAATATTTTTGCTCGCTAGTTTGGTCAACGCAACGGGCAGTGCCTTAATGTGGCCGCTGACCACGATGTATGTATTTGACGAGCTTGGGCGTACGATGGCGAACGCCGGTTTTGTCATTCTGATCCAGTCGCTGGGCGGTATCTTCGGGCAATTGCTCGGCGGTGCATTGTACCACCGGGTAGGCGTCAAGAAGCTGATCATCGGATCGCTGGTCTTAAATGCGGTAGGGCTGTTTGCTCTGCCATGGATCAGCGCGTATTGGGTTGTGTTTATATGTGCTATGGGTTGGATCGGCCTGTTCAGTTCCTTGTCACTGCCAGCGATTCAAGCCTTTATCGGCTTCCGGTTTGCAGAGCGACGCGGGGAATTGTTCAATGTGATCTATGTAGCCAACAATATCGGAGTGGCGATTGGTACGGCGCTCAGTGGTTTTCTGGCTGACTTTTCCTATCACCTCAGCTTTGTGCTGAACGGGGTGACGTCAGCCGGGTTTGCGATTTTCTTCTGGTATTATCTGTCGCGGGCAGAACCGGATCAAGGCGAAGTGCATCTGACCAAGCGCAAAACAGTTCCCGATGGACCGGGCGTCTGGGCGCTGCTGGGCAACACCAGATTATATCTGTTCATGAGCCTGGGTGTGCTGTTCCTGCTGTTCGGTAATTCCATCTGGAATACTGGTGTGTCTCCGTATATTATTTCCGAGGGTATGGAGAAAAGAATGTACGGTCTGCTCTGGACCCTGAACGGGGTCCTGATCTTTGTGGGGCAACCGTTCACCAGCTGGGTCAAGCGTACGATGGCCCGTACATCGACTGCTCAGATGACTGCAAGTGCGGTGTTCTATGGCATGGCCTACATCGTCATGATTACCATGTACAGCTATCCGGGTATGGTGCTTGCGATGGTGCTGGCGACCTTTGGGGAAATGTTAATCTCACCAGCTACCCCGGCGTTCATCTCAGAGCATGCGGGAAGATCGGCACCCTTCTACATCGGGATATCCGGTGGAATCGGTGCGGTCGGGCGAGTTATCGGGCCGTATGCGATGGGGGTCATGTACGACAAACAGGGATTGATCCCTGTAGCGTGGCTAGCGACAGGCATGGCAGGCATTGCGGTGATTGGTTTTGTACTGCATGCAGTGCTGAACCGCAATCGTGAAGTGAAGGAGTACGGGTTGGACGCTTAGCCTTTGCGGGCTGAGAGGTATGAGGGAGAGGACAGATTGGAGTGAAAAGAAAGCCACTTTAATCTGTCTAACCACTCCGTAAGTTTATATTGACAAAAAAATCTTTTTATGCTATAATTTACATATGAAAATATTCCGTATATACTAAGGTTCTCCTGGCCAGGGGGGATCTTATTTTTGTTTGTACGGGAGGATGAAATATGAAGCAAAATGAGTCCAGCATTACATCCCTGATTTCGGCTTTTGGCCGAGCCTACCACTGCCAATACGATACACCTCTTATTTTCGATGATTATATCGCCAAAGCGCTTATAACACCTCAAGAGTTTTCGGATATTCGCGAGAATATGATTCGAGGCATCCATTTTTTCAATCCGGATATGGCTCATCAGCTCAAGGACGACCCGGATAAGATTTTAAAATGGATTACGCAGGTACAATTATCTCCAATAACACTCGCTCGGGCAGCCTATTGTGAGCGTGTACTGCTGCATGAAGTCGCGTTGGGATTGAAGCAGGTTGTCATTCTTGGCGCAGGGATGGATACATTTGCTTTGAGGCATCCAGAACTGGAGGATACGCTGGAACTATTTGAAGTGGACTATCCGGCTACACAGCAATTCAAGCGGGAACGTCTGGACCAGGCCAAGCTGGTCATACCGGGCAATCTTCATTTCGTGCCTATGGATTTCACCCATGAGCCTACGTATGAACGTTTGACTGATGAAGGCTTGAAGAAGCGAAAGACGATGGTCAGTCTGCTAGGTGTTTCGTATTATTTGACCAAAGAAAATCTGTCCAACTTGCTCCGACATGTATTTTCGGATCTTCCAACGGGAAGCTCTATTGTGCTGGATTATGCAGATGAGCATCTCTTTAAGGAAAAAGGAAGATTTAACCGGGTTGAAAATATGGTTAAGTTGGCTGCGATGGGGGGCGAGCCAATGCAATCCTGTTTCACTTATGAGGAAATGGAGCGGTTGTTGGCGGATGTGGGACTTCTCATATATGAGCATCTATCACCCGAGGACATACAGGATCGATATTTCAGCAATCGTACAGATGACTTGTCTGCCTTCGAAACAAACCATTTTATCCATGCGGTCAAAAACTAGAAGCCTATTCCTGATATGATTATCGCAGGATAGGAGCTGAATAAGAAAGGGGGTATCCCATAGTCATGGACATGACGGGGACATCCCCTTTTTAGCGCTGATCAACCTGTCTGGGCATCACGTTCGATCTTAAGAAATAAATATTGAATCTATCCACTTATTTGCGATTTTGCTGCGCACGTTCTACGATCATATCCGCAAATTCTTCAGCCTGTCCCTGAATGGCAATCGGGTCGAAATACCAGTAACGGTCTTCCTGTAATTCGTACACCTGATTATTTTTCACAGCCGGCAGGGATTGCCATATGGCGTCCCCTTGGTAATTTTTATTGTTCTCCCCTACGGTCAGGAAGATATGATCCCCGGCATAATTACCAACGACTTCACGCGAAATTTCTTTCCACTGCGTATCGCCCATCAATTCTTTCTTGGTAATTTCGAGCGGTGCAAGTTCCAAGGCACGATAGACAGCCTGTCCGCCGCGCCCAAAGTTGTCTCCATAACCATAGTAGCTTTTGTCGGACACTTCGAGGATCGAGAAGGTTTCCTCGGGTTTAATGACTGCTTTGACTTTGGCACGGGCAGCTTCAACCCGATCGTCATATGATTTCAGCCATGCTTCCGCTTTCTCAGATTTATTCATCAGTTCACCAAATCCCCGAATCTCATCATGCACGTTCGTAAATGTGCCATAGGGGATGACTACGGTAGGTGCGATTTTTTGATAACGCTCAATCTCTTCGGCTTGATCAGAGTAGGTAATGATCAGATCCGGATTCAACTCCACGACTTTCTCCAAAGATACGGCACCACGGTCGCCAATATTCTCTATGCCCTCCACCTGATCTGAATAGAATGGGTTTTCCAGATAATATTGAATAGCACCAACGGGTTTCACACCCAGCGTCAGCAGATCACTTACGTACATATCCGTAACAATTCGTTTCGGTTCCGCCGGAATTTCCACGTCTCCACTTAGTGACTTGTAGATCCGCGTAGCCTTCGAAGAGTCGGTGTTTGTTTCGATCGAACCTGTTGTGGCTTCTGAACCCGCAACTGTCTGTTCCGTTGCGCCCGAACCCGTGCCACTGTTACAAGCAGTCATGATCAGGATAACGGCGAGCATGAGCAGCAAGCCGGAAAAGCGTTTTTTTGCAGCAAACATATCATTGTTCCCCCTGTGTATATAATCAATAATGATTATTATTCTCATTAATAACATAGAGGATGGCGTAACATTTGTACATGGACATCTATGATGACTATGGCATGGACAGATGTGATGTCAGTTTGTGCATGATGTGCTGCAATTGCTCCATAACGGAGATAGGATCGAATCCATAAAACACATCCGCATCAATCTCATATAGCCGTCCTTCCCGGACAGCGCTCAAGGTGTTCCAGGATTCCTGTGCGAACAGCTTGTCTACAGCATCATCCTGTTCCGATGATTCTCTGGCATAGTCCATAAAAATATGATCTGCCGCATACATATAAATTTCATTTAGCGGAACATGGATGTAACCTGTGAGCAGTTGGCCATCCTTTTTCATCCGTGGAGGAGGGGTGAAGCCCAGCGATTCATACAAAATATGAGAAGCTCTGCCCCACCCGTGACCATAGATGTACGCTCCACTTTCACCAATCATGAATATGCAAACAGCTGATCCGCGTTCGTCCAACAACTGATCGAGTGTATAGTTGGCCTCTTGCTGAAGCGTATCATAACGGTCTAACAGCGCACGAGCTTTCGACTCCAGGCCTGTAATACGTCCCAAATGAATGAATTGCTCCTGCCAGTCAAGTTCTTCAAAGGGCATCAAAATGGTTGGGGCAATCTGCCGTAATTCATCCATGCCGGAATGAGGTACATATCCAAGAATGACATCGGGGCGGGAGTCTGATATCAGATCGGGATGATTCATAAGATCATGCTCAAAACACTGATCAAATTGGTCTTGTCCATTTTCAACAATTCTACCTTTCATCCATCCTGCAACGGCACCGAGATGAGGGATATGACCCAGTGCGAGCAAGGAGGCGGTATAGTTGTAAGTGAGACTTACGATTTTTTTTGGCATTTTTCGATAGAGTGTCGGTGCGCAACCTACCGTTTGTTTAAATTTTCGACTTAAATAAAAAGAGTCCCTGTATCCCGTCAACTGTGCAAGTTCATGCAATGTGGGATTTGCAACAAGCAGGTGTTCCTGGGCCATTCGGATTCTTAGCCGGGTAACATACTCCACAAACGTAAGTCCGGTATGCTTTTTGAATTCTCGTGAAAAATGCTCTGGACTCACATTAACCTCTCTCGCTAATTGCTCCCGGGTAAGGGGATGGGCAACCATCTCATGAATGTGCGCGATCACAAGATCGAGCCATGAATGGTCTTCATGCGCCAAATGAACAGCATGATCACGTAAAGTATCCAGCAACTGATAGAACAACGCATGAGGTTTGAATGGACCGGAGTCACTACTTTCTGAACAGGCCAGAATCAAGTCGGAGACCAGTTCGGTAATGACACGACTCGAAATGGCAGCAGGAGGTCCGAATGGCCAGGTGGTCTGTTCGTTATCAGCAGAATCAAAGGCAATGGCAATGCCCTGAACCGGAGATAATGAACCTCGTCTATTCTCATGCTGAAGCAAAGTCCCCGCTTGACGTATGACTGCCGAGCCGGTATTTACCGTCAAATGTCCATGAGCACTAATCAGCCTTGCCTGACCCGAGGTAATCACATAGAGAACATGCTTGTTGTTCCAAAGTTCATCGATACGGGAGAAGGCTTCCCGATCATGAAGCCGATTCAGATGATATAGCCTAAACATGGCCGGAGGAACGGGGCTGATCTCCTGCAAGCGCCCAGGTTTGAGCTGGGACGATGGATGAAAGTTTGGAACCAGATTACTCATAACATAACGGACTCCTTATAGGGAATTGGACTAATATGCAGTATAATACCACAAAGGAATGCAGCGGGTACCCAGATTATTCCTTCGCCTATTTCCGTGGAAAATGGATAAAGTGGTTGAAATCGCTCTCAATTCCGACTATAATGAAAATGTCGAAACGTTTCAATCTATGGTTTACAGGCGTGTTCATTGTGATTTATAATGAATTCTTCCTCTAGTCCAATATTGAAATGTTGTCTATCGACCAAGTCATATCTACAATTAAGGGTATATGATTCAGCATTAAGGCTATAAAAGACGTGAGAGAGATTTTTTTTGAAAATACCTCGAAACGTTTCGATAGATGAGGAATTGACGTCACTCCTATTGGATTAATGAATAGGAATGAGTGGTTGCTGTGACCATTTACAGTATAAAATGATAGGTAACAAGAAAGTTAGAAGGAGCGAACGTGGAATGGCAACGATTAAGGATGTGGCAAAGCTGGCAGGCGTGGCGCTCTCGACCGCTTCCTATGCACTCAATGGGGATAGCAAGGTAAGTGCCAAGACCAAGGCAAAAGTGCTGGCGGCAGCACGGGAACTGAATTATCGCAAAAACGGCTTTGCCATGGACCTGAAGCGGAGCCGGACGAACACGATTGCGTTGATTCTTACAGATCTGTCGGGTCCGTATTACTCCGAATTGATTCGCAGCGTACAGGACGTAGCGCTGGCTAACGGATATGATCTGATTGCTTGCAGTTCTATGGGAGGACGCGACTCCACAGCGGTTCGTTTCTTGCGAGAGAAAAGGGTGGATGGCGCTATTATCCTCGCTCATAACATCCATGATGATATTCTGGTGGAATCTGCAGGTGAACGTTTCCCAATCATTGTGATGGATCGGCAGCTGTCGAGTAGCCATCTGGTCAACGTGCTGGTGGATGGGGAGCAAGGTGGTTACCTGGCCACACGGCACCTTATTCAGAAGGGGCATAAGAACATCGCCTATATCAGCGGGCCATCCAATTCTTATGATAATGCTCTGCGTTATCAAGGATATTTGCGAGCCATGCAGGAGGCGGGCCTAGAAGAGAAGTCCAAGTGGCGTCTTAGCGGTAACTTTGTGCGTGAGGGCGGATACAGTGCAACCAAGATGATGGTTATGCAGGGCGAGCTTCCATCTGCTGTATTTTACGGGAATGATGAAATGGCGATTGGTGGACTGAAAGCATTTGAAGAGAGCGGAATATCGGTACCGAATGACATTTCGGTCATCGGATTTGATGATATTCAACTGTCCGAATATGTTCATCCTCCGCTTACAACGGTGCGGCAGCCCAAACATGAAGCGGGTTCATTGGCAGGGCATTTGCTCTTCCAGATGCTGAACGGTGAAACAGTGAATCCAGCGTACACATTAACCATTGATCTGGTGGAGCGTAATTCTGTGCGCTCGGTGCAGGTAGAGTCAGGAATTCAACCGACCTAGGATGTGATTTGTCGGATGGGAGACGGTTTGGATACTGCTTGCAGAAGTCATACCCTATCCATCTGTCTAAATTTCTGAAGTTTGTTCTTTTCCAACTCGCATCGTTGTAAAAGGGATTAGCCCTCTTTGAATGGAGAGTTGAATGATGGGGATCATCGTCCGAAGTGGCAGTTAAAGGCCACTTCGCAGAGGACCCCTATTCTTTTTCAGGTTTATCGAAACGTTTCGATTTTATACTAATTGAAGGAGTGAACAGTATGACAACGATGATTAATGAACCAATCCGGCTGACGGCCGGGGATTTATCCTTTACCTTTTTAAACAGTGGGGACCTGTACCAGGCCAAGTCCGGTACGACGATGTTGAACCAGCTGCTCAGCAACCAGATCGATGGATCTTTGAACAACCTGTATCTGCGTGTACACGAGGGAGAGAACATCAGCTCGTTCCCATTGCTCGGAGTGCATTCGAACAGCAGAGTGATCACAAGCCAAGCGCAATCCGGCAATCAACTGATCTGGGAAGGTACGGTACAGCTTGAAGGCAAAGAGCAAGGGATTGGCTATCAGATTGTGTTTACAGCCACCACGCAAGGCGTCTGGTTCTGGGATGTGAAGCTCACAGGTCAACAGCATAACGTTGACGTGGTATATGGGCAGGATGTAGGACTTGCTGATCCAGGTGCAGTGCGCAGCAATGAGGCCTATCTGTCACAGTATATTGACCATACGGTATTCGAGGATGAAGCGAAGGGATATGTGGTATGTTCCCGTCAAAACCAGCCTCAGGGCGGTGCTTTTCCATACATGCAGCAAGGTTCCCTGACCAAGGCAGTCGGTTACTCCACAGACGGATTCCAATTCTTCGGTCTGTCCTACAAGGAAACGAACCAGCCTGAGAGCCTGAGCCATAATACACTGGCAAATGAGACGTACCAGTACGAGTTTGCTTACACGGCATTGCAATCGGAGCGCGTACACTTGGACGGGGAAGCCCAAGTGGTCTTCTACGGACTGGCGAAAGCAGATCATCCAACCGGAATCTCCGCACTGGAATTCGGGGATGAAGTGACTGCAGCATGGAACGAAGTACAAGCATTGACTATTGAGCAAGGCGAGACGTTGGAACAGGTGAAGCTGTCATCTTTCTTGGGTGAGCCGCTTGCTGCGCTTGATTTGACACAAGATGAGATTAATGATCTGTTCCCTGATCGTCATCAGGAAGAGCGTAGCGGTGATACCTTGTTATCCTTCTTTACGGGCAGCTATGAACATATCGTCCTGAAAGCGAAAGAATTGCTCGTAGAGCGTCCGCACGGCCATATCCTGATGAGTGGTGGCAATGTACAGCTTGGTGCGCAGGTTATTACGACGACATCGTATATGTACGGTATTTTCAACTCACAACTTGTTATTGGTAACACCAATTTTAATAAAATGATCAGTAATGCCCGCAACGCTTTGAACGTGCCGAAGACGGCTGGACAACGCATTTATGTGGAAATGGATGGACAATATCGTCTGCTGACCATGCCTTCCCTGTTCGAGATTGGCTTCAACTATGTACGCTGGATCTACAAAACCGAGTCCGATACCATTATCGTGACCAACTACACCGGAGCACACACGACTGAAGTGAGCATGAACGTGCGCTCGACTAGTGGCAAAGCATATCGTTACCTGGTAACCAACCAGATTACGATGAATGTCAATGAATACGAGTATCCGCTGCATATGACGCAAGATGGCCACACGCTGATCTTCAAGGCTGATGCACAAGCGATGAGTGCCGGAACGTATCCTGACCTGCAATACCGTATGTCGGTGGATGGCGCAGCTGTAAATGTTGGAGACGAAACGCTGCTGGCGAGTGGTATCCGCAGTGGATCTGCATCGCTGGTTACACTTAGTCTGGAAGAGAGTGCCGAATGGACGCTGAAGGTACAAGGCGTATTGGAAGGTCAAGCAAACGAAGCAGACGGTTCTGTCGCAGCAGGCTCCAGCCTTACTTTTGAAGAGGAAGTGCAGGCGTACCACGAATTCTTCGCAGGTGTAATGAATGGTTTCCGTTTGTCTCGTGGTGAAGGTCAAAGTGCAGAGGATCTGTTCAAAGTGAACGCACTGGCTTGGTGGTACACACACAACATGCTGGTTCACTACTCCGTGCCTCACGGTTTGGAGCAGTACGGCGGCGCGGCATGGGGTACTCGGGATGTATGCCAAGGTCCGGTTGAATACTTCATGGCCACGCAAAAATATGAGCAGGTTCGTGATATCATCAAAATGGTGTATACCCACCAATATGAAGATGATGGCAACTGGCCGCAATGGTTCATGTTCGACAAGTATTTTGCCATTCAGCAGGAAGAGAGCCACGGTGACATCATCGTATGGCCGCTGAAAGTGCTTGCGGATTACCTGACAGCGACTCGTGACTATGCGATTCTGGATGAGAAAGTGCCGTATACCGTGAAGCACAGCTTCGGGTTCACGGAAGAAACGGCGACTGTATTGGATCACGCGAAAAAAGAGATCGAATATATCCGTTCGCACTTCCTGCACGACACATTCCTGTCTTCCTACGGGGATGGGGACTGGGATGATACGCTCCAGCCAGCCAATGCACAGCTCAAACAATACATGGTGAGCAGCTGGACCGTTGCATTGACGTATCAGTCTGTAAATGTGCTTGCACAGGCGCTGCAACATAAGGACGCTGCATTTGCACAAGAACTGGACGTTCTGGCTCAAGGCATCCGTGAAGACTTTAATCGTTACATGCTGGGTACAGATGTAATTCCAGGCTTCGTATACATGGAAGAAGCGGATCAGGCGAAGCTGATGCTTCACCCAACAGATACGGAGACAGGCATTCAATATCGCCTTCTGCCGATGACGCGCAGCATGATCGGTGAATTGCTGAATGCCGAACAGGCAGAGTCACATTATGCGCTGATTCGTGAGCAGTTCCTGTGCCCCGACGGGGTACGTCTGATGAATCGTCCAGCTCAATATGCAGGCGGTGTGAGCAGTCACTTCAAACGGGCAGAGCAAGCTTCCAACTTCGGTCGCGAGATCGGTTTGCAGTATGTACACGCTCATATCCGTTACGTTGAAGCAATGGCGAAGCTCGGTAAGACGGATCAGGTGTGGAATGGTCTTGCCATGATTAACCCGGTAGGCATCGGCGAAGTTGTACCTAATGCGGAGATTCGTCAGGCGAACGCGTACTTCAGCAGTTCCGACGGCAAGTTCAACACGCGCTACGAGGCGCAGGAGCATTTTGATCAATTACGCAAAGGAACAGTACAGGTGAAAGGTGGATGGAGAATCTACTCCAGCGGTCCTGGAATCTACATGAACCAACTGATCTCGAACGCACTCGGCATTCGTCAGGAAGGCGGAGATCTAGTGATTGACCCGGTATTGCCAGCTGAGCTGGATGGTATGCAATTCGAATTCGAATATGCTGGAGAGCCGGTAACGTTTATCTATCATTTGAACGAAGGTTCGGTTAACCGTGTAACGGTAAACGGCAAGGACATCCGTACCGAGCAAACGGCGAACCGTTACCGTCAAGGTGGGGCTCGTATCTCGCTGGATGAGTTCAAACAAGCGCGTAATGCTTCGGAGCGCACGATTGTTGAAATTTATATGTAAATTTTAAATATAAGCTCGATGTTTTACTAGAGTGGAAGGTCATCCTCCTTAACAGGCAGGGTGACCTTTTTTTATGGTAGAGGGATCAATTGGTAAGTTGGAAGAGGAGCGGCTACGATACAAATATTCATTCACCGCAAGGGAACGGCCAGCAACGTATGCAGAAGCGCATTATGGCGTATATGCTTCGTCACATAGCCTGCGTCCTCCAGCGAGCCGCACAGGCCGTCCAGCAGCGGGAAATGACGCTCCCTTATCGTTTGCAATTGGTCCTCATGACCTGCTGCCTCAGCCTGTTGGATATACTTCTGACGGTGGGCTGCATTAGTAAACATCAGATCTGTCAGGCAGATCCGTCCACGTGCAGTTAACACTCGCTGCATCTCCTGTAACGCCAACTGCTGCTGGTCTAAGCTTAGATGATGGAAGGCGAAGCTGGATACGACAAAATCGAAGGACTGGTCGGTGAAAGGCAGCGCCAGAAAGTTGCCAAGCTTCACATGCATCTCTGGATATTTGGTGCGGCATGTGCGCAGCATCTCCCGGGATTGATCGATGGCGGTCATCGCTGCGCCGCGCTCTAACAGTTTGCCTGCCAAATTCCCCGTGCCTGTACCGATATCGAGACCTTTTTCGCCGGGCACAGGAGATATCCAGCTTGCTGTCTGTTCCAGCGCTTCTTCATAGTTGTCATACATATTGAACGATCCTGCACCTACCTCCAACTCTTCCATTCTTGATCCTGCATCTTCCGGGCGCGTTGTATCGCTGTTTGGCTTCTGTCCTGGCCAGCTATTCTTCTGGCTGCGAACTTCATTACCGTTATGTCCTGGCGAGCCTTCTTGATCTAACTCATCTGTTATTCGCATGGTTCCAGATCCTGAACCCGTTCTGACCTGCGAAGCAGTTTCTCCAGGCATACGGTCATTCGCCGCCTGTACCCGCTGATCGTGGATGGCTGCTTGCATATCGTAATTCCAGCGGTCATGCCAGTTCTGCCGGGCTTCCCTGAGACGGCGTGCACTGTCTGCAAGATCATGCAGATGGCTGACATCCAGCGGCCCGTCCTGGCGGTTGAGATCAATCATGCGCTGGGTTGTATCCAGCATGCGTTTGAGTTCGACCCACTGGGCATACATGACCGCCTGCTGTAACTCCAGATATTCCTCCAACCGCTGTTGATTGCCTTGATCAATCTCGCCGAGCGCTTGGGTGATATCCTGAAGCGACATCCCGATCTCGCGCAGCGCTGCAATGGTTTGCAGCCGCCAGATGTCATTTTCGGTGTATGTACGATATCCGTTACTTGTCTGTTTGACGGGGGAGATCAGTCCTTTTTCCTCATAGAAGCGAATGGCTCTCGCCGATATGCCGAGTCTGTCCGCGGCTTCCTTGATGTTCATCACGTACACCTCCTTGTCGATTCAGTATAAACGATGACGTTACGGAAAGGTTAAGCATTAATTTCAATCCACAGCGTGAAATTTTAGTCCGGCCTGAGGCTATGCTACAATATAAAACAAAGGAGCATGTACATCAGGATTTCATGTACAGCTGGAAAACGCTCAATAGGAAAAGAATAGCCACGTTAGTACCGAAAGCTGCTTCGCGCAGCGTTGACTATTGCACGAAAGGTTGAATTTTTATGCTTACCAGCCATACGTTTACCATTCGTCCATCTGAGATCAAGGATGCAGCCCAACTGATGGAACTGGACGCCATGGTATGGGATAAACATACCTCCCCGGCGCCGTTGCAGTGGCGATCCAGGCAGCAATATTTGCAGCACTGTCCTCCCGGTAGTCAGTTGATTGCCGTTCAGGGAGAGCGGGTATGTGGTTATGTGGGCTTTCATCCGGCGACAGGGATGCCTGTGAACCGTCATGTATACGAAATTAATATCGCCGTTCATCCCCATGACCGTCGCTGTGGTATAGCTACAGCTCTGATGGATGCCATGAAGCAGCATGCTCATGAACAAGGGATCAGCAAGCTTAGGTTGCGGGTGTTATCCAGCAATCCGGGAGCGATTACGTTTTATACACAGTGCGGATTCGTGACGGAAGGCAGATTGGTGTCGGAATTTTATATAGCAGGGCAATATGTGGACGATATTCTGATGAGTTATTTTATACAGCGAAAAGGGTAGGATCATCCGTTGAAGGAGGACTCGTAATGGACATGGGACTTCGGGGTAAAAAGGCGCTGGTGCTTGCATCCAGTCGAGGACTGGGCAAAGCGGTAGCCGCTCAACTGGCGGCCGAAGGCGCTGACGTCATGTTAGCCAGCCGGAGCGAAGAGAAACTAGCAGAAGTGAAACAGGAGCTCATTGCGCTCGGTGGTGGCGGATATATCGACTATTGTGCAACCGATGTGACAAGCAAGGAAGATATTGATGCTCTGATCCGCAAGACAGGCGAACGATTTGGGCAGATTGATATTCTGGTGAACAATTCAGGCGGCCCGCCTTCAGGAACATTTGAGTCATTGACCGATGAAGATTGGGAACGTGCATTTGAATTAAATGTACTTAGCTACGTCAGACTGATTCGCGGTGCACTTCCTTATATGAAGGAAAATGGCGGGCATATCGTAAACATTGCTTCAACTTCTGTGAAACAGCCGATCCCCGGTCTGGTTCTGTCCAATACGTTCCGTACAGGTGTGTTCGGATTGGCCAAAACCTTGTCACAGGAACTTGCACCATATGGCATTCTGATTAACACGGTAGCACCGGGACGGATCGGAACCGATCGGATACGCGAATTGGACGCTGCACGTGCAGAGCAGAACGGAATAAGTGAGGAAGAGGTTGCCGAACAATTCCGTAAGGAAATTCCCCTGGGGCGTTATGGACAACCTGAGGAGTTTGCCAAGGCCGTTGTATTCCTTTTATCAGGAGCAAATACGTACATTACCGGTACATCTCTTGTGGTTGACGGTGGCATGGTGCGTGCACTCTAAGAATAAGAAGAAAATGGATCGAGAGATCGAAGTTATACGGGTGCATAAATACGAAAAAATAAAGCAGCCCCTCCTTATTATCCACGTGTTGTGGAGGAGGGGCTTTAAGCGTTGACGCCTGCATTGTGAGGGAGTGCCGCGGTGCCCCTCACCCATGTCTCAACCTCACAGATAGGGGACATCATACGGTTCCTGAATTCCTGAGTAAGATGGAATTCAAATTATGTAAGTCTGATTAGCGCAAAAGTTCCCATTCATGCTGCAGCATGCCATACACCGCATGGTTAACATAGCCCTTGGGAAGCTTCTCCGCTTGTCGAATAACGCCTTCAAGGACAAATCCAAGGCGTTCAGGGATCGCCCGGCTCCGCTTATTGTTGGTTGCTGAACGAATCTCGACACGGTTAAGATCCAGGGTAACCAGAGCGTAATCCACCAGAACGCGGCATGCACTGGTCATCAAGCCTTGACCCTCAAAACCTTTGCCAAGCCAGTATCCAATGCTGACAGAGCGGTTGGTCCAGTTAATTTCGTGGAAGCCGATGACCCCTGCCAGATCGCCTTTCAGCCATACACCTGCGGTGAAACCACCGTTCTCGGCACCCTGCTTCAACGCATTTGTAATGAAGTTTGAAGTATGCTCAATCTCGGTAACATGGTCCACCCACGGTAACCAATGTCTCAACTGATCCCGCGAGCGGTCTGTGAGTTCGAACAACGGTTTGGTGTGCTCCATGGCAAGTGGGCGGAGTTCGGTATATTCATCCAATGAATAGGTAAACATGAGTGCAACCTTCTTTCTTTGAAATAATGGGTTATCGGGAATTTTTCGGTAGCTTGCGCTCCAATGCAAACAGGTCTTCTTCCATCGAGGCCATGCGTTGATTCACTGTAGTACGTGCGTCGCCCAGTGCCTGATTATATATGTAGGGAGCCAATTGGGTCATGAATAGATCCAGCACACCCCAAGCTGCCAGATCGCCCAATTCTTCGCCGCGTTCCTCTACGAAATACGACTGGATGGTACGTATGGCTTCATCCTGTTGTTCTTTGGACAGTTTTAGCGTGTTCAATGGGAAACCCTCCCTTTAATTTGTTTTACTATCATGCTACATGATTCGCGCGAACCCGTCAAAATGGTTTTGGGCCTATCTTGTGTGCAGCTGATCCTGACTTTGGGGCGTTATTTATTGAACTCCTCCCCCGTTAAAGGTATATTTAGATGAAACGCATTGTAAATGCTGAAAGTTCCAATCAATTCATGAAAGGTTTGATACCTGTGGACAATCGTACAACCCCACCTAACTTTATCAAAAATATTATTACCGAAGACCTCCGGTCAGGGAAAGTCCAGGAAGTCATTACCCGTTTTCCTCCGGAACCGAACGGTTATCTGCATATCGGCCATGCCAAAGCGATTTGGATTAACTTTGCACTGGGTGGCGAATTTGGTGGCAAAACGAATCTTCGCTTCGACGATACGAACCCGGTCAAGGAAGATGTGGAGTATGTACAATCGATCCAGGAAGACGTAAAGTGGCTCGGATACGAGTGGAGCGAGAAACGTTTTGCCTCTGATTATTTTGATGAAATGTACAAGCGTGCTGTCCTGCTGATCCAAAAAGGCAAAGCATACATCGACGACCAAAGCGCCGACGAAATCCGCGCTATGCGTGGAACGCTCACCGAACCGGGCAAGAACAGCCCGTATCGTGACCGCACGGTAGAAGAGAATCTCGACCTGTTCACACGGATGCGTGCAGGCGAATTCCAGAACGGTGAGAAGGTGCTGCGCGCCAAGATTGATATGGCTTCTCCGAACATCAACCTGCGTGATCCGGTCATCTACCGAATTGCTCATGCGCATCACCATAACACGGGTGACAAATGGTGCATCTACCCGATGTACGCATTCGCGCATCCGCTCGAAGATGCCATTGAAGGGGTAACCCATTCCCTCTGCTCCTTGGAGTTTGAGGATCAGCGTCCATTCTATGATTGGGTTATTGCCGAATGTGAGATGGAGAACCAACCGCATCAATATGAGTTTGGTCGCCTGAACCTGTCGCAAATGGTGACAAGTAAACGGAAGCTGAAACTGCTCGTGGATGAAGGCCATGTGGACGGATGGGATGATCCGCGCATGCCGACGATCTCGGGTCTGCGCCGCCGGGGATATACACCGGAAGCCATTCGTGATTTCGTATTCGAAACAGGCATTTCCAAAAGTCAGGGTGTCATTGATCTGCAAACGCTGGAGCACTTTGTTCGTGAAGATCTCAAACTGAAAGCTCCGCGTACGATGGCTGTTCTGCATCCGCTCAAAGTGGTCATTACGAATTACCCTGAAGGGGAAATCGAATGGCTCGAAGCAGAGAATAATGTGGAAAACCCGGAGATGGGCAATCGCCAAATTCCGTTCTCCCGTGAGATTTACATTGAACAGGACGACTTCATGGAGAATCCGCCAAACAAATATTTCCGTTTGTTCCCTGGCAATGAGGTCCGTCTGAAACATGCTTACTTTATCAAATGTAACGATGTGATTAAGGATGCCGAAGGCAATGTGACCGAAATCCATTGTACCTATGATGTGGAGACGAAGAGTGGCAGTGGGTTCACAGGGCGTAAGGTCAAAGGGACGATCCACTGGGTAGAAGCGACTCAAGCAGTTCCGGCTGAATTCCGCCTGTATGAGCCATTAATCTTGGCAGAAGCACCGGAGGCAGATGTGGAAGCGGAGATAGCAGGGGCTGAAGCTGAGGTTGTGGAAGAGCAGCCGGAGAAAACGTTCCTGGATCAACTGAATCCGAACTCGCTTGAAGTGGTTCAAGGGTTTGTGGAGCAGGAGATGAAGGAAGCGAAAGCACAGGGTAAATTCCAGTTCTTCCGTCATGGTTACTTCAGCGTTGATCCGAAACATTCCGAGCCAGGCCGTCCGGTATTTAACCGGGTTGTATCCCTGAAAAGCTCGTTCCAACTACCAAAAGCATAAGGTAAAGTACAATGGTAGAACAATAGGTAAAGTTAAAGGTTTAGGGTCAGGCTACAGGTTAGGGTTATACACCTAAGCTGTAAACTTAAATCTATAAACGTTAAAGGCGTCTCCAGGGCAACAAGCCAAAGGAGACGCCTTTCTTTTTACTACTACTCTTCTTAATCTTTTGTTTCGGTTTTTTAAACGATGATGTTACACGATAACGGAGAGGACAGAAATAACCTGAAGAAGCGGAGCGTTCGCCTTTATCTCCGGATTTTACCCTTATAGAAAGGGAATCAAAAAAATTCGGAGATAACAGCGATCGGAAGGTTGTTCTGTCATCGGAGTGCTCCAGTGTGACTTTGAACGTGTGAATTAGCCTACAACAAAAGATTACCTTTCACCCATCTCCGTCAGGACAACAGGCTGATAGCCGTTACGGCGGTTCGAGAACCACATGACGGCGAAACCAACGGCACCGATCAGGGAGAAGAATACACCAATGTTATACATGACTTCCGCACCGAAGTTCTGGAACAGCCAGCCGCCGAACAGGCCGGCAATGACACCGGATATGCCGCCCCAAGCCATCGTATACACGGCCTGACCCGAAGAGCGGTACGGCCGTGGAATGAACAGCATCGTCAGCTGGGTCCCTACATAGAAATATCCGCCGAACGTAACGGAGTGCATGAGCTGAATGAACACAATCTCTAACGGATTATTCGCCAGAGCCATGAGCTGCCAGCGGACGGCGAACAGTAGACTGATCAGTATGAGGGATAAGAGAAGCATGCTCATTCTGCGTTTGAGAAAACGGTCCAGCAGCAGGAACACCCCGACTTCGAGTATGGATGATGTGAAGATGGCCCAGCCGACCAGCTGTTTATCTCCACCCATCTCGACGATGTACAAAGACATGAACGTACTATTCATGGCGTTGGGTACGGATACCAGCACCCCAAGCCCTATAAAGACCATAAAGTACGGATTGAACATGACTCTGCCGAAACGTCGAAAGCTCACTACAGGGGTATCCGAAGCGATCGGCTGCCGGGGTAAAAACAAGGCAAAGATAAAGGCTATGACAATCATAAACGCAAAGACAATGGATACACTGCCTGCCCCTAGGCGGTCAATCAGTGGTCCCGCAGCGGCAGCAGTCAAGGCCCAGCCCAGCGATCCCCAGAGACGAAACGTACCAAATTTTTGAGTGGTGCCATCAATATAACCGAGAATCAGGCTGTTGGTTTGGGCAAATAACGGACTTTGAAAAAAGTAGAAAAAGATCATGGATGCATAGATCCAGGCGTAGGTAGGCGCGTAGAATACGGCCTGGGCAAGCACAAAGGTTCCACCCATCATCATCATCAGGATAATCCGAATATTGCGTGATTTATCGCTCCAGAAGCCCCAGAACGGATTGGCGAACAAGGATACAAACGGACCAATGGCCATCAGACTGCCAATCTCCAATTTGGTCATACCGATCTCTTGCAGATACAACTGAAGAAAACCGGCGAAGATTGAAATGGCTCCATAAATAAAGAAGTTATATAGTTTCAGCGAAACCAAAGAGGGATTGCCTCTTCCGGGTGCAGATCTGTCCAATTAGAGCCATTCCTTTCAGAATCATATTCTTCAATGTATCATTTGTTGAAAGGGTATTCAATGTATAGAATAAGTTTATTGAACGAGGAGGATAACCATGAGCACAATGGAATGGACAGGCATTATATTGGCAGGAGGCTTATCGCGCCGTATGGGTTCCAATAAAGCATTGTTGGCATGGGATGGTTCCAGTGTGCTTGAACAGGTCATTCAAGCGATGTCACCAGCAGTACAACAGGTTATCGTTTCAACAGGAACCAGCTCGGCTGCATACCAAGTGCTGGCCAACGACTGCGTTCATGTTGAGGATGATTATCCCGGAAAAGGACCACTCGCAGGGTTGCATGCCGCACTCAAAGCCTCGGAGACGGACTGGAACCTCGTCTGCGCCTGTGACATGCCACTGCTAAAGCCATCATTTTTCGAAGGCATCAAGAAGCTCATCGAATCAGATGAAGAGCATCATGCGATCGTTCCACGGTTGGCAGGGCAGATTCATCCGCTTGCGGGTGCATATCATAGACATGTTCTACCCGAACTTGAACAGCGCTTAATACATAATCGACTGAAGGTAACCCAATGGCTTGAAGAGATCGGTTGCCGATATGTCGACGTAGATGAGCTGGAAGGCACTGGCGTCCACGATGTGGCCATTCAGCTTAGTAACATGAACACCCCGGAAGAGTATGAGCATATTCGTAACCGCCATCGGGGTTTCTAATCCTGAACAGAATTGCGATATTGAAGCGGGCTTTGACCAGTCCATCGTTTGAATTGCCGACTAAAGTGCGACAGGTGGGTATACCCCAACTTCCATGCAATATCCCCCAAAGAGAGCTCCGGCTGTTCCATCAGCACTTTGGCTTCCTGCAGCTTTAGGCCGGACAGATAGGCCCGTGGAGATTGTCCATACACTTTGCGGAAAATCTGCAAGCCATATCCCGGACTAATGCCAAAGGAGGATATGATCTGTTCCACCTTGACCTGGGAAACCTCGCTATCCTTGATTCGAAGCTGCGTGTGGAACGCCTGTTTGATGGCTTCTGCGATGGCGCTTGCATAATGCATGGCCGTTGGGGCCGGGGCATTAGGTGCTACGCCGGAAAGGCTGGACGGAGCTTCTCGGTCAGCAGCCTGGGACAGCAGGGCGAACAGTTCAAACATGCGTGCCTGCATTACAAATTTGTCTGTGGAAGTGTAGGCCTCTGATGTTCTGATCATATTCATCCAGTTCTCCAGAACGGGACGCATTTGCATGTTCTCTGCGGTACCCGCCTCATAAATTTGGCTGTGCCGTGACATCAGCTTCAGGGTAAATACAGGATCATCCACATTAAAATGAGCACTGAAATACGTCATGCCTTCTGGTGATACACATTGGTTTGTATGCTTGAATCCTGGTGGAATGAGTAGAATGGAACCTTCCTCAACGGTATAGGTATACCCGTGAATTGTGCTCTCCTGGGTACCTTCAATAATGAGCATAATTTCGAAGCCCGGATGGGATTCCTCCGGCATTGCCCAACCGTATGGAACTTGTTGGCTGTGCGCTCCATAGAATTTAATGTTACAGTCGATAATAGGCAGCCAGTGAGCCAGCGCATGATGTGGCATCTCCCGGAGCTGTGATCGGATATCCATGACATTCACCTCGGAAAAGGGTAAAAACAACTCGCCTTGTACAATCGGCACCCATAGTATACTTCATTATAATCAGTTTAACGCCAGCATTGAAAATTCAACAAACAGGAAAGGATTTGTAGAGGTTGCTGAACAATCCATGCACTTCAGTTGATATTAATGTAAACGCTATCAATTATCAAATAAAACCTTTCGTTTTGTATAAATGCTAAGACTACCGGCCTTCCCGATGAAAAGGAGATTTTAATATGGACAAGTTATTATACGGAGTAGCCTATTATGATGAATATATGCCTTATGAACGATTGGACAAGGATATTCAGATGATGAAAGATGCAGGCATCAACGTGGTACGCATTGCAGAATCCACCTGGAGTACGCATGAACCCCAAAATGGCATCTTCGACTTTTCCTCTGTGGATCGTGTACTGGATGCCATGCACGCGGCAGGGATTCAGGTCATCGTGGGCACACCTACGTACGCAGTTCCGACCTGGATGGTCAAGGAGCACCCGGATGTTCTGGCAACGACCGTGCAGGGACCAGGGAAATATGGGGCGCGACAAATTATGGATATCACGCATCCGACATATCTGTTCTATGCGGAACGCGTCATTCGCAAGCTGATTTCCCGTGTCAGCACACATCCTGCCGTAATTGGTTACCAGACAGACAATGAAACCAAGCATTACAATACCGCAGGAGACAATGTGCAATTGCAATTCGTCAAATATATGCGGAACAAGTTCAGTTCACTGGATGAACTGAACAAGGAATTTGGGCTGGATTATTGGAGTAACCGCATCAATAGCTGGGAGGACTTCCCGTCTGTTGTCGGTACAATCAATGGCAGTCTGGGAGCTGAATTTGCCAAATTCCAGCGCCAGCTGGTGACCAACTTTCTAGCGTGGCAGGTCGGAATTGTAAATGAGTACAAGCAGGATCATCAGTTTGTCACCCAGAATTTTGACTTCGACTGGCGTGGGTATTCGTACGGCATTCAAGGGGATGTGGATCATTTTGCCGCATCCAAACCTTTTGACATCACCAGTGTGGACATCTACCATCCGTCGCAGGATGATCTGACCGGCATTGAGATTTCATTCGGCGGTGACGTGGCGCGTTCCACCAAACAATCGAACTACCTCGTAATGGAGACCGAAGCACAGGCTTTCTGGCACTGGGTTCCCTATCCGGGACAGCTTCGCCTTCAGGCATTCAGCCACTTGGCCTCAGGAGCCAATATGGTCGCTTACTGGCACTGGCATTCCTTGCACAATTCGTTCGAGACGTATTGGAAAGGATTGCTGAGCCATGATTTTGAACCGAATCCGGTGTACAACGAGGCGAGAACGATCGGTCGGGACTTCGCCAGACTCAGCCCGCAGCTGGTGAATTTGAAGAAAACCAATCGGGTAGCGGTCCTGTTCAGCAATGAGGCATTGACGTCGATCAAGTGGTTCGGGTTTAATTTTACCAGTGACAAAAAATACAACGACGTTGTTCGCTGGATGTATGACGAGTTATACAACATGAACATGGGCTGTGATCTGATTGATCCGTCTGTGGAGAGTTATGAAGGCTATGATGTGATCGTGGTGCCTGCGTTGTACGCAGCTTCGGATGCCTTGCTTGAGAGGCTGAACCAATTTGTACAGGATGGCGGGCATGTCGTTTATTCCTTCAAGAGCGGATTCGCCAATGAACACATTAAGGTCCGCTCTACCCGCCAGCCTGGACTGATCAGTGAGGCTTGTGGCATCCGTTACAACCTGTTCGTGGAGCCAAAGAACGTCTCGCTCCGGGATGATCCATTCGAGGTTGGGGCGGAACAGAACCAGATCCACACCTGGATGGAACTCATCACACCAACAACCGCTGAAGTGCTGGCCTGGTATGATCATCCTCACTGGGGAGAATATGCGGCCATTACCCAGAATGCCTATGGCAAGGGCAAAGCAACGTACGTTGGATGTTATACCAGCTCGGCGGTGATCCGCAACGTGTTGGAGCGTGTCATGAAGGAGGCCGGACTGTGGGGAACCGATCAGAAGTTGGCTTTTCCAATCATTGTGAAGAGCGGAGTGAATGATCAAGGGAAGACGATTCGGTATTTCTTTAACTACTCCGATCAGGCGACTTCGTTCGTGAATGCCTACGGAGACGGAACGGAACTTCTGGCAGGAAGAGCCGTGTCCGGAGGGCAGAACATCGAGCTGGAACCATGGGGGTTCTGCATTATTGAGCAATAATGGGAAATCATAAATGAATTGACAAGTCCATGTTCAATGACTATAAAAAGAATACAAGTCCAACACGCCCTTGGCTTCCACGCTGGGGCGTTTGTTCTTATTTTAGCTCATAGGATCAGGAGTGGGTGCATCGTGTTTACCGAATTATACCGGAAGCTAACAGATCCGTTCAAACGCAGCATTCGCAACAAATTAATTATCACCATGACGTTTCTGACGATTCTGCCCGTCATCGCCATGACCGCTGTAGCGGCCGAGAATACCCGCTCTTCCATGGAAGAAGAGATCATGGAGACCAACCGTGCGAATATGAATTGGGCCTCCATCTATCTGGGTGAACAATTCGCCAGGATGAACAATATCATCTATTCCATTCAGATCAGTGATGAATTGCATCAATATCTGGCACTGAATCAGGAAGCTTCTGCTGCCAGCCGATTCGATGAACAGAAGGCGATGTTCAACATGCTGAACAGTGTATATTATTCGGCTGGCAACTATGTATTCGGGGTGGAGTTATACCTGAAGGAACTGGACACGCTGTTTACCTTCAACTCCATGGAAAGCCGAATCCGATCGGTTTCGGACATTCCTTCGGCATACGATGAACTTTTCGAGCAGCATAAGGACTTTACCATTATTAATGATCCGAATGATCCGGAGAAGTTTCATATGACCCGCAGCATGAACCGCTTCGAGGATCAGGCGCAGATCGGCGCGATCAGTCTGGAAGTCAAATGGGCCGAATTCAATCAGACGCTGGAATTGCTGGACAGCCGGGGGGATTATGCGGTTTACATCGCGGATAGTGCGGGAAGTCCCGTCTATCAGCCGAAAAAGGAGATACAGCCTTCAGCAGAGGCGCTGGAAAAGCTCGCAGATACGAAGGAAAATTCAGGTTTCATTCGAACAGCTAAGGAATACGTATTCTATCACGCCATTGATCCATCAGGAATGCGTCTGATCAAGATTGTCCCTTCCCATGTGATCAATGAGAGTGCTATGGAAACGATGAAGTATGGGCTTATTGTAGGTGGGCTGGCTACTGTGGTATCGGTGCTGTTGGCAGCACTGGTGGCTTGGCGAACCTCCAAACCGATTGTTAGACTTGCGAATTCCATGAAGGGAATCCAGCTGATCAAGGACAAGGAAGTGGTGCGGAGCGGCCGAGTGGATGAGATTGGCCTATTGGAGAAAAATCTCCATGGGATGGCAAACCGCATCCGGGAACATATTCGGGATAACTATCTCATGAATCTGGAGAAACAGACCGCTGAACTCAAAGCGCTCCAGTCTCAGATTCACCCGCATTTTCTGCAAAATACGTTGCAGATGATCGGGGGGATGGTGTATTCACAGAAACCGGCGGACAGCTATAAAGTGATTCGTGCATTAAGTGAGATGTTCCGTTATATTGTCAGAGCGCCGGATGGTCTGGTGCCATTGCAGTCTGAATTAGACCAACTGGAGCATTATATGCTCATCCAGAAGCAGCGTTTTGGCAGCAGACTTGAATATACACGGGAGATTGAAGGCGGGCTCAGTGACTGCTACATTCCCAAGTTGTCTCTGCAACCGATTGTGGAGAATGCATTTGTCCATGGTTTGGAGAACAGGCAGGGAGAGTGGAAATTGGACATTAATGTTGTCCGTGGGCACGATCAGGTAATCATCCGCATTTCCGATAACGGGGTTGGCATGAATCAAGAGAGAGTGGCCGAGATGCAATCCAGGCTGTCCGGACTGTCCCGGCAGGGAGACAGGGTGTGGAGCTCGGGGACAAGCATTGGACTGGTCAATGCCGCATCACGTATTGTGATGCACTTTGGGCCGGCATACGGCATGAACATGGAGAGTGGGGAAGGACAGGGAACGAGTGTCACTGTTCGAATTCCTTGCCATACAGGAGGCGAGATCTCGTGAACAAGGATCAGTATAGAGTGCTATTAGTGGACGACGAGCCGTGGAACAGAGATATTTTGAGTAATTTGGGCATGTGGGATGAACTTGGCATGGCGGTAGCAGGTGAGGCAGAGGATGGCGGAGAGGCGATCCGGCTGGTAGAGCAGCATCAGCCTCATATTATCATTACAGACATGCGCATGCCGGGCACAGACGGCGTGGAACTGCTCCAGACGTTGAGTGCACAATATCCGCATATTAAAGTGATTGTGGTCAGCGGATATGATGATTTCAATTATGCGAAACATGCGATTCGTCACCGTGCCGCTGATTATCTGCTCAAGCCGGTGAATCCCGAGGAGTTGAATGCCGTTCTGGCGAAATGTAAACGGGAACTGGAAAAGACCGAGTCCGGGCCGGAGTCTTGGGAACCGTATCCTTCCGCTTTTTCCGGCGAGTTCTCGCTGTTCCAGCAGCAGGCACGCCTGCGTTTTAACGACTTAAACGTTCAGGGATTACGGGAACTGTTCCAACAGCTCGAGCATCGGCTCGAAATTGGTGATATCCGCAGACCTCAACAGCTTGGACGGATCGCATACGAATTACAGATGCTGCTGGGCGAGCTGTGCGTGTCCAACGGCTTATGCGAGCAGCCTGTAGCGGCTGTGCTCCCGCCACCAGCTTCTCTGGCGTCCATTACATCGGCGGTGGAGTGGATATCAGAGCCTTATTATACTTCGTTGGAGCAGCTGATTGCGCAGCGTAAATACAAGAACAAGCTCAACCTGGATGAGGTGAAGCAATATATCGGGCAGCACTGTATGGAGCTGATTACACTGGAGCAGCTCGCCCAGATCTTTTTTGTCAGCAAAGAATATCTCAGCAAGGTGTTCAAAAAGGAATACGGCGTGAATGTGACCGACTATATCGTCCAGTTACGTATGGCAAAAGCCAAGGAATGGGTCTTGGATGAGCAGATTCCATTCAAACATATTGCCGAGATGACAGGGTATGAGGATGTGTCTTACTTTTATCGGGTGTTCAAGAAACACTTTGGAGTTTCGCCTGGAGAGATGCGGAAGGGACAGCCCCGTATGTCCGACAATAGCCCCAAATAATTCATTCCCAGAGCGTTTGCTGCTGGATTAAGGTTTAAAATAATCCAATAAACGAGTCTAATTTTGTCCAATGAAGCGCTTTCATTGTGTGATATATAATGACCCTATGAAAGACAAACCAGTTACACCGGGAGGTCATAAGAGATGAAAGTATGGAAAAGCGTAGCAAGTGCGGTACTTGTGAGTGTTCTGCTCGCAGGCTGCGGTTCCAATGCGGGTACGGATGGTAAGACAGAGGGGTCTGCCTCAGGCAGTACGGTGTCCCTCAAGGTATTCATTTCGCAGCCGCGGCTGAAAGAACATTACGATAAATATATAGAACAGTTCAAAGCCAAGGAGAAAGCCGAAAAAAATATTGAGGTTAACGTGCAGCTGGAGATGCCGCCTGCAGATAATGCGCCGCAGATTCTGAAAACACGGCTTGCTTCCAACGATGCACCGGACGTATTCTCCCTTCATGCGGTGAATGAAATTCCACCGTTCAGCAAAGCGGGTTATCTGGAAGATCTGTCGGATCAACCTTTTGTCGATAAATTACTCGATTCTGTTAAACCTTCGGTAACGGATGCAGCGGGCAAAGTCGTGGCCGTTCCTCTGGAAACGTTATCATGGGGCTTCCTGTACAATAAGGATATTTTCAAAGAACAGGGGCTGGAGGTTCCTACAACGTTGACGGAAATGAAAGCGGTCGTGGAGAAGCTGAAAGCAGCGAACATTACACCGTTTGAACTGTCGTACAAAGAGGCCTGGATTCCACAACTCTTCCTGCCACTTACCGTGGGTGCACTGACTCAGTCAGAGCATAAAGACTTCCTGGATAAGATGAATCAGGATCAAGGTTCCTTCTCGGATATGAAAGCCTTGTTCGACATCTTCGATCTCGTCAATGCCAATGGAACGGAGAAAGCGCTCGAAGTGGGCGGCGATGATGGTTCAGCAGCCTTTGCAACAGGCAAAGCAGCGATGTGGATTCAAGGACCTTGGTTCGCGGAAACCATCCTGAAGTCCAATCCGGATATCAATTTCGGCGTAGCTCCACTGCCAATCAACGACAACCCGGATGATACCAAAATCAACCTGAGCACATCGACGTCATTGGCCGTATCTTCTTCCAGTAAAAACAAAGAAGTGGCACTCGACTTCGTAAACTATGTTCTCGATGACAAGGATTCAAGTGCCTTCTATCAAGCACTCAAATTCAATCCGGTAGCCAAAATCCATGATTTCAAAAGTTTCCCTTGGGTAGACGATGCCCTGAAATATGTCAATGAAGGCAAAGCCTATCAGGACCCATCCATTCCTCAAGCGGTTAAAGATGAATCGGGCAAAGCGCTGCAAGGTTATTACTCCGGACAGCTGAACCAACAGCAGGTCATTGATGCGCTCGACAAGGCGTGGAAATCCTACAACAAAGTCAACAAGTAAGCAGATGAAACGGCTGGCAGAACGGTCATCGTTCCCCCGTTTACACGAGTCTGCTTATAGTGAAAGGGGGAGAACCTATGGCTACGAATGTGTTCAAAAAGTATCTGTCGCTGCTCGCGTTCACTGCGCCTGCCTTTGTCATCTATGCCATCTTCCTGCTGTATCCTACATTTAGCGGTTTGTTCTACAGTTTGACGGACTGGAATGGTCTGAACCAGGATTACAGTTTTATCGGTCTGGGGAACTTCGTGGAACTGTTCAAGGAAGATCCCGATTTTCTGAATTCCCTGTGGTTCACGTTGAAATATGTGGTGTTTATGCTGATTCTGCAAAATGGAATTGCCTTGCTGCTCGCCGTGTTCATTGAGACACGGACGCGCAGCAAAGGGTTATTCCGGACCCTGTTTTTCATGCCGAACATGATCAGTACGATCATCAGCGCTTTTATGTGGACGTTCATCTTCTCCCAGGTGCTGCCGCAGCTGGCCGAGAAGTTGGCCGTGTCTTTTCTGGACCAGCAGTGGCTGGGTGATCCAAAGTTTTCCTTCTACTCCATCCTGATCGTATCGCTCTGGAATGGTGTGGGGTATATGATGATCATCTATCTGGCTGCACTCCAGGGTGTACCGAAGAGCCTGAAGGAAGCGGCTGTCATTGATGGAGCCAATGCGTTCCAGGTGCTGCGTAATGTCGTATTGCCAATGATTACGCATGCCGTGACGATCTGTTTCTTCCTGACACTGAACGGAGCCTTCAAAGTGTTTGAAGTCGTGTACGGTCTGACCGGTGGAGGTCCAGGCAGAGCGACTCAGGTGATTACGATGAATATCTATGAAGAGGCATTCTCCAACAATTTTAGATACGGATATGCCAGTGCCAAGTCGGTTGTGTTATTCGCCATCGTGCTCATCTTCACGCTCATTCAGATTACGGTGATGAAGAAGAAAGAGGTGGAAGCATGAGGATGCAACGAATGAACAGCTACCTGATTCGACTGCTGCTGGTGCTGGGTTCCCTCGTCGCTATGCTGCCCATCTACATGGCGATTGTGAACTCCTTCAAAACACAAGGCGAAATGTTCCAGTCCTTTATAGCTCTCCCAACGACACTGCATTGGGAAAACTATTCGGATGCGTTTAACAAAATCAATCTGCTGGGCAGCTCGTTGAACTCGGCGATTGTATCTTTTCTCGGCATTGGCGGTATTGTATTCTGCGCTTCATTGGCCGGATACAAGCTGTCGCGTACTTCAGGCCGATTGAGCAACCTGATCTTCTTCCTGTTCGTGGCATCCATGCTCGTTCCTTTTCACTCGATCATGATTCCGCTGACACGGGTTGCCAAAGGACTTCACGTACAGGGAAGCACATACGGACTGGCCCTGATCTATATCGGACTTGGTGTGAACATGGCCATCTTCCTGTATCACGGGTTTGTTAAGTCCATCCCGCGTGAATTGGAAGAGTCGGCACAGATGGATGGATGTAATGAGTTCCAGACGTTCTTCCAGATTATCTTCCCACTGTTGCTGCCAATTACGGTCACCATCGCCATCTTGGACTTCCTGTGGATCTGGAATGACTTCCTGCTGCCACTGCTCATGCTGACAGATGTGAATCGGTATACGCTGATTCTGTCCACGAACATGCTGTTCGGCGAATATAACAAGGAATGGCCGCTGATTTTGTCTTCCCTGGTACTTACCGCGATTCCGGTGGTTCTCATCTATGCGTTTTTCCAAAAGTTCATTATGGAGGGCATTGCAGAAGGTGCGGTAAAAGGGTAAGAAGAACCTGTGACCTAGACGTATTGGTCTCATTTATACTAAACTACAGAAGCAGCAGCTGACCAAAGGACTGATTCTTATTTGGTCGACTGCTGTTAGTGTTAGGTTTTATCGATAATTAAGTTGACTTTAATATCACCCTTTCAACATCATTGTTCCCGATGTCAGACAATTTGCGAAAATCAATATTGTTAAATTTCAATTTGTAGTCTATGTCAAAGGCAATGTTCGATCCATCAACTGGTTCGGTGTTAGCTTTAAGATAGGCTGGGCACAATATAGTAGTATCCAACCTTCTCATAAATGTCTTTAAAGATATCTAAGTTTTTAATCCCGGGAGCTGGATGCATAGTGTGGTATCTGCTTACGGTGGTAATCAAATCTTAACCTTCCTCAGATCTCACGAGACCAACTCTTTCAATGAATTTATCTAAATCAGAAGTTATAAAAACCGTATAACCTTCTTGGGTGTCTTTAGTAGATTGCCTTCAATTATAGACATCTTCATATCCCTGAAGAATTCTTTTGACTCACCCTTTATCTGAATCCAACTATGAAAAATAGCATGTATAGCTAATTTATTTGTTCCTTAACTTATTGTAACTCTGTTCTGTCTCTTCACACCTAGGCTTGGTCGCGCCGAAAGTTGAGTAATATAACATATTTCTCCATGCTGACTCTATTCGAGAATCTCCAATACAAGAACTGCAAAAACATTTTGCATGCTTTTTATATAAAATATCATTTTATGTAAATGGAGTGTGTAGCATATTCACTCCATAGTTTTCAATTTCTCCTCAATCTCTATCGCTTCTTCTAGGTTTGAAGCGGGGGAGCTTATTACTAAAGCTTCTTTTTTGAATTCTTCATTAGTTAATTTCTTGTATAAAGTAGGTTCCGTAATTATTATTGAAAATTGACTTTCCGTTTTATTTAAGTAAATATCTCCAATTACCATTCTTTCTGAACCTTCGTAAGCTATTAATAATGAATTATGTTTGAATAGCACTTTTTCAAAATTAATATCATTGATTGATAAAGATCCTTCATAGTTATTGTCATCTTTATTGAAAGTACCCTTTAATGTTGCCTCTAATTCCTTACTTATATTAGAACTTTTGCTATACATATATGAAGGTGATGATATCTCAATTTTCTCATTATTGCTGCACGCTGAGAGAATAAGCGTGCTAATGAAAATAATAAATAGTACTTTTTTCATCCTTCCACCTCCACAATAAATAAAAAGAGGGGGTATTAATTCAAGAAAATTCTGCCCCCTCTTTGATAATTAATACTTAAATTTCCCGGAGACATTTACCGGTATAACAGCTCCACTTTGGTAACCATAATACAAGGGAGACAAAGTATTTTTAGCGAGTTGAGTTAATCTTGCTTCATCGTAAAAATATTCACCAGCTTGACCAGAGATTTGCCCTAGATCAAAATTACTTGGTGTATATCGAACAGCATTTTTGTAGTACACAACGTTAATTTGAGCAGAGGTGTTTTTCTTGGTTGAGGTTGCCATTGGTGCCCAAATATATTGAAAACCATTCCACTGATACACATCAATATATTTATATATTATTACATAGTCGTGCATTGTTCTAGTGATAGTACTTTTATAACTATCATACTCATTTTCTTTAAGAAATAGATCTAAGACTGTCATAAATGCACCTACATAAGGATGGGTCATACCAGCTCCGATCTGAATTAGTTTATTACCCATCTTATTTAAGTCGCCTTGTTCATTTCCGTATAGTGTTTGTGCACCGTAAGAGTACTCAGTGCGCAGTCTTGTTTCACCAGGAGAAGCCATTGGAGTGACAGACCGATCAAACAAAACTCGAACAAACCGCCTTAATCTGAGGGATCTCAATCCTTCTGATCAAGGCGGTTTTTCATTTCAGGATGTCATCAGCTTCTTGACGGCCTGTACCAGCAAGTGAAGACCACGTTCCATCTCATCCGGTGAAGCATAGGCATAGGACAGACGAATGTGTTCTGCATCCAGGCGGTCATAGAGATACCCTGGATGAATCAGCACATGATGCTCCAGACAGGCATGGAACAGTTCGCGAATGGAGAGTGGACTGACGGTAAATCGGAGCCAGATATAAAAGCCTCCGGCCGGTACGCTCCACTCAGCAAGCTCACCGAAATCGCGTTGCAGAACACTCAGCATGAAGTCTCTGCGTCTGTGTAGTTCAGGCCTTAGGCGATCCATATGCTGTGCATGGTATCCATCGGCAAACCAGAGGGCAGCTGCTTCCTGAGCGAGAGAGCTGGTGCCATAATCCGTCTGCATCTTGATGTCCGCGAGGCGACGGATGACCGGCTCCGGCCCAACCAGCCAGCCGAGACGCAGGCCGGGGCTGACCGCCTTGGACAGGGTGCCCATATGCAGCACCCGTCCTTCCCTGTCGCGCGCCTTCAGCGATGGCGGCGGGGGCTCGTCCAGCCACAGGTCGCTGTAAGCGGCATCCTCCAAGATGGAGATGCCGGTGTTCCGCGCGGTGGCGAGCAGTTCTTCCCGGCGGCTGTCACTCATGACGGAGCCGGTAGGATTGTGGAAGCTCGGAATCGTATAGAGCAGCGATATGCCGTCCCTGTTTGCATTGTTCTGTACAGCATCTTCCAGACGCGGAGTGTGCAATCCTTCGGCATCCATCGGAATGCCGCTCATTTTCAATCCGGCGGATTGGAAGGCATGAATGGAGTACAGATAAGACGGCTTCTCCAGCAGGACTGTCGATCCGCGGGGTAGAAGCCCAACCGAAATAAGATGCAATGCCTGAAGCGAGCCGGATACGATCAGAATGGAGTCAGGAGAGGCGTGTATGCCACTTGTCTGCAAGTAAACGGACAAAGCCTGTCGGAGCTCCGGACTACCCTGAGGTTCGAGGTAGTTTAGTGTACGAGAACGACTGGATAGCGTTTGGAGAATGTCGTTAAAAGCCTTCTGGGGCATCAGCTCAGGTGCAAGCTCGCCAGTACCAAGCCGAATGATGTCTGGCTGGAACTCAGCCCGATTAATCTGCTGTACCTCTGGCAGATTGGGGTAATACCAGCCTTCTTCAATGGCTTCCTCCCAGTTGGGCATGGCTCCGTGAGCCAGCGCATGCCAGCCGGAGCCGCAGACATAAGTTCCGCCGCCATGTCTTCCTTCAATCATGCCTGCGGCGGCCAGATTTTCCAATGCAGTGACCAGCGTGCTGCGGTTCACACCCATGGATTGAGCCAGTGTCCGTTGTGAAGGAAGCCGATAGCCTGCTGTCCATTCCCCGGCCGTAATTTTCTCGCTGATATAGACTTCAATCTGTCGGTACAGAGGTAGGGAATGGGAGGGGTCCGGCTTCCAGCTGCCCCCCTGTCGAGAATCGGAATGATTCATGGGCAGGTTCGCCTCCTTTATGGAATGAGAGATGTAACTGACGTTTTCTCTTATTTCGAACACTATATCATTTGGTTGGGTCCAATGCCATCCAAGTGGTTGGTTACTTCTGACGTTATCTCTACTATTATGGGGACATGTCTAAGGGGGATGAACGATGGGTGTAATTATTCACGCGGTGGTACTGGCGTTTGGGCTGATTTTGCCACTCGGTGTACAAAATGTGTTTATTTTTAATCAGGGCATGAGTCAACGAAGTTATGCGCGGGCACTGCCAGCTATAGTAACCGCAGGACTCAGTGATACGCTCCTGATTGGTGCTGCGGTTGGAGGTGTGTCCCTCATTTTGCTGCAATGGCCGCTGCTGGCGAGTGTATTGTATGCGGGAGGGAGTGTTTTTTTAATCTATATGGCATGGAGTATCTGGAGGTCAACCGGGCCTGCAAATGGTTCAGCTACAGTGCTGTCCGCGGGGCGACAAATCGCTTTTGCTGCTTCGGTGTCTTTGCTTAACCCGCATGCCCTGCTGGACACAGTAGCTGTAATCGGAACCAGTTCGCTTCAATATGAAGGGGTGTCACGCATGTATTTTGCCATTACGGCCGCAGTGGTATCCTGGGTATGGTTTCTGGGACTTGCAGGTGCAGGCAGGCTAATAGGAAGAACAGATCGTACAGGCCGGGTCAGTGTTTTCTTCAATCGGTTGTCCGCTGTGGTCATGGTCGGGATGGCGGGCATGATGCTGTGGAAGCTGGTCCATTAGCAATCGAGCTGAATGCGAGGCCATATCTTGTCTTGAAAATAACATACACAAACAACCCCTCACGTTGAACGTGCAGGGATTGTTACATGCTGGCATTATGGGCCGAATAGGCATTTTACGTTATTCTGCCTTCAATAGCATGGATTCAATGAAACCTTTGAGATCCTTGGATGCGTTGTTCAGTTGATCAATCACCTCGCTGAACTCGGTGACGAGCTCGGCTTGCTGGCTGCTGGATTGGGCGATGGATGTTATCTCCTGTTCCATCTGACGAATGGAATGCTGTACTTCCTTCAAAGACCGTTCAATGTTCACTGTGGCTTCTTTGGTTCCGGTGGATAATTTGCGTACTTCCGAAGCAACAACGCCAAAACCAGCTCCTGCTTCTCCTGCTCGAGCTGCTTCAATGGCAGCATTCAGGCCTAGCAGGTTTGTCTGCTCTGAAATTTCACGAATGAATGAAGCCACTTTGGTGACTTCACTGGAATTTTGCACCGCCATCCGTGTGTTGTCCAAAATCTGTGAAGATGAAGCAGTCAGTTGCTGGGATTGAGCAGCGACGGTCTGAACCATATCTGTCAATCTGCCGCTGATGCTGCCGATCAGTTCGGTGAAGTCCCCCAGTTTTTCCTCATTTTTGAGTGAAAAACCAATCGCGAGTGTGCCAACGATATTTCCTGCCTCATCCCGAAGCGGGGTAGCCGCCGAGTTAATGGGAGTCCCGTAGTGATGCGCTTCAATGCGATTGGCAGACGTTTCCCCATGGATAAGGGCCCGGCGCAGCGTGGGATCTTCAAGCGAGATGGGATCTCCGGCCTTGATGCCCAGATCAAGATCTTCGCTCCGTACGTAATACCGGAACTGCTCTGTATCAGTAACAGCAATCATCAAATCATTTTCCTTGAGCATGATTTTAAAATACGGGCTTGCCGCAACGAGTGCTTCAACAATATTCAATTGGATCAACTCCTATATATGGGTGCGTATAATCTTGATATATGGTATATACATCGTCAGAATTCCGGGATTCTTGAAGATCTGGCGAGGGCATAGTGCAGAATAATTTTATTTTAATTATGGAATCAGGAATGCTTATATAAGTTCAACGAATAAATATTACACAGGTACTCCATTGACAGAACAACCTTCCGATCGCTGTTATCCCCAGATTTTTTGGATTCCCTTTTTCCAAAGGGGAAAATCCGGGGATAGCGTATGCTTCCGACGTAGCTTTCTTTCAGAAAGCTTTTAGGCGAACGCTTCGCTTCTTCAGGTTATAATCCAAAAAGCTGCTGAAGACAGAACGTCCTCAACAGCTTCTGGTACAACAATGATTGTTACAATCATGAAGTTAATCGAAATTATGATATTCTTTATATCTGCCTGCTCTGATGCATATAAATATGGATGTGTTACCCACCAGATTCACACGTACCTATCCACCAATCTGGGACATGCGCCGTACTGTCGGCGTATGACTTTGCATTTTTTGTTCCAGTGCCAATGCCATTTCATGGTTCTTCGGTTTGGTACCAAGAGCCTTAAGGAAGAGCGCTGCCATGGCAGCGGGATCATCCACGAAGCGGCGAACATTGTATTCATCCGACCAATACAGGCAAGCTTTGATATGCCCGTCTGCTGTCAGGCGGAGACGGTTGCAGTTGTCACAGAAGTGATCACTGACCGGATGAATCAATCCGAATGTACCTTGAGACCCGGCAATTTTCATATTCCTCGATGGGCCATTACCTGCCGGACCTGTTGTGTTTTCCACCGTCCAGCCAGCCTCTGCACATACATCCGTAACGGCTTCCAGCGGCAAATACGATTTGCGCCATGAATCTGAAGCCTGCCCAATCGGCATATATTCGATGAAGCGCACATGGAGGGGCTGATCGATGGTCATGGCAATAAAATCCTTGATCTCATCATCGTTGATGCCCTTCATTAGCACCACATTCAGCTTGATCGGAGCAAGTCCGGCAGCTGTAGCAGCTTCAATGCCTTTCAGCACCTTGTTTACATCCCCACCGCGAGTAATCATGGAGAAGCGGCTGGCTTGCAGGGAATCCAGACTGATGTTAATCCGGTTCAGACCAGCGTCTTTGAGGGCCTGTGCCTGTTTATCCAGCAATAGCGCATTGGTAGTCAGAGCAATATCTTCAATCCCGTCAATGGCCGAGATCATGCCGACAAGTTTGTGCAGGTCTTTGCGTACCAGCGGTTCGCCTCCGGTCAGACGCACTTTGCGCATGCCCATTGGAGCAAGTACTTTGAGCACCTGGGTAATCTCCTCGTAGCTCATAATTTGGTCATGCGGGGCAAATTCCATGCCTTCCTCGGGCATACAGTACACACAACGCAAATTACAGCGGTCCGTAACAGAAATCCGGATGTAGTCATGTATCCTGCCAAAAGAATCCTGGAGCATTTCCATGCAGACCACCCTTTCATACCTTAGATTGGAGAACTACTATTATAAATGAACCGACAATGTCTAAACGAACAGTTGCATCAAATTTTAGCTATTTCTCCAATCCGCGTCAATGATGATGTCAGGTGAAAGTCTTTTGATCAGGATGAGTGAGTTGGAATTGTCCCACAAGCTGTTGCAAAAAGACGGTGATGGCCTCCACATTATGGGATGAGTGCTGAACATGGAGCATGTCATTGATAAGTTCGGCCATCTCGGCTTCCACCTCGGCAGAAGTGGAACGGTTATTGTGGCTGATCGCGGCGATATTCTCCATCAGCACAACAACCTGATCCACAACCTGTGTCCGTTGGGGTTCTTCCGATGTAGCACTTTGGAGTAAACGTGAAGCAGCCTGAACAAGCGTGGTGCCTTCAGCCAACACCTGATCACCTTCCTTGATGGATTGCGAGGCTGCCCTTGCCGCTACAGAGATATTATCCAGAATCTGATGAATGTCTTCCGTGGAAGAACGAGATAATTCTGCAAGCTTGCGAATCTCACCAGCAACGACGGCAAATCCGCGTCCGTGTTCGCCGACATGGGCAGCTTCAATGGAAGCATTCAAAGCGAGCAGGTTCGTCTGTGCAGAGATTTCATCAATGACAGCGAGCGCGCGGTAGATATCCTGCATGGTTGCCATAAAGGAAAGGATCGTGTGGTTGGTATCGGATACGGCTCCCGAAATCTGGGTCATTTTGTCACCGATGCGCTCCACTTCCTGACGAGCTACGTCAATCTGTTCTGTAGCAGACACTTCAAGCTGCTGCAGGGTGAGGCGCATATCGTCTGCGGCTGCTTTGGCCTGATCCAGGTCCTCAAGCTGCTTGCGGATGCCCTGGATCATGGAGCCGAGTTTGAGATTTACACGCTCTGTTGTTCCCTGTGTGGTCTCCGTAGACGACTGCATCTGATGCTGGTTGTTCATCACATCCACCGTGGCAAGCTGTACCTTGAGCATGATTCCTTCCAGCGAGTCAATCATGTTGTTGATCCATTTGGCCAGTTCACCTGATTCATCCTGGGCAAATGACGACGTATCCAGACGCTGGGTTAGATCTCCCTTGCCTTCGGCGTTAATGCGAATAAATCGACTGATACGGCGCAAATCATCATGAACCCGCCGAACATGTTTTCGCTGCAGCTGAATTGCAGTCAGGACGCCATAGATGATATTAAAGGCAGCGATGGCTGCTGCGCTCCATGCACTTCCAGTCAGCACATATACAAGTGTCGCTCCCGCAATGCCTGACAACAGGATATACAAGCTGTGCTGCTTGAATTGCCGCCAGCCAATGCTGCGTATCCGATATACTTCCTCCAGGTCGCCTTCACACATCATGCCCCATAGATCCGGACAGTGGGGAAGCTGGAATGTGATGCCTTTGCCTATAACCGAGATATGTCGATAGTCCGAATAACCAGGGAATGTCACAAACAGATTGGAGCCATTGCGAATCGTATTGGCTACACCGGGATGAAGCTCATTGGTGGAAGGGTCGGTAAACATTAACTCAAGTTCGGTATGCTCCATAACAGATACGACGCCCCATTCGGTGGTAACGCCATCTTTCAGATTCTCTCCATGGGTGAACGTATGATCCTCGAAGCGACTGCGGGACAGGGCAGTGCCCGGTTGAAGTGTGGGGCGCAGTTTCGATTCAGCCATGAAGAGATAATTGTCACCGGAATCGGGATAGATATGGCCGGATTCACGCTGAATCAGATCGCCCAACACATCATTTGGCACACGGCTGCACAGGGAACCGATATAGCGATCCTGTTCCATAATAGGTACGATAAACATCAGGGTTACATCGTCATGAAAGGTAGAAGAGCGGGGCCCGATTTCTAATGTGATTGGATCAGAATAAGGTCCGAACAGGCACTTTTGTCCGTTGATATCTGCCTGGGCATACCTCAGTCCCGGCCCAATCAAAGCATTTCCATCTTCATAGATTTGTCCAATATGTTTCTTGTATGTAGAATATACAACCTGGTTTTGCTCATTCAGTATAAAAAGCTCAGTGCTATCCGAAGCACGTATATAACTTGCTGCGAACCATGTTTCTAGCGTCTGTCCATCGGCCATGTCTTGCAGCATCCCCTGTGGCTGAGCCCCCCGTACTTGCTGAAGCAAACGATCCAGGTGATTCCACTGCTCATGAGCCCAATCCATCAAAAGCTGCCGTCGAGTCTCGGCGATCCCCTCAAAGGTTTCTTCCACATCCTGCTGAATATGTGCATTCAACCGATACGACCGCCACAGCGGCCACCCTTTTCTCCATCCCAGCCAATCAAACATGCGGACCACCCCGATTTCTGATTTTAAAATGTCTTGCGAGACTGTGCGAGAACGTAATTACCTAGCCAGTATGGGCGACGGACGAGGATCAATGACACCGCCTTCATTCTTCCAGAACCAGACACCGTATCGAGGCGAGATTTCACGTCCTTCTATATGAGCATTCTGCAAAAAAATGCTGTTATCAATGTTTATACAAGAAAATGAACAAGAATACGAGGGTATATGTCATATTTTCCGAATATTCCATCAATAAATACAAATGATTATGCGCCTTTGTTTGGAGAAGTATCCTCCATATGAGTCAAAGAGATGTTAGACAACGTACATGAAAGTTAACATGCTTAGTACGGAGAATGGAGCCCATTTTACACTGTGTAACATGAACGAGCCCATTCTTAAAACAGTCTGTATAATGTAATCCCCGCCCAAAGTTATATAGTATTATCTAACAAGCAAAACCTGTTACGTTCATGTAGATAAACCTTCCATTCAGCCTTGGTGTGAACAGATAGCCAACTTCCCGCGAAAAGGAGAATGCCCATGTCCCCCACGACTGCCCCCGACATCTGCCATATTGAGCTGGATCATGTATCTGTAGTATTTGGCAGTGGAACACAACAGGTTACCGCGTTGTCCGACGTTACATTTCAAATTCATTCCAATGAATTCGTCTCCCTGCTTGGCCCGTCAGGTTGTGGCAAGTCTACGCTGCTGCGACTCGTAGCCGACCTGCTCCAGCCCACCACGGGCAGCATCCGTGTTGCCGGGGAGGAACCGGAGCGGGCGCGATTGCAGCGTCAATTCGGTATCGTCTTCCAGACCCCGGCTCTGTTCGATTGGCGCACGGTACGTCATAATGTTGAACTTCCACTGGAGCTGCTCGGCACAAGCCGGAAGGAGTGCCGCCGCATGAGTGGTGAACTGCTTGAAATGGTCGGGCTGACCCGCTTCGCTGACCATTACCCATGGCAGCTTAGTGGGGGTATGCAGCAGCGGGTAGCCATAGCGCGGGCACTTGCGCTTGATCCTCCATTGCTGCTTATGGATGAACCATTCTCCGCGCTCGATGAATTCACGAAAGAGAAGCTGCAGCTGGAGCTGCTCGATATTAAGCGTTCTACAGGCAAGACATTCCTGTTCGTCACACACAGTATCCCTGAAGCCGTATTTTTGTCTGACCGCATCATCGTCCTCTCCGCACACCCCGGCCAGGTACATTCCATTCATTCTGTCACATTGCCTGCCGTGCGGGATCGTGAGCTGAGGGAAACCGAAGCCTTTTACCGCATGATGACGACGATCCGCAATTGTTTCTATGAGGAGCGTGATCCAATCCATGTTCCTGCACATAAGTAAGCCGGGTTTTCGTTCCTGGGTAGCCATCTGGATCTTGTCCGTATTGCTGCTGTGGGAAGGTATCGCCTGGATTCTCCACTTCTTCATGTCGCCCCAGCAGGCAGCTTCCCGACTGCCTTACCTTCATGAGGTTCTCACCGCCTTGTTTCGTTACTCAGGCACACTGGCTGAACAGGGAGCTGTAACGTTTGGCAATGCTGCGATTGGTTTCATGGGAGGAACAGTACTGGGTCTGCTGCTGGGCCTGCTCATGAGTGTGTCGGTTTGGGTGGAGCGCACCCTGTCTCCCTATGTCATCTCGTCACAGATGGTGCCCGTTATCGGCCTTGCCCCCATTGTCTACGGCATTATCCATAACGCCGAGTGGGCCCGAATTGTCATGGCGGCGTACGTCACGTTCTTCCCGATCATCATCCACACACTCAAAGGCCTGAAAAGTGCAGCGCCGGAACATCTGGAGCTTATGCGTTCCTGTGGAGCTTCCCTGCCTGCACGTTATATCAAATGTTTGCTGCCTTCTGCCTTGCCGGGTCTGTTCTCCGGTATGAAAATTGCTGCTCCGCTCGCGGTCACCTCCTCCATTGTGGTGGAACTGATGGGAGCCCCGGATGGACTTGGCGTGTTAATGGTCAGTTCCTTGTATTACGGCAGTGCCCAAACCGGTATGTTCTGGGCTACCATCATGCTCAGCATAGGCATTGGACTCATCTCGTATCTTGCCATCAGCCTCGCTGAGCGCTGGCTGACCCCCTGGCAGCCTGAATTTAGAGCCAAGGGAGGGCGTGCTGCATGATGAATGAAGGTACGGTGGTAAGCCGCAAAGGTGAGGAGGGGGCGACGGTCGCTATATCTGGTGCGGCATCCATTGGGGAGTCTATCGGGGATTCGATTAGGGTACCCCCTGCCTCAGGCCTCGATATCCATGGCCAACAGGGACAAGCCGGACAGAAACGGTTGGGCAGTCGCGCTAACGGAAGTTCAATTGGTCTGCGTCTGCTGCCGTGGCTTGCCGGAACCTTATTTCTTACCCTGTGGCAATTTCGGGTGTTTCATCAGCTATTCTCCCTTGAAAGTTACCAACTGCCTGTGCCATCGGCGATTGCAGTGTCCATCAGGGAAAACGCAGAGATGCTCTTCCGATATGCGCTCTATAGCGGAACGGAGATGCTGGGTGGCTTTCTGCTAGGCTCCCTGCTGGGGGCCCTGGCCGCCGCGGGGGCATCCTTCTTCGCGACGAGCGGCAGAGCAGCGGTTGCCGTGATGTCAGCACTGAACGCCGTTCCGATAGTTGCGCTGGCTCCGATTATGAACAACTGGTTTGGGGACGGTATATGGTCCCGTATCGCCGTCGTGGCTGTAATTACGATGGCTGCCATGGCTGTGAGTTTATTCAAGGGATTGACTTCGATTCAGCCACAATACATTGATCTGATGGGTGGTCTTGCCGCCAGCAGGATGCAGGTTTTCGTGAAGCTTCGCTGGCCACATGCGCTGCCTTCCCTCTTCGCAGGTCTGAAAATTAATATGTCAACCAGCATTATTGGCGCCATTGTGGGTGAATTTTTCATTGCATCCCAGGGGCTGGGTTACTTGCTTTCGGATCAGATTCGACTGGCGAACATGCCGCTTGCCTGGTCCTGTATTGTCATCGCAGCGGCTCTCGGCATTGTGTTGTATGAAGTCGTCGTTCTGGCCGAGAAACGGCTGATCCCGTGGAATCGTGCACGTACAGATCCGTAAAGCTCATTAAAATGCGAATGCCAACCATCCACAGATGGATTGAGCTGGCGAAACAGCAGGCTTCACAGTACGGATTGAAAATCCTTATATAAACAGGGGGTGTTCTGTATATGTACAAAACGTTAAAACCGGGTTTTCTGGTGTTGGTACTGTTGGTCGTTACCATACTGGGAGCGTGTTCCGCGAAATCGGATCCGTCTGTCACCCCTGCTGCTGCAAGCACGGAGGGAGGGGAAAGCACAGCTCAACCCTTAACCAAAGTGAAAATTCAGCTCAAATGGGTGCCGCAGGCTCAGTTCGCCGGAATATATGCCGCCAAGGAGAAAGGTTTTTTTGCAGATGAAGGTATTGATGCCGAGATCATTCCGGGTGGCCCGGATATCGTGATTGAACAGCAGGTGGTCAACGGTGCGGCCGATGTGGGCATCACCGGGGTAGACAGTTTGCTGGTTAGCCGGGATAACGGTCTTCCACTCGTCTCCCTCGCCCAGATTTCGCAGAAGAGCAGTTATCGATTAATTGCCAAGAAGTCCGCAGGCATAACCGACCCGGCCCTGATGAAAGGCAAGAAAGTGAGCACATGGTTCGGCAGTCAGCAGTTTCAGGTTCTCGCCTTTATGGAGAAGAATGGCCTTGATCCGAAGAAAGATATTGAACTGGTGAAGCAGGGTTTCACGATGGATCAGTTCTTCAACGATCAGGTGGATGTCGCCACGGCGACGATCTATAACGAATATCACGTGGTACTGGAAAGTGGGACGAAGGAGTCGGATCTGGATGTATTCAACATTGAAGATGCCGGGGTAGGCATGCTGGAGGATACGCTGATCGCAAAGAAGGATTGGGTGGACAGCAATAAAGAACTTGCGGTGAAAGTAACCCGGGCCATTCTGAAAGGCTGGAACTATGCCATCGACAATCAGAATGAAACGGTGGATATCGTGATGAAAAACGTAACGGACGGCAGCACCACCCGTGAACATCAGGTGACCATGCTGGAAGAGATTGCGAAGCTGATTCGCCCGGAAGGATTTACAGAGAAACAGGTAGGCGGTTTTGTGGATGAATCGTTTACCCGGACTGCGGATATTGCCTTGAAATATGGTCTGATCAAGAAAGCTGCCAATCTGGACGAAGCACTGGAGAAGAGCATCTATGAAGAAGCGGTGAAGGATGTGACGAAATAAATACGTGTGGAGCGTTCAGAAGAGGGTACTGCAATCGGAGTAGTCTAGTGTAAAGTCTATAGGTTCTTGGAGAGGAGGGTGACGAATGAGCTCAGTGGATCAGCAGCCCCAGTCGCTTGGCGGTACGAAGGAAGAGTGGCTGGAGAAAGATCGCAAATATGTGTGGCATCACATCTCGCCTCATAACGATCATCCCATGATTGCCGTTAGCGGGGAGGGCAGCTGGATTACGGATCAGGATGGCACACGGTATCTGGATGCCATGTCGGGACTGTGGTGTGTGAACGTGGGTCACGGGCGCGAGGAGATTGCCCGAAGTGCCTATGAGCAGATGAAAGCACTCGCGTACGTGCCCATGACCCAGAGCCATGAGCCGGGGATTTTGCTGGCAGAGAAGCTGAATGACTGGCTGGGGGGAGATTATCGGATCTTCTTTTCCAACTCGGGTTCAGATGCGAATGAGGTGGCGTTTAAAATAGCCCGTCAGTTTCATCACCAGAATGGTGAACCAACCCGTCACAAATTCATCTCCCGTCACCGTGCCTATCACGGCAACTCCATGGGTGCATTGGGCGCCACGGGGCAAGCCGCCCGCAAAATCAAATATGAGCCGCTGGGCGTAGGCTTTTCCCATGTACCGCCTCCTTATTGCTACCGTTGTCCGTTTGGACGAAACAAGGATGGATGCGGACTGGAGTGTGCCACTATCTATGAGGAGGTTATTCGCTGGGAAGGGCCGGAGACGGTAGCTGCGGTCATTATGGAACCGGTCATTACAGGGGGAGGCATGATTGTCCCGCCTCCGGATTACATGCGGACTGTGCAGGAGATCTGTCAACGCTATGGTGTTCTGCTGATAGTGGATGAGGTCATCTGCGGGTTTGGCCGCTCCGGGCAAAAATTCGGTCATCAAAATTACGGGGTGCTGCCTGATATCGTGACGATGGCAAAAGGCATGACGAGCGCGTACGCTCCACTATCGGCGACAGCTGTTCGAGCGGACTTGTATGACACCTTCAGAGAACCTGGACCCGATTCACATTTTCGTCATGTGAATACGTTTGGGGGCAATCCCGTATCCTGCCGCGTGGCACTGGTGAATCTCGAAATTCTGGAACGAGAGGATCTGGTCAGCCGTGCAGATGAACTTGGATACCTGCTTCGGGATAAGCTGGAACCGCTGCTGGAGCTGTCGGTGGTTGGAGATATCCGCACATTCGGCTTCGCCTGCGGGGTGGAGCTGATTGAAGCCGATGGTTCGCCTGCTCATGCGGATAAGGTCATGAATGTGCTGGCAAGCTGCAAAAAGGACGGTATCCTGATTGGCAAGAACGGCGATACGGTGCCGGGATTTGCGAATATTTTGACTATCTCTCCGCCGTTTGTCACCACCGAGGAAGAATTGGATCTGATCGCCGTCAGTTTGCTGGCTGCCTTACGCAGTCTGGATGCAGGGTAGCCGCAGCTTCCTGATAAACACTGCATATGAGAAGAGTGACAGGAGGATCAGCAGATAGGGAATTCCATGGAAAGCACGGTAAATATGCGCAAGGAGGCGAGGAGGATGCAGACTACCACCGGGAAAATCATTAATCAGCTGCGTCTGGATGATCAATTGGAACAGTTGTCCCGTATTGGCCGAATTGTGGAGACGGGTGTCTGCCGACTGGCTTTAACCCCGGAAGACATGGAGGGCATTATCCAGGTTCGTCTCTGGATGGAAGAGGCGGGACTTGCGACTCGCCTTGATCCGTTTGGCAATCTGATTGGTCGTCTTGAAGGTACAGATTCATCCCTGCCGATCCTCATGATCGGTTCGCATATCGATTCCCAGCCTTATGGCGGTCGGTATGATGGGGCCATCGGCGTCCTTGGTGCGCTGGAAGCTGTTCAGTGTCTAATGGAGCAAGGCATTCGCCCTCGGATGCCGATTGAGGTCATTGCCTTTTGTGATGAAGAGGGATCTCGTTTTAACAAAGGACTATTCGGTTCGCGCGGCATAACCGGCCAGCTGGAAGAGGGAGAACTGGAGCGGACAGACAAAAATGGGGTGACCCGTCGAGAGGCACTGGAGGCCTTTGGCTGTGCACCGGAACAATTCGCTGAAGCAGTCTATCCCGCGGGCACCATTGGCAGTTATCTGGAGCTGCATATTGAGCAAGGACCTGTACTCGAATCGCTGGACGCTCCGGTAGGTTTGGTGACGGGCATCTCGGGCCCGCTGTGGCTCACGGTGACAATGAAAGGCATGGCAGGGCATGCCGGTTCCGTTCCAATGGGGATGCGACATGATGCGCTGGTGGGCAGCGCCAAGGTGATTGCGGCTTTTGACGATATGGTCAGAGAAGATCGGGAAGCTCCGACAGTAGGGACCGTGGGGAGCCTCAGTGTGTTCCCAGACTCACGCAACATCATTCCCGAGCAAGTCAGCTTTACGATTGATTTGCGAGATATGGTGATGGAGCGGAGAAATCGACTTGAAGGAAGGTTAATGAGCCTCTTGGATGACGTTAGCTCGGAATACGGCCTGACCTACTCCCTGACTGAAGATACCAACAGCGAACCGCGATATTGTGCAGATCGGATCAAAAATGTCATTCGCTCGTCTGCCGAAGAGATCGGCCTGCCTTTGCCGGAGCTGATGAGTGGTCCGTTCCATGATGCGCTGGCCCTTTCTTACGTATGTGAGTATGGCATGATCTTTGTTCGCAGCAAGGATGGGATCAGCCATCATCCAAGTGAATACTCTTCGCCAGAGGACATTGCTCTGGGTACAGAATTGCTGTACCGCACCATAAGACAGATGTGCAGCCCGGAAATTGCGAATAACGGAACGGACGTGTAAAGGCTGTTCATATCAACCATTTTCCATAGGAGGGGTTATGACGTTATGGGCAAAATCAGCATCGGATTGATCCAGGCTTCACACGAGGTTGAAGGCTCTGCCCCAGTTGAAGTGCATAAGGAGGCCGCTATTCAGAAACACATTGCGCTGGTGCGTGAAGCAGCTGCCAGGGGAGCCCAGATTATTGGATTGCAGGAAGTGTTCTACGGACCTTACTTTTGCACGGAGCAGAATCCCAAGTGGTATGCATCTGCCGAGAAGGTGCCGGATGGACCCACGACCAGGCGTTTTCAGGAGCTGGCGAAGGAGCTCGGCGTGGTGATCATTTTGCCTGTATACGAGCTGGAAGGGATCGCTTCGTATTACAATACGGCTGCTGTTATTGATGCGGACGGCTCCTACCTGGGGAAATACCGTAAACATCATATTCCGCATGTGGAAGCAGGCGAAGGCACGAATGGGTTCTGGGAAAAATATTATTTCAGACCCGGCAACCTGGGGTACCCGGTTTTTGATACAGCCTACGCCAGAGTGGGTGTGTACATCTGTTATGATCGCCATTTCCCGGAAGGAGCACGACTTCTTGGGCTGGCGGGTGCGGAGATTGTATTCAACCCTTCAGCAACGGTAGCCGGAACATCGGAATATCTGTGGAAGCTGGAGCAGCCTGCCCATGCGGTAGCTAATGGCTATTATGTTGCTGCTATCAACCGAGTGGGAGTGGAATCGCCATGGAATATGGGTGAATTTTATGGTCAGTCGTATCTGGTGGACCCGCGAGGCAGCATGGTTGCCATGGGCAGCAGGGATCAGGATGAGGTTATCATTGGCGAGATGGATACGGAATTGATTCGGGAAGTGCGCAATGTATGGCAATTTTACCGCGATCGACGGCCCGAGACCTACGAACATCTCGTTAACCTGTAGCAGAGGACGGGAGTCGAAAAATCTGGAGATAACAGCGATTAAACGGAAGATGGTCCTGCCATCGCAGCCCCGGTATCAAATCAGTCGTTCAGCTTTATGCGGCGGCGAAAGGGATAACAGAGATAGATCAACCTTATGGAGGTGCATGATATTGATGAACAGCGCAGGAGCAACGTTGTCCGATTACGGATGGGAAAGTCGTTTTGCCGAAATGAAACCTGCAATGACAGGCAAGGAAGCGATGGAGGAATCGAACCGATGTCTGTACTGTTATGATGCACCCTGTATCAAGGCGTGTCCAACCGACATCAATATTCCTTCGTTTATCCGAAAAATCTCAACAGGTCACCTCAAAGGCTCGGCTCGGACCATTATGGAGGCTAACCCGGTAGGGGCCAGTTGTGCACGGGTCTGTCCGACAGAGGAACTGTGTGAAGGCGCTTGTGTACTGAATGAGTCATCCAAGCCGATTCGGATCGGAGATTTGCAGCGATATGCAACCGATTGGGCCCGAACGAAGAACGAGCCGTTATTCCAGGCAGCGCCTGCCAACGGAAGAAGCGTTGCCGTTGTAGGCGCAGGGCCTGCGGGATTGTCCGCGGCAAGAGAGCTGGGTCGTGCAGGCTACGAGGTAACGATCTATGAAGCCAAAGCGAAAGGCGGGGGCCTCAATACGTATGGTATTGTGTCGTTTCGGCTGCCGGAATCGGTAGCTTTGTGGGAAGTCGAACAGGTGCAGGCATTGGGTGTGCAGATTCGCTATGGTGTACGCATTGGTGTGGATGTATCTGCTGAGGAACTATTGGAGCAGCACGAAGCCGTCATTCTGGCCTGCGGAATGGGCGCTGTTCCGATGCTTGGCATTGAGGGAGAGACGCTGGAAGGTGTCTATGATGCCATTGAGCTGGTGGAATCCACGAAGCAGGGTGTGCCTCCAGCCCTGAACGGTCTGAAAGTTGCCATTATTGGTGCAGGCAATACGGCGGTGGATGCAGCGACCTGTTCGGTGCGCCTGGGGGCCGAGCGTGTACAGATGCTTTATCGACGCGGGGAGAGCCAGATGACCGCTTATGCTTTTGAATATACATTTGCGAAGCAGGAAGGCGTGGAGTTTCGCTGGTTTACCATGCCCAAGCGCATTATTGGAGAGGAGAATGGGCGAGTTCAGGCTATAGAGTGTGTGAAGATGAAGCTGGTAACTCCACCTGGAGGTGGCAAGGCTCTGCCTGTGCCGATTGAGGGATCGGAGTTCATGCTCGAATGTGATAGCGTTGTTCGAGCCATTGGACAGAGCCGTTTGCTGCCTTTAATCGAGGCATTTGGCCTGCGTCATCACTGGGGCGTTGTTGAGGTGGAACCACAGACGTACCGCACCTCCCATCCACAGATCTTTGCGGCAGGGGATGTTATCTTCGGACAGGGGCAGGGCGAAGCGATGGTGGTCTCTGCAGCACAGCAAGGCAAGCTGGCGGCTGCATCGGTGATGAAGGCATTACCCGGACAGGTGGAAGAGACGGCATAAGGATAAGAGAGCCGAGAAGAATGCGGCAGAGAAGGGAGCAGTGATCGGGTAGTGGCAAAAAGTATGAAATAACGAAAGTGTAACTTGTGAGATTAAATAAACACCATTGTGGGTTCAAACCACCAAGGAGGGATCGTAATGGCTGACTTATCCATTAATCTGGCAGGTATTCGATCACCCAATCCATTCTGGCTGGCCTCTGCGCCGCCGACCAATACCGGATACCAGGTCCAGCGGGCCTTTGAGGCAGGCTGGGGCGGTGCCGTCTGGAAGACGTTGGGTGAACCGATCATCAATACCTCCTCGCGTTTTGCAGCTGTTCATTTTGGCGGGCAGCGCGTCGTGGGTTTTAACAATATTGAGTTAATATCCGACCGTCCGCTGGAGGTGAACCTGCGCGAAATTGCCGAAACCAAGAGGCGTTTCCCGGATCGGGCCGTGGTTGCTTCGCTCATGGTGGAACCGAAACGCGAGAAGTGGCATGAGATTGTGAGGAAAGTCGAAGCTGTCGGCGTAGACGGGCTGGAGCTGAACTTTGGTTGTCCGCACGGCATGGCCGAGCGTGGCATGGGGGCTGCGTCTGGTCAGCAGCCGGATCTGGTTGAATTACAGACGATGTGGGTGAAGGAAGTGGCGACCACACCTGTCATTGTGAAACTTACGCCAAACATCACGGATATTACGGCGACTGCCCGGGCGGCTGTGCGTGGCGGTGCAGATGCGATTTCCCTGATCAATACGATTAACTCCCTGGCGGGTGTGGATCTTGATTCCTGGAATACTGTGCCGCATGTGGGCGGCAAGGGCGCGCATGGCGGGTATTGCGGTCCGGCTGTGAAGCCGATTGCGCTGAATATGGTTGCGGAGTGTGCGCGCAATCCGGAAGTTGGTGTGCCGATCTCCGGGATTGGAGGCATATCTGATTGGCGGGATACCGCAGAATTTTTACTTATGGGCGCGACGGGGGTTCAGGTATGTACCGCAGCGATGCATCATGGCTTTCGTATCGTGGAGGACATGATCGATGGCCTGAACGATTATCTGGAGGAGAAAGGTCTGCGCAGTGTAAACGAATTGATTGGTCAGACGGTTCCGCGTTATTCGGATTGGGGCAATCTTGATCTGAATTACAAAGTGGTAGCCCGCATCAACCGCGATGTCTGCATCAATTGCAACAAATGCCATATCGCCTGTGAAGACACCTCGCATCAATGTATCGATATGTTGTCTGACCCCTCTGGCTCTTATTTGGAGGTCGTTGAGGAAGATTGCGTCGGATGTAACCTGTGCTCGATTGTCTGTCCGGTGGACGGCGCAATTGAGATGGTAGAAATCGCACATGAACAGGAACCGTTAACCTGGAATGACCGTCAGTCTGCGATTGCCCTGCTGCAATCGGCCAGAGATCAATCCACCAAGGAGGCGATATCATGAGTACCCGTAAATGGATTCGTAATGGAATGTTGGTCACGGCGTCGGACACGTTTGAAGCTGATGTATTCATTGAAAACGGCAAGATCGTGCAGATTGGCATGGGAATTGTGCCGGATGAACGAACGGAAATTATAGATGCGTCCGGCTGTTATGTCATCCCTGGCGGAATTGATCCGCACACGCATCTGGATATGCCATTTGGCGGAACGGTGACGGCGGATGATTTTGCAACGGGAACCGCAGCTGCTGCCTTCGGCGGCACAACGACGGTCATTGATTTCTGTTTGACGCAAAAAGGCCGACCTTTGCTGGAATCCCTTCAGGAATGGCATGCCAAAGCCGAGGGCAAAGCCGCCATTGATTACGGGTTTCACTTGATGATAGGCGAGATGAATGATCAGGTGCTGGAGGAACTGCCACAGATCATTGAAGAAGAGGGTGTGTCTTCCTTTAAGGTGTTCATGGCTTATAAAAATCAGTTCCAGGCCGATGACGGCATTCTCTTTCAGACGCTGCAAAAGGCCAAAGAGTATGGTGCACTCGTCATGGTGCACGCCGAGAATGGCGATGTTATCGATCTGCTGGTCCAGCAGGCGCTGGCGGATGGAAGAACAGAGCCGATCCACCATGCACTTACCCGGCCGTCCATGCTGGAGGGCGAGGCTACAGGGCGTGCGGCCCGATTGACGGCACTTGCCGATTCACAGTTATATGTCGTGCACGTCACCTGTGCTGAAGCTGTGGAGCAGATCGCATGTATGCGAGACATGGGCTATCGAATCTGGGGCGAGACCTGTCCGCAGTACTTAACCCTGGATCAATCGAAGATGGATCAACCGGATTTTGAAGGCGCAAAGTATGTCTGGTCCCCGCCGCTGCGTTAAACCTCTCATCAGGAAGTGCTGTGGAATGCACTCAAGAACGGGCAGCTGCAGACGATTGGCTCCGACCATTGTTCGTTTAACTTCAAGGGACAGAAGGACCTGGGACGGGATGATTTTAGCAAAATTCCAAATGGCGGGCCTGTCATTGAGGATCGGCTCAGCATTTTGTATTCCGAAGGGGTAGTGAAGGGACGGATTTCACTTAATCAATGGGTGGATCTATGCTCTACACGAGCAAGCAAGCTATTTGGTTTATTTCCGCAGAAAGGCACCCTTGCTGTGGGGACAGACGCGGATATCGTCGTTTTTGACCCATCCATCTCAAGGGTGATCTCGGCGGAAACCCACCATATGAATGTAGATTATAGCGCTTTTGAAGGCATGCAGGTTCAGGGGTGTCCGGTGACGGTGCTTTGCCGCGGGGAATACGTGATTCGGGACCGACAGTTTGCCGGAGCAGCAGGGGTCGGTCAATATGTGAAGCGTAACAAATATGATGCCGGTCCACCACTACCTGCAAGACAGCCTGTGACGACAGTGAAGGGAGGGTGAAGCGGATGTCTGACCATGAGGTGTTTGAGGCGGAAAAGATGGAGATCGAACGAATGGTGGCCCAGGGATATCGCATCTATGCTGTTCGGGAACATCTGGAGGGTGCTCACGTGATATGGGGGCACCCCGATCTTCCCGAAGAGAAGCAGGAGCAATACGTGGGTACGGCGTCCGGGAGGAAGTGGTTTAGTCATATCCTGATCAGGCAGCTTCAGGAGCAAAGAGGGGCGTAGAGGATCAAGCGAGTGGTCCGTGAACATATTCATACGCATAGATGGCGAGCTCGATCGCCACGCGTTTCTCGGGGAGAGTATAATCCTCACCCAGGAGCATCTCAATTTTGTGCAATCTGTGATACAGCGTCTGACGAACGATAAACAAAGCTGTGGCGGTCTCCTGTTTGGAGCAGCATAGAATAAAATATTGTTTAAGCGTCCGCAATAACTGGCCGCCTTTATCGGCATCATAACGGATGACAGGTCCGAGATATTCCTCAATAAAATCATCCAGACTGCCGCTCTGCTTCATGCTGGCAATAATACGATAGCAGTGAAGATTGCTATAGAAGGGCTGCTGCATCACACCGATGTCCTTCTGAATGCGCAGGGTCTCCTTGGCTGCTTCAAGGCTGTCTTTCAGTCGTGATAGATCAGCGCAGCTGTGACCGATGCCGAACAGACCCGAGAAGAGGCGATGGGTCTGTTCCTGTTCGTGCTGCTGTAACTGTTCAATGCAGCGCCATATACTGCTTTTTCGCTGAGTTCCAGGCAGAGGGTCGAGAATAATCAGAATGATCTGGTGGTTTAGAACCGTGCTATATAGGGAGAAGCCCTCGCGGGAGAACACGGAACGGGCAACGATATTGCGTTGAATCAACAGCTTCTGGAGCTTGAGACTGTCTGTATAGCTGGGATTGCTATCAAACAAAATGACGGTACCTTTTCCGGCAGCAAGCTGGGCGTTGGCAGCAGATACATATTCATGAATTTCCTTCGCGGAATGATGTCCATTAAGCCAGTCAATGACCCACATATCTTCCTTGTAGCGTCGTTTTTCCTCCATGTATTTGGTACGCATCCAGTCCTGGGCAATGGCGGCTGCACAACGTTCCAGTGCCTGAATGATGAACTCATCCGAGGGTCTGTTAGGGGCTTCCGGTTCGTGGTCAGGCCGCTTGTCGAGCATCAGCACCAGATCGGCAAATGCATAATCAAGGGCCTGAACAGGCAGGGTGAGCGCATCGGGTGAATGCATCGAAGGATTCGCCCGCGTCAAACGATCTCCCGCAGGATCTCCATCATCCGAATAACCACGATGTATTAACCATTCCTGCCGACGAGTCTCCAATTGGTCTGGAGGGCAATAGGGGACGGCACTCGCTTCCCCGTCCAGTGGATATAGCGCTACAGGGTATCCTGTTGTTCGAGACAGTAGTCGGAGCAGTGGTTGTACACCATCTCCATTCAAAAGAAGTTGGTTGAACGAGGTGGTGAGGCTGTCGAGCTCAGCAAGCATACGCTGGTGGCTGCGAATCAGGGCGAAATGCAGGTCCTGTGTAATATCGATATAACGTACTTGTTCGTGGAACCAGATCAGCGGGAAATCCTCTTCTGCTGCAAGTTTCTTCAGGGGTCCAAGCTGGGACTTGGTGTGAGCCCCCAGTTCAATACAGAGTCCCGCAGCTCCGCGAGCAATCAGCTGGCGCAGGAAAGACAGCCCCCGCTTCTCATCATCCTGCCAGCCAATGCCGGTCGTCAGCACCAGTTCCCCGCCATTCAGCAAATTGCCTACTTCAGTAACCTCCATGATATGTACCCAACGTACATATCGTTCCAAAGCCCTTTCACTGGCGAGCACCTCAGCTTTACGGAACACCGGACGTTTCAGCATGTCTTTCATCTGAATATGAAGCGTTGTTTCCCCCACACAACCACCGTCCTTCCCACAAATACATGCAGTTTTCCATACCCGCTTTGTCAGTCGGGCTTCTGAAGAGCGTTTGTTTTGATTATAAGTCTGTTTACATCAGATGGGCTGAAATCTCACGTTCAATTGTTTTATTTCACAACAGAGGGACTTTATTTTGTGGATTTTCCCAACGTGGATTGCTTTTATGTAGTTTAAGATGACGTCATTGAGCTGGATAGGTACTGTGAGTAGAACAAAAAAATGCCCCTTGGTATGATATTGGAATTTTCAATCATTCCAATATAAGCCAAGGAGCGAGGGGTTAGATTATTTTCGTATACAGATCGATCTGTTCTTAATCTTCAATTCTTTTCTTTTTGAACTTCATCAGGAACTCATACACGATTGGCACGATAACCAGAGTCAGCAGCGTGGAGCTGATCAGACCGCCGATTACGGTAATGCCAAGACCTTTCGAGATGATCCCTGCGCTTTCTTCGAGTCCTGTTACCAGTGGCAGCAAGGCACCAATGGTAGCCAGAGCTGTCATCAGAATTGGACGCAGACGCGTTGCTCCGGCTTCCAGCAAGGCTTCACGAGTAGGCATTCCCTCTTTTTCCTTGTGAATAACACGGTCGATCAGGACGATGGCATTGGTGACTACGATCCCGATCAGCATTAGTCCACCCATCATGGCAGATACGTCAAGCGTACCGCCAGCCACGAACAGGCCGACCATAATACCAATGACGGTAAACGGCAGGGAGAACAGGATGGCAAATGGCGCCAGTCCGCCGCCGAACGTAACGACAAGCACAAAGTACACAATTGCAATGGCTGCCAGCATGGCCAGACCAAGTTGGGTAAACGTATCATTAATCTGTTCCGTTGTACCGCCAAACTTCACTTCAACACCATCAGGCAGATCCAGCTTGTCGATGTTCGTCTGCAGGTTTGTTGAAGCTTTTTGCACATCAGAAGCCAGAATGTTGGCTGTCACCTGAACGACGACTTTGCCATCAATACGCATGATGGAGTTCGGCGAGGTGCCTTCTTCCACTTTCGCGACATCTTTGATCGGTACTTCGATGCCGAGCGGTGAAGTAACTTTTTCGTTTTCAATATCAGCAATGCTGGTAAATGTCTTTTTGTCCGTCTCTACATAGACTTTATACGTTTTGTTGTCGATATCCACTTCTGTGAGTACAGGGCGTTCCCGTGCAGGGCTCAGCGCCATCGCCAGTTGGCCTGCAGTCAGGCCTAGCGAGCTCAGTTTCTCCTGATCCGCGACGAGCGTGTATTGCCCGTAGGTATCAGAGAGTGTGGTGTCGGCTTTTTCAAAAGATTCGGTATCTGCTTCAACCAGTTTCAGGATTTCATCCGAGACCGGTTTGATCTGATCTACATTGTCACCATAGATGGAAAGGCTCAAGCTGCTGCCTCCCAGCCCCCCGGACATATCAAGCTCATTCCAGGTTCCTACCGTAACTTCTTTCTTCAGACCTTCCACAAGCTGTTCTTTCACTTTGGTAAAGTCTTTCGTATCTTCGTTATATTCGATATAGAAGAGCGCAGAGTTGGAGCCTCCTCCACCCATGCTGCTCAGTGGATTGCTGCCGCCGATGGAATATTGCATTTTCTCCAGGCCAGGTTGGGTCAGCAACCACTTCTCGGCTACAAGTGCTTCTTTTTCTACATCTTCACGCAAAGCTCCAGTTTCCGGGCTGTACGTAATGGTCACATATTTATCCTGTTGTTCCGGCAAGAAACTTGCACCGATGAACGGATACAGGAACAAACTGCCGACGAGCAGTAATACAGCAACGCCGACGGTGATGAATTTATGTGACAATGTCCAGTTCAAGAGTCGTTTGTAACCTTCCGCCATCTTGCCTGGTTTTTCCTCATGATTCTTCTTGTTCTTCAGACCTTTGCGGAACAGCGTGTGTGCCAGCATCGGTACAATCGTAACAGCCACAATCAGGGATGCCAGCAGAGCAAAGACCATGGTCAGGGCAAATGGCATGAACAGCTCACCGACCATACCACTCACCAGGGCCAGTGGCAGGAATACCGCAATGGTTACGATGGTGGAAGAGAGGATCGGAATGAACATTTCCCGGGTGGCTTCCCGGATCAATTCACGGCCTTTAAGTTTTTCTCCCTTGAGGGTCAGTCTGCGATAGATATTCTCGATCACAACGATGGAGTCATCGACAACCCGTCCAATCGCAACCGTCATGGCGCCCAGAGTCATCATGTTCAGCGTAATGTCCATCATATTCAGTGCTGTCAATGCAATGAGCAAGGAGAGCGGGATGGAGATAATGGAAATAATGGTGGAGCGAATATCACGCAGGAACAACAGAATGATCAAAATGGCGAACAAAGCACCAAACATCGCTTTGAACAACATCGTGTTTACGGAGTCCTGGATAGGTTTACCTTGGTCGAGCAAAACAGTCAACTCGGCGTTTTTGAACTGCGTCTGCAGCTCTTCCGCTTTGTCTTTAACCGCTTTAACGACATCCACCGTATTGGCATCATTGGACTTGACGATGGAGATCCCGATGGATTCCTTACCGTCCGTCCGGGAAATGGATTCCGCCTGACCAATAACTTCAATCTTGGCGATCTCGCTTAATTTGACCGTTGGAATCCCGGGTGTGTTAGCGGCACCCGAAGGACTGCCTACACTGGCATTTCCGCCAGCGGCTTGTCCGGCAGCCTGGTCAGAACCCTGCGCAGCTCCTGGAGCTGTACCTTGTGCCGCCCCGCCAGCTTGTGGGGAAGCAGCATCACTTGGCGCGCCCGCGCCTTGTGGAGCTGGTGCTGAACCACTTCCCGCACCTGCACCGCTTGGTACAACCGGAATAGCGAGATTTTTCAAATCATCCAGGTCGATGATATTGCCGTCAACAACAACGGCTTTCTGTGCTTTGTCCAGTTCGAACAGTCCGAGTGGTACACGGACAGAAGAACCTTGAACGATGCCGTTGACTGTGTCTTCAGTCAAACCTAGTTGATTCATTTTTTTCTGGTCAAACTTCAGTTGAACTTCCTTAACATATTGGCCGGAAACCTGGACTTGAGCTACACCGTCAATATCTTCGAGTGCAGGCTGGATATCCGTTTCAACCAGTCGAGTTAATTGTTCCAGATCGCCGCCGTCCTTGTCCGACAAGCTGAGCGAGACAACCGGGAAGGAGTTGATGCTGAACTTCGAGATTGTCGGTTTCTGTACACCATCTGGCAATTGCACTTCATTCAGTGCTTCGCGTACCGCAGCGGTAGCATTGTCCAGATCAGTACCATAATCAAATTCGAGGGTGATGGAAGAAGCATTCTCCATGGAGGTGGAGGTGAGTGTCTTAATTCCCTCTACATTTCTTAAAGTCTGTTCGAGTGGCTTGGTGACATCCTCGACAATACCTTCTGGGGCTGCCCCCGGATCAATGGCTGTAACGCTCAGGAATGGCACATTGATGTTTGGAATGGTCTCCTGCTTCATCGTCAGTCCGCTGTATAAACCGGCGAAGGAAACGATAATGGTCAGAATCCAGATCGCAAACTTGTTGTTCAGTGAAAAATTAATAATACCTTTCATACGATGGTTTCTTCTCCTCTCTGTTTCTCCCTTTATTTCTTTATTGTTGTGACGAGTCAGCCTGGATGAACCGGCTATACATGGCATCCATAATGTGCTGAAGCTCGGAGTGCATTGGCTCGATAACAGGAATGTGCTCCAGATTGCGCATCATGCCCAGAATAATGGCACGTCGCGGTGTGAATTCCATCATTTCCTGTCTCAGGATGGAGATGGTCTCCAGCGCGTCGTTGCGCAATTGCCCTGGAGGCATATCCGAAGTGATGATATCCTTCATCTGTTTGATAATGTGAATGGGATGACGCATCACAGTGGAATCGGTCTCTGAATTGCTGCTCCATGCTGGCCAATGTTCCAAAGGAACCAAAGGAGCAGGGCGTTGATCGAGCAATCCGCGAGCTGCATAATCGATCGTTTGCAGCATGTTGCTTGCCATCTTGGAGACGGTCAGGGAAGGCATTTCCGTAAACCAGATCTTGACGTAGGAGAGGAACAGACCATGCGTGAGCAAAATAAGGTCTATGGTATAGGGTTCAATCTCCGGTCCGTACAGATCCTCTAGTTTGTCCTTAAACCAGTGCAGGGTACGGATTTCCAAATCCTTTTGCTGCGGGTTGCACTTTTCCTTGCGATGCTGTTCTTCATCCAACATCATGCTGCGCATCTGCACGCGTAAAAATTCCTTCAGTTCGGATACATGGATAAGCAGTGTTTCAATCTGCTTGTGCAGACGTTCTCTCGAAGTGAGTCCGGTCTCATGTTCAATCTGGGAGATTTCGTCCATGAGCGTAAATATGCAGTACTCCATCGTACTGGCCTCTAATTCCTCTTTGGATTTAAACATAAGGTAGAGGCTGCCTTTGGACATCCCGCATATTTCTGCAATTTCCTGCATGGATGTTGCAGCACTTCCTTTGGCTGAGAACAGCTTGAGTGCTGTGGTAATAATGAGCTTTTTCTTCTCATTCATTTCATGGATAGGGTTCATTAACGATTCATTCACCTCACCTGCGGAACTTATGAGTTCTGGAATTGACTTCAGGGTCAAAACAAGTATAAGCGATATGAACAATGAATTTCAAATGGGAGGGAAATGGGAAAAAAGGTGGGGGTATGATAAGGGTTCTGGAGTATTTTCCTAATAACATGCTGAAGCCGTATAGATGTAGATGCCTGAAAGGCAATATCATGAGCGGTTTAAAATGATTTATTTCAGGCTCCACCTCTAAAGGCATAAATCGCTAGAAGAATAATGGCTACAAGAGCAATCAAGTAGAAGGCTCCCACTGCGACCAGAAAGATGTATCCGGTAAAAGAACCCATACGTGCAAACAGCTTTTTCATCATCAAGACATCCTTTCTTACGTAACAGGGTGTTAGGAGGTTTCCTATTTACATCATATCCCAAAAAGACGACTTCCTGTTAGAAGTCGTCTTTATTTAGCTTGCATTATTCATTTATGTGATCAGTTTCAATCCAATCGCTGCCACCAAAATCATCGCAATGAACAGCAGCCGTTTGGCTTCCTTCCGCTCACCGAACAGGAACATCCCTGTTAGCGTACTGCCTACTGTACCGATCCCAGTCCACACTGCGTATGCAGTGCCCATGGGAATAGAAGTCATGGCATAGGACAACAGCGAGAAGCTGAATGCGAACGATACAAGCATAAGCACGATATATGGCCAGCCTTTGCGAGACGAAGCGCCATTGATGCCGATCACACCAAAGATTTCGCATATGCCTGCACCTACAATTGCCATCCAGGCCATTATGCTTCACCTCCCTTTGCCGATTGTTGGTCCGTGACCAGTTTCAGTCCAACCACTCCGCAGAGCAGCAGACCGATTAACAAAACCTTGGGAAGGGAGAATGCTTCACCAAACAGCAGCATTTCGGTCAGTACCGTACCTGCGGTACCAATCCCGGTAAATACGGCATACACCGTACCTACAGGCAACCTTTTGGAAGCAGCGATAATTAATCCAAAGCTGAGAATGATGGCTGCGGCCGTCAAAGTCCATTCCCACACGTTCGAGGCGTGTTTCAGCCCGCTTACCCATACAATCTCAATGATTCCTCCGATGAATACATATAACCAGTTGCGGTTCATGATGATGAATCTCCTTTCGGCACACTCGTCTGTGCCTCTACTTTCAGATATTGAATGCCATGCCAGTAGACAGGCCAGGAAGCTTCAATACGTCTATTGTAACGACGAGAACTTCCATAAATGATCTCGACCGTAATGCCATCGAGAAAAGTCATATAAGCAATTGCAGCTTGTTCTACCGGAACAGCCGGCACGCCCCCATTACGAATCTCGCGCTGCAACAGCCGTGTGAGTAAGCGTTCCATCCCGTCCAGAAATGGATACACCAAATCCATCACTTCGCTATATAGTACAAGCGGCGGAAAGTAACACATACGCAGCATAAAGCGGGCGGAGGCGTTGGAGTTGTACTCTTGCTCAAACCATAGTAATAACCCCTTTAACCGCTGTTCCAGAGGGAGATCGGCGTGATCACGAAAATATTCCAGCGTTCGACGCTGGACATCCTTGAACGCATGCCCAAGCGTGTGCAAAAACAAGTCATCCTTGCCGCTAAAATGTGCATAGATAGACGGTTTCTTAATCCCGACTTCGTCTGCGATTGCTCTTAAGGAAGCTCCTTCATAACCATCTCTTGCAAAATGGATCAGGGCAGCATCCCGAATCGAATGGGCAGTCATTAACATCACCTTCCTAACGGTCGTTAGGTAACCTATATTTTCACATTTCATATTTTCTGTCAAGCCACAAAAAACGCCTGCACGATGTGTACAGGCGGGTGTGCTTAGAAATTGGAGTTCAACTAATTAGAAGGTTGTTAAACCCAAGATCAGCTGCAGCTTATATACGATTTCTTTCAAAAATGTCGTTTTTTCCTGAAACTCATCCAGGTTCAGGGTGAACTCGGCATCCTCATTGTTCCACAATCGGTCAAAATAATTCGCAATATTTTGCGTAAAGGTATTGTTTGCCGGGGCGGCGACCCAGAGATCATTCTCCAGATTATAATCATTCATATTTCTGGGAGTGAAGTTGGTCGATCCGCCAAGGACGATATGATCTCCAGTCGACTTGGCGATGTACATTAGTTTGGTATGGTACTGCTCCTTGGTTGTGTTATACCAACGAATCTGAATCTTGCCATCCGACTTATCATGCAGCTCGGCAGCTACAGGACGATTGGGAATGCCGATTTTCTCCTGACCAAAGGCATTTTCATTCGGGTCGAGGACAAGCCTTATCACGGTACCGCGTTTCGAGGCTTCGAGCAGAGCGTCCAATACTTTAGGTGAAGCGATGTAGAACATGCCAATCCATAAGGTGTCACCTTTTACCGATTGATTGATCTCATGGAGCACCGCGTCATTTACTTTGCCCTCGGTCAGATAACGAATTCGCAAATCTCCCTTATTCGGGTCTGTGGAAGGGGCGGTATACGAAGGGAGTTTGCCTCCGCCCGAAAAGTTCAGTACAGCCTGCTCTGACTCGAGAATATCCCCAATTACAGGCCCCGTTACTTCAAAACCGATGTTGGAATGGTATGCACTGGCATCATGAATATTGCCCGAATAGACTATGGCTGTCTTCTCATTGAGCACAACTTTGCGATGGTTTGCCTTCACGTTAAGCAGCTTGAGATAGGAACGTACGGTGACATCCGGACCATCGGTTGCCATCAGGTTCGGAATCCATCCATTCCCGGATTGACCAAACCACTGGAAGAAGGTACGCCAGACAGCAGAGTACACGGGTGTGGAATCCCGCAAAGGGTCCACATCTGTGATCACTACATGAATTCCAGCCTGTTTCATCCGCTCCAGCAGTGGATTGGGTGCAGAGTTGTAGTTGGTGTTGACCTCATCCGTAATGAACCAGATGTCCATATCCGGTTTCTGATTTTTTTTGGCGACGAGTGTATCTGTAAATTCTTTGCTGACGGGCGGGAAATGCTGTCCTTTGTGCTGGTAGTTATTGAATAAAAACATATCCACTACGACGAACTGCTGCGCGTCCTCGACAACCTGAAGCATGCGCTGGAAGATCTGCTGTTCATGCTCCATCTGTCCGTCAGCGGAAGGATAGGTGAGATCATGCAGAAATTGTACCTGATCCACACGGTATTCAGGACTTTCATACGAAATACCGGGTGGTAGTGGCTTATAGGTCTGATAGAGCATGACGGCGATGAGCCATAACACCAGTAATCCGAGACCTGTTCGTATGTATGGAAATTTGCCACGTGAAGACTTGCGGTCTGATGTCTTGCGGCCCAAAGAAAACAACGTTAGCTCCCCTTTCTGTGTTTGCTGACTTCTATTACCACCCGGATAACAACATTGACGCAAGAAGCGCTCCATTCAATGGATTCAATCGACAGAGATATGACCGTTGTGTATAATGAGTGTATTATTTTTGTGGAATGTTGGGATTTTCGTATACCTGACAAGGACGGAATTTGGATTCGTTTAACCTGTGAAGTCTGGCTATTTCAGGAAAGAAAGTGGGTAATAAGGTGTATTCCATCAAACAAGTCGCCGCCATGCTGGGTATTCCGACGGTAACCCTCCGGGCTTGGGAGAATCGATATAGCGCGGTCACCCCTGAGCGGACGGAATCAGGCTACCGTTTGTACACGGATGAGAATGTCGAGGATCTGCGCTGGTTGAAAGAGCAGGTAGAGCAGCATCAGACCAATATCTCGGAAGCGGTTCGCATGCTCAAGGTGAACAAAGCCAGCCTGCCACCTGAGGCCGCTTTGCCCACGCCGTTAGCACCTCCAGTACCCACGATGGAAGAGGCATATACACGTATAGCGGACCAGATCTACGATGCGCTATACAACTTTCAGGGTGAACGGGCCAATGGTCTAATTGATTTTGGCTTCACCATGTACGGGTATGATTCCATGTTTTATCATGTGCTGGTACCCATTCTGGTTCGGGTGGGAGATGCCTGGGAGCAGGGCAGGGCTTCGGTTGCTCAGGAGCATTTCATGACACAGCTCATCTCACAGCGCTTTTATCAGTTTTTCCATCTGTTCCCGATCTATCCGCATCTGCCCAAAGTTCTGGCGATGTGCCCGGAAGGGGAGCATCATCAGGTTGGATTATTGTTGTTCTCGCTGTTCATGCGCAAAAATGGGGCTGAAGTGCTCTATCTCGGAGCCAACACGCCGGAAGAGGGGATATTTCCCATCATTCGGGAGCAGAAAATCAGGCTGGTCTGCCTTTCAGTGACCAGTTCGGAACTCCTAGAGCAGTGTGACCAGCTTGTAGGGCGTATTGCCGACGAGTACCCGCACATGCGATTTGTACTTGGAGGCAAAGGATACGAGCGTGCAGAGAACACACGTTATCCGCAATGGGTTATGCCCGAGGATTCAGCAGATTGGCAATCATGGATCGAACGTGAGTATTTCGTAGAGCGAACGCCAGGAATAAGGTATTGATCGTATGTTTCAAAAATCGTGTTTTAAATAAAATGTTATTGTATACAGGACATCCTTTGACGCAAGAGTGCGAGGGGTGTTTTTTTGCATTTCATTTATCCGTTTCAACTATTTTGACCAGCGGGTCATTTTTTGATTTACAGCGTCGTATAATATTTGTATTATATTTGTATAATGTTTTTGCGTTTACCCGCTTGAACTGTTCATGGGCGGTTTAATAGTAGCTTAGAGACTATAGTACTAGAGGTAGTTCTTCACATAGGAAAGGTGAGTGGCATGATACCGAATCAGCAACGTAAACGTGCAGCTGTCATAGGTGCGGGTCCGGGCGGACTTGCAGCAGCGATGTTATTGTCCGGTCAGGGGTACGAAGTAGATGTATATGAGAAGCAGCCGGTCATTGGGGGGCGTTCTGCCAGACTGGAGCTGGGCGAATATCGGTTCGACCGGGGTGCCACGTTTTTGATGATGCCACAATTAATTGAAGAGATGTTCGACGTGGTTGGACGCAAATTATCCGACTATGTAGAGTTAAAAGAACTGACCCCGCTGTATGCACTGAATTTTGGTGATAAGGTTTTTACGCCTTCGCGTAATCGTGAAGAGGTCCGTATTTGTCGGACTCGTTGCTTTGGGATGAACAGATGGACCGTTACGGTGAGTTGGTGTTGGATAAGCTGGCCGAGCGAGCATTACGGGATTGAAGCAGTCGGATGTGTTAATTCGGTACACGCCACAGCACATAGAACGGGATACACTTGCCCATCAAGGGTCAATCTATGGCATCTCGTCCAACTCGGTGAAGCAGACCTTTATGCGTCCCGGCAATAAAAGCAAAGATGTCAAAGGACTGTGGTACGTGGGTGGAACGACGCATCCGGGTGGCGGGACCCCGATTGTGACGTTATCCGGACAGCTTGTTGGAGCGCAGCTTGCACTGGAAATCGGACGATAAGATGAAAGTGAGGATACAGATTAATTCTATCCATGCTTCTGAGATTGAAGAAGTCTGTTAAACATAGAGAGGCATGCCCCGAATTTCAAGTCAAAGTTCCATTTCGGGGCACCCTTTCCATCGCAGAAGCAGAACGGTATACTGGATAGAGTTGACCTGTAACCGTCTAAGCCATATAAATCAACTATGATATCTACATGCACACTCGGATGAGAGAACGACCTTCCAATCAACTGTTATCCTGTGAATATATAGTTGAACATATATAGATCCCATTCATATATTTTGTACGATACATAGAGGCAAGAAAGTTGAAAATGGCAGGTTATTCTGTCCATCAGCACTATTCTCACATAAGGAGGTCTCATCATGAATGAACAAGAACGGGCCGGCGAACGGCTGCTTCCCGAGGTGGCTACGGGGGAACGGAAGCTGGAGCACGTGCGCCTCTGTCTTGAGGAGAATGTGGCAGGAGAAGGGGTAACCAGCGGGATGGAACGATATTCATTTCGTCATAACCCTTTACCTGAATTGAAGTTTGACGACGTAAGTTTGGAGACCCATTTTATAGGCCAAAACGTACGCACGCCCCTGCTCATCAGTTCGATGACAGGCGGAAGCAAGACAACAGGCTCCATCAACGAACGGCTTGCCCGTGTAGCGAACGCCAGAGGCTGGTCGCTGGGCGTAGGTTCGATTCGAGCTGCCGTGGAGCAGCCCGAACTGGCGGCTACGTTCGATGTGCGGCGCTGGGCGCCTGACATTCCGGTCATTGCGAACCTCGGGGCGGTTCAGCTGAATTACGGCTTCAATACTGCTGATTTCCAGCGGGCTGTTGAGATTGCGGGAGCGGACATGCTTGTGCTTCATCTGAACAGTTTGCAGGAGATTTTTCAGCCGGAGGGAAATACCGATTTTAGCGGATTACTTCAGCGGATCGAGGAGTTGTGCCGCCAGTTGGATGTGCCTGTGGGCGTGAAAGAAGTGGGCTTTGGCATCGATGGAGTGACAGCACAGCGATTATATGAAGCGGGTGTTGCATTCATCGATGTAGCCGGGGCTGGTGGTACGAGCTGGGTACAGGTGGAGAAGTACCGCAACAATAACCCGGTACGCCGGGCGGCAGCTGAAGCTTTTGCCGACTGGGGCATTCCCACAGCGGAGTGTATTCAGGAAGTACGAGCGCTGAACCCAGCGGGGGCCCTGATTGGAAGCGGTGGACTGTACACAGGCGTGGATGCGGCCAAAGCCCTCGCGCTCGGTGCAGATTTAGCAGGATTCGGGCGATCATTACTTGAATCCGCTGTAGCCTCCGATGACGCGCTGAATGAGCGGCTGGAACAGGTTGAATTCGAGCTGCGTACGGTCATGTTTGGGATTGGTGCGGGAGGGATCAAGGAATTGAAACAGACGCCACGTCTGGTGGAGCGGCGTTAGATGAGGGCCAGGCATTATTATGAGCATTATCAGTACACGGGCGATAGGGAGTTTCTGAACAGGCATTGCCTTTGCTCCTCCTAACAGAGTTTGGCATCAGCTATTCAAATATAAAATAACAGGCCTTCGGATTCATCGAAGGCCTTCTTTCCATTCAACTTATAGAGATATGGCTTTATTCGCCATGGCAACATCGTTAGCGAGGAGCTTGGGAAGATCATAGGAGGGATAAAGTCCCCGTTCCAGCATAAAGTAAAATACTTTACCATGCAGTTGGATGGCACCATTCAGTTGTTTTTGTAATGTTTCACGTAGTTGTGGGGTGGCGGTTTCAGTGATCCCAATGGCATAGCTGCGAACCGATGTTTTGAAAAAACCAAGCAACTGTCCAGCATAAAATGCAGTCATATCCATTTCATTCCCACTGTTTCTGGTTCCTTCCGGCGCCAATGGATAATAATGAAGCAGCTCCTTTAAATTTTGTTCAATGCTCTTAATGGCTTCCATATAAAGTGCGTGGAGCTCCTGGTTCTTTACATCATTCACTACCATTTTAAAATGTGTTAACTGATTGCTCTGAAAGGCTGTCAATTCGTGAAGCTCCATCGTTTCATGCCAAGCGAGATGCTGGTTTTGGCGATTTGGTTCGTAAGTATACAGTTTAAATCCCTCCTACACGTTATGCGTTAGCCTATGCAGAGCGCCTATAAAGGTTACTTGGAGAAGGACGTAGTCCAAGAAATCAGTTTTAACACCTTGTAAATACAAAATCTATTCTGAATATCTTGGGCTCAGAAAATGAATAATAACCTCAGACTGCGAAATAAGGAATCATCATTTGCAGGAAACAACCAATAGGAGGAAATACGAAATGCAGCTGCAAAACCATCAAAACATTGAAACAGGTACTGTTCCACCACAATTGAACCATGGCGGGCATGAGATGTTTGATGTCCATGAAGTATTGGCTGGATCCATCAATACAATGAATACGTACACCTTGCTGAGTCAACACGTAAAGGATCCGGAGCTACGGGATATTTTGCAACGCCAGAAGCAATTTATGACTGATGAATATAACATTACATTGGAATGCTTTAAAACCGGACAGGATCCTTCAAAACCGACGCAAAGTTATAAAATGAATCAGGGTAATGATTTTACTTATGGCATGAAACCTAGTCAACCGAAAAAGCCAATGCAATCTGCAAGTGAGATTTGTGACCAAACCATCTCCCTGAGTATGTTAAATGCAGTGAAATCGGGGGCTGTAATGAAAACAACAGCAGCAATGGAAACAACCAATCCGGTTGTACGCCGAGTACTTGCCGATTCATTGCCAAACTGTATTGAGATGGCTTATGAGATCTCGATTTATCAAAATAAGAATGGCTTCTACCAAGTACCACAGCTGGCCCAGCAAGACATGCAGCAAATGCAAAATGGTTATGCTCCTGCACCGCTTCAGCCGCAAATTCCTGGTAACCTTCCCCACTAAAATTAAAGCGCCGTGTCTCATTTTTGAGATACGGCGTTTTATTGGTTACCCGTTCGAAACGGGCCTGTTTGAAGCCATCATTGGGAGATTGGGGAGGACCTGGTGGAAGCTTGGGTCAGGTGTGTCGTTGGCTGCATCTAACCATAGAACATTGCTCATAATTATCTAATAATAAAAGTAAATTATTTACAAGTAAAATATTGATATTAAATGCAAAAATATAGTATAATTTTATTGACCGTTGCTTAATTTTTCTTGGAAAGGTGGTGTACCTTTGAACTCAGTAGCCACAATACGTGATCATTTAGCAGACTACTTAAAAACTAACCATATGACACTCAATCAATTCTCTGAGATATCGGGAATTAACTCAGGAACGTTAAGTGGAACGCTGAACGGGCTGCGCCCCATAGGGGTGCAGCAGTTGGATCGACTTACTGCCGGTATGGGTTTAACTGAGGGTTACTTCTATGAATTATACATAAATGAGTGTTTTGTACATACAAGTCCGGATTGGAGAAGACTTGGGCCTTTTCTTTACCGTTGTGCGGAACTCGGTAAGGTCAATTATATGGAAGAAGCTGTTAATCTAGTTATGGATAATCTTTCCTACGCACCCCTTTTATTCGAGTTGGCAGAGCAGTTATATCATGAAGGGAAGCTGGAAGCGTCCAAGCCCCTATATCGTTGTGTAGCTGAAAGCGAGAAAATGCAACACTCGGAACGGTTAGCACTCAGTCAGTATCGCTTGTTCACGATCGGGCTTTCCAAAGATCAGATAAGCAATCTTGCACTTGCTACGCAGTTTGAGTTTTTTGTAGATCGGCTTGACGAGCCCTATCAGCTTGATGGACTGAATGACCTGATTAATGTGTATGCTTCATTGCGCCGATGGGATAAAGTGAAGAACCTTGCTAATCAGTTAAAGTTAAAAGCAATGATCCATTATGAGCTGTACAAATCAGGGAGAGCAGCGGAGGATAAACCTAAAAAGCAGTTTGTTTTTTACGTTATGTACTCATATTTGGCTCTTGGAGAAGCATGTTTCTATTATGAAGAATATGAAAAAGCACTTCAATATGTCTCTTTATACACCGATTATAGCTGGGTAAATGATCCGAGCGACGAGGAAACAGTTGTTATTCGTCAGTTCGAGGAATGGGCAGAAGGCAACAGGTATTTATATGAATTAATGTCAGGTAAAACAGAGGTCATCCAAAGTTATATAAACTATATTTCTGAGAGAGAAAACGAGATCTTCCCTGCTTTATGTGCAATTGTGAATGCGGCGAATCGGTTTGATATCAACATTAATCCTGTTTTAGAAGCGTATGACTCTTATTTCATGTACCAAGAACAGCGTAGCCATATTGGAAAAATCAGTGAGCAATATACGAATGATCAATATGGTACTTTACTTGTGGGCCTAGGTACATACTATTTAAAACATCAAGATTATAACAGAGGATTTGAGTTAATTCTTAACGGGTTGGATTTTGCAGTTAAAATTAAGAATAAAGATAGTATTCTAGAGTGTATAAAAATATTTGAAGAATTTCGGTTTTGTGCAGTTGAAGAAGCTAAATTGCACTACAAAAAATTGATTCGGGAGGTATGAATAAAAATGAAAATAAAATTGGCACTATTGATATTTGCATGTAGTATTGCAGTAGGAGTAATTATTCCAACTACTCAACCCATCCCTGTTGAGATAGACCATCCAGCAATCATGACAACTAATGGTCATGGCATGGGGAGTTGACCAGCATTTCTGATAATATGCTTTTTAATATGAGTTGCTCCCTCAAGTAGAATGGTGAATTGTCTACTTTAAAGGGAGCTTTTTTGTGTTGGAGTTCACCTGATTTCCTACTAATTAGCAGAATGGACTAGAATGTTACAACAGGGAGGGGTGAATATGGATTGTGGTGAGCTCAAGTTGCAGATCGAAGCGGCGAGACAAAGGCTCTATCAATTAAAGATGGACTATGGAGATCTTCTTCATCCCCGGGTTATACATCAATCCATGGTCCTGGATGATCTAATTAATCAATACAATCTTGTTAAAATAGAAAAGCCGATGGAATAATCCAATCGACTTTGGGCGAGAAACTTTGGCGGGTCGCTCGCCTATATATTTTAACATAAGTTGTGGTGTGCAGTAGCAAGTTTACATACATTCTTCTTTCACGGTTACATTGTCGTTGGTCACGGTGACATATGAATTGCCGGATAAGGATTCGGTGTACCCACAGACCGTCCGGTTATACATTTTGCCTTGGCTGTCCGTGAACTCCAGGTAGACAGCTCCTTCACCGGATAGTTGAAGCTGTGGAGCGAACTTTACTTTTTTACCGCTGGGGACATTCTGTTTCCATTCATATAACGTTCCATCATCTACGTTGTTCATGGAGTTGTCTCCCCGGATTAAACCAGCCTTCACATCTACAAGTTGCAGATCAGATTGGTTGGTAATGGTGATACGAAGGTGACCAAAACGATCAAAAGCGTTCTGAAAACTCATGTAAGCGATCGTACAGATGAAGAGAATTACAACGGTCAGAATGACCCATTTCCTCTTTGAAACCGGACGGTGTGTATGCATAGGATCATTGCTCCTTTCTTTTCTATATCCACATCAGAAGACGGTTCGGCGGCACAGTGCGTAATGGTCCAGTGTAAACTCATTTGTTCAACCTATGTAGAGATAAACGGAATGAGAGAATCTAAAGTTGGGTATTATTTTATTTTCCTCTACTATAGTGCGGCATACATACCTGATCCAAACAGAGTATAATACGGTAAAGCTTAAATAACATTATACATAGAGAACTCAAAATGGGGGGAGCAACATCAAATGGAATTGGTAGCAATGAATGAAGAGGAATATGCGAGTTTTCGAGTTCGCTCGATTAAAGATTTTGCAGAAGAGAAGGTAGAGGCGGGCACATGGGCTGCGGAAGAAGCACAAGAGCGTGCAGAGACATCCTACGATAAGTACTTGCCAGAAGGACTGAACACACCGGGAAACTACATCTACAATGTGGTGCATGAGGCCGATGGTAATGTGGGGTACATCTGGTTCAATATCACAGAGAATCGTCGTGGTAAGGAAGCTTTTTTGCTAGATATTGTGGTTGAAGAAGTGCATCGAGGCAAGGGATATGGCACACAAACGATGGAGGCGCTTGAGCAGAAAGCGGTGAGTCTTGGCGTGGATCGCATTGGTTTGCATGTGTTCGGACATAATGTGCGTGCAAGCAGCCTGTATCGCAAGATGGGATATGAGGTAACGGATCTGACGATGTATAAGGAAATTAAAGGGTAAGTCTAAAAACGGATAATCTAAGCCAAAGGTGTGATCTATACAAAACGCATCATCCGCAGTAACCGGGGAATTCAGGAAGCGGATTGTGCTTAGGTCGAATTGGCGAAGTTCCTTGATGCCTTGGGGTTTGTCATATATAATGTATAGGATTATCCATACCGAACAAGTAATCAATGAGGAGTTGTCATATACATGGCTTTGAAAGCAGGAATTGTAGGGCTTCCGAACGTCGGAAAATCTACGTTATTTAACGCAATTACACAAGCTGGTGCCGAGTCGGCAAACTATCCGTTCTGTACGATTGACCCGAACGTGGGGATCGTTGAAGTGCCGGATGAGCGTTTGGACAAATTGACAGAACTCGTTGTGCCGAAAAAAACGGTACCAACGGCGTTTGAGTTCGTAGACATCGCAGGTCTCGTTCGTGGTGCGAGCAAAGGCGAAGGTCTGGGTAACAAGTTCCTTGCCCACATCCGTGAAGTAGACGCAATTGTACATGTGGTACGCTGCTTCGTAGACGAGAACATCACTCACGTCGATGGCAAAATTGATCCGGTGAGCGACATCCAGACGATCAATCTGGAGCTGATCCTGGCCGATATCGAAAGTGTCGAGAAAAAAATCGACCGTTCCAAGAAAAACATGAAGGGCGGCAACAAGTCAGCTGCTCAGGAAGTGGAAGTGCTGGAGAAAGTGAAGGCTGTTCTGTACGAAGACAAGCCAGCACGCAGCATGGAGCTTACGGACGAAGAACGTCTGATCGTACGCGATCTGCACTTGCTTACCCTGAAGCCTGTCCTGTACGCAGCCAATGTAGCTGAAGACGAAATCGGCGATGTAGCGAACAATGCCTATGTGCAAAAAGTAAGAGAATTCGCAGCTGCTGAAAATGCAGAAGTGGTGCCGATCAGTGCAAAAGTGGAAGAAGAGATCTCCGAGCTGGAAGGCGAAGATAAACAAATGTTCCTGGAAGAGCTCGGTATCGAAGATTCCGGTCTGAACCTGTTGATCAAAGCCGCTTACAAATTGCTGGGTCTGTACACGTACTTCACAGCAGGCGTACAGGAAGTTCGTGCTTGGACGATCCGTAAAGGTACGAAAGCACCTGGCGCAGCGGGGGTAATTCACACAGACTTCGAGCGCGGGTTCATCCGGGCAGAGGTTGTTTCCTACGACGATCTGGTTGCTGCCGGTTCCATGAATGGTGCAAAAGAACGCGGACAGCTTCGTCTTGAAGGTAAAGAGTATGTTGTCAATGACGGCGATGTTATGCATTTCCGCTTCAACGTTTAATTCATTTCAACGGATAACAATTAGATATGCTGTAAACAAGCCCTGCCTTTCTTCTCTTGAAGATGGCAGGGCTTTTTGTGTCCTAAAAACTTTCTGCATAAGCTGTACTTCTACTGGATTGTTTGTACGGAGTGGATATAATAAAAAGAAGAACACTTGAGGGAGGCGGTATGATGGAGAATCAGTCGAAGTACATGCGATATGACCAAACACTTGTGGAATCGGCAAAATTGTCGGAAGAGACAAGTGGTCTGTTATTGCTGTCCGGATTGCCTCAGCTCCGCTTGTTCTATACTTCAAATGATTCAGCAAGCCCCATGAACGAGGAGACAGGGTGGAGTGTCGTAAGTGAGAAGTTGGAATACGACATTTTGTAGCGGATATCAGCTGCTCAAGAAGTGCTGTTATGCATCCGGGATAGAAATTTGGTTTGATTTCTGAGGAGACCGTTGCTATTCAGCATGGTTAGAATATGCTATAATTAAGAGTCGTGTACTCAGGTTGGATTTTGCTCGGAACTTGAAGAGCTGAGGCGGGTCCAGCATGGAATGCATGATTTCTTTTATATCACTTTAATGCAAAGGATTTGATGACGTTGTAGCGATGTTATACGTCGATCATATATGAATGTTAATGAATACTGCGATCAAGGGTTCTGTGAGAAACCCTGTGCGTTGTTGTGAGATATAGATTGTAGATAAGATGAACTAAACGGTTACACGAAAATGAAGAGTGTATGGACAAAATAAAGTATGAGGTGACTATATATGTTGGATAAATTACAGGCGTTAGCCGATCGATATGACAAACTTAGTGAGTTGTTGTGTGACCCGGATGTAGCAAGTGATAACAAAAAACTGCGGGAATATTCCAAAGAACAATCCGACCTGCAACCTACGTATGAAGCATACAATGAGTATAAGCAGGTGAGTCAGGATCTCGAAGCTGCGAAGGAGATGCAGGGAGAGAAACTGGACGATGAGATGCGTGAAATGGTCAAAATGGAAATTGATGAACTGAGTGCACGCAAGAAAGAACTGGATGATCTGATCCGTGTGCTGATGCTGCCGAAAGATCCGAATGATGATAAGAACGTTATTGTTGAAATTCGCGGAGCGGCGGGAGGAGATGAAGCAGCGCTGTTTGCAGCCGATCTCTACCGGATGTACACACGTTATGCCGATAATCAGGGCTGGCGCGTGGAATTGATGGATGCGAACACGAATGACGTGGGCGGATTCAAAGAGGTTATTTTCCTCATCAACGGACGTGGAGCCTACAGCAAAATGAAATACGAAAGTGGCGCACACCGTGTACAGCGTATCCCGACAACCGAATCGGGTGGACGGATTCATACGTCTACTTCAACAGTCGCGGTTATGCCTGAAGCCGAAGACTTCGATATTGAAATTCATGATAAAGACATTCGTGTGGATACGTTCTGTTCCAGTGGTGCTGGTGGACAATCGGTAAATACAACAAAATCCGCTGTACGGGTAACCCACGTTCCAACGGGAATTGTGGCCACGTGTCAGGATGGTAAATCGCAGAACTCGAATAAGGAAAAAGCGTTGCAGGTTCTTCGTACCCGGATCTTCGATATGATGCGTCAGGAAGAAGAAGCGAAAATTTCGAGTGAGCGCAAGAGCAAAGTGGGAACAGGCGACCGCAGTGAGCGGATTCGTACCTACAACTTCCCGCAAAGCCGTGTGACGGATCACCGCATTGGTCTGACCATGCACAAGCTGGATCAGGTGATGAACGGGGAGATTGAAGATATCTTGTCTGCGCTGACGATTGCCGAGCAGACAGATATGATGGAAAGAGGAGAATAAATCTGTGACCCGAGCGCAGTTTGTCATGACGCCGGAACAGAGCTGTCGGGAAGCCTTCGTGGAGGCTTCCTCTTTTTTGGAGAAGTGCGGCGTGTACGAGCCGCACAACAATGCCCGGCTGCTGCTCGAACATGTACTCGGCCGTGAAGGGGCCGAGTACTACATGATGCAGCCGGAACCCTTTCCCAGCGAGCTTCGCAGCCGCTGGGAAGACGCCGTCACGCGCAAGGCTGCGGGTGAGCCGGCGCAGTACATTATTGGCAGCCAGGAATTCTATGGGCTGCCGTTCGAGGTCACGCCGGCCGTGCTGATTCCGCGGCCGGAGACCGAGCTGCTGGTCGAGGCTGTGCTGCGCGAAGCCGACCGCGTGTTTCCCGGCGGCGCTCCGCTCGCCGTCGACATTGGCACGGGCAGCGGCGCCATCGCGGTGACGATGGCTTCGCAGCGCCCGCGCTGGCAGGTAGGCGCCGGAGATATCTCGGCGGCTGCCCTGCAAGTGGCCGCGCGGAACGCGGCCGCGAACGGGGTACAGATCGACTTCCGTGAAGGCGATCTGCTGGCCCCGTTCGCCGGGGCACGGGTGGACATCCTGGTGTCCAACCCGCCTTACATCCCGGCGGCAGATATCGCCGGGTTGCAGCCCGAGGTGCGCGATCATGAGCCGCGCACGGCATTGGACGGCGGCCCGGATGGACTCGGGCCGTACCGCATCATGCTGGAGCAGCTGGCGCTGCTGCCTGCACCGCCTCAGATCATTGGTTTTGAGTTGGGTCAGGGACAGGCCGGGGACATCGCAGCTCTGCTTGAATCGGCCGGATATTGGCCGGAAATTATCGTTGTGCCGGACCTTGCGGGCATTGAACGGCATGTACTGGGTGTTCGCACTTCGGAACAGGTGACGAAAATGTAAGGTTCCGCGGGTTTCCTTTTTGCCGTGAAATCCTCTACAATGAGATATACCGAAGATTGCTGAATGCTTGGAGGAACAAAACTACATGCTGCATAAATTCAAAAAAATAGATTATTCAATTGTTTTTATATTGCTCATTCTGATGGCTATTAGTATATTGTCGATTTACAGTACGACCTTTGGTCGGGCGAAATGGGAAAATTACCCTACCAATGCTGTTGTTTTTTATATTTTGGGTTTTGTCGTCTTTTTTGGCATGTCGATGATCAACTATAAGTTTATTATCAAAAACTATTTATATATTTATGGCGTGGGTATGCTGCTGCTCCTTTTCGTTATGTTCTTTGGTAAAGAATATTATGGCGCGAAAGGTTGGCTATCCATATTCGGAGTCAGTTTACAGCCTGCTGAATTGTTCAAGCTATGTTTGATTGTATTTCTATCAGGTCTTCTGACAAGAAAGAGAAATCAATCTTTACGCTTTGGACGTGATGTCATTCCTATATCGCTATGTGTTCTCCCCCCTTTGCTTCTGGTATTGTTGCAAAATGACTTGGGGAACGCACTTAGTTATGTCGTTATTCTTGTCGGATTACTCTGGATCGGCAATGTGAAATTTACGCATGCCCTGATCGGCTTTGTGATCGCTGTTGCTGCGTTCATTGGTGGAACTCAGGCCTACATTCACTACCACGATGAAATTGTTAAATTTCTGAATGATATCGGCCGTGCACACTGGGCGGAGCGTTTCGATCCGTGGCTGGTGCCGGATCAGACATCCAGGGACGTGCTCTGGCAGACCTACAACGCGAAACTTGCGATAGGTTCTGGGGGGATTAGTGGTAAAGGATACATGGAAGGCACGACCATTCAGTCCAATCGGGTACCACTCGCTTTTGCGGATTCCATCTTTGTGCAGATTGGAGAGGAATTTGGTTTTGTAGGAGCGTCGGTACTGCTGTTGTTGTACTTTATTCTCATTCACAGGCTGGTGCTGATTGCGCTGGAATGTAAGGACAGGGCAGGGCCCTATCTGATTGTCGGTATTATTGCGATGCTGCTGTACCAGATTTTCGTCAATATTGGACCGTTCATTGGTCTAATGCCACTGACAGGGATTACGCTCCCGTTCATCAGCTACGGAGGAACCTCACTGGTGCTCAATATGATTAGTATGGGGCTTGTGATGAGCATCAAGGTTCACACAGAAGAGAATGAGGATATTCTGGGTTCCGGGGAACAACCGAGCATTACGGAACTGGTCATGAAGATGTTCAGACGCAAACCATCCCGGCAGGAGCAATAACGTTTATTCAAGAAAGATAGGCTATTTGCCATAGTACGATGAGAAAGCAACCCTGAGACGAACAGATCAGAGCAAAAGGATCTGTTCGTCTCAGGGTTTTTCGTTTTTTAATTGGAATTGTGCTGCTGGGTGATAGGGATATTCCATCCTGATGGTGAGTGTACAGGGTTGCCTATTTGTCTTCCAATTATATACAATGGGAATATTAAAGACCACTGGAAATAATTAATGGGTTATTGAACCTCAGGGGGACACGTGGGAACATGCTGAGAATGCTGAAGAAGATGGACGGGGTTATTCTGTTTGTGCTGCTGCTGCTTATGGTTATGAGTGTGTTTACAGTATACAGTGCCATTCAGTCCGATCCGAATTTGGGAAATCATCATATCAAAACGTTATTGTTTTACGGGATTGGATTCGTGGCCGTCGTTGGTATTGGATTGGTTAATTATAAACTGTACATCCAATATGCATTTTATATTTACGGGATTGGGATCATCCTGCTGATTCTTGTCAACTTTGTTGGCGGGCCTATTAATAATGCGAATGGCTGGATCAAGATTAATGAATATCTTTCTTTTCAACCGGCAGAATTGTTCAAAATGATCCTAATTCTGTTTCTGGCGCATGTATTGGTCAAAAGGAAAAAGTCTACGCTTCGCTTCTGGAAAGATATTGTGCCCATTGGTTTATGGACGTTCGTTCCTTTTGCGCTCGTGATGGCTCAAAATGACTTGGGAAATGCCCTCGGATACCTCGTGATCCTGGTCGCTGTGTTATGGATCGGAAATATCAAATGGTCGCACGCACTCATTGCTCTTGTCATTGTAGGGGTGGCTTTTTTTGGATTCGTCAAAGCCTATACGACATATCATGATGAAATCTATACCTTTCTGGAAAAGGCGAACCGTCAGCATTGGGCCGAGCGGATTGATCCCTGGCTTGTCCCGGATAAGGCAACGTCGAAAGCTTCCTGGCATACGAAAAATGCGGGTCTTGCGATAGGCTCGGGAGGCGTAACAGGCAAAGGTTACATGCAGGGCACATCCGTGCAATCGGGCCGTGTACCGTATACGTATTCGGATTCCATTTTTGTGGTCATTGCAGAGGAGTTTGGTTTTGTAGGCGGATCTGTTCTGCTCTTGCTGTATTTTATCCTCATTCATCGGATGGTGTTAATCGCTTTACACTGTAGAGACAGGGCAGGGCCTGTCGTGATTGTAGGGATTATCGGCATGCTGTTATATCAAGTATTTGAAAACATTGGTGCTTTCCTCGGGCTGATGCCGCTTACGGGCATTACGCTGCCGTTTATCAGCTATGGAGGCACCTCGCTGCTCATTAATATGGCGTGTATCGGGTTGGTGATGAGCATTAAATTGTATGGTCAGGAAGAAGAGGACGAACTTCTTATGGGAGAACAACGGCCTACCTTGCTGGAACGCTTATGGAGTATGGTCAAAAAGGAAAAGACAACAGCGTAATCCTGAACTTTGGTATGATTCATCTCTGCCATGGATATTACCTTCCCATTCAGAGGATTGTTGGGTATGTTATGGAGCAGTAAGTGATTTGTTTGCTAGTTCGATCTTTGCCTGCGAAGCCAGGTGAAGATCTTCTTTTTGTTTTTAAGGTAGTGTGTGAATGTTGAACTTTGAATTTTAGATGAATGACAAATTTAAATTTTATTGACAAATATTTCAATTCTGTATTATCCTCATTTTAACTAGATTTAAAAGTATTTTACCCGCCTCCTTACACTCTCCACGTCAGACAGTAATCAATACGTTAAATATAAGTTATTAAACAACTTCCCACTCAGCACTCAGTCATGCCAATAATGAATCTGTTCGTGATTCGTTCGCGCACTCTTCCCTAGATACTCAGCATAAGTCAGCTGCTCTGGAGAATCCTTATTCTCCTCGTGCCTCTCAGATCAGCATTTGATATTCCGTTCCTTCATCCTGTATGTAATTTCTACAAATAAGCCTATTGGTTCTGAACAAAAAATCCATTGGCTAGTTTATTTCTCGAAAAATGAAATCGATTTCAACATTGTTTGTAAACGCTTACTTTGTTTTAGTTCTGTTTGGATGAAAATGAAAGGATGAGAAGCCATGTGTCTTATCAAGTGTGGCTGCACAGCGACAGTGATCAAGGAAGAGGGAAGTAGTGCGGTGCGGGGGCCTCCTGACAAAGGGGATGCAGGCGAAGGATCAGGTCGCTGAATAATTAATTTTAAACCCAAAAGGAGAGTTTAAGGTGAATAAAAATCGATTCGTTAAGAACCCGTCGATCGTCAAAGTGTTTATGCTCTTATTTTTGTCTTTCGTATTAATGGCTTCGACGTTAGTCATTGGACCTGCTAAGAAGGCCGACGCAGCTCCTCTTCCAAAGAAAATTATTGCTTATGTGGCTGGTTGGGCCAATTGGACCGCGAATGATATCAAAGCAGAACAGCTCTCTCACATCAATTACTCCTTCGCTCTCATCTCCAACGGCAAAGCAACCATTACGGATTCAGATCGTACCAAACTGCAACTCATGGTTGGACTGAAATCCAGAAATCCGGATTTAAAGGTGTTATTGTCTGTTGGGGGCTGGGGAGCCAACGGTTTTTCAGACGCAGCACTAACAGACGCCTCACGTACAACCTTTGCCGACAGCATCGTGCAGCTGGTAACCTCCAATAATCTGGATGGCGTCGATCTGGATTGGGAATATCCGACCAACCCTGCTGCCGGCACAACAGCACGGCCACAGGATAAACAAAATTTTACACAACTGCTCTCGAAGGTTCGTGAAAAGCTGAATGCGCAAGGGCAAATCAATGGCAAGCAATATTTGCTGACTATTGCTGCCGGAGCGAGCAGCAGTTATCTGAACGGAGTGGAAATCAATAATATCACGCCTCTGCTTGATTGGATCAATCTCATGACTTACGATTTCCATGGAACCTGGGACGCAACCACAGGTCATCATACGAATCTGTCTGGCAGAGATATTAGTGTAACGTCTGCGGTTAATCTGTTCAGAAACAGCGGTGTTCCCGCGAACAAACTGGTCATTGGTGGAGCCTTTTACGGCCGGGCCTGGACGGGTGTTCAGAATTCGAACAATGGTCTGGACAGACCCGCTTCCGGTGGTTTTGAGCCCGATTACAACACGATTGTCAGCCAATATCTGAATAAAAACGGATATACACGGTACTGGGACAGCAGTGCCCAAGCTCCTTATCTGTTTAACGGGAATACCTTTATCTCGTATGACGACCCGCAATCACTCAGCCTGAAGGTGCAATATGTAAAAAACAGCAATCTGGGTGGCATCATGTTCTGGGAATACAGCAATGACCGCTCAGGTGCGCTGCTTCAGGCTGTATACTCAGAAGTTACGGGTGGTGGTACGGTGCAGCCTCCCAATCCAAGTGGGTATAACTATCTGGTTGCTCAGGCCAATCAGCAAATCGTCTCTGCCGAGAATCAAGGCAATGACCAGCTTGTCGCCAATCGGACGACGGCAGGAGACTGGGAGCTGTTTGAGTGGATCACGAATTCTGACGGAACGGTGTCCCTCAAGTCCAAAATCAATAATAAATATGTCACAGCAGATGTCAATGCGGGTGGTGCTCTGATCGCAAAAGCCACAACCATTCAGCAATGGGAGAAATTCAATCGAGTGGATTTGGGTGATGGAACAATTGCATTGCAGGCACTTGCGAATAACCTGTATGTGACCTGTGATCTGAATAATGGCGGTAAGCTTGTAGCGAGTCGCAATTCGGTTGGCGGGGCCTGGGAAGCTTTCCGGGTGAATAAGTAACCGAGAAAGAAAGATACTCATGTATCAGTCGATTGGCAACATCAAGGGTGGTTTAGCGTAGTTTTATATTTTTCAAGGAAGTGCCAGCCGACAAGCGTTTCATCGGCAGGTGCTTCTTTGACCTTTGTCCGTTATGAGCGAGTTAACAGTCCTTTTCATTTTAAGTCTAACCCTCCTATTAAAATTTTTAGTAGATTTGTAATCTAGCAGGTTTACTTCCCTCTCTTCCGGGCATACTGATAGACATGAGAGAGTTACAGGGATCATGATCAGGGAGCCGAGGGGGAGAAACGGAATGAGCAGAAGAATCGTGAAACAAATTGGACTTATTATGGTATGTCTTATGATGATGATTATGATGTGGGAAGGTCAGAAAACCGATGCAGCTGTGGCGGCCACAGCGATTCCGGAACAATCCATTCGCTTGCGTATTCTCGCTAACTCGGATGCAGCGGGAGATCAGTTGGTCAAACGCGAGATCCGTGACGCTGTCGTTTCCCAGATGGATGAGTGGGTAACCGAACTGGAGAATCCGCAAAGTCTGGAAGAAGCGCGTGGGGTCATCCGTCAGCATTTATCTGAAATCGAGGATCGTGTGGGAGAAGAGCTTGCCAATCGTGGTTTAACCTATTCGTATCAGGTGGAACTCGGCGTTGTTCCGTTTCCGACCAAATTATATGGGGGTACCGTATATCCTGCTGGAGATTACGAAGCAGTGCGGATAACACTGGGGAAAGGTGAAGGTCAAAACTGGTGGTGCGTGTTGTTTCCGCCTTTGTGCTTCATAGATGCGGGGACAGGTGATGCACTGGCGAAGCCTGCAACAGCATCCGCAGCTGCAGTTGCTGCAGAGCCGGGAGATGCGCAGGCATCCGTGCAGGGCGCTGCACCTGAGGCTCGTTTCTTCCTCTGGGATATGGCGGTCAAAATGTGGGATTGGGTGACGGGTTTGTTTGCGTAACGGTGTACCATGCAGCTGGATATAAACTTTATCAAGGGGCCTTCGATTCAGGGGAGAGCCCTTTTGTCTTATTATAGGTTAGATCAAGGATCACACGATGTAAGTTACAGGGAAGAATCAAGACCGCATCCTTGGGTGGAGCAGATATGTTATAATTATAGGAATCAGAAAATCTAAGCGAATAGGCCTCGCGTAAGCGGGATGCCCTGCATTAACTACCCTACTGAAGTTTAGGAATGATGGATATATGACGAGAGAGAACGAGCAATTGCATCAGTCTTCCATGAAAGGCATGGAGAATGATGAAAGTACAGAGGAAATGGTTACGAGCATGTGGGATGTCCATGTACTGGTAACCAATGAGAACACGGATGATGTGGCAAAAGGTAGTGCGTATACACAGGCTCTTGCTGACTTGCAGGATGCCGCAGCCTGTCTTCGTCAAGGGCAGATCGTGGCTTTCCCGACCGAGACGGTATACGGTCTTGGCGCAGACGCTCGCAGCACAGCTGCGGTGGAAGCTGTGTTTGCAGCCAAGGGGCGGCCTTCAGACAACCCGCTGATTGTGCATATTGCACAGCGTGACCAGCTGGATTCACTGGTCACGGAAGTGAATCGCACAGCGGAGGCCCTGATGACGGCCTTCTGGCCGGGGCCGCTTACGCTTGTGCTGCCGGTTAGGCCAGGGGCGGTATCTCCGCGGGTTACCGCCGGTCTGGATACGGTGGCCGTGCGGATGCCGGATCATCCGGTGGCCTTGCAGTTGATCGCGGCGGCGGGATGCCCGGTCGCCGCGCCGAGCGCCAACCGCTCCGGGCGGCCAAGCCCGACCCTCGCCGCACATGTGCGCGAGGATCTGGCAGGCCGCATCGGCGGCATCGTGGACGGCGGCCCCACCGGGGTGGGCGTCGAGTCCACGGTGGTGCAGGCTGGTGACGACGGTACCGTCACCATCCTGCGCCCTGGCGGCATTACGGCGGAACAGTTGTCCGCCGTTGCCGCCCGTGTCGCCACGGACCCGGCGCTGCTCGCCGAGGGGTCCGGTGGCGATGACAGCCCGGCGCCGCGCTCGCCGGGCATGAAGTACACGCACTACGCGCCCGCAGGTGCGCTGTGCGTGGTGGAGGGGCCGCCCGCAGCGGTGGTGGCCTGGATCAGCGCCGCCCTCGCAGAGGCGGCGCAGCGCGGAGAGCGCACCGCGGTGCTGGCATTCGCCGAGCACGCGGAGCAGTACCGCGCCGATGCCGTGTTCTCGCTGGGCGAAGCCAGCGAGCTGGAGGAAGCAGCGCGCCGGCTGTACGCCGCGCTGCGCAGCTGCGATGAGCAGGGCGCCACATATATTGTGGCTGAAGCCTGCTCGCGCGAAGGGCTGGGAGCAGCCGTCATGAACCGGCTGCTCAAGGCGGCGGGTCACCGACTCATACAAGTCGGCAACCCGTAGCCCCCTTTCCATAATAATCTATGAGTATTTCCCTTTGGCATCTGCCCTCTAGCCACGACTAAACATTCATTCTTTGAATGCCGGCAATGCAAAAGGTTTCCTCCGGTCATGTTTATGTCCTTGTCCGCATATGGTGTACAAGAACCTTTACGTGACTTGGGGGTATGGGGATGTGGGATGTGTCTGCCCATGTTGGGCAGTTGGTAACCATTTTGATTATGGCCGTCGCACTCGGACTCGATGCTTTCTCACTCGGAATCGGGATTGGCATGAAGGGAATCCGTCTGCAAGACATATTGCGGATCAGTATCGTAACGGCCCTGTTTCACATCATCATGCCGCTCATCGGCATGTATACAGGCAAATACGTCAGTTCACTGCTCGGTGATATCACCACGTATGCCGCAGGGGGACTGCTGGTTCTCCTGGGCGCCCATATGATTCTGAACGCCTTTCGTGAAGGAGATACCAAGCTGGTGGATCACCGATCCCTACTCGGTGTAATTCTGTTCTCGCTCAGTGTCAGTGTCGATTCATTTTCCGTTGGTGTCTCGCTGGGCATGTTCAGCAGTGATTTGGTGATAACGGTGCTGGCTTTCGGGATATGCGGCGGATTGATGTCTGTCCTGGGTCTGTTGTTGGGACGGCGTGTGAGCCAAAATATGGGGGACTACGGAGAAGCGGTTGGCGGAGCAATCTTGCTCGCTTTTGGACTTTTGTTTATATTTTAGAATACAACGTTAATGACGACTACAGCCAAGTACAGTCTTCAATATAGGATTATAAGGTTCACTGGATGAAATGGAGTTAGAAACATGATTCGACAACATTTGCAAAATGGGGAGGCTACCACAATGAAACATATTTTGTTTGTATGTACAGGGAATACATGCCGCAGCCCCATGGCAGAGGGGCTTATGCGTAAACTGGCATCGGAGCGGGGCATTCAAGTGGATGTTCGTTCTGCAGGCGTAGCCGCAACAACAGGTATGCCCATTTCCCACCACGCGGAGGCGGTATTGAGGGATCATAACGTTGAAGGGCCGCCTCATTCGACGATGCTTAGTCCGAACCTGGTTGGCTGGGCGGACCTTATACTAACGTTAACACGGAGCCATAAACAGCATGTTATGCAGGTTTTCCCCGACGCGGTACACAAGACGTACACCTTGAAGGAATATGTGGAGAATGACGAGCAAGTCCTGAATGATCTTCAGGAATTGGACAGCCTGTTTGCCACATTGGAGATGAAACGTGCGCTCGGTCAGGAGATCTCGGCGTCAGAACGGGAGCGGGCGATTGAAATCAGACAGCGCATTCCGAGCTTTGATATTTCGGACCCGTTTGGCGGTAGTCGCGACGATTACAACATAGCTGCGGCAGAGATTCGGACCGCGCTCGACAGGCTTTTGGACAAGTTGGATTAATTCGAGTCATTGTATTTCCATCTCAAAAACGGACACGGGATGTAAATTACCCGTTGATTTTAAACGCAGGTTGTTTTATGATGAAAGGGAAAACAGGGATCCGGTGTAACTGGCGACGAAGTGGGCATAACCACGATGGAGCACCGGAACAAACGGCCGGTCGCCTGGGCAAAAGAGCAATTCTGCGATACCCGCAGACTGCTCTTTTTTTCGTCTTTCATCTGAATATTCGCTATAATAGTACCTGAAATGCCGTGCAGCAATACGAAGGACAGCTAAGAGAAAGCCGGGCATGATTTTATCGGGAGGCGATAGGATGACTATTGAGTTGGATTCGGAACAACCCGGATTGCATGAACAGACCGCATCCATTCTGCGTGAATTGGCGCTTGCCGGACAGCTTGGGCATGGTCAGATCGTTGTGATCGGCACCAGTACAAGTGAAGTCGCAGGCAAACGGATTGGTACAAGCGGTGCGATTGAAGTAGCGCAGCAGCTTCTTGCAGGTATATCCGAGGTGCAGCGGGAGTTCGGTTTCGATGTTGTATTTCAATGCTGTGAGCATTTGAACCGTGCACTGGTGATGGAACGTTCCTTGCTTACACGTCTTGGATTGACTGAAGTTGGTGCGGTACCTGTGCCCAAAGCAGGTGGTTCCATGGCATCCGCAGCGTATCGCTCGCTAACCGACCCATGTCTCGCTGAACATGTGCAGGCCCATGCAGGAATGGATATCGGAGAGACGATGATTGGCATGCACTTACGTCATGTGGCTGTACCTTTCCGAACAACGCTCCGCTACATTGGGGATGCGAGGGTAACTACAGCACTTACTCGTCCCAAGTTGATCGGCGGCGAACGCGCAGTATATCGTATGGAAGAGCAACCAGATTCGACATTTTGTGACTAACGTATAAACCGAAACGATTGGTTACACTCCTGACTTCGATTGCATCACCATCTTTCGATCGCTGTTATCCCCAGATTTTTTTGAATCCCTTATATAAGGGGAAATCGGGTGATTAAAGGCGAACGCTCTGCTTCTCCAGATTGGTGTTGCACTCTCCGTTTTCGTGTAAACATGATTTCGCTTTATAACTTCACTTATAACTGGGAGGAATTTAATCATGGAACAATTGCGCAAGAATGACCCGGCAGTACTGGAAGCGATGAATCTTGAACTGAAACGTCAACAAAACAACATCGAGCTGATCGCATCCGAGAATATCGTAAGCGAAGCGGTTATCGAGGCTATGGGATCTGTATTGACGAACAAGTATGCTGAAGGATATCCAGGCAAACGTTATTATGGTGGTTGTGAACATGTTGATATCGTAGAAGATATCGCACGTGACCGTGCCAAAGAATTGTTTGGAGCTGAACATGTCAATGTTCAACCTCACTCCGGTGCACAAGCGAACATGGCAGTATACCTTGCAGCTTTGAAACCAGGTGATACCGTATTGGGCATGAACCTTGCGCATGGTGGCCACCTCACCCATGGTAGCCCGGTTAATGCTTCCGGCTTGCTGTACAATTTCGTGGCTTACGGTGTACAAGAAGATACATTCCTGATTGATTACGATGAAGTGCGCAAAGCTGCATTTAAACATCGTCCTCGCATGATCGTAGCAGGGGCAAGTGCATATCCGCGTACCATTGATTTTGAAAAGCTTGCTTCCATCGCCAATGATGTAGGTGCTTTGTTCATGGTGGATATGGCTCACATTGCAGGACTGGTAGCTGCCGGATTGCATCCAAGCCCGGTTCAACATGCGCATTTCGTAACAACAACAACACACAAAACGCTGCGTGGTCCTCGTGGTGGTATGATTCTGTGCCGCAAAGCATGGGCAGCGGCGATTGATAAAGCAGTATTCCCGGGTTCCCAAGGTGGACCTTTGATGCATGTTATTGCTTCCAAAGCGGTAGCATTGGGTGAGGCTTTGCAACCTTCGTTCAAGACATATGCACAAAATGTGGTGAAAAATGCACAGGTTCTGGCTGAAACCCTGATTGCTGAAGGATTGAACATCGTTTCCGGCGGTACAGACAACCACTTGATGCTGATCGACACTCGCAGCGTAAACATCACAGGCAAGGAAGCCGAGCATGTACTCGATTCCATCGGCATTACCGTGAACAAAAATGCAATTCCGTTCGATCCTACCAGCCCGTTTGTAACGAGCGGTATCCGGATCGGTACACCTGCGGCTACTTCCCGCGGTATGAACGAAGAAGCTATGGTGGCCATTGGTAAGATCATTGCCAAAACATTGAAAAACCCTAAAGATGCAGCAAAATTGGATGAAGCCCGTGCGGAAGTAACAGCACTGACAGATCAATTCCCACTGTACACAGACCTTAAATACTAAAAAAACTTGCTCTTGGTGTTTGTATTTGAGTTTTTCAAAATAAACACGCAGACGGAGCAAACAGAATGAAGTCGGAGAAGCGTAGCGTTCGCCTAAAAGCTTTCTGAAAGAAAGCTGCTTCGGAAGCATATGCCATCCCCTGATTTTCTCCTTATTAAGGGGAATCAAAAAAATCCGGGGGTAACAGCGATCGAAGGGTCATTCTGTTTGCGGAGCATCATTGTGTTTATACGCTTTTGATCAACTTAACTGACATAACAGCGAGAGCAAAAAGGACCGGATGACTCATTTTTCCGGTCCTTTTTTTATAGGATTCGGTTTTCTGTAATGATTGGGTGCCCTTTGATGGTGTAATTCGGTGTAGGTGATGATATAATATACAGGATTTATCGGGCCTATGAATGATGATTAGGCATATTTGGAAATGCTGAACATGAAGAACTTACCGGAGGGACAAATTAGATGGGAAAATTAGTAATATGTGATCACCCTTTGATTCAACACAAACTGACGTTTATACGCGATATGCGTACGAATACGAAAGATTTTCGAGAATTGGTGGATGAAGTAGCAACGTTGATGGCTTATGAGATTACTAGAGATGTTGAACTGGAGACGATTGATGTACAAACCCCTGTAGCTGAAACACAAGGCAAAGTCATTTCCGGACGTATGCTCGGACTGGTGCCGATTCTGCGTGCAGGACTCGGAATGCTCGATGGCGTTGTGAAATTGTTGCCAGCTGCAAAAGTTGGACATGTTGGTCTGTTCCGTGATCCGGAAACACTGCAACCGGTAGAATACTACACCAAACTGCCTACAGACGTGACAGAGCGTCAATTGATTGTGATTGATCCGATGCTGGCAACTGGCGGTTCGGCCATTGCAGCCATTGATGTATTGAAAAAACGCGGATGCACCCAGATCAAAATGATGAACCTTGTTGCAGCACCGGAAGGCGTAAAGGCAGTACAAGAAGCGCATCCGGATGTGGATATCTACGTGGCTGCACTGGACGATCGTTTGGATGATCATGGTTATATCGTTCCCGGACTGGGAGATGCAGGAGACCGTCTGTACGGCACAAAATAAGCATATTGCATGCTGAGTAGAAAAGGGGCTTTGCTTCAATGTCCAAGAAAATTAAAGTTATGACGATATTTGGGGTGCGCCCAGAGGCCATCAAGATGGCTCCGCTTATTTTGGAATTGCAGAAACATCCCGAATCGATTGAATCTATCGTTTGCGTTACTGCACAGCACCGCCAAATGCTGGACCAGGTTCTTGAAGTATTTGATATTCATCCAGACTATGACCTGGATGTGATGAAAGATCGCCAGACGCTGAATGAAATTACCATTCGTGTGCTGGGAGGCCTGGAGCCAGTCCTGCGTGAAGCCAAACCGGATATTGTGCTGGTTCACGGCGATACGCTGACTACGTTTGTAGCAAGCTATGCTGCGTTCCTGCAGCAGATTCAAGTGGGTCATGTGGAAGCGGGCCTTCGAACGTGGAACAAGCTCTCTCCATATCCGGAAGAAATGAACCGTCAGTTAACTGGTGTGCTTGCTGATTTGCATTTTGCACCAACGGACTGGTCTTCTTCCAATCTTGCCAAAGAAAATAAATCGGAGTCTAGTACGTATGTCACAGGCAACACGGTAACAGATGTGTTTCAATATACAGTACGGCAGGATTACACACACCCGGTACTGGATTGGGCAAAAGGCAAACGTCTTGTGCTGATGACAGCTCACCGCCGTGAATCCCAAGGCGAGCCTCACCGTAACATTTTCCAGGCCGTCAAACGGATTGCCGACGAGTTTGAGGATATTGCCATCGTGTACCCGGTGCATCCAAGTCCTGCTGTGAAGGAGCCGGCTCACGCGATTTTGGGGAATCATCCCCGTATTCAATTGATTGATCCACTAGACGTCGTGGATTTGCATAACTTTTACCCGCATACTCACTTGATATTGACCGATTCAGGCGGTTTGCAGGAAGAAGCGCCTTCGTTTGGTGTGCCTGTTCTCGTCCTGCGGGATACAACGGAGCGCCCGGAGGGTATTGAAGCAGGAACGCTGGAACTCGTAGGCACCGAAGAGGAACGGGTATATGAGCGGACCAGAGCTTTGTTAACAGATGCAACGCTGTATGCAAGCATGAGTCAGGCAGCCAATCCGTATGGTGATGGACATGCTTCGGAAAGAATTGTCAATGCGATTTTGCACCATTTTGGTGTGAATAGCGAACGTCCGGAATCATTTCACAGAAAATTCAAAAAATAATTCATTTTTTCTGACAGATTTATAAAGGGTACAGCATACAGTTAAACTGTACGGTTTACGCGGGTTTATGGGCTCTGATGGTCTATAATCCCGTCGTTTTACCCTTTAAAACGCTAAAATCATTCAATTGACAAAGGCTCTCATCATTCAGTAAAATTAACTGGGATTGCAAGGGTGGCGTGGAAAATGGCCGATTCGAACAAACCAAATTCATCCCGTAACCATGATGATAATGTGTGGAAGGCAATGGGGCTCGTGACAGCTTTTGGAATCGAGATTGCCATTCTCGCTGTTGCCGGATATTACGTCGGCTCCTGGTTGGACAAGACCATTGGAGGTAACGGAATATGGATCGCCGTAAGCGTTCTCTTTTTCTTGGCGGCAGGCGGCGTAAGCACCTACTTTATCGCAAAAAAATTCATGGGGGAAAGTGATGAGTGAACTAACCAGATACCGCAGATGGATGACTGTTTTCATCATGTACTTTCTTATGATTTGTTTTCTCGCAGCGGCCTTTCTGCCCCGTGTGGAAACAATAGCTTTGGGACTGGCCCTGGGAACGGTGACCAGTTGGATCAACGCTTCTTATCTGGGTCGCAAAGTCAGGAGAATGTTGGATGATGCAGCGGAAGGAAACCTTAAGCGAGTGAACCTGGGATTTTTGACTAGAGCTGCTCTTGCAGTACTCGCTATTTTCATGGCGATGCAGTATCCGCAATACTTCAATTTATATGCGGTTGTAGTTGGCTTGGTCATAGCGCAATTTTCCTTACTATTTATAGGGATATTGTTGTCCCGCAAAGCAGACTCATAGTGGTGCTGCAAGCTTTCGAATGAGAAAGGGGTGAGAAAAATATGCATGAATCTCCGATAATTAACCTGGGTGGGTTCCATCTGGATTTGTCTGTTCTGCTCATGCTCATCGTAACATCCGCCATTGTATTTATTATTGCTAAATTGGCTACGCGGAACTTGTCGGTGGATAATCCGGGCAAAATGCAAAACTTCCTGGAGTGGGCGATTGAGTTTGTACGCAACCTGATCTCGAGCACGATGGACATGAAGAAGGGGCAGCATTTCCTTACCTTGGCAACCACAATGATTATGTTTATCTTTGTGGGAAACATGTTGGGTCTCCCTTTGGGCGTAGTAACTGGGGCTACGGATGTAAGCCAAGCTGAAATCTTTGGCAAGCCGATTGTTTCGGTCCAGGAAGCATTCCATGAAGCTCATGAGAAGGATCCAGAAGCTCATCCACATATCGAAGTTGCCTGGTGGAAATCACCTACGGCTGATCTTTCGGTAACCATGGGTCTTGCGTTGATCGCATTTGCTATCGCGCATGGATTGGGACTTTTCCGTAACACCAAAGCGTATCTCAAGCATTATTTCCAACCACACTGGCTGTTCTTCCCAATCAACATTGTGGAGACGGCATCCAAGTTGTTGACACACGGTATGCGTTTGTTCGCCAACATCTTTGCAGGTGAGGTTCTGATCTCCACGATTATGAAACTTACAGCATTCAAATGGATTGGCGCAATTGCAGCAATCCCGCTGTTGACGGCATGGCAGGGGTTCAGTATTTTCATCGGAGCCATACAGGCATTCGTATTTACGGTTTTGATGATGGTATACATATCACAAACCGTCGAATCGCACGAGGAACATTAAGATTCAAGTCCAATACGGTTAACCCTGTAGGGCTGAACTATAAAATTTGAACGAACATTCTAAGGAGGATATACAAATGGGAGCAATGGCATTAGTGGCAGCAGGGATTGTTGCAGGATTGGGCGCGCTTGGCGCAGGTATCGGTAACGGTTTGGTAATCAGCAAAACGGTGGAAGGTATTGCACGTCAACCGGAAGCAAAATCCACTCTTCAAACAACAATGTTTATCGGTGTAGGTTTGATCGAGGTATTGCCGATCATCGGTGTAGTACTCGCGTTCATGTTCTACGGAGCGGCTTAATAAAATCAGTGCAGGTTTGGCGGGGAAGGCCACAGCCATCCGCGCCTTCTTTTTAGGTAGCGTCCGTAAACGCGGAGTTGCGGCCTGAGGATACCTTCAGGAAGGAGTGAACAGATTGAATTTCGTATGGGAAAATACAGTTCTGGCGATTATAGCATTTGGTATTTTATATTGGCTTCTTAGCCGTTATGCATTTGGTCCACTTTTCTCCATTATGGAAAAACGTCGTGAGCTCGTATTGGCGCAAATGAATGAGGCTGCCCAAACGCGGGATCAGGCTATTGCCTATGTTGAGGAACAGAAGCAGGCTCTTGAAAAAGCGCGTAAAGATGCTTATGACATCATTGAACAATCCAAACAAACAGGCGGCAAACAGGCTGAAACGATTCTGGCGGATGCAAAAGCAGAAGCGAATCGCCTGAAAGACGATGCTGTGCGTGAGATTGAGAGCGAGAAGAACAAAGCGGTTGCAGCGCTTCGCCGTGAACTGGGTACAGCTTCCGTTCAAATCGCTTCCAAGCTGATCAAAAAAGAAGTTGAGAACGGTCCTGCACAAGAGGAGCTTGTGAGCCAATACCTCAATGAGGTAGGAGGCCGACAATGAGCCGCGATACGATTGTTGCCAAGCGTTATGCGAAAGCATTGTTTGAAGTTGCTCTCGAACAGAAGCAGGTGCTTGAAGTCGAACAAGAGCTACGTACTGTTGTAAGTGCCATCACAGGTGATGCGGAAATCGGTAAATTTATCGAGTCACCCAACATCTCTGAAGAGGCGAAACAGAACGTACTTCGCACAAGTCTTGACGGCAAGGTGTCTGAACCTGTTCTGAAAACCGTTTTGCTTTTGATTGAGCGTGGACGCGTTGAACTGCTGGAAGCTCTGCTGAATGATTATGTGAAGATCGAGGGCGAATCGCTCGGCATAGCCGATGCACGCGTGTACTCGACTTATGCCTTGAATGATGAAGAACAAGAAACGGTAGCCCGTGAATTCGGTGGCCGTGTGAATAAAAAGATCCGTATCGAGAACATTGTCGATCCGACTCTGCTGGGCGGATTGAAAGTTGCCATTGGCGATACGATCTATGACGGCAGCTTGGCTGGCAAGCTCGAACGTCTTGAGCAGTCTTTTAACAGACGAGTACAGTAGATTGGGGTGAGGACACTTGAGTATCAAGCCAGAAGAAATCAGTACATTAATTAAGAGCCAGATCGAACAATACAAGACCGATATCGATGTAGTCGAAGTCGGGACGGTTATTGAGGTCGGTGATGGTATCGCTCGTGTATACGGACTTGAGAATGTCATGTCCAATGAGTTGGTTGAATTCCCAAGCGGTGTTATGGGACTCGCCATGAACGTGGAAGAGAGCAACGTCGGTGTCGTTATCCTGGGACCTTATTATGATATTCGTGAAGGTGACCAAGTTAAACGTACAGGTCAAATCATGCAAGTGCCTGTTGGCGAAGCATTGATTGGACGCGTTGTGAACCCACTCGGTATTCCGGTGGATGGCAAAGGGCCAATCGCTACAACGGAATTCCGTCCGGTTGAAGGTAAAGCACCAGGCGTAATGGATCGTAAATCGGTTCATGAGCCGATGCAAACAGGGATCAAAGCGATTGACGCAATGGTTCCAATCGGTCGTGGTCAACGTGAGTTGATCATCGGTGACCGTCAAACAGGTAAAACATCGATCGCAATTGATGCCATCCTGAACCAAAAAGGCAGCGGCATGAAATGTATCTATGTTGCCATTGGTCAAAAACAATCTACAGTTGCACAAGTTGTAGAAACTCTTCGCCGTAAAGGCGCAATGGAGTATACGATTGTTGTAACTGCGGCAGCATCCGACCCATCACCACTGTTGTACATCGCACCGTATTCCGGATGTTCGATGGGTGAGTACTTCATGTACAAAGGTGAGCACGTTCTCGTTATCTATGATGACTTGACGAAACAAGCTTCGGCTTACCGTGAGCTTTCCTTGCTGCTTCGTCGTCCTCCGGGCCGTGAGGCTTATCCGGGTGACGTCTTCTACTTGCACTCCCGTTTGCTGGAGCGTGCAGCGAAGCTGAATGATGAACTTGGTGGTGGTTCTTTAACCGCACTTCCGTTTATTGAAACACAAGCTTCCGACGTATCTGCTTACATCCCAACGAACGTAATCTCCATCACGGACGGACAAATCTTCCTGGAAGCTGACCTGTTCAATGCTGGACAACGTCCAGCGATCAACGTAGGTATTTCCGTATCCCGGGTTGGTGGTTCTGCTCAGATCAAAGCGATGAAAAAGGTTGCAGGTTCCCTGCGTCTCGACCTCGCTCAATATCGTGAGCTTCAAGCGTTCTCCCAGTTCGGTTCCGATCTGGATAAAGCGACACAGGCCCGCCTGAATCGTGGTGCTCGCATGATGGAAATCCTGAAGCAAGGTGTTAACCAGCCTCTGCCTGTAGAACAACAGGTAGTCAGCTTGTATACAGCGGTTAAAGGATTCCTGGATGAAATTCCTACAGGTGATGTAACTCGTTTTGAAGGTGAGTTCCTTGCGTTCATGGAGAGCAGCCACCCTGAGATTCTGGCATCCATCCGTGATACAAAAGAATTGACTGCAGACAATGAATCCGCTCTGAAAGATGCTATTGAGAAATTCAGAAAGAGCTTCGCTGTCTCTGTCTAAATAGATGATATGCAGCTGCGGGGTTGTTTAACCGATTCCGCATGTCTGCATGTAAAACTTTGTTCTTTCAAAGTTTCAATATGCTTACGAGTAGTTTTGACTTTGTCAAAACTAGTGAATGCTTACGAAGAAACTTTGGCTCTGCCAAAGTTTATGTTTGGGCTTACGAAGTAGTTTTGACTACGTCAAAACTTGTGTTGATGCTTACGAAGTAACTTTGACTCTGTCAAAGTTTTGAGGTGGTGAAATCATGGCAAAAGGCATGCGCGAAATAAAGCGGCAAATTAAAAGCGTACAAAGCACCAAGCAGATCACCAAAGCAATGGAGATGGTAGCTGCTGCAAAACTGCGGAAAGCGCAGGAAAAAGCAGAAGCAGCCCGTCCGTATTCGGAGAAACTGAAAGAAGTTGTGGCTAGTATTGCATCCAGTACGCAAGGAATCCAACATCCGATGCTGGAGAGCCGTCCGGTTAAAAAGACAGCGTATCTAATCATCACATCGGACCGTGGTCTTGCGGGCGGTTACAATGCGAACGTTTTGCGTCAGGTCAATCTGACGCTCAAAGAGCGTCACAACTCCCAGAATGACTACGAATTGTTCGTCATTGGGCGTAAAGGACGCGATTATTTCAGACGTCGGGAAATGGCTATGACATCCGTTGTTACGGATCTGTCGGATTCACCATCATTTGCAGATATCAAATCCATTGCACACGAGGCTGTTCAAGGATTTGAGCTGGCTAAATTTGATGAATTGTACATTTGTTATAACCGCTTTGTGAATGCGTTGACCCAGATTCCTACGGTTGAACGTCTTCTTCCGATGGATACACCTGAGGTAACTGCTGCGGAAGGACCGACGGCAAGCTACGAATACGAGCCTTCAGCTGAGGCTGTACTGGAAGTTCTGCTACCGCGTTATGCGGAAACGCTGATCTACGGTGCACTTCTGAATGGTAAGGCAAGTGAGCTGGGCGCGAAAATGACGGCAATGGGTAATGCAACCAAAAATGCATCCAAACTCATTAATGACTTGTCATTGACCTATAACCGTGCCCGTCAAGCGGCGATTACGCAGGAGATTACGGAAATTGTGGCAGGTGCCAACGCAGCACAAGGCTAACCGTTTTTTATTAATGAAGGCTTGCAGTGCAGAGATAAAAGAGAACGGAACATTATTTCTGCAAAACTAGCAGGCTAGTAGGAGGGGAACGTTAAGATGAACAAAGGACGCGTTGTGAGCATCATGGGTCCGGTTGTTGACGTCGAGTTTGATCGCGGCGGTCTGCCGGAAATCCTCAATGCCATTACGATCACTACAGTAAGCGAAAGCGGCGTAAGTGTGAATCTTACACTCGAAGCTTCAAAGCATCTGGGTGACAACCGAGTACGTTGTATCGCGATGTCCTCCACGGACGGACTTGTTCGTGGTATGGAAGCCGTAGATACAGGAGCTCCGATTTCTGTACCTGTTGGGGAAGCGACACTGGGTCGTGTATTTAACGTACTCGGCGAAGCCATTGATACTGGCGGTGCTGTAGCTGCTGAACATAAAAACCCGATCCACCGCTCGGCTCCTGCTTTTGATGAACTGACTACCCAGGCTGAAATGCTGGAGACAGGGATCAAAGTTATCGACCTGCTGGCTCCTTACGCCAAAGGTGGTAAAATCGGTCTCTTCGGCGGTGCCGGTGTCGGTAAAACCGTAACGATTCAGGAATTGATCAACAACATCGCGCAAGAGCACGGCGGTATCTCCGTATTTGCGGGTGTTGGTGAGCGTACACGTGAAGGTAATGACTTGTATCACGAGATGAGTGATTCCGGCGTTATCAACAAAACAGCAATGGTCTTCGGACAAATGAACGAGCCTCCAGGCGCACGTCTTCGTGTAGCCCTCACAGGTCTGACGATGGCGGAATACTTCCGTGATGAAGAAGGCCGTGACGTGTTGCTCTTCATCGATAATATCTTCCGTTTCACCCAAGCAGGTTCAGAGGTATCTGCCTTGCTGGGACGTATGCCTTCCGCGGTAGGTTACCAACCAACGCTGGCTACAGAAATGGGTCAACTGCAAGAACGTATCACTTCGACCAAAAAAGGTTCCGTAACATCCATCCAGGCCATCTACGTGCCTGCGGATGACTATACTGACCCGGCTCCAGCAACGACGTTTGCTCACTTGGATGCAACGACGAACCTGGAGCGTAAAATTTCCGAGATGGGTATCTACCCAGCGGTAGATCCATTGGCATCCAGCTCCCGGATCTTGTCCCCTGAAGTTGTAGGCGAAGAGCATTACAACGTAGCTCAGGGCGTTAAACGCATTTTGGCTCGTTACAATGAGTTGCAAGATATTATTGCGATTCTGGGTATGGACGAGCTGAGTGAAGAAGACAGAGCGCTCGTTTACCGTGCTCGTAAGATTCAACGTTTCTTGTCCCAGCCATTCCACGTTGCTGAAGCATTTAACGGTATTCCGGGTAAATACGTTCCGGTTAAAGAAACGGTGCGCAGCTTTAAAGAAATTCTCGAAGGCAAGCACGACGATCTTCCGGAAGCAGCTTTCCTCTTCGTGGGTACAATTGAAGAGGCAGTGGAGAAAGCCAAAACACTGGTATAGTCTGAATCCAGGATTGTCCTTATGAAGCGAGCTATCGGATAGTTTCAGGAGGGATGGAATTGAGCACCTTTTTGTTGGAAATTGTAACGCCCGAGCGTTTGGTATTTACTGAACAAGTCGATAGTATCATCGTTCGAGGTGTTGAAGGGGAACTGGGTATTATGCCCGGCCACATCCCTATGGTTACACCATTGCAGATCGCACCGATTATTATCAAAAACGGAAAACAGAACAAACAAGTCGCTATTGGCGGCGGGTTTATCGAAGTCCGTAAAGATAAGGTTGTTGTGCTCGCAGAGAGTGCCGAATTCCCGGAAAGTATTGATGTGGACCGTGCACGTGCAGCGAAAGAGCGGGCAGAACGCCGGCTTAGCAGCCAAAGCAATCAGGACCACTTTGATCACCGCCGGGCAGAGATTGCTCTGCAAAAAGCGGTTAACCGGATCAACGTATACGGCAAATAACTATTCAATTGGAGCCTGGCGGCTTAGTCTGCCGGGCTTTTTTGAGTTTTTGGAGCGTTATTTTTCCAGTTACAGTAAAATATATGGGCAATATCTTCGGTTGAAACACTTGATTTAACGGTAAATAAAGTTAAATATATTCACCGTTTATGGGGATATGAATAGAATGTAGGACTAAAGTCGTGACAAAACCGATCCCTGGTAGAACCATTTTTTACGACGGAATTTTAAATTATTTCCGAGGAAATGACAGGATCGATATCGAAATAACGCTCTTTTATGTCGTTTTAGTCACAAAATCCCGGCATTTTGAATTTAAAATATTATCGAAGTGGAAATCAATGTAATTGACAATGTATGATGAAAGAGCCTATATTCCATAGAGTCAGCAGATGGAAGAAGCTGCGTTGATGAATTCCATAATCATTCACAGCCAGATGGTTGCTGCTCCGTGATTGGGCATCAAGAGTTCCTGCATGCCAGGAGTAAGTTTGAACGCAGGTTCAGTGTATTGTGTTCAAGACATTCCAGTATTCTAACAAGTTATGGATGCCAGGCATAATTATGCTGATCGCTGCAACAAATGTGGAGGTAATGAATATATGGATACTGATCTGACAAATCAGTTGAACCAGACATTAAGTACGAATGGCTTGGTCTCGATTATCGTCTCTCTTTTATGTATAGCGTTGTCTTGGTGGGCTCTGCAGAATCTCAAGCTGGATTTAATCATCAGGCAGCCACGAGGAGCACAGGGAAGACTGTTACATTTGCTGCTGGCCATCATACTCGGGCATGCTGTTTCAGGCTTTGTCATTGACTATTTGTCATGGACACAAATGTTGCGTCATTTGTTTTAATGTTGAGATGGTTGGTTAATCATCTGTTAGGTTCTTCAAGCAATCATTGTCGAATAACATCGATTGATTGTGTTAACAATTAGAGTATGAGTTGTCGTCGGAGGAATTGAGAAAAAAGTGTGACACCGAATTGGATGAATTTGAGATGTTTATGTAAAAATGCTTGTATCGTACAATTCAAAAATGTTATGATGGAAGTTAGGGAATTCACCATTGTTCACTTATTTTGTGGTTATAAACGGGATATCCGGTTGAATCCGGCTAATAATCATCCCAATCTGTTGTTCTGATGCTGGCTGACCTGTAAGCATTACATTTGCAAGGTCCGAAGGTATTATGCACGGCACGTGGTATCATCGATATGGATCATAAACCAATTCTTTTCTGAACAGACATGAAGGGCGTTATTTGCCGAGTTATGTCGAAATTCCACACACAGCAACAGTCCTTTCGATCACTGAGGGGCTCACGTATTCCGGAATGAAGAAAAGGGAATAAAAGCGCGGAGGGAACCATGATGAGCAAATTTATCGTCCGCGGTGGCAAAAGGTTGACCGGAAGTGTCAAAGTTAGCGGCGCTAAAAATTCTGTTCTTCCGATCATCGCTGCCTCTCTCTTAGGGGAAGAAGGACAAAGCGTAATTATTGACGCTCCTCCTCTAGACGATGTGATGACGATTAACAAAGTGTTGGAATCGCTGGGAGCGGGTGTTACATACCGGGACGAAGTGATTACCGTAAATGCGGAGAAACTTACTTCCTGTGAGGCACCGTATGAATGGGTAAGTAAAATGCGGGCGTCCTTTCTGGTCATGGGGCCATTGTTGACGCGTATGGGTCATACAAGAATTTCGCTTCCTGGTGGATGTGCCATCGGTACACGGCCTATTGATCAGCATTTGAAAGGTTTTGAAGCCATGGGCGCCGAGATCAGCTTGGGCCAGGGCTATATAGAAGCTCGCAGCCAGGGAAGGTTGCGTGGTGCTAAAATTTATCTGGATGTGGCTTCTGTAGGTGCCACTCAAAATATTATGATGGCTGCAACATTGGCTGAAGGCGTGACTGTTCTGGAGAACGCGGCCAAAGAGCCAGAGATCGTGGATCTAGCCAATTTCCTGAACGGCATGGGAGCCAAAGTTCGTGGCGCTGGAACTGGAGTCATCCGCATCGAAGGTGTGGAGAAACTGACTGGCGTTAAACATACCGTCATTCCGGATCGCGTTGAAGCAGGTACCTATATGGCTGCCGCTGCTATTTCCGGTGGTGACGTGTATATTGAAGGTGCAATTTCAGACCATTTGGGTTCTGTTATTGCGAAGATGGAAGAGATGGGTGTAACGATCCATCCTGACGAGAATGGGGTACGAGTGATCGCAGACCGTCCTCTTAAGGCTGTGGATGTGAAAACATTACCATACCCTGGTTTCCCTACCGATATGCAATCCCAGATGATGGCGCTCTTGCTTGCCTCTGAGGGAACCAGTGTGGTGACAGAGACTGTTTTTGAAAATCGCTTCATGCATGTGGATGAATTCCAGTTGATGAATGCGGAGATCAAAGTGGAAGGACGTTCGTCCATCATTACAGGCAATGCCAAACTGAAGGGTGCCAAAGTAACAGCGACTGATTTGCGTGCGGGTGCCGCACTCATTATTGCGGGTCTGGTTGCCGAAGGTACAACGGAAGTGGGCGGTGTTCATCACATCGACCGTGGCTATGTACACCTCGCTGAGAAGCTTAATGGACTTGGAGCCGATATTTACCGTATTTCGGTAGAGGAGCCTAAGCTGGATGCAGTCAAAGCATCGAACGAAAAGGTTGAGGAAGAGGTACCGATGTTTAAGGTACAACCGACTTGGGCTTAACGTTGGATGGGACAATGGCTGCTATCCTGAATCATGATCACAAATAATTGTGAGTGGTGGATACAGGAGCATACGAGCTGACATGTAAGTAAAGATTAAAGCTAAGCCATCTGGCTTGGCTTTTTTTGTGTTCAATGATCCATTCAATCAGTACCTGATTCTATTAATAGCTGGTCCTAACGTGTATAGCATATACGTATAATCTGTGCGAATTCTGAACCAAATGAAAGGGCGAGTTTTAAAGAAATATCTTGTACGTTACAGACCCGAAAATCGCACCGGATCAACGTTTCTCTTATTTTATAGAGCAAAGTTCAGTGTAGGTAGGCGCATATGAAATCCCTCCGTTTCTCTTAAATCAGGTTCTATCAGATCCATGCAGCTCATACCCTAAACTATGGATTTGAACAAAAGGACCGGCGCTTGACCGGCCATGGACAACGGAGGGTTATATCACAATGAAAGAAGCCCGTGTACAGGTTAAAGTACCTCTTGTCCCCCGTCCACTTGGGAAGGAGTCAGAGGAGATTTCTGTTTTTGGTGTGGAACAAGACAAGCTTGCTTCAACGAACCTCAGGACCGTTTCGGGTGAGCCCATAACAGCTTCATCCACTTCATCCGGTCCAAGCCCCTTAAAAGAGCCAACCGGGGCAGCTGCGGGGCGTATGCACGTACCTGTTGTTGAGCTGGATCAGTTCCGCCGTGTCAAACGACGGAGAATGCGTACATTTGGCAGAGGCCGCAGATGGGGGAAAAACACAGCTCGCTGGCAGCCAGCAGCAGCTGTTTCCACATTACTTGCGCTTGCCTTGCTCATACCCGCCATTCTGGTCTGGCCCCGGGCGAATGATCCTGATCCGGTCAAACCGATCCCTGTTCCATCAGGTGTAGGCAGTATAACGACTCCAGCGCCTGCGCCAGCTGTACCTGTTACCTACCCTGAACCTCAAGTAAGGGTATATCTGTCTGCAACCGGTACAACGATGAATCTTCCGCTGGAGGAATATGTTACGGGTGTGGTGGCTGCCGAGATGCCAGCTGAATTCAGACTGGAAGCCTTAAAGGCTCAGGCCATTGCGGCAAGAACATTTATCGTCAGAAGGCTGGCCGCGAATGATACAAGCGGTGTCCCATCCGGAGAAGCCGATGTGACCGATACTGTGAGCCATCAGGTGTTTATACCACCAGACCGAGTGAAAGCGGACTGGACACGATTGGGGAAGGCCGAGGAATGGAAAAAACTGCAACAGGCTGTACGCGAGAGCCGAGATGCCGTCATGACCTATCAGGGCAAGGCGATCACCGCTTCTTTTTTCTCCACGAGTAACGGATATACAGAGAATGCAGAGGATGTGTGGGGCAACCCTGTACCCTACTTGCAGAGTGTAGACAGTCCGTGGGATAAAAAGCTGGCTCCAGGCTTTGAGGAAACCATCACTTTGAAGCGCAGCGAGATTCTCCGGAAGTTGAATCTAAGTGCGGGCTCTATCCCGGCGACCGCGCAGCAGAATGGTGGCTGGATGGAAGTCATGTCTACAACGCAAGGCCATCGGATCAAGGAGATGCGGATTGCAGGTACAACCTTTAGTGGACCGGAGGTCCGAAAGCTGCTGGGGCTGAGATCGAGCCAGTTCAGCTGGAAGACGGATGGAGATGAGGTTGAAATTACAACGTATGGATACGGTCATGGTGTCGGCATGAGCCAGTGGGGGGCCAATGGCATGGCACAGGAGGGTCACACCGCGACCCAGATTCTCAAACACTATTACACGGGTATCTCTTTCGGACAGGCATCCAAGATGCTAGCCTCACAATAGGTTCTACGTTATAAGGTTGTATGAGATTGGCGAATCATAGTCAATCATCCTTAGTACTACCACCCTTTCCGGAGCTTTCGAGATTCGGCTATATATGCGGAGAGTGCTAGCGTATGGGTAGCGCAGGGGACAGAAAAGACCTGTAGAAGCGAAGCGTCCGCCTTTATCCCCGGATTTCTCCCTTGGGAGAACATAATCAGGAAATCCGGGGATAACAGCCGGTCGAAAGGTTTTCTGGCCCCGGAGCGGTGCACGTACCCGCTGCACATCTCCACCTATATAGCACTCTTTGAAAGTTCCGTGAAAATAATTAGAGTCGCGCGTGTATAAAAGAGTTGCACCCGGTAACACTTGTTACTGAGGTGATCAAGATGAATGAACAAAACAAAAAAACAGTCCAAGAAGAAACTCCTAAAACAACTCAAGGAGTACCGGCTAGCCAGCCCTCTTCATGGAGAAGAGCAATGTCCAAACGCTGGGTCTTCCCGGCAGCCTACATCGCAGCAGCAGGCATTATACTAACCTTAGTGTGGGTCTATCAGGGCACAGGCGAAAAAACGCTGAACTCGGACCCTACAAACGGGGTAGTAGAAACAGGTGCATCGGCGGGTACAGAAGAAACAGCAGTAGGCGGAGAACAGGAAAGTGTGGAAGTTGTTGCAAAGTCGGAGAATTTTGTTTGGCCTGTAGCGGTCCCATCCGAAATTTCGGTCGTAAAACCGTTCTATGAGAACGAAGGTTCAACCGAGGAACATGAAGCAGCGATGGTGCAGTACAATGACACATTTATCCCGAACACGGGTGTAGACCTGGCACGGGGCGATAACAAAACGTTCGAAGTCAAAGCAGCACTCGGCGGTAAAGTGACACGGGTGGAACAAAACCCGCTGACAGGTCAAGTTGTGGAAATCACACACAGTGATAACCTCAAGACCGTATACCAAAGCCTGGCTGACGTCAAAGTGAAACAGGATGATGAAGTGAAGCAAGGAGATGCGATTGCATCGGCTGGCGTTAACGAGTTGGAAAAAACGCTGGGCAATCACCTTCACTTTGAAGTATACGAAGACGGTCAACCGGTCAACCCGCAAGGATATCTTCCGGAAAAATAAATGATTTTTACCGCAGCAGCATGACGGGCAGAGGGGATTTCTCCTCTGCTCTTTTTGTGCTTTTCAGAAAATAATGGGACCTTCGAAGCTTGTCACACCTCTAAACCGCGAATATATAGGCATGCTCCTCATATAATGTACCAAACTATCCACACAGTAGGGAGGCGGGAGCGTGCACGATTACATCAAGGAACGGACCATCAAAATTGGTCGCTGCATTGTTGAGACGAGGAATACGGTCCGTACCATTGCCAAGGAATTCGGCGTGTCAAAGAGTACTGTGCATAAGGATCTGACGGAGCGTCTGCCGGAAATCAACCCTGATCTTGCTGACCAGGTGAAACACATTCTGGAGTATCACAAGTCCATCCGCCATTTGCGGGGCGGTGAAGCGACCAAAATCAAATACAAAAAAACAAGCGGTAAAAAACGCGAGGTGCTGGCTTCCGCTAAATCGTAGGGACCTGCGGCAAGACGTAGGTCAAAAAGCTCACACATGCATTGAATCCCTCCCCTGAAGTATGATATGTTAAAAGCTGGTACAGGATCGAATTATGACATCTTATCAGCCCGATTTTTACATATATATGTTGCACTTTGTCGAACGAGCGGTGACGTGATAAGGGACTCTTTTTCACAGGATACGCTGACCAAATAATATCACTTTGGGGGCTCTTTTATGTTTAGCAAGGATATCGGTATTGATCTTGGCACGGCGAACGTGCTTATTCACGTGAAAGGAAGCGGGGTCGTCCTCGATGAACCTTCCGTCGTGACCATTGAAAGCGATACGAAGCGGGTCCTTGCTGTTGGGGAAGAAGCGCGTCGTATGGTGGGGCGTACTCCAGGTAACATTGTTGCCATTAGACCGCTGCGTGACGGCGTTATTGCGGACTTCGAGATTACGGAAGCCATGCTTAGACATTTCATTAATCGTGTGGGGGCAAGAAGCTGGTACAGCCACCCGCGTATTCTGATCTGTGCACCAACGAACATTACTTCCGTGGAGCAGAAGGCCATCCGTGAAGCTGCGGAGCGCAGCGGTGCCAAAGAAGTATTTCTGGAAGAAGAGCCGAAAGCGGCAGCGATCGGTGCGGGCATGGATATTTTTCAGCCGAGCGGCAATATGGTCGTGGATATCGGCGGCGGAACGACTGACGTTGCAGTCCTGTCTATGGGCGACGTAGTCACCGCCTCTTCTATTAAAGTTGCAGGGGACAAGTTCGACGAAGCGATTACCAAGTATATCAAAGCCAAATACAAACTCATGATCGGTGAACGTACAGCCGAAGATCTCAAGATTGCGATTGGTTCTGTACACCCGGACGGTCAACAAACGGAGATGGACATTCGCGGACGGGATATGGTATCCGGTTTGCCTGTTACCGTAACGGTGTCGGGAAATGAAGTGCAGGAAGCACTATGGGATTCCGTGCAATCCATCATCGTTGCAGCCAAGTCGGTATTGGAGCGGACGCCACCGGAATTGTCGGCAGATATTATTGACCGAGGTGTCGTGCTGACAGGTGGAGGCGCTTTGCTGAAAGGACTGGACGAATTATTGTCCAATGAACTGCATGTACCGGTATGGGTTGCAGAGGATCCGATGCATTGTGTCGTGAAGGGAACAGGCATTATGTTGAATAATTTGGATCAGGTGGTTAAGAAAAAGTTCTAATCTGCCGATATAAAAAGCAAAGGTTCGCCCATGATCGGGAACAGAACGGACAAGCAGCCATCCTGTCATGCAGGACAAGCGCTTGAGGAGAGGGGTTCATACATGTTAAGAGGTCTGTACACCGCTACCGCGGGAATGATAACGCAACAACGCCGCCACGACACTGCAACGCAGAATATTGTGAATATGAACACAACGGGATATAAACAAGTGAACAGCGTAAGCCGTTCTTTTCCGGAAATGCTCATTTCTTTGGTGGGTGGAGATGCCAATCTTCCGACAAAGCGGTTGGGCAAGCTGAACACGGGTGTGTTCGCGGAAGAAAGTTTGTCCATGAATTTGCAGGGAGCTATTATGGAGAGCGGGCAAAAGAGTGACTTTGCCATTTCATCCAATCTGGCCGTGATTGACCCGCAGACTGGACAACCAGTCCCGTTTGATGCTTCAGGCAAATTTGTACGGGCTGATGGCACGGTAACCTACCAGCCTCAGGCGTATTTTACGGTGCAGGATGCAGAAGGCAATACAAGATATACACGTGATGGTCATTTCGGGGTTACAGGTACTGGGCAACTCTTGAGTTCAACGGGTTCGCAAGTGCTGGATAATAATGGACAACCCGTTGTGTTGACAGGTTCGGTAGACCAATTTAAAGTGGATGAGCAAGGTCGTCTTGTTAATGCAGATACAGGTGTACCCACAGGCGTCACACTGGGAATTAGTGTTATCGATCAGCCGAACCAGTTGGTGCGCCAAGGTGACGGGAATTTCAGCCTGAACGACCAGGATGGAGCAACTGCCCGAATGATGGCTGCCGGAGATAATGTGCAGATCCGTCAAGGATACCTGGAAGGGTCCAACGTAGATGCTTCACAAGCGACTGTGGATATGAACGCCGCATTCCGTGCGTATGAAGCGAACCAGAAGGTCGTGCAATTCTATGACCGCAGTCTGGATAAAGCCGTCAATGAAGTCGGCCGTGTATAACAGCCGACTACCCATATAATCGCGTAGCGGAGAGCCAAACGTCCTTTGCGTAGCAAAGCAGAGAGGCTCACGCGAGGCGCAAGCCTAAACGCAGCCGAGCGTATGCGAGGATAGCGTAGCTAGTAAGCTGAGCGCAGCGACGGTCTCGACAGCCCTTTGCGAAGCAAAGCAGGGAGAGACCACGCGGAGCTGCCCGCCGCACAAAGAGCGTGCCCAGCTAATATTTAGCCATGTGAAACCATGGAGTAAATATTAGCTGGGCAGTCGCGGCGCACACACTACACCGTCACTTAGCAAGATCGTACCCCACGCACCCTCTCCGCTTGTTTCGGGAGTCCAGAGGGCAGCGCCATCTGGGGCCCTCCCTACCAGGGAGGGTTTGGGAGGGTAGAACCACCAGGGGAGGATAACCACCGTATGAATAATTCCATGATTAGTGCAATGGTCTCCATGACCGGAATACAGCAGCGTCTGGATGTCATTTCCGATAATATTGCCAACGTGAATACGGCAGGCTATAAAAGCAAGCAAGCAGCCTTCGAGGATGTGCTGACCCGAGTGCAGCAGCAGCCGGATAAGTATAAGCTGGATGGACGCTCCACGCCGATGGGGTACAACCTTGGATTTGGCGTGCGTTTGGCTGATGTGACGAAGGATATGTCTCAGGGTTCGTTCAATGAGACAGGCATCCCTACAGATCTGGCCATTGAAGGGAATGCGATGTTTGCCGTTGAAGCAAATGGTGAGAAAATGTGGACGCGTCAGGGTGCATTCCATTTTATCCCTGACATGAGACCGAAGACGAATCCCGATGCACCGGACATGATGGTATTGGTCAATGGCGAAGGCCACTTTGCCTTGGATCGTCAGGGTAATCGCATTACCGCACCGAATAATAGCAAAGTCGCTTTTGATGAAAAAGGCAATCTGTTGATCCGTCGCGGAAATGCAGTTGCTGCAACGATTGGAGCCCAACTTCAACTCGTAGACATTGAACGCCCGGAAGGGCTTGTGCAGTATGCAGATAACCTGTTTGGTCTGGGTTCGGGTCTGACCGAGGATGATGTATTTGGAGCCAATGCAGCTACACGAGAAGCAGCAGCGATGATTCGTACAGGTTTCCTGGAGCAATCCAATGTGGATTTGACCCAGGAGATGGCTTTGCTGATGCAAGGACAGCGGACTTACCAGCTGGCGGCACGGGCGCTGACATCCAGTGATTCCATGTCGGGTCTTGCCAACAATATGAGAGCATAAAAGGTGAATGTGATGACAGATACACAACAGCAGAACAGCAAGCCGGATAAGACGAAAGTCAAGAAGAAGAAGAGTGGATGGCGCATCGCAAGATGGTTTCTGGTTCCGGTCCTGCTTATTCTTGCCCTCGCTGGCGGAATGGTCGCTGGATATGTGGTACTGGGCAAACAGGATATCGGTTCCGTATTGCAGTGGAGTACATGGGAACATGTATATGATCTGGTGTTCGCTCCGTAGATTGGTGATATATGTGAAAACTCCTGCGCAGGCAGGAGTTTTCTTTTTGGCGTTGAAAACAGTATAATGATGGATGACGTTTGACGTCAAAAGAGGCCTCCCCTGCGAAAGACTTTTCGTCATCGCGAAGAGAGACCCCTTATCTCAACCTTCACTACTGCAGTCATGAAGGATATAACTAGTGTTAACCGAAAATATGCTTTTCATACAACATTAAAATTAAAAAACCTTTTATATGAGGTTCGACTTGATCATGTTGGGGTTGACGGCATCCGCACTTAAGTAAGTGGAGGGAACGGAATCGTTCAGAAGAAGCGAAGCGCTCGCCTTTGTCACCGAATTTTAGACCACTCTAAAATGTATCAGAAAATTCGGGGACAACAGCGATCGGAGGAACGATCCGTGACCGGAACGACGCGTTTGCGCTTAACGTCAATCCATGATGAAGAATTCTCATATAAACACCCCGAGAGGAGATTACACTGTGCTCGATATCAAACAGATTCAAGAAATTATTCCGCACCGTCCCCCGTTTCTGCTGGTGGACAAGATTGTAGAGCTAGAGGACGGCAAACGTGCAGTTGGATTAAAAAATGTAACCATTAACGAGCCGTTCTTTATTGGTCATTTTCCAGAGTATCCGGTGATGCCGGGGGTATTGATTACAGAAGCACTGGCACAGGTCGGTGCAGTCGCCATTCTTAACTTGGAAGGCAACAAAGGCAAAATCGGCTTTTTGGCGGGACTGGACAATTTCCGATTCCGTGGACAAGTTGTGCCTGGAGATACGTTAATGCTTGAAGTGGAGATTACCCGTCTCAAAGGTTCAATTGGTAAAGGCAAAGCTACAGCCAAAGTCGCCGACAAAGTGGTAGCTGAAGGCGAGATCATGTTCGCTTTGTCTGACCCAAGCTAATGATTGTATAGTTCATCGGGCAATTGAATTTGATATAGAAGGAAGGGGCTTGCAGGAATGGAACAGTTAAGCACAGCAGCAGCACAAACATTGCAGCAATGGTTGGAGGATGCTTCGATTGATGAAGCGACGAAACAGGAGCTTCGTGATTTGCAGGATCAGCCCAAAGAGCTGGAGGATCGTTTCTACAGAAATCTGGAGTTTGGTACAGGTGGATTGCGTGGTGTAATCGGTGCCGGGAGCAACCGGATGAACCGTTACACGGTAGGTCGTGCAACGCAGGGATTTGCGCGCTATTTGCTGGAGCAGCATGGGGATAAAGAAGGCAAACCTTCCGTTGTTATCGCTCATGACTCCCGTCACTTCTCGCCTGAATTTACGCTGGATGCAGCGTTGGTTCTGGCCGGAAACGGTATAGTGGCGAAGCTGTTTACATCCCTGCGTCCTACGCCTCAACTGTCGTACAGCGTGCGCCATTTGCAAGCAACCGGTGGTATTGTGGTGACAGCCAGTCACAACCCTCCTGAATACAATGGCTACAAAGTGTACAACCATGAAGGCGGTCAACTGGTGCCGCATGAAGCGGAGAAAGTCATCCAATACATTCAGGAAGTTCCTTCCCTCGCGGATGTGAAAAAGCTGACACAGGAAGAAGCCGAAGCCCAAGGATTGCTCGTATGGCTTGGGGAAGAGGAAGATCAGGCATTTGTGGATACAGTAGCCAGCCTGAGTCTCAGTCGTGACCTGATTCAATCCGGCGTCGGCCGTGATTTCAAAATCGTCTTCACGCCACTGCACGGAACAGGTAATGTACCTGTACGCCGTGTGTTGGAACAGATCGGTTTTGAGCAGGTTCACATTGTGGCAGAACAAGAGCAGCCGGATGCTGAATTCTCCACAGTGAAATCTCCTAACCCGGAAGAGCGCGAAGCGTTCACACTGGCAATGAAGCTGGGTGAATCTGTAGGTGCGGACATTCTGATCGGTACAGACCCGGACGCAGACCGCATGGGTGCAGTAGTGAAAGACAACGACGGCAAATATTTTGTACTGTCCGGTAACCAATCGGGAGCCATCATGGTGCATTATGTACTGAGCCGCTTGCAAGAGACAGGTAAACTGCCGAAAAACAGTGCGGTTGTCAAAACGATTGTAACGAGCGAGATGGGAGCAGTCATTGCCGAGCATTACGGTGCAGAAGTGATGAACACCCTGACAGGCTTCAAATATATTGGTGAAAAAATGAACCAGTTCGAAGCAACCGGCAGCCATACGTTCTTGTTCGGTTATGAGGAGAGCTATGGTTACCTGGCAGGCAGCTACGCACGTGACAAGGATGCGGTCCTGGCTGCAATGCTGATTGCTGAAGCAGCTGCTTATTATAAAAATCAAGGTAAAACCCTCTATGATGTCCTGCAAGAACTGTACAGCCAATTCGGATATTTCCTGGAGAAGCTGGAGTCTCGTACACTGAAGGGCAAAGACGGTGTAGCTCAAATTCAGGCGAAAATGAGCGACTGGCGTTCCAATCCGCCACAAGAGGTAGCCGGCATCGCTGTACAAGATGTGCTGGATTACTCCCTTGGCCTGGACGGCTTGCCTAAAGAGAACGTGCTGAAGTATATTTTGGCAGACGGATCATGGTTCTGCCTGCGTCCTTCGGGAACAGAGCCGAAGATCAAAGTCTACTTCGCCGTGCGCGGAGAGAGCCTGGAAGATGCGGAAAGCCGGATCGAACGTCTGGTTACTACAGTGATGACGCGGGTAGACGCACAATAAATACGAAGCAGCACGGAGCAATAACATGAGAAAGCCTCTCCGCACCGTAAGGTTGGTTGGCGGAGGGGCTTTTCTTTTAGGTAAAAAAAGGTGAAAGTCTCGTCGATTTTGGGATGAATTGCGGATAGATGCACGTTTGTTGACACAAGCTGTTTGTATCCGGTATTTATTCACAATCTTGCAATGAAAATCATGAACTGAACATGCATTTGGTTCCAACACTTGAGGAGGTACATGTAGTGCGTCAAAAATGGCTTTATTGGAATACCGCTTCCCGGAAGTGGCTGTGGATTGTTGTCATTATCGGTTTGATTGCTTCCATCCCCGTTATTAGTGATCGGGTGCAGACGGAATCGTCCGCCAAAAAGGTGGAGCTTGTTTTCAATTATCGTGGACTATTGGATATCTCGGCTTATCAGGCCCATCCGCAGGACTTCATGAATGAACAACTGACTCGTTTGAAAGATGCGGGAGTGACCACCATGGCAGTGTTCGAAAGTACACTGGACGAACTGAAGAAGTCACGCCGACTGATGGTCTATAGCGGGCAGGATCTCGCGAACATGACCAAAAATGTCATTCCTGCTAATGATAATTATACGTATGTGCTGTTTACAAACGAAGAAAATGCACAAACCTATACCCCTATTATTGAACAAACGTTCGCGGATCGGCAGATTCCGGTTGTCTCATGGGAATATGAAGGTCGTAGCGGCTTAATATTGCAGACTCCACCGGAGAATGCCAATATGCAGCCTTTGCAGCCCGATCCGGTTGCCGTGAAGATGCTGCGTGATAAAGGCTTTTACATTTTGCCACGGATCTCGGACAGTGTTCCTTACAATCAGGAATCCATGGAACGCCTGCTCACCTTCTTCGAAGAGAATGGGGTAAAGCGTATCCTGTTTGATGGCGATGCTGTGAAAGGGTACAATGATAATGCGGAGATGAAGAGTATCGATATGTTTGCCCAGCTCCTGAACAAGCATCATATTGGACTGGCAGCTATTGAAAATTTGAAGAAACCGCAATCCGGTTTTGAGACGCTCTCCTATAAAATTGACTACAATGTAACTCGTCTGTACTCCTTAAGTGACGGGGATGCCAATCTGGATGTAGACACCATTGCTGACCGTTTTGTTCTGGCTACCAAAGACCGTAACATTCGTATGCTTTATATGAATGCTTCGCCAAGCCGGAATACGGCCAAAGCCATGATCACCAATCCGATTGATAATTTGATCAACAGTCTGAATGAGCCGGGTCATGCGATTGAAAGAATGGGCAAACATGGCTTTGAACTGGGACAAGCTGAAGCATTCACGGTTAAAGATTCTTCCATTCAGCGTTATGCCAAGCTGGTTGCTCTGATTGGAGCAATCGCCATGATTGCGATTATGGTTTCATATTTTGTTCCACTGCTGACATTGCTGGTATTTGTACTGGCTCTTGTAGGCAGTGCCGGATTATTCCTGCTCAAGCCAACGCTGCTGGAGCAAGGGATTGCCTTGCTGGTAGCGATTAGTGCTCCGACCATTGCGATGGTGCTGGCCGTTCGTACAGTAAACTATCAGCAGCAGCGTCAGCCAGACGCACCTGCCGGTCGTCGTTTAGGGCAAACCTTATTTTTATATGTAAGAACATCGATTCTGTCGTTCCTGGCCGTGCCTTTTGTCATCGCTTTGCTTAACAGCATTACGTACAGTCTGGTCATCAACCAGTTCCGGGGCGTGAGTCTGTTGCACTTTGCACCGATGGCGCTGGTGGCGATATATATTGTGTTTTACCGGGGTTCGGGTTCGTTCTCCATTAAACAAGTCAAGGATCTGCTGCGTACACCGATTAATGTATTGATGGTTGTGTTAGGCGTTTTTGCTGCCGCGGTTGGTTATTATTATTTGACCCGTACAGGTAATGCAGGCTCGGTTACCCCGTTCGAGATGTTCCTGCGTACAACGCTCGAAGACACATTCGGCGTACGGCCAAGATTCAAAGAATTTATGCTGGGACACCCGCTGTTTATTGTTGGCGTGTTCGCCGCTTTAAAATATCGTAAAGTCATCTTTGTGCTCATTATTGCAGCGATTGGACAATTGTCCATGGTGGATACGTTCGCGCATATCCATACGCCTGCTGTGTTGTCACTCATTCGTGGAGTGATGGGATTGGGACTTGGCTTAATCTTCGGTATCATTGCTGTGGGTGTGTGGCAAGTAGCGGAAGGATGTTGGAAAAAATGGTCACCACTTCTCAAAAGTTAGTCATCTCGGGATATTACGGATTCAGCAACAGCGGAGACGAAGCAGTGCTGAAGTCAATATTAACGGCATTGGAAGAGGAGAGCCAACGGTCTAACATTACGATCGAACCGATTGTGCTCTCCGGAGACCCGCAACAGACCACTTCCATGTACGGTGTACGCTCAGTGCACCGGATGAAGTTGAAGGACGTCCGTGAAGCGATCAAGGAAAGTGACGGATTAATCAGCGGGGGTGGAAGTCTGCTGCAGGATGCAACCGGACTGAAATCCATCCCCTACTACCTGGGTGTCATTAAACTGGCCCAATGGTTGAAGAAGCCAACATTTATCTATGCGCAGGGCATTGGACCTGTAAATCGCAAAATCTTCAATCCGATGATTCGATCGGTCTTCAAGGCCTGTAAATATGTATCTGTGCGTGATGAACAATCTGCGGATTATTTGCGAGGGCTGGGATTGCAGTGGAATCAGATTCACGTCGTTCCCGACCCGGTGATGGGCTTGCCTTTGCCAGATCTGGAATCTCCAGAACGATCATCTAATGCTCAGGAGATCACAGCGAGTGATCCATCTGTCGATGTGAATGCAGGGAATGTTGTTGCAGATATCACAAGCGTTCATACAAAGCTCCCGGTTGTTGGCGTATCCGTACGTTTCTGGGAGTCGGATCGTAAAGAGCTTACAGCCATTGCAGCTGGATTGAAGAAGCTTTGTTCCCATAAAGCCGTTCACCTGCGCTTTATGCCATTTCACTTACCGGGCGATGAGCAGGCTTCACGCTTTGTCATGGAAATGCTCGGTGATTTGGGTAACAAGGGCAGCGAAGTCAGCATAATTAAGGATCTCACGGATCCACAGCAGATGCTGCAGGAAGTCAGCCATTGTGATGTGGTTATTGGCATGCGTCTGCACAGTCTGATCTATGCAGCATCACAGTATATTCCACCCGTTGGTATCTCTTATGATCCGAAGATTGATCAGTTCATGCTGCGTCTGGATAGTGAATCCGTGGGGACTACGTCTGCGCTGGATGCGGACAAACTGGCCAAGACGGTGGCCAACCTGCTGGATCAGCGTTCACAATGGTTGAAGGAACATGAAGAAAGCATTACCGAATTGAAGCAGGAAGCCAGAGTGCCTGCAAAGCAAATCATTAACTATTTAGGCCGCAAAGGGTGAAATAAGATGAATCAGACCGGACCAATACCTACCGTTTCGATCTATGGTATTCCTTTTTCCAAGCTTACGATGAAAGAAACGGTGGAGGTTCTACGCGAAGCAGTACTCACGAAGCAGCCGACCCAGGTCATTACAGCCAATCCCATCATGGTCATGGCAGCGTTGGAGAATCCGGCGATGATGCAGGTGATGCAATCTGCGGAACTGATTGTTCCCGATGGAACAGGTGTGGTATGGGCTGCCAATTATTGCGGGGAGCCTGTGGCCGAGCGGGTGCCCGGATTTGAGCTTTTACATGAATTGCTGCGTGTTGGAGAAAACTATCGGTGGGGCGTGTACCTGCTCGGTTCTACACCTGAAGTGATTCAAGAAACAGCAGTTCGGTTACAACAGCAATATCCGGCGATTCGGATTGTGGGTTATCGTGACGGTTATTTTGGTCCGGCTGAAGACGAACAGGTGGTTGCTTCCATTCGCGAAACTGCACCTGATCTGCTGTTTGTAGCACGTGGGGCAGACACACAGGAGCCGTGGATTCACAAGTACAAAGACGCACTTCAGGTTCCCGTAACTATGGGGGTTGGAGGCAGCTTTGATGTGATTTCGGGCAAAACCAAACGTGCCCCCAAACTGTTCCAAAAGTTAAGACTGGAATGGTTTTACCGTCTGCTTCGCGAACCTAGTCGGGCTGGCCGAATGCTTGCGCTTCCGAAATTCGCTGTCAAAGTGATGCGGGACAAAGAAAACGTGACTAAAGTCCGTTAAAATTAGGCTATTACGAGTAATATGAACGTTTTTGCTAAAAATTGAGGTTGGCATTTCACCTGTGATCGGCGTATAATTCGTTCTGGATTACATGTGTGCCACTGAAATAAAAACATTTAGTTGCACATGGCCACTCCGATGTCAGAATAACCTTTTGATCGCTGTTATCCCCAGATTTCTTTGATATCCTTATCTAAGGATGAAATCCGGTTATAAAGGCGAACGTTACACTTCTACAGGTTATTTCTGCCCTCTCCGTTCTGGTGCAAATGGCATTTTTCATCAAAAGTGACTAACAAATAATTTTTATATATATAGAAAGAGATCAGGGGATTTATAATTTCGTAAGGCATTATAATTGGGGGTCGAATATTCATATGGTAGCGATCTTTATCATTGGATTTATCGTGTCTATGGGACTGGCTCTTGCCCTGACACCGCTTGTCAAAAAGTTCGCAGTCAAAATTGGAGCAATGGATACACCGAATGCACGTAAAGTGCATACCCGGATTATGCCGCGTCTAGGTGGTCTTGGAATTTTCCTAGCCTTTATCATTACGGTTGCTGCACTGCTTCCTTTTGTGTCGGCATGGTTTACGACAAGAGATATGAGCTTTGTCAGTGCTTTTCTGATCGGTGGAACGATCATTGTACTGATTGGTGCATTGGATGACCGTTTCGAACTGTCAGCCAAAGTAAAACTGCTTGGACAAATTGTTGCTGCTGCTGTAGTCGTATTCGGATTCAATATCCGCGTAGACTTCGTCAATATTCCTTTTCAGGATTCCTATTCCTCACTGGAAGCTTGGGTATCCATTCCGCTCACAATCCTCTGGATTGTTGGTGTAACGAATGCGATTAACCTGATTGATGGTCTGGATGGTCTTGCTGCTGGTGTATCTGGTATTGCCATTGGTACCATCGCCGTGATGTCCTTCCTGATGGGCAATATGATGATTGCCTTGATGTGTCTTGTGCTGCTGGGCAGTATTATCGGATTCCTGTTCTTTAACTTCCACCCGGCCAAGATCTTCATGGGGGATACCGGGTCGCTATTCCTTGGTTTCTCTCTGGCGATGCTATCCATGCTTGGATTTAAACAAATTGCTGTCGTGTCCTTCATTACGCCGCTGATCATTATCGGTGTGCCGCTCTCGGATACCTTCTTCGCGATCATTCGTCGTGCGGTACAACGGAAACCGATTTTCTCACCGGATAAAGGTCACCTGCATCACTGCTTGCGTGAGCTTGGGTTCAGTCACCGTCAGACGGTACTGATCATCTACGGTATTGCCGCATTCTTCGGGGTACTGGCGATTATCCAATCATCCGCTGCGATGTTCGAAGCCAACTGGGTAACGTTCGTCGTGATCTGTATCATGATGTTCTTCCTCCAAGTGGGAGCTGAAGTCATCGGACTTGTAAGCAAAACCAGAAGACCGGTTATTAATTTCCTGATGCGCATGCGTGTGAAGCTGAACCCGGAGACTCGTTCGAAATCCTAAATAGAAATGCACGTTTACTGATATTATTGAATATTCTTTCAGGCCCAAGCCTTGTCCCTCGTGGACAAGGTTTTTTGTTTATTTTGTTGTTTTTACTAAATAATTGGAACCTAATGGCCGATATATAACGGTAACTGACTTAAAAAGAGGAGAGATGATTGCATGCAGCGTACAAAGAAGCCGATGATCTGGCTGATGATGGTGGCACTGGTTGTATCACTAATACCAGCAGGCCTTGCACCAGTCGCATCGGCGGCGGATAAACCGACGAGTTATTTTACTCCGGACGTATCTGAACTTAGGAATACGGTAGATCTCACACTGGAAGGCACGAATCAGATCACGAGAGAAAAAGTATATAAAGTCACAAGCGCAGAGCAATTGATTACAGGAACGTTTACCAAAGTGACAGGATCAACATTGGGAGCTAATATTCAGCTGCTCAGCTATGATCAGAGCCAGCAAAAGTGGGTCAAAGACCCGACTCGGGTGGCTCCGGCTGTAGTTACGCTTGATCCGGATCGACCGGATAACCGCTTCAAGGCGAATGTAACCTTGTATCCGGGTATGAATCAGATTACATTTACCGGAGCGCAAGGACAGAATGAACGCTCCGAAACATTTTACGTTTTGTTTGATAAGGTACCTTATGTAGAGAAACTTCAGGTTCTTGGTGGAACAGATAACCTTGAATTGAATGAAGGCGCTCAGATTGTCATCAATAAAGATGAAATTACCCTTGAGGGTACAGCCATTAATGCAACCAAAGTAACTGTTCAAGTAAATGGTGGAGAAGTGCTCGGAACTTCATTGCTGCAAAACGGCAGCTTTTTCTCACCGCAGCTTAAAATGAATCCGGGTGTCAATGATCTTAAATTGGTTGTAGAGAATGGATCAGACAAGCTGACATTCAGCTACTCACTCTACTTCTATGATGAGAAGAATCCGGTTGTAAAACTGGATATTGTGGATTCTCTGGAGAATGCCCAAAGCTTGCTTGGTGTAGAACCCGTGTTCACGGAGAAAGCCGATTCGGCTAAAGTGCATGTTCAGATGTTGGTTCCAAATGATGAAGTATCCAAAAAGAGTTTCAAAGATGGCGCCATTATTGGTGTGGATGGTCAAACGGTAACACCAACCAATGTGACAGAGTTGTTCATCCCAAGTTTGAAGAACAATACGCCTTCCTATTGGTTAGCATCTTTTGATATTCCAGCAGTGCCCTTTACCAAGACAGGAACTGTGGTGGATACTGATCAAAACCATACGCTGTCTGTGACATACGGCACTAAGACAATTAGCAAACCGATGGACTTCCAGTACATGGAGGGTCAAACGGTAATTACAAACCTTAAGTATCTCAAAGGTTACTCGGAGGACAACGAATCAAATATCCCTTCAGGTGAGCCATTGAATAATGCAAAAGTAGACTCGGGTGACTTCTATATCCTGGTCGAAACCAATAGTACACCTGCTGATTTGAATAAACTGTTGGCCAATTATCTGCCACTGGGTACAAGCTCAATTACAGTTAAGCATATATATACTGTTCCTACGACTCCTACATCACAGAAACTGCAATATGTGTATAAAGTTGAAGGGTTGAAAAACGGGAATCAAACCGTCCGCTTCAATTATGAAAATTCAACGGCTTACAAAGATGTCACCATCTCTTTTGCATCCAAGAACTATATCTATGTTGAAAATCTTACAGACGGTCAGACTTACAATGTAGATTCCTCAGAGAAGAAAAGCATGCTTGTTAAAGGACAATATATTGATTTTGATACGTTGAAAAGTGACTATTTTGTCGCTGAAGTATTTGTGAATGGTGCGAAAGAGTATTCTACAGATCCGGCAGAAAAATTGACGCCTACCTGGTTAGATACTGACACAGGTGATTTTAAATTGGATCTGCCCATTTCACTTGATGATGGTCCGCTTGTATATGGTGAGAACCGAATCATCTTTACAGGTACAGGCAAGGATGATAAAGGACAAGCTCGTGAAGTTCGCAAAGAATTGCGAATTTATGTTGTTGACAATAACGTGTCTACGATCATGAACTTCCAACCGGCTGTTGGTAAGGATCGTCCAACATTCCCACCAAAAGAATATAGTGGGAATAGTGAAGTGGTTAAAAATATCTTCAACCTTACGCCTGAATTTACGTTTAATGATAACAAATATACAACTTCATTAAAGGAATATGACCTCGTTCTGCGTGGTAGTGGAGCTACGAAGCTCAACCTGAACATGGGAACCAAAAATATTCTTTCTGTAGACATTCCAGTAAATGCAGTGGGTACGCCGGTAGTCACCTTCCCGGATACCAGATACACGTATGAATTTGCAGGAAACCAGAAGGATTTCATGATGCGTATTCAGGATCTCGTCTCTGATGCGCCAGGAACGTATGTATATACCCTTGAACTCGTCAATGAACTTGGAGCGAAAACGACGCAAAGATTGGAAATCGTAAGAGAAGTCAGTGCGTATCGTATTCTTTCTCCACAGCCGACAGTAGGCAAGCAAATTGTTGTGAACAAAAACTTTGTTCACTTCGATATCGAAGCTGAAGGTGCTACGTCAGTGCTAATCGGCAAAGATCCAGCTGTGAAGCGTACAGATCTAGGGGCCAACCGTTTTGTATATGATTACGTAGGCTTAAAACAGGACAAGTCCAACAAAATCAAAATCACAATTAATCGTACTGGCGCAAGTAACACGGATACAGTGGAAGTGTTCTACACAGGAACAGTAGGTGTAGATGCACAGTTCATGGCACCTAAAGTTGCAACCAAATACACCGTATTTAACAAAGGGCTCCAGCTGTCATTCCCTAAAGGGACTGTCATGCAGAGTACAACACCTAGAGGAATTGCAAAGTATTATCCGGATACCAAATTATTGTTTGGTATTGCTGATCCTGTGACTGGTATTGTAGAACGACGCAATGACTACGGTAATATTATTGGATTCCCTGGAACAGGGGAGAACAGTGGTGCTCCTTCATGGAGTATTCCGGATGAATACACACTCAACTTTGGATCGACTACGGCGTCCAGAAACTTTGGACTGATCTCGCAGATTTACTGGGTAAATGGTGGTCTGGGTGAGTCTGGTGATGTAGGTTCAGCTACGTATAAAGCACCTACGAATGGACTGGCGCCATATTCACTGGAAGGATTGTTTGGTAACCCGCAAACACCAGTTGAACGTAAAATTACTCCTTCAAAACGTGGTGAACTGACCCTTTCGTTCGACCCTAATGTCGTAGATGAAGCGGGTTCAACGATTACGGTATATCGTTACACAGACAAACGCCAATGGGAGAACATCGGTGGAGAAGTGGATACCAAGAGTCATACAGTAAAAGTGCCATTTGATGAATTCGGGTATTACAAAGTAATGAAATTAAATCGTGGATATAATGATATTACGAATCACAACTGGGCACGTAATATTCTGAATGGACTTTATTCCAAAGGTTTCATGAACAATCTGAGATTTGAACAGTTTGGTACAGATGATCAGACAACACGCGGCGAGTTTGCTACGCTGCTGGTCAAAGGATTGAGTCTTCCTATTAATTCGGACAGTAACCGTACGTTTGCCGATCTGGTTCCGGGTGCTCGTTCCGCAACATGGGATTATGACCATATTGAGACAGCAGCTAGAGCAGGTATTGTCACAGGACTTACGGATGGCGTATTTGGTCCAGACCAACCGCTTACGCGTGAACAAGCTGCGGTAATGATTGCACGTGCACTGAAGCTGAAACTGGCAAACAATGATAGTAAGCTTCAAGCTACATTGGCAAAATCATTCCTGGATTCTGGTCGTATTGAGACGTACGCAGGACCGGCAGTTATGGCCGTTTCCAAGGCTAAGATCATGGAAGGTGCAGCGGTTACGGTTCCTGGTCAGAAAAAAGCACAATATAACTTCAACCCCAAAGGAAACCTGACTCGTGCCGAAGCAGGCAAGATCGCGGTGGAGCTGCTCAAGAAAAGCACCAAGATATTCCCTAAAAACCTGAGCTAATGATATAAAGACATGAATGCAATTGAGGAAGGACCTGTCCCTTGTTCTGAAGGGTCAGGTCCTTTTTATGACTGTTGTGGAACTGATAAAGAATACTTTTATAATAGAAGAAACATGATTTTTACCAATAACTATTTTTGTAATTTGCTAGAGTTTAAGATACAATAACGGTAAATACACAATGATCTAGAGGGTGAAGTTAGCTAATGAAACCGATTTATTCGAAAGCCCAGCTGGGCTACATGAAGGCAAAGACACAGTTCGAGAAGCAGGCAGTCATTCTGGAGAAGAAAATAGAAGATACACGCAAAGTACAAGAGGTTTCCCAAGAAGTAATGGAAGGACTGGTACAATCTACAGGCTTCCATGATGCGTATAATAATTTGGTTCTGGCTGAGAATGAATTGATTGAATGGTCTCACACGACGATGAAGCATGAGAAAACATACCGTGAGAACAGACAACCCATTGATGATATGTATCTAAGATTGAACAGCGATCCGAATATGCGAGCTCAAATTATTGACCTTGCCATGAAGATTCGCTAACGTATAGAACCAGAACTGCACCTAAAGCATCCCATAATGGGGTGCTTTTTGTTTTTTTTATTCTGAAGAATTTGTCGCTTCATGATTGGAAAGTATGGGTATAAATAAACGATAGCAACTCAGACGACGCACTAAGTTTTTTCTACAATTCCAGTTCTAACAAGGGTTTCCGATCGTTTTGAATGGCATCTTAACCCGCACTGCACCTATACATAAATAAATTCAAAACTTTTTTTGTGGAATCCGCAACTTTTTGAAATCTGCTGCGTTTAAGATGTAGAGTCAAAAACATTGGGCCTGTTACCAAGAATGACCTCGTGAAGAATCTTGTCTATTTTTTAGAAAAAATTGCTTTACGACACGGAAGACCCATTGTATAATACGTAGGTAGGATTAGGAAACTACTCTATTTTCGTATGATTCTGCATTACAACCTAGTTTACAAGTTTCTGTGATATGCTCACAGACATCATTTATATTAACTTGCTCAAAACTCTGGAAAGGGGGTGCAACAATATATGAGGAATACGAGCGACCCTATTAAAGAAAATTCAAATGTTATGAACGCCCAAGGAGGAGAAAAAAAGGTTATGAAGAAAATTTTATCAGTAGCTCTGTCTACAGCAATGGCATTCTCAATGTTTGCATCTGTAGCATTCGGTGATACAGCAGTATCGGCACAACAACAGTTTGATGCATTGAAAGCAAAAGGTATTTTCTCTGGTTATCCAGATGGAACTGCTGGTTTGAACAAAGAGATGACTCGCGCTGAGTTCGCAAAAGTTATCACTAAATTGCTTGGCTTGAAAGAAATCACTGGTGTATTTTCTTACAACGATAAAAACTACAATGCTAAAAACTGGGCTGCTCCTTACATCGAAGCAGTAACAGCTGCGGGCATCATGGAAGGTAAAAACGTTGAGAAGAAAATCTTCGACTTCAACGGTAAAGTAACAGTTGAAGAAATGGCGAAAGTTCTGACAATCGCTTTGAAACTTGAAGTTCCAGCTGAAACTAACAACTCAGCAACAACTTGGGCTAAAGGTTATGTTCAAGCGGCAATCAACGCTGGATTGCTTGATTCCAAATTGAACTTCCAATCTAACGCTTCCCGTGAATTGCTTGTAGGCGCTGCTTACGCAATTGACCAAGCGCAAAGCTTGAAAGTTGCTTCTTACGATGTAACTGAAGCTGGTAAAGTTGTTACTTTCAAAATGAGTGACGGCGAATCCGTTAAAGTGACTTTGGATAAAGCTCTTGAAGCTAACAAAGAAACTGAAGTGAAGTTTACTTACAAAGATAGAGAATTCACTGAAAAAGTTGTTTATAAAACTACAGGTGCTCAAGCAGTATCATCTGCTTCTGCGTCTAACTTGAAAGAAGTTGTTGTTAAATTTGATGGTACTGTAGATGAAGCTTCTGCAGAAAATGAGAACAATTATATCATTGAAAATAGCGCTAATTCTGACGGTAAAACAATCGAATCTGCTACATTATCTGATGATAAAACAACTGTAACATTGTTGTTGGCGGATCGTACTTCCAGCTTCTTGCCTGGTCAAGTGGAAAATGTATTGCCTAGTCAACGTGAAACGTTTGTACAAGTAAACAACGTTAAAAACGCTGACAGCACTAAAACAATCACTCAACGCGTTGCTTTCACACCACTTGATGTGACAGTTCCAGAAGTTAAAGAAGTTACAGCTCTGGGAACAAAAGCATTCAAAATTGAGTTCAGTGAGCCAATCGTAAATACGAATCTTACATCTAGTAACTTCCGTATTGACGATAAAAACATCGCTGCATCCCTGACTTATGTGTATCCTAACACAATCATTGCAGAAACAAACTTGACTGAAGGAGAGCACACTTTGCGTGTGAGCAATGTCAAGGACTTCTCTGGTCTGACTGTTGTTCCAGTTGAAAAAACTTTCAAAGCTACTGCTGATACTGCAGCACCTAAAGTAGTTTCTGCAAAAACAAACGACTTGCAAAAGGTTGTAGTTGAATTCGATGAACCTGTTAAAGCAGTATCTGGTGCTTACGCTAACGTTTCTTCTGTAAAACCAGTGAAAACTGAAATTAGCGGAAACAAAGTAACCCTCACATTCGGTGAGAAAGCATTGAGCTACACTGATAACAAAATCTTCTTGACTGGTGTTAGAGATTACAGCGGTAACACTGGTAATGTAGAGCATGATGTTACTTCCACTTTGGATTCTACTCGTCCAACAGTTGTAACCTCCAAGTTCTATCAAGAAGGCGTGAGTGGAAACTATATTGCTGAAGTTCAGTTCAGTAAAGCTCTTGCTGTAAGTAGCATTCAAGATCGTTCTAACTACGTTTTGAAAAATGATGATGGTAAAGTACCTAGTGCTAATGGTTTGAACGCTGACGGTAATCCAATCCGCACACCTGAGTTTGTAACGGGTAGTGGAAACAAAATTGTGAAAATCAATTTTGGCTCTAACCTGAAAGATGATAACTACAGTCTGACTGTATCTGGTTTGCGTGACACTGCTTATGCAGCAAACGTATTGTTGCCTGTAACGATTAATCTGTCAGTTAAAGATGCAGCATATGGCGAAGTAGTTCGTGCATACACTGATTCTAATTCCGTTACAGATGGACGTGAAGTTTACATTCAGTTTAATAAAGCACTTGCTACATCAGGCGAAGGTAATGCTTTGAAAGCTGAGAAGTATGTAATTCAAAGAGGTACTGGTGCGGCTGCAACTTACTATCAACTGACGCCTAATGACTCTGATGTTGAATTGATTTCTGCAGACACGATCCGTGTAACTAAGCGGAATTCCAATTTCAGCCTTCAAGTTAATGACAAAATTGTTGTAAGCTATGTTGCTGATACTACTGGTAAGTATCTTGATAATGGAAACTACAACTATAGTGGCTCAACTGGTGTAAACAGATATGTTCTTGACAAAGAAATTGTAGGTCGTAATGATGCAATTGCTGTTGCTCCAGCCTCTGTAGAAGCTACAAGTGGTACTGAATTGAAGTTGGAGTTCAATACTCCATTATCTAACGCATATGCGAGAGATTTCACTGCTACAAGTGTAACTTACGGCACTTATAATCCTTCCGATGCAGTTTTATCTGCAAACGGAAAAACTTTGACTTTGAAATTCGAGGGTACTAGCAAGTTACCTTTGGCTTTCACTGACTTGAAACTTTCTACAGTTAACGGAACAACTTACACTCAAGATACTTACGGTAACTTGGTGAAGATTGCTACACCTGTAAATGTTAAAAACTCAATTAAACCAGAATGGGATGGAGTTCTTCCTACGATCACTCGTGTAAGCGACTCATCCAATTCATATACAGTTGTATTGAGAACAACTAAAGATGTGAAAGATAACTCTGCTCTTAGCTACCCATCTACTAACTTGTTCAAAGTGGTACTAGGAAACTCTGCTACAACAGTTGAAAAAGTTGAAATTTCCGGCAATGTTATAACATTAACAGTAACAGCAACTACTCCTGCTGCCGTGTCTACAAATGTATACAATGTTGTATTTAGCGGTAACTCTGGTAAATGGGTCACTGACACTGTGGGTAATAATGAACTTGAAAAATTTGAAGTAGCAAAATAATTAATTTAATCTAAAAAACCTCTCTCACTTAGGTGAGAGAGGTTTTTTAGATTAAGACAACAACATCGTAACTTTCTTCCCTTCTCAAACGTTTATACTATAAAGCAACAAGCAACTTATGGGAGGTTTGGAAGTGGATCATAAAAAGGTCATGATGACTTTGTTGGCAAGCATGTTATTCATTAGTACAAGTGGAGGTATCGCAGCAGCTGCGAATACGTCGACGAATTCAAATAAAACATCGAAGAATAGTGCAGCGAACAATACAACGAAGAAGGAACAAACATCCACAGCTAAAAAGGTCGTACATACATTGGCCAACGTGCCCGCAGTGAAAGTAAATGCAAGAAGTACCGTGAAATTGACGGATGTCAATATGTTGTCCCAAGACGATGGGAATACAGTGACGTATACACTGACGTATAAAAATAATGACAGTACCCCCATGATGATGCTCGATTATTGGAGCAAAGTGAAAACCAAAGGCGGGACGAGCTTCTCTCCAAAACTGATCGCCAAGGATCAGGAGAAGAAGACGGTTTCTCCGGGCTCTACGGTTGATCTCACATACGTCATGAAGGTTGGACGTGAGATTAAGCTGAGTGATCTGAACTTCCTCATTGTAAAATGGGATTTCAGTAAACCTAACTATGAAAGCACATTGGGAAAATTCAACGTTCCAGCTTCATATAGCATTACAACACCTGTAGGCAAGACCAAAACGGTTCGTTTAAGTGATTCAGCCGTCAAGGTTAAGGTGTCCGGGATCAAAGTATATCCGGGTGAAGATAAGAAGCAATATGTCAAAGTGGGTGTGAACCTCAATAACATTAGCTATAAACTGCTGGATAATCCGAATATCAAATGGATTTTGCGTACACCAAATGGCACGAACTATCCATTAAGCCCGGACAAAGATAGCACAACGATCAGCATCCAGGCACAAGCCAACAAAACGTTAAGTTTGACGGCTTCGCTGCCCATAGCATTGAAATTGCAAAAGTCTGAATTGCTGCTTGTGGAGGAACAGGGCGAAGAGAAGACGGCCCTGCCGGTGGCTGCACTACAACTGCCAGAAGCCACGCAGACGAATGTAGATACGGCAGCCAATCAACCGAATATCATTTCAATTGATGGACAACCAGTATCCACCCTTTTGGAATCCGCGCGTGTTCGTACAGAAGATGAAGAATACGATCTGACGATGCAAATGGTTATTAAAAACCAAGGAAAGAAAGTAGTTAAGGTTCCTAAATATGCATTGGAGATTCGAACAGCAGATGGTACAGCATACCCGATTGAGACGAAGGCATTGGACGATCTGAAGCTGAAGCCAGGTGCGACGAAGACGATTAAGCTGATCTCTACCATTCAGGGTGATGGGGATACCAGTATAATTAAGCTATATGTGATGACACCAACGACCAAGGATGAGAGCAAAGAAGGAGAAACAGGCACAGGTGCAAGTGCCAGCGGTTTCGAGTTCTCCTATCCGGTAGGTATCTACGCCATTCCTGAGTCCGTCACAAGCGGGGATGGACTTACGACAGAGACGGTAATTAAGAATAGCAAAGGAACATTTGGTGTATCTGTTGGTTCTTTACAGCGGCTGCCTTGGACAGACAGCGATATTATTGCTGCCAAAGTAACGATCCGTAATGCATCGACCAAAACGGTTCAATTGCCTGAACTGGAAGCGATGTTCACTATCGATTCCGCACGGATTGACGGGGATACGAAGCTGATTCGTGCGCAAGGGGGCAAGCTGCTCGGCCCAGGTATGACAACAGAGGCTTATCTTTTGACCAAAATTCCGTCAGAGTTGAATATGAGTCGTCTGGAAGTGACTTTGCTGGAGAAGGTAGGCGAAGATGAAACGAATGATTGGATTACTCTTAGTACGTCCGGTATAATCCAGCCACTGTCTTATGTAGGAGCAGGGAAGAGCTTTACTCAAGGTACTTCAGAGAAAGAAACAGAGCTTGGTGTACGCAGAACCTATGTGTACCCTGGATCTTCTTCGGATATCGTCTATACCGAGTTTGAAATGACGAATAAGTCCCTCAGACAGAATGGTCTCGGAAAACTCGTAGGATATTATAAAACAGCAGATGGTCAATATTACAAAGCTACAGCGAAGCAAGCAGACCGTGTTCCAGGGCCAGGGCAGAAGAGTGTCGTTACGTTCTGGGCCAAAGTACCGAAGAGTGTAACGTCGCTATCCGATATGCGTCTGATCGTGGGTGAAGGTGTGGCTGACAACAAATTTGTATCGGGCGATGGTGAAGCAACGGCGTATGTTAATGCCATGTCCTTTGAGGTACAGCCGAAATCCTTACCTGTCCTGTCATCTCTGAATGATATCGACTTATATCCATACAAATTCTCTGGCAGCACCATCAGAGCTTATCTCACAGGTGGTACAGCGGTACAGATTGAGATGATCTACTCGCTAACCCAGGAAGAAGCGGTGGATAGCGGTGAATACGGACATAAATTGATTCTTTCGCTCACAGACGGATCAGGCAAAGTCTTTGATAAAGAACTCACGCCGGGCACTGATCTGAAAACGGGTATTAATCAGACGCTTAACTGGAGCATAGATGACACTGTCTTCGATAAAATACGCGGGGGTTCATATCGTGTTGCATTGTATGATGTGTTTGAGGGCCATCGGATTCGCCTTGCAGAACAAGGGTACAGTTACGATGTGTCCAAACTGCCAAAAGAAGAACCTGAGTTTCCAGAATTCCCAGTATTCCCAGTATTTCCGGAATAGGGTTCCCGGAATAACATTACAAAATAACACGTAGGTTAACTAACGACTATACTCAAAACAAAGACTTAACCTCGTTTCCGGGAAATCGGGAGCGAGGTTTTGCTTGTCGCATTCATATTTTTTCTCTATAGTAAAAGTTAATAGATTTCCAGAGGAGGAAAATAAATCACATGAAACCTTATATGAAAGTATCCCTCGCTGCGCTGGCGATTGGTGTTGGTGTGTGGGTTGGGTCAGTATACAGCAATACCGCCATTGGTGCAGGCACTAGTCAGCCGGGAACAGCCGATGATCCGGTGGTAACGAAGAGTTATGTCGACCAGCAAATCCAGCAAGCGTTGGGTGGTAAAATTCCCACAGGCAGTGGTAACACGAATAGTGGAGGCAACAATGCAGGAACTGGAAATACATCGGGTGCGAACAACGGCTCTACAGGAACAGGTGCCACAGGTGGAGACACAACCCTTCCACCACTGGTATCCGGTACGACAGATGCGGTTGAGATCGTAACCGTGAAGCCGGGCCAACAGCTGATCGGTAAATCCGGCGCGGAGTTCATCGTACGCAGCGGCAAAGCTGTGATCGTCAGTGAAGGTACGAATGGTGTAGCTGATCTGACGGACGGGATTGACTTGACGAATGGACAGGCAGCGCCGAACAATCACCTGCTCTCTTTTCCAAGAGATGGACGGGGGATTACGGTGTTGGATGGCAACAAGTACAGCTTGACGGTTATGGTACGTGGTGGATATTCTCTGAAATAGATTTTGCATTTATGCGGAAAATTATTCGTGCGTCAATCATTTGATTTGCTGAGATTACCCAGTTCTAACAAACATTAATACGGCTAGCCAACCTTGTTCCTGCTCACTCTATAACTGTACACAACCATTAAACGGAGGTGCAGGAATCATGGCTAGAAGTAACCGTAAAATAGTACCGGAAAGTCGTCAAATGCTGGATCAGATGAAGTATGAAATTGCTGCCGAGTTTGGTCTAAATGTGGGATATGGCGGTAAAGGTCTTGCAGGTGCAGATACCGAATTTGGTTCTGAATTGGGAGCTGTGAGTGATCATTTCTATGGACAGTATAAAGGCTGGGGTCATCTCACTTCACGTGAGAATGGATCGGTCGGCGGAGAGATCACGAAAAGGCTGATTCGCCAAGCAGAGCAGCACTTATAGAGCGTTTTCCTTATCCATAATCGTTTGACACCTCTTGACAAATACGTTAAGATGGCATTTGAGGTACGCAACCTTTTCCACTAGGGAAAGGTTGATTTTTTGTTGAGGCCATTACCTGAAAAATCCTTATCTTCGTCTGCGGACTCGTGTCCTTATTTCACCCAGAAAGCTTCGAGGGTACAGTGAACGAATCACCGTAAATGTTTTGTTCGGGCAATCGCCATACTAATGGTTATGGGAGGTTGAAACTTCAATGTCTATTAAAGGCCGACATCTATTCACATCGGAGTCTGTAACTGAAGGACATCCGGATAAAATTTGCGACCAGATCTCGGACGCCGTGTTGGACGCGTTCCTGGCGAATGATCCAAACGCTCGCGTAGCGTGCGAAGTTTCCGTAGCTACAGGCCTTGTGCTTGTCATCGGTGAGATTAGCTCCGCGTCTGAATATGTTGATATTCCGTCCATCGTTCGTAATACGGTTAAGGAAATCGGGTACACTCGTGCCAAATACGGTTTCGACTACAACACTTGTGCAGTCCTGACTTCTCTGAACGAGCAGTCTGCTGATATTGCCCAAGGCGTTAATGCAGCTCTGGAGAACCGTGACCCGGAACAAATGGCTCGTGAAACCGAGAACATCGGTGCTGGTGACCAGGGTCTGATGTTTGGTTTTGCAACAAATGAAACACCTGAACTCATGCCTTTGCCAATCGCATTATCCCACCGTATCGCTCGCCGTTTGGCTGAAGTGCGTAAGAACGGTACATTGGAATACCTCCGTCCGGATGGTAAAACCCAAGTAACGATCGAATACGACGGTGACAAACCGGTACGTGTGGATACGATCGTTGTGTCTACTCAGCATGCTGAAGAGACCACACTGGAGCAAATTCAAAAAGACATCAAAGAACATGTAATCCTGCCTGTTGTTCCAGCTGAATTGTTGGACGAGCAGACTAAATATTTCATCAACCCCACAGGACGTTTTGTTATTGGCGGACCTCAAGGCGATGCAGGGCTGACTGGACGTAAAATCATCGTAGATACCTACGGCGGTTATGCACGTCACGGCGGTGGCGCATTCTCCGGTAAAGATCCGACAAAAGTAGACCGTTCTGCAGCTTATGCGGCTCGTTATGTAGCGAAAAACCTCGTTGCTGCGGGTCTTGCAGACAAAGTAGAAATCCAGCTCGCTTACGCGATTGGTGTAGCTAATCCGGTATCGATCAACGTGGATACATACGGAACAGGCAAAGTCAGCGAAGAGAAATTGGTTGAGCTAGTACGTAACAACTTCGATCTTCGTCCGGCTGGCATTATCCGTATGCTGGATCTGCGTCGCCCGATTTACAAACAAACGGCTGCTTACGGTCACTTTGGCCGTACAGACCTGGATGTGCCTTGGGAACAAGTGGACAAAGCAGATATTCTGAAAGAACAAGCAGGTCTGTAAGTTAGCGATACAGTCATTAAATAGAAGCCTTTGATTCCGATAAGGAAGCAAGGGCTTTTTTTCATCCGTAGAATGGCTAGTCTGGAAGGTTAAAGAAATCAAATAATATTCCTTATATTCCCTTTTATCTAAATAATATCTTAGATTTAGCCGACATACATAATGAGGTCTGTACACAGACAAGAGAGGAAATCCAGATGAGGGGGAAGATTGGGTGAGTTTGAAACGAATAGCCAGAAGTGGAATGATGAGGCTTTTAATCGTATTGCTGACCGTACAGGGTTTGTTAGTGAGTCTCGTAGGAATGGAGAATACAGCATACGCTTTAGATGACCTAACTACACTCGGAGTCACTTCAACGGTTCCAACATTAGGGGCAAATTATGTGAATGGAACAGCACCGTTAGAGATTGAGTTTGATCGACCGGTCCAGAAAAGTGATGGAAGTACGAATGGATACATATCAATTAAACGTTTGGCGGACGACAAGGATGTCATTGATCCTATTAAAGTGAACGGCACGGATTCAACTAATATTGTTATTACATCCGATGATGCTGCCGTTCCAGGTGTGGGGAAAAAAGTGATCATCAACCATGCTCCTCTTCCAGGAGGTACTTATTATGTGCAGATTGATGCAAATTCTTTTGTATACGCAGATGGAAGTAATACAGCATTTCCGGGATTAGATAAACAATGGACTTTCCGTACACAGGGTGTGGGATCTTCATCAATCATCAATAAATATCCGAGAAATGCAGCAACTCAAGTGCCACCTGATTCCAATTTGATTATGCATTTTGAAAAGAACGTCAGTGCTGGTTCAGGCTCACTGCTTGTATATCAGGGAAGTCTTCTACATGAGGAAATCCCTGTAACTTCTGACCGTATTAAGGGGATGGGAACAACAACGATTACAGTTGATCCTAAGAAGACATGGAACAACAACAGTACGTATTTTATCGTATTTCCTGAAGGTTTTTTACGGGATGAACAGGGGAACGATATCGAAGGATTAAAGGGAACCGATTGGGGATTTAACGTGGGTGTTATATCTGATCCGACCGCACTTACGGTTTCAACGTTATCACCTGAGAATGGGGCTACCAGTGCTTCGCTGACAGGGGAATTGACCGTTACCTTTAACAAAGAACTTGACCCCAATTACAGAGGAAATGCAACCTTAAAAAAAGAGAACGGAGCAATCGTGGCTTCAACAACGACGATTAATGCTTCCGACAATAAACAACTTCGCATTGTTCCTTCAACTGCATTGGACAGTAACACCACTTACTCGATCGACATTCCAGGGAATGTATTTCGTGATAAGGCGGGTAATATATTTGCGGGGTTAAATGGTTCTAGATCTTGGAGCTTTAAAACATTAAGCAAAGATACAACACCACCTGTACTAAAGTCTACCAAGATGTACAGCAACAATACGATTCGTCTTACATACGACGAGTGGCTGTCTAATATCGATCCAATCACCAGCACTTATGCCGTCACTGTAAACGGAGAGAAGCGTAACGTGAGCACGGCGTATATCTCCGGAGATAGCGTGTATGTTGTACTGGATACAGGTGTAGCTGTAGGACAAGTGGTACGAATTGCATATACGCCGGGAACCGGCAATCGCGCAGTTACAGATCAATCACAGAATGCAGCAGCGTCTTTTTCCGCTCGGGATGTAGAGAACACGCTGGATTCGGTGATGTCCAAACCCCGTGAGGGTAACGTTTATTACAGTACAATTAGTTTATACTACCCAGAGACAGTATATGTAAATTCCAGCGATGCAGTGAGACAGTTCACCGTAACCGCTGATGGTGCATCTGTGGGCATCAACAGTATCTCCGTCAACAGCAGCTCATTGGTGACATTGAATCTTAGTCGTTCCATTACGGACGGAGAAGTGGTTCGCGTTGCTTATACACCTGGCTCATGGCCGGTAAAAGATAGCCGCGGTCAAGCACTTGCAGGGTTTAGCGGTTTTTATATTCGCAATACGATTGATACCAAAGCACCTGTATTCCAAAGTGCCGAGGTCAGTGGTTCCAAGATGTGGGTCCGTTATAATGAACCCCTCAACACATTAAATAAGCCACTCAAGAGCCAATATTCCGTACTTGTCGATGGCAAGGCCGTATTCGTAAACGATATTACAATTGAAGATGATCTGGTAGCTTTAACGCTCGCTTCATCGGTTACGAATACTCAAAATGTGACATTATCTTATGTGCCGGGAGCATTAAGATTGACCGATCTGAACGGGAACCCGGCAGGTTATATTAATCTGGCGCCAGTCACCTATACCTCAGGTACGGGTTTGATCAAATCAGCTTCTGTCCAGGGAGATACCGTTACCATTACGTTTCGTAATGCATTGCAATCCCAGACGGCGCTGACTACTTCCCAATTCAACGTACAGATTGGTGGTAGCACAGCAGGGATCATCTCTGCGGCTTCGTCCGGTACAACCGTCACAATTAAATTGTCAAATACCGTTACCGCAGGACAGACAGGAACAATAAACTATGTTCCAGGTGCAATACCAATACGTGACCAGCTTAATGTAGGGATTGAAGCATTTGGGCCACTAGCATTACAACAGAACGGGGATGCAGCTGCTGGCACAGGAAGTACGAATACGACTCTTCCATCATGGCTGACCGTGTCGGATACATCCACTTTTAATAAGTCCATGTACGTTATGAGTAAGGATGCAGCAGTTTCTTCATCTGCTTCGTCGCGAAACAGTCGCTCTACTCATCAGTTCAATGTGGATGCTTCCAAATTGAATCAGGCATTCCAGTACGCTGGATTAAGCAATAACGCAAGTCGTCTGGTCGTGTTCGAAGTTCCGTCATCCGAATCAGCGGCTTACGTTGGATTCCCAATCGACACCTTGGCTGAAATTGCTGCCCGTGAGCGCTTTTCTTCCATTGGAGTAAGATTCGGAGACCGTTTATGGTCCGTACCTTTATCTGATTTGAATATTTCCACGATCAGTCAAAGTCTGGGGACATCGGTTGGTTCAGGCGGTTCATCGTACTTGTATGTCCAACTTGAATCGGTTCCTATAACAATATCCGGTACGATGGACGGTATGCTGGCCTCGGCTGGAGCCCAGAGAGTATCCGAGATTACGGATGTATATCTGTCTGCCTACAATGGCTATAGTGGTCAGCGGGTTGAACAACAGACGAAGAGTCAGTTGGCGCTTAGATTGCCTTCAACGACATCAGGAGCAGTAACCGGACTGGTTTACATCGATCAGGGCACCTCATCCCTGGCTAACATTCCACATACATTTTCCAATGCGGCAGGAGCGGTTATGGTGACAGGTCAGCTGAGTGGAAATCAGACTGTCGTAGCAGCCTCACATCCGGTTTCTTATCGCGATACGGCTTCTCACTGGGCAAAGGATGTCATTGGTGAGTTGTCCGCCAAATGGATTATTAATGGACAAAATGGGACTCTTTATGTACCAGATCAGCAGATTACACGCGCAGAATTCGCGACTTTGGTCGCCAAAGGCCTGGGGCTGCCGGGCGATTATTCAAGTGCGCAGCAGTTCAGGGATGTACGCTACGGTGATATTTCAGGCGCTTACATCGGGGCAGCGGCCAAAGCAGGCATTATTACGGGGAATACAGATGGTACCTTTAGACCGGATCATCTCATTACCCGGGAACAGATGGCCATTATGATGGTCCGTGCATTGGATTACGGGGGTCAGCCTACAGTTCTGAAGTCATCCGCAGCTTCAACCTTATCCAAGTTTAAGGACAATAAAAAAATCCAATCCAAGGATGCTGTCGCTAAAGCGGTGCAGGAAGGGATTATCCAGGGAATGACGTCGAAGACATTCGAACCCCAGGGTAATGCAACCCGGGCACAGGCTGCAGTAATGTTGAAACGTGTCCTGGATACGCTGGGATATTTGTAATAGTAATTAGCTCTTTTATCTTAGTGAAGCGAAATCGATCAGGGAATAAGTTCAACTGATTGGTTTCGCTTTTTTTATATTATAAAGTCATAAATTTCATGGATAGAGGGTGTGAATTTGCAGAAAAAAATGCTAGTATTTTTCCTCGTTGTGGGGTTAATATCCATACCATCACTGGCTAATGCTCAAAATAATAAAGAATCCATACAACTGTACGTTAATGAAAAGCCTACAGACATTAAACTGATGACAAAATCAGGAACGGTGTATGTTCCATTTCGAGAGTTTATTCAACTAATGGGGTACCAAGCGGATTACTCAGTGGTAGATCGAGAGATTTCAGCCAAGATCGGGAATTCAACATTTATCTTCCTACCGGATGATGGTTACATTAGTGGATCGGGAGATTACTACGAATTACAAAGGCCAGGTATTCAGATTGATGGAAAATTCTATTTACCTATCCGTTATGCCGCCTGGTTAACCAAGCATTCGGTTAAGTATGATCAAAAGTCGAATACGGCGTGGATGCTGCAGTATGGGTATGGTCAAGAGAAAGAGATACTTGATTTGATAACAACATATGACAGAGCTTTTACTGTAAAACTACTTGCTTCAGATCATATACAGAGATCCTATTTGACGGATAGTAAGATTACACTCCCAGAGAGTGAAATTCCGGATCGAATCTATAATGTTGATATAACAAGCATTACATACGAATCTGCGAACCAGGCATTATTGTACGTTACTTATATTCATAATAATCAGGTAATAAATGACCAACATGAGGTCGTGTTTCGAATTATAAAGGAGAACAATCAGTGGAAAATACTTCAGGATCGATATCTTTCCAGTAATACTACGCTTCCAGAAGATATCGATAAATCTGTAAATATAATAAAAGAGAATTTTAATGATGAGCAACAAAGTGTCCTATCTGACTTAAAGACATATTATAGAGCATATAATCAGGAAGATTTTGATTTAACGTATAAATATACTTCGCCATTTGATATTGAACGAATGAACGCAGATACAGTTGATGAATGGAGAACCTGGGAGCACATTACAAGAGCTTCTTTTGAGTATGGAGACACTACGTATCGTATATCCAATGAACGAGTTGTGTTTCTAGGGGAGAAGCAAGCTGTTGTTCATGCCACTTTGGAATGGAGCTACTTTTCAGAGAAGATAGAGCAGAACCGTTCTATATATGAGGCGCTGATCTACCTCGATTACGCCAATGGGCACTGGAATTATAGTTATGATAATGACATTAGTGCGAACGATGAGGATACCAATCGAACGTTAACCGAGATTCATTTCCCAGAGTTAGATTAGAATCTGATTAATACGAATATACCGGTATATTCCCATGTACGGATAGTTAACTCCATATGTGGGTTCTTTTTTTGCCAAGAATACCCTCAAAGTTAGCTATTGGCGTAACTTTTTCTACAAAAAGTAGTCTATTAATAGAAGAGTATACTAGAAATCTCGCTATCTGCTGCCACGTGGCAGAGATCGTGATCTCTAAGATTGATATACAAGATGGGAGAGACGTTTCAAACATGCTGGGGAAACACGGGAAACGGCAGGAAGACGTTAAGGGCAGCAAGGCGAAGAAATGGGCGATGGTGACACTGGCAGGCGTAATCTGGATTGCACCGGTTCTGGGAGCGGGACAACAGGTGTGGTCAGGTACTTCATGGCAGTCGGTGGCCGCTGCGGCATCTACAACAACAAGCAAACTGAGTGAAGAAATTTTGACTTCGGGTGCGAAGTTGATGAAATATAAGTACACAACGACACGTTCCGGTTCGAAGGTGAACGTACTGGCAGACGTCGTTCAAGTGGATTTGCAGAATCCCTATGTGAAGTTGGACGTCATGACAGGCAAGGGCGGCAATCTGAACAGCAAACAAAGCACGGGTGCCATGGCTAAGGAAAATGGCGCAGTAGCCGCCGTGAACGGTGATTATTTTAATGTATCCGGGGAACTCGCTCCCATTGGTGGGCAGGTCTCGGACGGGGTTCTCGTATCCACTCCATCGGAACTGTCGGGCATGTATGCCCTCACCGTAACCAAGGACGGCAAGCCGATGATTGACGAGTATTCATTTGATGGTACCGTGAAGGCAGATGATGGTTCAACGTTTGCTTTGCGTGGGATAAATAAAGAGGACTATACGGTCGAATCGAGCTCGGTCAAGTACAGTCACGCCAATTCAATGTATATTTATACACCGGAATGGACGTCCACGAAGCGGCCGAATGATCCTTCCACAACACCAACGGAGGTCCTTGTGCAGAACGGGGTGATCATGCAGATTTCGGATAAAAAGGCGTTAAACATGACGGTTCCGAAGGATGGGTATATTTTGCGTGCGCATGGAACGGCAGCGACCTGGATCATGACGCACCTCGCAGTGGGACAGACACTGAATGCAGATTACAAGCTGAAAGCCAAAACGACGGGGGAAACCGTTGATCCAAGCAACCTGCAGATGATGATCGGTGGCCATACCATTCTGGTGAATGGTGGCAAGGCGGCAACTTTTTCCCGCGATATTGCTGCTTCCGGCATCGGTGGCATTCGTGCGAGAACAGCAGTCGGTTACTCTCAGGATGGTCGGTATGTCTACATCATTGCAGCGGAGAAAAACAGTAACAGCAGCGGCTTGTCGCTGAACGAACTGCAATCTTTCATGACCAGCATTGGTGTATGGAAAGGCATGAATCTGGACGGAGGCGGCTCCACGACCATGGTAACTCGTCCGCTTGGCGAAGAGACAGCAGGGCTTACGTTCAACACGGAGTACGGGACGGAGCAGCGTCAGGTCGTAAACACGCTGGGCGTGTTCTCTACGGCTCCGGAAGGTAAGCTGAAGGGCTTTGCCGTAAGTGGCAGTCAAACGCTCCTGGCAGGACAAGAGGGCAAGTATACAGCCAAAGGATATGACACCTACTACAACCCGATTGCGACAGGCGATATCAAGATGACGTGGAAATCGAGCAATAACGGCATCGTGAGTGTAAGCAATGGAACGATCAAAGGTGTGAAACCAGGTACAGCAACGCTGACTGCAACAAGTAACGGCGCTTCATCTTCCATTAAAGTTACCGTGTTGGGCGGCAGTGAACTGGCTTCGCTGACAGCAGGGTCCGGCTTGGGATCGCTCCAGGCAGGCACAACGATATCCATTCCGGTGACGGCGAAGACCAAAGACGGTCAAAGTGTAACCGTTCCGGCGGATTCGCTGACATGGGAGTTTATCGGTTTCAAGGGTAAAGTGGTTACCGACCAATTAACCGTATCTTCTGTGGACTCGGGTGCTCAAGTCGGTTATGCAATCGGTCGTTATGACGGTTACAGCACAGTGGTTGTGCTCTCGGCTGCGGCAAGTGAAACGATATGGGAGAACTTCGAAAATGTGAGCTATCCGATCAACTTCACCACCAATGCAGCAGGTGTAACCGGATCGGCATCTGTGACAGCAGGAACAGGTGAAAAAGCGGGCTCCAACGTGCTGCAGCTGAGCTATGACATGACTGCAGGAACAGGTAAAATGTATGCATATGCCCAATTGAACGGCTCCACTGGCAAAGAGGTATCTGCCACAGCGACATCCATGTCTTTGGATGTAATGGGAGATAAGAGCCTAAACTGGCTGCGTGCCGAATTTACCGATGCCAATGGCAAAACCGTCTATGCCGATCTCGCCAAGGCGATGGATTGGGAAGGCTGGAAGAAGCTGAATGTGGACCTGAATGGGCTGAACATGGCCTATCCGGCGAAGCTGAAACGGGTGTATGTGGTGAACGTGGAAGAAGGCCAGGATGAGCGTGCGATGACAGGAACGGTTGCTTTTGACAACATTGCTTTCACCATGCCATCAAAGTCCAGTGAAGTGGGATTGCCTACAGGAACAGCTTCACTGGTGCTTGGACAGAAATCCATGACCGTGAACGGAACGAAAAAGGCAATCGATGCAGCACCTGTACTGAAAAATGGAACAACGTACGTTCCCATCAAGCATGTACTGGATGCTTTTGGCGGACAGGCGAACTGGGATAGCAAAAATCAACGGATTACCGTTGTACGTGGCGGCAAGCTGATTGATCTGGTTGTAGGCCAGAAAGAATTCATTCTTAATGGCAAAAGACAAAGCGCAGCAGTAGCACCATATGTATCTGGTGGTAGGACTTTAGTCCCTCTCAGACTCGTTTCGGAGCAGCTTGGACTGACTGTAAAATGGGAACAGAACACGAAGACCGTTACCATCTCATCGTGATATGGTATGATATATACCGGAAACGATAGAAATGGAGTCGAACAAACGTGGATTTACAAGCCGATGCCATAGACCGCGTCATAAAAAACGCCATACAAGTCATGGAAAACAGTAAATATCAAATGTTTGAGATTATGGACTCGACTCGGAATGAGCTGAAGACGCTGAACGAGGAGTTGAAGTCGGTTCTGAAGGAGACGGCGGAAACGATCGAGAAAGTAGATCAATTGGAGCTGAACTACCGCCGCTCCCGGATCCGGCTGACCGAGGTTAGCCGTGACTTTGTTCGTTATTCCGAGCATGATATCAAACAGGCGTATGAGAAAGCGACGCAGTTACAGCTGGATCTGATGATTTATCGTGAGAAGGAAATGTATCTGAAGGCCCGTCGGGATGATCTGCAGAAGCGTGCCAAAAATGTGGAAGCTTCGGTAGAGCGCGCCGAGACGATCGGCTCCCAGATGGGGGTTGTGCTGGAGTATCTGTCGGGTGAGCTGGGTCAAGTGACCCGCATCATTGAATCCGCCAAAAATCGACAAATGATAGGTTTGAAAATAATTTTGGCCCAGGAAGAAGAGCGGAAGCGCATTGCACGTGAGATCCATGACGGGCCTGCGCAGATGCTCGCCAATCTAGTACTTAGGACGGAAATTGTAGAAAGAATGCTCATAAAGCAGGATTTTAAGATGGTCCAGGCCGAAATAGTAGATTTGAAAGGCCAGGTTCGTTCGAGTCTTGGAGAAATGAGAAAAGTTATTTTCAATTTGCGTCCTATGGCACTGGATGACCTGGGATTGATTCCAACGCTTCGGAAGTACGTGCAGGATTTTGAAGAAAAAACAAAAATCCGCTCGCTTTTTGAAACGAGAGGCAAGGAACACCGGTTGTCTTCCGCAATGGAGGCTGCGATCTACCGCCTCGTGCAGGAAGGTCTGTCCAATGCTGCAAAGCATGCTTATCCCACTTATGTTGTGGTGGAAATTACATACCAGGCTCAGCTCGTCAAAATTGTCGTGCAGGACAATGGGCTTGGGTTCAAACCGGAGCTTCTTGCGAAGAAGAGCAAGGATCATTCCCACTTCGGTCTGATTGGGATGAGAGAGCGGGTTGAACTGTTAGAAGGAAGAATAGAGATCGAATCCGCGGAAAATCAAGGAACCAAAATAGTGATTCATATCCCGACAAACGTGGATAAGGGAAAGGAGTAGCAGGATGGAAAACCGTGATACTGGCAAGACATCAATTAAAGTTCTTTTGGCTGATGATCATCAGCTGTTCCGTGAAGGTCTGAAGCGCATTTTAAATATGGAGGACGACATTGAGGTCATCGGCGAATGCGGCGATGGGATTCAGGTGCTCGAATTCTGTAACCAGGAAAAACCGGATATCGTTTTGATGGACATCAACATGCCCGTGGAAAATGGGGTTGAAGCGACGGAGAAACTGCGTGAGCTGTTCCCGGATGTCAAAGTCATTATCTTGTCTATTCATGATGATGAGAGTTATGTGTTCGAGACGCTGCGTAAAGGCGCGAATGGATATCTGCTGAAAGATATGGAGGCAGAGTCACTGATTAATGCGATTCGTTCCGTTCATGAAGGGCATGCATTCATTCACCCTAAAGTAACGGGCAAACTGATTATGCAATTGCGTCGGATGACGTACCTGAACGAAACAGGGGCTATGAGCGAAGGAGCTTCAAAAGAAGCAGGCGTTAAATTTGTCGCTGGCGACAACAATCCGCTGACTCGTCGTGAAGCTGAAGTTCTGCGTCTGATGGCAGAAGGCAAGAGCAATAAAATGATTGGTGAGTTCCTCTTCATTAGTGAGAAAACAGTAAAAAACCATGTCAGCAGTATTCTGCAGAAAATGGAAGTGGACGACCGTACCCAAGCCGTTATCAATTCAATTAAATATGGCTGGGTAACGCTCTAATATCATTGTAGTACGACACAGTCTAACCTTACGAGATCATAGGATTCTCTGTTTACTCGCGCCCATTCCAGAATGCTGGACTGGTTAGCGGGTTAATGGACTTTATTACTGCAAATGAGCAAAGCGCGAAGTTATACGAAACTTAAGTTCAAGCTTCGGCATGAATGAGTGAACGACCTGGCCTGTCTTCTTCGTCCGGTGTCGATCAGAATGAATATGAGCATTTGGAATTGCAAGTGTAACCCTTCGGAAAGAGCGGCATATACTGCTGTATACAGGGATGTTCGCCATGGGTGAGCATGACCTTCCGAGGAGGTGCAGTTGCCATGGTTGCTCATCTGACTATGATTCTGCTCATATACTTCCTGGCGGCAATGGCCGTTCATGCCATGCACCAGCGCCATCTTTCCCGTCCGGCCCCTGAAGGCTACGAGCAGATTATGCTCATCCCTTCCAACCAGGAGCAGCGGATTGAAGGCATTGTAAGAGCGCTTTGCCGGGAATTATTTTACCGTGGAAAGAGCTTCACATTGACAGTTGTCGCTGATCGTACGGAAGCGGAAACGATTCGTATTATTGAAAAGCTTATGCATAGGCAAGGGATAGAGCTATCCTACCTGTCTGCTGTCCCTTCTGATCTGGTACAAGGGACTTCGACCGGGAACCGTGCGGTTCGACTTATCGATTTGCGTGATCCAAAGCAGTAGATGCTGTTCCCCGAGTTAAGCTGGGAATCCATAAGTTCGACGTTAAAGATTACAGCGTATGCTGTAGTCTTTTTTTGTCATTGTAGCCAAGCTTGCTGTTAAATTAAATATGGGTTTTTATGCAATCTATGGTTATTGAGCCAATGAAGGCATGTTGACATGACAGAAAGAACTTTTTCGAAATCAGAACTCTTAAGTTAAAAGTATAGACTGCACGAACTGGAAAAAGTTTCGCATGATAAAAGAAAGATTATTGATTTCAAGCAAGTTGTTAAAGTGGGAGTTATTCATATATTGACCGGTGGAATATTAAACCATATAATTGCTTAAAATGGATATTGAAAATCCGGAAAATTTTGTACTCGGTAGTTTAGCAATAAATAAGCAGAGCATCATAATTTTAATGAAACGTACATCGCAGAACAAGGTAAAGAAGTTAATGAAGGGAAAGATTTTATGGAGCAGATTCGCTTCAGGAAATTGATGTTTTTGATATTATTGATCTTTATATCCACTGTTTGCTCAAGCACCGTAACAGCCGAAGAAAATATGGACAACCAGACAGAGATTTCAAGTTCAAAGGATCTTGATCTTATCATTGATAGAGATACGATAAATGAGTATAGGGAAGATGACGAAGTTCCTGATATATATGGCACTTCACCCGAGACGACGTTTACTTTTGAAGTGAATGGACAGGTCCTGCAGCCGGGTGAATCTATCTATATTGAGTCAGCCCCTGGTCAACAACCAAGAATAAGAGTTGGTAAATAGGGACATGAAGCACATGCTCCGACGAACAGTCGGTTGGCGTGTGCTTTTTTTGCGTTTGGGAACAGGAAAGATGAGGGAGGAGAGCAGATGAAGGTTGGATTATATGTGTGCCGGGTGAGAGAAGGGTGGAAGATGATATTGTCCCTGGATCTCCGGGTGGATGCAGCGTGGTGGCTTGAGGGGGTGAGCGGACAGCAGGTGTTGCAGTGGCTGCTGCTAGGCAGGGAGCTGCCGTTAAGTCAGGCCACGTGGGTCGTGGAGAATTTTGAGATGGAGCGAGGTATGGATCAATGGGGAGGGGAGCATTGGCAGGCGTATATACGGCGCAAACTGGATGGGGTTGAAAAGGCATCAGGAGAACAAGAAGCGAGGAGAATGATGGGAGGTAACGCAGAGCGTGCTGCGGGGAGGTATGAGGTGGGCGGGATGCCGGAGCCGTATCCCGCCGGGGAGTGGGCTCAGCTGGAGCGGGGCGCAGCCCTGCTGGCTGAGCGGCTTCGCGGCCGCCAACTGCTGGCGGCCGAGGCCGAGGCGCTGCTGGCGGACATGGCGCCGCAGCATGCCTCGGTTTGGCGCGCGGCTGCGCAGCTCGCGCACCTGCGAGGGCGGCTGAGCATCACAGCCGCCCTGGAAGGGCCTGCCACGCGGCGGGAACGCCTCGCGTGGCTTGGCCGCGCGCAG
>NZ_BCNM01000005.1 GCF_001514495.1 Paenibacillus pabuli NBRC 13638
TTGGGCGCCAGCTGCGCTGCCGATGGAGCTGCTGGCGCCGCCTGCCCTGCTGCGGAAGCCGTTGCCCCCGCAGCAGCAGGCGTTTCACCGCGGCCGCCCACACGACCGGCCGCGCTCCCCTCAGGCTGGCCCGTAATCGTTCGGCCAGCCGCAGGATCCACAGCCGCCCCCGGCAAGCCCGGGCGGCTCCCAGCAATGCCCGCATCAGCTGCACGCGGGCTCTCACCAGGTATTCCGGTTCCCGCAGGAATACCTGACCCTATCTTGCCAGCAGTTTCAACATTGCTGGCCCCAGCCTTAAGCCCTGCAGTTTCAGCCTGCCTTGCTCCTGTCTGCCCGCTGCCCTTTAATGCACCACCTGCAGCATCCTCTGATCCATCAGCCAATGGAACAGCAGCTGGGGACGACCCAGTGAGTTGCCCTGCCAAACCAGACGTTCCGCCTATCACCCGCCCACCGCCTGACGCGGCTAACGTTTCTCCCGCCTGCTCTCCTCTTAAAGGTACAGGCAATCCACTCATTACGGGCGGCTTCACCGTAGCTGCCTGTTCACCAGTCGCTAACGTTTTCCCGGCTGTTTGGGTCAGCATGGATTCCAGCTGTTCAGCCAATCCCTTCAATAACTGATGCAGTGGCGGACCAAATACAGCCTGATGCAACCCCTTTACTGTTTCCGCTGTAACGGGTAAACCACGCTGAAAAGCAATACCTGTCGCCTGCACCCATTCTTCAACAGGAACCTGCGCAGGTTTGGCGGTCATCATATTTTGAACGGTAGCTATATTATCCTTGGTTAAGGGTAATCCGCTTCGCTGCATGGCTAACAGCAGTTCCCGATTCCCTTTGGTATCCGGCAAACCGACCTCCTGAAGCAAATTGTTCAAAGACGCCTGTGGCAGTTCGGCTAATGTACCCGTCAGCGGTTTCATTACCGTTATGCCATTCTCACCTGGAGGCTGTACCTGAAGCAGGGTCGTTTCGCCTGGTCGAAGTGGGGTTTCCAGTTTTGCACGCACCTGCACACCCTGAATCTGAAGAACCGCATCTGCTCCATCATCGGATACACTAACCACAGACCCTCGCACAACCTGACCTTCTTTTAACTCCAGTGGCTTGGCATTTCCCGGTTTACTATCCCCCAGCAACCCCCGAATCACTGAACTTATATTCATACTCTTCACCTTCCCTCCATGTAACGCGTCTAATTAAAATAAAGTGTGCTGCTCTCCCAGCAGGTTACCGAGAAAACTGCGGCGATGCATGGGTGTAGCACCAAGAGCCATAATTTGTTCACGGTGAAATTTCGTTGCATACCCCTTATGTATCGATAAACCATATTTCGGATATAACGTATCCCAATCCTCCTTGCAAAGCCGATCCCGAGTTACCTTGGCAATAATGGATGCTGCCGCAATGGATTGACTATTGGCATCCCCTTTAATAATGGACAACTGTGGAATATTTAGATCTACCTTTTCGGCATCCACAAACAAATAATCTGGAACACCTTCCAGTGCTTCCACTGCCCGTTTCATGGCAAGTCGTGCAGCCTGTTTAATATTAAGTTGGTCAATCGTCTCTGCGTCCGCATAACCGATCCCAACGGACAACGCTTTTTCCATAATAATGTCATATAATGCGTCCCGCTTCTTCTCTGTTAGTTTTTTGGAGTCATTGACCCCTTCCAGAACCAGACCCGGAGGCAAAATAACGGCTGCCGCTACGACATCCCCGAATAAACATCCCCGTCCCACCTCATCTATTCCCGCTATGCGTTCAAACCCACTTTCCCAATACTCACGCTCATAGATGAGTAGATCTTTAGGCTCCACCGATTCCTTTTTTTTCTTTTTCGGTTCAACCAGGGCATCCAGTTGCGTCAATTCGGTTAACTCATTTATTTCATTCATTACATTGTCATCTCCTCTGCCCACTCTTGCTTTAACATTACTTTTATATCGTTATATTATATAGACGTAGATTCCCTATTTTTGTTCTACCAAACCAATTAAAACTAGAAACAAATTGCTTTAAAGCATATATGATAATTCATGTGAGTTATTATTTTATCGGTATCTGATGGTTTAAATTGAAGATATTCAGCATTGAGCAGGCTAAAACTTCATCAATCATCATAGCATGATTTACGAGTCCCAGATATACGGCGCAAGACAATCCCACAAAGTACAATTTTCTAGAAACCACTTCCAGTTCAAGTACATTCTCCGATCCATAATCCAGCACGCTAAAAAGCGACCGCTCCCGGTAATCCGGTAACGGCCGCTTCTTTCGGCAATTGCTTTATATTTAATAAGGGGCTTCCATAGAGAAACGTCCCATTTTACCTGCACGCAGTTCACGCAGAAAAGCCCGCGACGCTTTTTCCAAATCGATACGTCCGCCACTCACAACGCAACCACGTATGCGACCCACTTGTTCCATGATCGCAATGACATTATCTGAATCATCCGCATCCTTGGAGAACTCCTGAAGTCCATATCTCTCTTCCAGGGAGTCCCAGTAGTAACGCATCAGATAACTAATACCGAAAAAGGCGATATCTTCTGCATTTAGAATCTCTTCCTTAATCGCACCTGTTACCGCTAAACGATACCCCACGTTTTGATCCTCGAATTTCGGCCAAAGAATACCCGGAGTATCCAGCAATTCCATTTCCTTACCAACCTTGATCCACTGTTGCCCTTTTGTAACACCGGGACGATCCCCTGTTGCTGCAATATTCCGTCCGGCAAGTCGGTTAATCAGTGTGGATTTACCCACGTTTGGAATACCAACAATCAGCCCGCGAACCGCTCGAGGGTTAATCCCTTTAGCCAGTTGACGGTCAATTTTTTCTTTAAGAAGAAGCTTGGCTTGTGTTGGAATGTCTTTCACATTGGTGCCTGTCGAAGCATCTACAGGAAAAGCAGTGATTCCTTCTTTTTTAAAATATTCAATCCATTCCTGCGTCACTTTCGCATCCGCCAAGTCAGATTTATTCAACAGAATCATCCGGGGTTTCCCCTGTAAAATCTCATCAATCATCGGGTTGCGGCTGGAGACAGGCAGACGGGCATCCAGCAGTTCGATGACCACGTCAATCAGCTTTAACTTATCCTGAATCTGGCGTCTGGCTCGGGTCATATGACCTGGAAACCATTGAATCGTCACCTTGTCTTCACCTCATTATTTGTTGATATACAAGCTGGACCATAAAATCCGCATGAAGGCGAGTCTGTTCATTGAAAGCAGCCTTATTACAAGTACTTTCCGCTCTTCAGGATCAGATTGGCTCTGCCCTCTCCTTATCATGTGCATTTTATTTTTTGCTTATATATCCTGCATTCATATTAATGGTTAATCCACTTGATATCACCGATCGGCCAGAAAATCACATCTGCACGACCTACAATATCCTTCAGCGACACATAACCAATCATGCGGCTATCTGTACTGTTCGGACGATTATCGCCCATGACAAAAACATGGCCCTCAGGTACTTTCCCATCCGGGAATTGTTCATTCGGGAAATCCTTCACGTTATAGGTTCCGCCATTCGCTTCTGCAGCATCGATAGCTCCCTGAATATAAGTCTCATCGACTTTTTTACCATTGACCAGAACCGTATCGTCCTGAACCTCAACGGTATCTCCAGCGACAGCAATGACGCGTTTAATGAAATCACGGCCCTCAGATGGAACGTGGAATACAATAACTTCCCCGCGCTGCGGTTCCCTAATATCATACAAAATCTCATTGACGATCACACGTTCACCTGTATGAAAATTCGGCTGCATGGAAGGTCCATCCACAACAAACGGTTTGAACAGCAACCACCGAATCAAAATGACAAGTACTAATGCGATCACGATGGCTTTGAGCCATTCAACAATTTCATTTTTGGCTTTTTTGGATCGACTGCCTTTCTCTTCGGCAGCATTGCCCTGGTCTTGTTGAACTTCCTGTTCCATTAATGATCTTCCTCTCTTCACAGTACATGTTATAGCAGTTTTTACACATCCATCAGTTATGTAATCTTTCACGCAAGCATTACCAGTACATTCAATCCACAATTCAAATGTCCTTCAATAACTGATTTCACAAGCCTCCCGGACTATTCGCACGTGTGCCGCCATACCATTTTACTCGGAAGTGTACCCCCGGTTCAACTTTTCCCGGACAAAAACGAAAAGGGCTTGTCTCCAAGCCCTCTCCGGTATCCGTTATATTAACGAATTTCTTTAATTCTCGCTGCTTTACCGCGTAGTTCACGAAGATAATAAAGCTTCGCACGACGCACTTTACCACGGCGAGCCACTTCGATTCTATCGATTTTAGGGGAATGAAGCGGGAAAGCTCTTTCCACACCTACACCGTAAGAAATTTTACGAACTGTAAAAGTCTCACTGATTCCACCACCACGGCGTTTAATCACAACACCTTCGAACAATTGGATACGCTCACGAGTTCCCTCGATTACCTTAACGTGCACTTTCAAAGTGTCACCAGGACGAAAACTCGGAATATCCTTACGAAGTTGTTCTTGTGTAATCGCTTGAACGATATTCATCTATGACTCCCTCCTTCCGTACAGGCGTTCATACTTCTTCCAGAGATCACCTTGTCTCCTTCATTATCCATAGAGGACCGCCGTATTCCACATAACAGACTTATTGTATCACGCAGCATATCAAAACACAAGAATAAATATACATATTGCTGATGAACCAGACACAAATCTTTAATTTCATGTTTAACGATGCTGTGATCTATGAAATAGTTTGCTAACCCCATCACTATATTCCTATTCTATTCTCATCACTCTCATTACAAACATCCCTGCAACTTTTGAACCGTATATGTTGTGTTCTCTTCTTCGGGATCAGAAAACCATGATCAGCTTTTTAATAAGTCAACCTTCTAAAAGGGAAAAATCCTGTAACTTTATGTTATGCAAGATCGTTTATGATATAGCTTGTGGAATGATGTGGTGGATTATGCACCTTTTGTTTCAAAAAAAAGAAGAGATAACCATGTAAAAGGAGAACCCGTTAACCTATGAAACGCTGGAAAAAAATCATTCTTGCCGCACTCGCTTTATTGACTTGCACCGTTACAATGTACGCATACGCCGTCACTCACCCTACCAATGCCATATCCCACAAAGCATGTACGTCCTGGGATATGGTCAAACGTAAGGCGTTTCTAATGTCTCACTCCGACTATTCCAGCAAGCCTGTACTGGATTTGGCCACCTTTCAGATTAAGCAAGGTACAGCGACCGAAGTTCCTGTGCTCATGTATCATTACATAGAGCCTAAAGTGAACAATCGTGAAACAGGCAACAAATCGATCATTAACCTGGAAGACTTTGAAGAAAATATGAAATATCTGCACGAAGAAGGTTATCACACGATTACGCTGGAACAACTTGAACAATACGTCAACGGACAGATCTCATTGCCCCGAAAATCCATTGTCATCACCTTTGATGATGGATACCAGAACAATTATACGTTAGCTTACCCTGTTCTCAAAAAATATAATTTCCATGCTTCCCTGTTTGTTATTGGCAGCAAAATTCAGGATCAGCCCTCGGACTTTGATCCCGCCAAAAAATCATTTATCTCCAAGCAGGAGATGCAGGCCGCTATGGATGTCTTTGAGTTTAATAGCCATACTTATAATTTGCATCATAAAGGTTTTATGCGTTGCGGTGACAACGTGCCTGTGGGACTTGATACAAGCCTGCTGAATGACGACATCAAGCTGATGAAAGAAAAGGGAATTGATACTCCATACTTGGCCTATCCGTTTGGATATACCAGCACACAGATGATCTATCAGCTGCAGCAAAATGGGTATCGTATGGCCTTTTCCGTTCGATCCGGATTTGTGCGTCCAGGGGATAATCCCATGAAGCTGCCTCGACTAACCGTTACCACTGGAACAGATCTGGCAGCATTGCTTCATCCTGAATCAGACCAGCAGGATACACTTCCTGTGGTAGAAATCAGTCATTAACTCTGATTCGCAACGTGGATTAATACGTCCCCGCCCATGAATAGAGTCAAGCTGTACAGCCTTTCCGGCTAAGCTGGACTCTTTCAGCTTATTGAAGAAATGTCGTGCCTCCGTTTCACATCCTTCCGGGGCTGCAAGTTGTACATGATCAAGACCATCAAAGTGATATGACATATATTCCCTACCTTTAGTTTCATTTAGTGAAACACAGTTACATCATAAAACATAATTTTATAACCATGTTAATGGAAATCCAGTTTTTTTCAATATTTCCCATATCAAAAAGACCAACCCTCTGGTCATACAGGCTGGTCTTTCAATCTTTCGAATTTCTAAGCGCTTATACCCTATATCCAATTACTCCGTGTTCTTTTCACGATCAGCACGAAGCTTGTTTAGCCAAATTCGTTCTTTATCGGTCAAGTCCGCCTTGTCCAACATATCCGGTCTGCGTTCCAGCGTGCGGAGCAAGGACTGTTCCCTGCGCCATGCCTCGATATTTAGGTGATGTCCAGATAATAGCATATCCGGCACCTTCATCCCTCTGAATTCAGGAGGACGGGTGTAGTGCGGGTATTCCAGCAAACCAGTACTGAATGAATCCGTAACTGCGCTCGTTTCATTACCAAGCACCCCCGGAATAAGGCGTACATTACTCCGTGTTCTTTTCACGATCAGCGCGAAGCTTGTTTAGCCAAATTCGTTCTTTATCGGTCAAGTCCGCTTTGTCCAACATATCCGGTCTGCGTTCCAGCGTGCGGAGCAAGGACTGTTCCCTGCGCCATGCCTCGATATTTAGGTGATGTCCAGATAATAGCATATCCGGCACCTTCATCCCTCTGAATTCAGGAGGACGGGTGTAGTGCGGGTATTCCAGCAAACCAGTACTGAATGAATCCGTAACTGCGCTCGTTTCATTACCAAGCACCCCCGGAATAAGGCGTACGATGCTGTCAATTGCCACCATCGCTGGCAGCTCACCGCCAGTTAACACGTAATCACCAATCGACAATTCGTCTGTCACGAGAAATTCCCGGATACGCTCATCATAGCCCTCATAATGTCCACATATGAAGATCAGATGATCTTCCTGAACAAGTTCTTCTGCTTTTGCCTGTGTGAACGTCTCCCCTTGTGGGCACATGAGAATGATACGTGGCGGTTTCATCGTTGCTGCGGCTTCGCCGCGTTGCTCTAATACATCTTCGACAGCAGCAAAGATGGGATCTGGCTTTAATACCATACCTCCACCTCCGCCGTAAGGTGCATCGTCAACTGTATTATGCTTATTGGTCGCAAAATTTCGAAAGTTCGTTGCTCCCAGAGATACAAGCCCTTTGGTTTGGGCTTTACCCAGAATGCTGGTTCCGAACACGCCGTCAAACATTTCCGGGAAAAGGGTTAATACATCCACTTTCATGTTACAGCAGCCCTTCCATCAAATGAATCTTGACCTGCTGCTGCTCGATATCCACATCAAGCACGACATCATCAATAACCGGAATCAGAACTTCTTTACCTGCTGGCGTTTTGACAACCCATACGTCATTGGCACCTGGAGTCAAGATTTCAGAGATCGTTCCGAGCGTTTCACCCTCTTCGGTGATCACAGAACACCCAATGATTTGATGGAAGTAGTACTCACCTTCCTCCAGCTCAGCCAAATTTTCTTTCAACACCTTGGCCATGCCACCCTTAAACTTTTCTACTTCATTGATGTTTCCGTATTCTTTCAGATTAAGAATGTACATATTTTTATGCAAACGCGCAGATTCCACTTGAACTAATACGGGATGATTATCCGGTGTAAAAAGATACAATTCCGCACCTTTAGCGAACCGTACTTCCGGGAAATCGGTTAAAGGCATAATTCTCAACTCACCACGAATGCCGTGTGTATTGACGATCTTACCTACATTCATAAACTCTGCCATAAGTTCCTCCTGCAATCCATTCATATTGGTACTCATACTTGACGAGCTATTTCAATCCTATTATTTAAGTTTCAGCATGCACGAAAAGGGGCTAGGACATGCATCCTAACCCCCTTTCGTATATCTTTAAGATATGATATCGACGGTTACCCGTTTATCCATCTTAACTGCTGCTGATGTGACGACCGTACGAAGAGACTTTGCGATTCGTCCCTGTTTACCAATCACTTTCCCAACATCGTCAGGGTGAACGGTTAACTCATATACGACAAGCCGATCTTTCTCAACCGTCCGAACCGCCACATCTTCCGGATGATCGACCAAAGCCTTAGCAATTATGCTTACTAATTCTTCCATAGATGACCCTCCGAATCAGCACCTTATTTAGTCAATTTAGACTCGTGGAACTTCTTCATCACGCCCGCTTTGCTCAGCAAGTTGCGGACAGTGTCGGATGCTTGCGCACCGTTTTGAAGCCATTGCAATGCTTTATCTTCATCGATCTTAACAACAGCCGGTTGTTCAACCGGGTTGTAGTAACCGATCTCCTCGATAAAACGACCGTCACGTGGGGAACGGGAATCCGATACCACTACGCGGTAGAAAGGAGCTTTGTGAGCACCCATACGTTTCAGACGAATACGAACTGCCATTTGAAAATTCACCTCCTTCAATGAAATCTGTATATCGTTCAGCTGCCATTGGAATCAACGGAAAGGAAACTTCATTCCTTTGCCCAGACCCTTAAGCTGCTTCATCGCTTTGTTTTTGCCGCCTTTAGGTCCCATCATATCCGAGAACTGTTTCATCATGCGGCGCATCTCATCAAATTGCTTGATCAGACGGTTTACTTCGGCCAGAGATGTTCCACTACCTGTAGCAATCCGTTTCCGGCGGCTGTGGTTAATCATATCCGGGTTACGTTTCTCCTCGGTCGTCATGGAGTACACGATCGCTTCGATCCGTCCCATCTGCTTATCATCAACCTTCAGATCTTTGGCTTGTTTCATCTTGCCCATGCCAGGAATCATATCCATGATCTGATCGATTGGCCCCAGCTTCTTCACTTGATCCATCTGCTCCAGGAAATCTTCGAACGTGAATTCTGCATTACGCATCTTACGTTCCATTTCCTTGGCTTTTTCGGTATCGATGTTGGACTGTGCTTTCTCAATCAGAGAGAGCATGTCACCCATACCCAGAATACGAGAAGCCATACGCTCTGGATGGAAAGGCTCAAGTGCATCAAGTTTCTCTCCCAGGGAGGCAAACTTGATTGGACAACCGGTAACGGCTTTAACAGAAAGCGCAGCACCACCACGCGTATCTCCATCAAGCTTAGTCAGAACTACGCCGGTCAGATCAAGCTGCTGGTTAAAGTGTTCTGCCACATTGACCGCATCCTGACCTGTCATGCTGTCCACGACAAGCAATACTTCATCCGGGTTCACTACGCTGTGAATCTGACGAAGTTCTTCCATCAGTTCTTCATCGACATGCAGACGTCCAGCTGTATCGATAATGACATAGTCATTACCATTATCCTTCGCGTGCTGCAGACCCTGACGTGCGATCTCTACAGGGCTTGTCTGATCTCCCAGTGTAAATACTGGCGCTTTGATCTGCTCACCGAGTACTTGCAGCTGCTTGATCGCTGCTGGACGATAAATATCTCCTGCAACAAGTAACGGTCTGCTATTTTGCTTTTGCAGCATCTTGGCCAGTTTACCGGATGTGGTCGTTTTACCTGCACCCTGCAAACCAACCATCATCAGTACCGTAGGCGGTTTGTTGGCTTTGGCCAGCTTCGACTGGCTTCCACCCATCAAATCCGTCAGTTCCTTGTTTACGATGTCGATAATGACCATTCCGGGCGTGAAGCTTTCCATCACTTCTTTGCCAACAGCCTTCTCTTTCACCTTGGCGATGAATTCCTTGACCACTTTGAAGTTTACATCCGCTTCGAGCAATGCCAGACGTACCTCGCGCATCGCTTCGGCAACATCTTCATCAGACACCTTGCCTTTGCCGCGCAGCTTGCTGAACACATTCTGCAATCGGGTCGTTAATCCTTCAAATGCCATGATCCCACCTCCTTAAGCTGTAATACTGTTTTCAGGACCGATACGTTTCGTTCAACTCTTACAAACTATTCTCTGAGCTGATGAATAATATCGTTTATTGGTTGGTTGTTATCAATGGAAACGCCTGCGCGCTCCAAAGCATGTTGTAACTCTTCAAGATTACGGTTGCGCCGTTCGTGCTTCTCCAGCAAACCAAGCTTGCTTTCGTAATTTTCCAGCACTTGTTCGGCACGCTTAATGTGCTCATATACCGCCTGGCGGCTGATCTCGAACTCGGCTGCAATCTCGCCAAGCGAGAAATCATCATGAAAGTAATACTTTAAAAAAGTCTGCTGTTTCTCGGTAAGTAACAATTCATAGAAAGCAAACAGCAAGTTAATCCGGTTTGTCTTCTCAAGCCGGTTTTCTTGACTCATATCGGGGCACTCCCTTCGTCAAGGAGAAACACTTTACACTCTTGCAACGTTCCTAATAATACCTAAAACAAATCAGGTTGTCAAGCAAAAATACTTGTCACAATGAAAACACCCATTTCACGCTCGTATTTCGTCCCCAAATGGTTGATTTCCATCTGTTATTTTCCTGAAAATATCATCTCATATCTCCTCATATAAAACAAAAAACGAATACGTCTCCACGGGTGGAGCCGATTCGCTTTATATTACCTTCCCCGCCTCTAGCGAAGAGGAGTCAGGTATAGTAATACCATAAAGAAATGAAGAATACTGCCTGCCAGCACAAAGAGATGCCAGATCGCATGGTGGTACGGAAAACCACGCCACACATAAAAAACCGTACCCAGCGTATACATCAGTCCTCCAGCAACCAGCAGCACGATTCCACCTGTAGGAATGGCAGCCACAAGCGGTTGCCAGGCAATAATGATAAGCCAGCCCATTGCAATATAGAAAATCGTGGACATGAATAGAAACTTTTTCGTAAAAAACGCCTTAAAGATCACGCCGAATAATGCGATTCCCCAGATTACACCGAACAGGCTCCAGCCGAGTGTGCCCCGAACAGCAATAAACAAAAGCGGAGTGTATGATCCCGCAATAAATAAATAAATGGAAGAATGGTCAAAAATCTCAAATAAATCTTTCATTTTGCCATCTTTCCATGCATGCACAAGTGTTGAGCTCGTATACAGCAGCAGCATCGTGATCCCATAGATCGTGAAACTGACCACATGCAGTGCCGTGCCTTTCAAACTGGAAACTACAATCAACAGCACCAGTGCAGCTACACTCAGCGCAGCGCCGATTCCATGAGTCACTGCATTGGCGACTTCTTCACGTCGGGAATAGGTATAGGTATTGGCCATATCAACCGTCCTTTCTTACCCTATTGGAATTGCCTGATTCATTCCATTATACACGTATTGCCACTGATATAACACGTGACACTTATCACGTATATCAGTGGCAATACGGTCTACAATATTGATTTATTTAACGACTACGAATTGGATTCCTCTTCTTCTGTGCTTTGCTCTGGCTGTTCCTGGATCAATCCCGCGAACAAAGCGTGCACGAATTGCTCTGAATCAAATGGTTGTAGATCATCGATTTTCTCACCTAGTCCCACGAGCTTCACTGGCAAGTCCAGCTCCTGACGGATCGCAACAACGATACCACCTTTGGCCGTTCCATCCAGTTTCGTCAGTACGAGGCCAGTCACGCCACTTTTCTCACCGAAAAGTTTAGCCTGATTCAAGGCATTCTGACCTGTAGTGGCATCCAGTACCATCAGTACTTCATGTGGAGCTTCCGGAATTTCACGTTGAATGACACGATAGATTTTGTTCAGTTCGTCCATCAGATTGGATTTATTCTGCAGACGGCCCGCTGTATCACAGAGCAACACATCAGCACCCCGCTGCTTCGCTGCCTGCACCGCATCATACATTACAGCTGCAGGGTCAGAACCTGACTGCTGCTTGATGACTTCCACACCGGCACGTTGCCCCCATACTTCGAGTTGTTCAATCGCTCCGGCGCGGAACGTATCGCCTGCTGCCATGATCACCTTTTTGCCCTGCTGCTTGAAGCGATGGGCCAGTTTACCAATCGTTGTCGTCTTACCAACACCATTAACTCCGACAAACAAAATGACCGTGATGCCATCCGGATTCATTTTCAGTTCATTATTCTGCTCCCCGCGGAGCAGATCCGTCAGTTTTTCGGACAATACAGGCTGTAGTTCAGCCGCATCCTCGATTTTGCGTTTTTTAACCTCATCACGCAGATCTTCGATCAGTTTCATGACCGTATTGACACCTACGTCGGCTCCAATCAGAATCTCTTCCAATTCTTCATAGAACTCCTCGTCGATTTTTTTGCGACGGATAACGAGATCCGACACTTTCTCTACAAGGCCTTTACGTGTCTTTTCCAACCCATCTTTGAACTGTTTGGTGACCGACTCCGTTTTGCTTGCAATGCTGTCTCTCAGCTTTTTAAAAAAACTCATAAAGCCCCTCCATCGTGTACATTTCTTGGTTTAAATGATATTAGATGAGTTCATGTGTGACAACCAACTCTAAGATCAGGCAATAACAGCTTCCTCATCTTCCAGTTTAACCGAAACGAGCTTGGATACTCCGCCCTCTTCCATTGTGACACCATACAGCACATCGGCTTCTTCCATTGTGCCTTTGCGGTGTGTAACAACGATGAATTGGGTTTGTTCCGAGAACTCACGTAAATACTGGGCAAAACGCACCACATTGGCTTCATCCAGCGCCGCTTCGACTTCATCCAGTACGCAGAACGGTACAGGCTTCACATGCAGAATGGCGAATAATAATGCCATTGCAGTCAACGCTCGTTCTCCACCGGATAATAACTGAAGGTTTTGCAGCTTCTTGCCTGGTGGCTGGGCGACGATATCAATGCCCGTTTCCAGCAGACGCTCAGGGTCCATCAAGACCAGATCCGCGCGTCCCCCGCCAAACAGCTTGGTAAACACCGTGCCGAACTCCCGACGAATCGCATCAAACGTCATCTTGAATCGTTTGGCCATCTCGTCTTCCATTTCCCGAATGACCTGATACAACGTTGTTTTCGCTTCAACCAAATCATTCTTCTGCGTGCTGAGGAATTCATACCGCTCATTGACCCGCTGGAATTCCTCAATCGCTCCCAGATTGACATCGCCTAGAGCAGTTATACTGCGCTTCAGTTTTTGAACCTCTGCCTGTGTGCTTTCCACATCTTCTGGCACAGGATAACGCTCTTTGGCAAGTTCATAGCCGAGTTCGTACTCATCCATTAGTTTGCGCAAAATATTCTCTAACTCAACGTCAAGTCTGTTCACGGAAATCTCTGTCTGGCGCATCTGCTCTTCCACAGCTTTCAGTTGTGTGCGCTGTTCCTTCGTTTCACTCTCGGCTAGCTCAAGCTTCTTCGACAACTCGCTTCGGGCAGCACGCTTGAAGTCCAGCTCCTGTGCAGATTCGGCTTTTTTCAGTTTGAAATGGTTCAGATCTTCAATCTGTTTAACACTCTCAGTCTCTGTTTTTTTCAGATCGGCTTCCATGGAGGCCAACAACGTACGATTTTGACGAAGATCCTTCACCAGTGAATCCACTTCGCGCTCCAGACGCCGTAATTGCTCCTCGTTGGAGAATCGCTCCTGATCCAGTTTCCCTTCTCGCACTTTCAGTTCGGTGAGCTGGGTCTGCAATTCCTCCTTCGCGGATTCATTCGCTTTACGCGCGAATTCTGCGGCATGAATAGCCCGATGGGTCGCCTTCTCTTCTTCTTCAAGCTGCTCCAGCTTCTTCACAGCGACATCGCGAGCTGTATCCATCTCTTTGATCTCTTCGGTAAAGCCGGTCTTCTCCTGCCCGGCTACCGCAACCTGTTCCAGTACATGACGCAGCTCATGCTCCACTTGCTTCATTTCCATCGAGGCTTGCTGCTCTGCATTTCGTGTGTCGTCCCCGGACTGACGCAGCTCGTCCAGCTTGTCCTGACACTGCTCCAATTGCGCTTTCACATCATCCACACTGCGATGTAATTTCACAATCTGATTTTCGGTGTCCATAATATCTTGATCGAGCTGGTCCAGCTGCCGTTTCCGACTAAGCAGACTCACATTTTTTTTATGCTGGCTACCACCCGTCATCGAACCACCCGCGTTCACCACATCGCCTTCCAGGGTTACCACCCGGAAACGATATTGGCAGCGAGCCGCGATTTTATTGGCATCCTCCAGCTTTTCCGCAATAATGACATTTCCGAGTAGGCTTCCAATGATCGCAGCATAACGGGAGTCATATTGTACAAGGTCCGCACCAATTCCCACAAAACCATCCATGCCTTCGATCATCGAACGTTCACCCGCACCAATGGTACGTGGACGAATAACATCCAGCGGGAGGAACGTAGCTCTGCCCAATTGACGTTGCTTCAGAAAAGTGATCGCCTGTCTGGAAACCGATTCATTCTCCATGACGACATGCTGCAGTGAAGCGCCCATCGCTGTCTCTACCGCAAGCTCGATCTTCTCGGGCACTTTAACGAGCTCTGCAACAGCTCCATGGACCCCGTTCAGTGTACCTTTGCGTGATGCTTTAAGAACTTCTTTGACACCCAGCATAAAACCGTCAAAATCATCCTGCATTTCTTTCATTGTATCGCGACGGGAAACCTGGGCTTCACGCTTCTGCTCCCATTTACGGACAGTTCCCCGGCTTTCCTCAAGCAGCTTCTGCAACGACTGGAGACGTTCACTTTCCGTAATATATCCACCGCGCAGATCACTGATTTCCTTGCCCAGACGAATGACTTTTTTTTCAATATCCGCTTTGCGGGCTTCCAGCGTTTCCTTTTGGCCTTCCCATTTGCCGGATTCCTCAGCCGCTCGATTCATTCGCCGCTCCAACGTTTCTTTCTGCTGGTCTGCGTAACGAATCTCATTTCGCGTCTGAGCCATCTGATTCATCAGTTCCAGCAAGTTGCCTTTAAGGCTTTCCTCCTGCTGTTGACTAATTCCGCCAGTAACACCGATGAGTTTGGCCTCTTCCTCGGACAGACGGTTTCTTACGTCATTTAGTTCAAGCTCAAGGTTGGCGAACTTTTCACGCAGTGCAAGTAACTCGGCCTCACGCTCCCGATGTCTCTCTTCACTCGCTGCAAGCGTCACTTTAAGCTGTTCCTGATTCGTTTGCAGATGACGTGAACGTTCCTTCAGCAGTTCCCCAAGCCCTTCGCTCTTCTCCGTTGCTTCACTGAATTGCAGTAAGGCGGATTGCAGCTGTTCTGTCTCCATTTCCAGCGTACGCAGTGCATTCCGGTCACTTTCCAGCTTGGCATCATGAGTGGATACGATGGCAGCCAATCCGACTTCTTCCTGTTTTAACGATTCAAGTCGTTGATTGGCTTTGCTCCAGGACGCATGAATCTGTTCGATCTGATACACATACATGGAGATTTCCTGTGATTTCAGCTGTCCACGCAATTCCTTGTAGTGGATGGCTTTCTCCGATTGTTCCTTTAACGGACCAATCTGGTCTTCCAACTCGGTGACCAGATCATGAATGCGCAATAAATTCTGTTCCGTCTCATCCAGTTTGCGTGTAGCATCCCGCTTCCGAGATTTATATTTAACAATACCTGATGCCTCTTCAAAGATCCCCCTGCGATCCTCTGAACGGGTACTCAGAATCTCTTCGATTCGTCCCTGCCCAATAATCGAGTAAGCTTCCTTGCCGATCCCGGTATCCATAAACAATTCCGTAATGTCCTTCAAACGGCACGACTGTTTGTTGATAAAATACTCGCTGTCTCCACTGCGATGCACACGACGCGTTACCGTTACTTCACCAAAATCCAAAGCAAGCGCATGGTCCTCGTTATCCAGCGTCAACGAAACTTCACCATAATTAACAGCCTTCCGTGCATCACTGCCGGCAAAGATGATATCTTCCATCTTCCCACCACGGAGTGATTTGGCGCTTTGTTCCCCAAGAACCCAGCGTATACCGTCTGAAATGTTACTTTTCCCACTTCCGTTCGGTCCCACAACAGCGGTTATGCCACGAACGAATTCCATTTCCGTTTTGTCGGCGAATGACTTGAATCCACCCAGTTCAATCCGTTTCAAAAACATAGGGTCTCCCGTCACCTCCTCTTGCAAATTTCAAGTGTTGCACTCAGCGCCTAGTTAACGGTCAGGATAACATGCCCTGAACCTCTTTACAAAAAAAAGAGCAAAAAGCAGTCCGGCCGATAAATTCCGCCAGGCGGACCCGCGGGCTGCTCTTTGCTCTTCGTTTGTCTATGCGCCTTACGGTAAAGCTCAGGCTTCCGGAAGCTTCAGTCGATCCAGTGCTGCGGATGCAGCCTGCTGCTCGGCTTCCTTTTTGGAACGTCCTGTACCTCTGCCAAGCCGTTCTTGACCCATATGGACCTCTGAGACAAACTCACGTTCATGGGCAGGACCCCGTTCCTCAACGATACGGTATTCCAACGCTCCCATATTGTGGTGCTGAGTGAGTTCCTGCAATTCCGTTTTGAAATCGCTCATTTGCAACTTGCTGCCCAGAACGATCAACGGAAATACATGCTGATCCAGAAATGTCCGGACAGGCGCCAATCCCTGATCCAGATATAATGCACCGATGAAAGATTCAAACACATCCGCCAGAAGAGCCGGCCTTGTTCGTCCTCCCGTCAGTTCCTCACCTTTACCAAGAAGTACATACTGTCCAAAACCCAATGCTTCAGCAAATTTGACGAGGGAAGGCTCACAGACAATCGATGCCCGCAGCTTAGTTAATTCACCTTCCGGGCGATTAGGATACAAATGATACAAGTATTCCGATACAGTCAGTTCCAGCACCGCATCGCCCAGAAACTCCAGGCGTTCGTTATCCTGATGCTGACTGAATCGGTGTTCGTTTACATATGAAGCATGGGTAAACGCTTGTTTTAAAAGCTGCCTGTTGTCAAATTTGATTTGAAGTTTGTGTTGTAACTGCTTCAGATCTTCACTCAAACGAACTAGCCCCTTATGCTTCAAATTTTTTGAGAATAATGGTGGCATTGTGACCGCCGAACCCAAATGAATTGGACATGGCAATATTAACTTTAGTTTGACGCGGAACATTCGGAACATAATCCAGATCACATTCCGGGTCCTGATTTTCCAGGTTGATTGTTGGAGCAAGCGTCTGATGTGTGAGCGACAATCCGCAGATTACGGCTTCCACGCCACCAGCAGCACCAAGCATATGACCTGTCATCGATTTCGTGGAACTCACCGCAAGCTTGTACGCATGATCACCAAACGCTTTTTTGATCGCAAGCGTCTCGGATCTGTCACCTACAGGTGTTGACGTTCCGTGTGCATTGATATAGTCCACTTCTTCCGGTTCAATACCAGCATTACGCAGCGCCATCTTCATGCAGCGAGCTGCTCCGTCCGGATCAGGTTCTGTCATGTGATGTGCATCGCCAGTGAGACCGTAACCGATAACTTCACCGTAAATACGGGCACCACGTTTTTGAGCATGTTCAAGGGACTCAAGGATCAGAACACCTGCACCTTCACCCATGACAAACCCGTCACGTTCTGTATCAAAAGGACGGCTCGACTTAGCCGGATCATCATTACGCGTAGACATGGCACGCATCGCACAGAACCCAGCCAGACCGGTTGGTCTGATGGTCGCTTCCGCACCACCACAGATCATCGCATCCGCATCACCGTTTGCAATCAGCTTGAAGGAATCTCCGATGGAGTGTGTTCCTGTAGCACATGCGGTTACCACGTTGATGTTAGGACCTTTCGCCCCAAGTGAGATCGACATTTGGCCAGAAGCCATGTTGGAGATCATCATTGGAATAAAAAACGGGCTAACGCGTTTAGGACCTTTTTGCAACAAGGCATTATGTTGGTCCTCCCAAGTACCCAATCCACCGATACCCGATCCGATAGATACGCCGAAACGTTCTGCATCAATGTTCTCGTCAATTTTCAGACCACTGTCTTCAACAGCTTTGAAACCAGCTGCTACAGCGAACTGAACAAAACGGTCCATTTTGCGTGCATCTTTGCGATCCATGTACTCTTCCGGGTTGAAATCCTTAATCTCGGCTGCAATTTGAGTGGTGTATTCACTTACATCAAACGCCTCAATCTGAGAGATTCCGGACTTGCCTGCCATTAAACTGCCCCAGAACGTTTCCAAATCTTTTCCGAGCGATGTCATTACGCCCATTCCGGTAATTACAACTCTTTGTTTCAAACCGACTCACCTCTATATCGACTGCATTACGCAAGTATTTTGTGGGAATATCCGCAAACAGACAACTAGTCAACCATGATCCAAAGATCCGTTTGACCTCGCCGCTTGCGGAATGAGAATAACCAATGAATGATGAGAAGTCCCGCCTGTTCGAAAACAGGAGCGGGACTGAATTGACTTTAGGTATGAGATTGTATGTAGTTTACAACTTCACCTACGGTCGTGATTTTTTCTGCATCTTCATCAGAGATTTCCAAATCGAATTCATCTTCCAATTCCATGACCAATTCCACTACATCCAAAGAATCAGCACCCAAATCTTCTTTGAAAGATGCTTCAAGTGTAACTTCAGCTTCGTCTGCGCCCAAGCGGTCGACGACGATGCGTTTTACACGCTCCAATACATCGGACATCCGGTTCACCTCCTCCTTGGTATTATACGAGAATCGCAGGCAAAATGCCATAGAAGACATATGCGGCTCCCGGCCGGGGAACCCGGCCTTTTTCCGGCATTTCGGATCGTCCAGCGCCTGTTCCCCGACTATTGTTCAAGTCCGGGAAGAATTACATGTACATGCCACCATCAACATGCAGTGTCTGCCCTGTCATATAAGATGAAGCGTCTGAAGCCAGGAACGTGACAACACCGGCAATTTCATCCGGCTGGCCCAGACGGGACAACGGAATACCGTTCAACATGTTGTCCACGATCTCCTGGGACAATTCCTTCGTCATATCGGTCTCAATAAATCCTGGTGCAACGCAGTTCACTGTGATGCCGCGTGAGGCAAGCTCACGTGCAGATGCCTTCGTTAAACCGATGACCCCTGCCTTGGCAGCAACATAGTTTGCTTGTCCAGCATTTCCGAGTACACCCACAACCGAGGAGATATTGATGATTCTTCCAGATCGCTGCTTCATCATTGGACGCGTAACCGCCTTAAGGCAGTTAAACACCCCTTTGAGATTGGTTTCGATCACCTGATCAAATTCCTCTTCTTTCATACGCATGATCAGATTATCACGGGTAATTCCAGCATTGTTGACAAGAATATCAACATTGCCCCACGCCTCAAGCGCAGCTTTGACCATTTGTTCGGCTTCGTCCATCTGGCCCACATTCGCTTGAATCGTAATGGCCTGAACACCTTTGGCACGAATCGCTTCCGCTACTTCCTCAGCTGCCGCTTGACTGCCCGCATAATTCACGGCCACGTTTGCGCCAGCCTCGGCCAAAGCGAGTGCAATACTCCGCCCAATACCACGGGATGCACCGGTAACTAGCGCATTTTTGCCTTGTAATGGTTTAGACATAATCATTCCTCCTTTCCCCAAATCTAATCATGGTTAATCAAATTAATGCAGCTGCCGTTGTTTCGAGCGTCTCAAGACTGTTCACATTGTACAGTTTAACGGTTTTGTCTGTTTTTTTAATCAAACCTGTTAACACACTGCCAGAACCAATCTCGATGAAGGTATCTACACCTTGCTCAATAAGCCATGTCACACTGTCTTCCCATAAAACCGGAGAATAGACCTGTGCCGTCAACAATTCCTGAACCTTACCATCTTCCACTGGTCTTGCAGTCACATTCGCGACTACAGGGACCACCCCAGGTGAGAACGAAACAGTTTTCAGTTTCTCAGCCAGCTTCTCTGCCGCATCCTTCATTAAGGAAGAATGGAACGGACCGCTTACTTCAAGTGTAATGGCACGTTTACCGCCCGCTTCCTTGACCCGTTCAGCAACAGCAGCTACCCCTTCCTTCACACCGGAAATCACGATTTGTCCCGGGCAATTGATGTTGGCAAGTTCAACGGCATGACCACTTTCGGATACGTCCCGGCAAAGCACCCCCAGCGCTTCCCGATCCGCACCCAATACCGCAGCCATCGCACCCCGTCCACCAGGAACAGCCTGTTCCATATATTGACCGCGTGCCCGCACAATGCTTACCGCATCCGCGAACGAAAGAACGCCCGCCGCAACCAACGCACTGTATTCACCCAGGCTGTGTCCCGCGGTATAATCAGGCTGAATTCCTTTTGCTTTAAAAGCTTCAAGTAGTGCAATACTTGCTGTCAGCAGAGCCGGTTGTGTATTCGATGTCTGTTTCAACTCGGTCTCTGGTCCCTCAAAAACAAGATTGCTCAACGAGAAACCTAACGTTTCATCGGCTGTGCGAAAAATCTCTGTTGCGGCAGGCACAGATTCATAGGCATCCTTTGCCATGCCCACAGTCTGCGATCCCTGTCCGGGAAATACAAATGCTATTTTGCCCATCCAATTCATCTCTCCCAGCTGTCTAGTTTACCAAACGAGCACCGATGCACCCCATGTTAGTCCGCCGCCGAAACCAACCATAAGCACGGTATCTCCGGCTTTCATACGGCCTTCTTCAGCAGCTTCTACCAGAGCAAGCGGAATGGAAGCAGCGGATGTGTTGGCGTATTTATCTACGTTGACTACCACTTTCTCTTCAGGAAGCTCAAGTCGCTGCATTGCAGATTGGATAATCCGGATATTGGCTTGGTGAGGAACAAACAGATCCACGTCCGTACGTTCCAGACCAGCCTTGCGCAGCACTTCAACTGTCGCTGTACCCATCACCCGCACTGCAAATTTAAATACTTCACGGCCATTCATATAAATGTAATGTTTTTTGTTCTCAACCGTTTCTACGGATGCAGGCAGACGTGAACCTCCGCCCTCCATTTGAAGCAGGCTTCCACCCGCACCTTCAGCTCCGAGATCGAATGATTTAAATCCACGACCTTCCGGCACTTCACCAACGATAACCGCGCCCGCGCCATCGCCAAACAGCACACAGGTATTACGGTCGGTGTAGTCAGTAATGCGAGACAAGCAATCTGCACCAATAACAAGTGCATTGTTGTACATGCCGCTTTGGATAAAGCTTGTCGCTGTTGCCAAACCATATACAAATCCGGAGCAGGCAGCAGACAAGTCAAATGCCGCAGCGCCCTTGGCACCAAGCTTATCTTGCAAAATACAAGCAGTAGAAGGGAAGGAAGAATCCGGTGTAATGGTTGCCACAATAATCAGATCAAGATCACTGCCAGTCATGCCAGCAGATTCAAGTGCTTTGATAGCTGCCTCATATGCCAGATCCGAAGTCGCCTGATCCGGTGCAGCGATGTGACGCTCCTTGATTCCTGTACGACTGACGATCCACTCATCATTCGTATCGACCATTTTCTCCAAATCGCTGTTTGTCAAAATTTTCTCAGGTACATATTTACCTGTACCGATAACCCCTACCGGGCGTAAATTATTCATGTCGTCACTCACTTCCCGCTAATTTCCTTAGATATGCTCTCTACCAGCTGGTTCTGTACTGCAATCCGCGCTTGGCGCACAGCATTTTTGATGGCATTGCCATCAGCCGATCCATGACTCTTTACCACTAGTCTGCTCAAACCGAGGAGTGGTGCCCCACCATGCTCGGTATAATCCAGTTTCCGTTTCAAACCGCGCAGCTCAGGCATGAGCACAGCAGCAGCCAGTTTACTTTTGAGCGACGATGAGAATTGTTCCTTAAGCAGAGCGAAAATGGCACCTGCTGTGCCTTCGAGCGATTTCAGCAATATATTTCCGGCAAATCCATCACATACAAGCACATCACATGCACTTGTAAGCACGTCACGGGCCTCTACGTTACCAACAAAACGAATCGGAAGCTGCTCCAGCAAAGGATAGGCATGTTTGGTCAACTCATTCCCCTTACCCGGCTCCGTTCCCACATTAAGCAGCCCCACTCTTGGCGACGCGATTCCCTGCACTTTTTGCCGATACAAACTCCCCATCAGTCCATACTGTGCGAGGTGTTCCGGCTTGGCATCCATATTCGCACCGAGATCAAGTGCAAGTACACCCACATCATCGATCGTTGGAATCATGGGCGCAAGCGCCGGGCGCTCAATACCTTCCATACGGCCTACCACAAGCAAGCCGGCTGTCATCAGCGCTCCGGTATTGCCCGCAGAGATCATGGCATCTGCTTCGCCTTCCTTAAGCATCCGACCCGCAACCACCATGGAGGCATCCTTCTTGCGACGGACCGCCTTCACCGGTTCATCATCCGAACCGATCACTTCGGAAGCATGCCGAATCGTCAGATTAGCAGGTCTGGCACCTGACTGACTCAGAAGAGGTTCCAGCTTGGCTTCATCGCCGACCAGGACGATCTCTGTATCCGCCCATTCCGTAGCCGCGGCGATCGCACCTTCTACTGTTGCCGCAGGTGCGTTATCGCCTCCCATGGCATCAATGACGATTTTCATTCCAAATGACCTCCTTCTACGCTGTCTTCTCCACCTGAACGGTAGATGACAAAGTTGCCTTGAAACACCATTTCTTCACCTACATACGTGAATACTTCCACTTTTGCTTTGCCCTTTTGGCCGGAGATCGATCTCACATAAGCCTTCGCAATACATTTCTCTGCCAAATGAACCGAACGAACAAAACGAATGTCTGCGGAAGCTGTCAAAGCAATCTCGTCATTTATTACGGCAACAGCCAGCGAGTTGGCTTGCGCAAATACATAATGTCCCCGAGCGATCCCTGTTCTCGAAAATACGTGCTCTTCCTTAATCTCAAACAAGGAAATCCCGCTCTTGTCCAACTGCAAGTCCACAATATCACCGATAATCTCATGCAGGGGCAAGGAGCGTACCTGATCATAGGAACGCTCCGCCATCAGTTTCATCCGCTCCCGAAGCTCGGGAATTCCAAGTTCCAGTCTGTCGAGACGGATCGTCTGAATACTTACCTTCAACTGGCGTGTAAGTTCCTGATCCGTCACAAACGGGTTGTCTTCGATCATTTTGGTTAACTGCTGCTGCCTCTGTCTCTTCGGTACACGTTCGATGCCTGACACCCCCCGATGTATCGTTTACGGAACCGCCCATCCGGTCAGTTCAACATTCTTCTTCGTTACTTCTATAATTGCATCCCTGTTCCTGGCAGGGTCGTTCTCATACGAATGAAGGTTCATCTTTATGTAACGTCAAATCTTAGAACCTGGTACTAAACTATAGTATATCTCATCCCGTGTCAAAAAGAAAGGCTGGCTGAGCAAAAACAATCCCGCTTCGTAAAGCCCGGCTTCAGCGCACCTAGCAGATCCTATCGCAAGGTGGATGAACGTTAGAAACTTCTGCTGTGATTTCTCCAAGAAGAGACTGCGAGCAACTTGCGAATATACTCTTCGACTCTATAATCTAAAAAAAAGTAGCACCTCATCGAAATGAAGTGCTACTTGATGTCTAGCTATTATTGAGAGATGATCTCTCTTGCTTTGTACGTTCCGCACACTTTGCACACGTGGTGACTAAGTTTAAGTTCGCCACATTGTTCACATTTCACCATGCCCGGTACAGCCAATTTAAAGTGAGTGCGACGTTTGTCGCGACGCGTCTTGGACGTTCTCCGTTGAGGTACTGCCATTATTCCCACCTCCTTATCAAAATCAACCTTTGCAGGTAGTTGTTACGTTCGATTTTCACTCATGCTCATTTAAAAAAATCCTTGAGCCCTGCAAGCCGCGGATCGATAACTTGGTTATCACAACCGCAGTCACCTTCGTTCAGCTCATGGCCACACTTGGGGCATAACCCTTTGCATGTATCGCTGCATAGCGGTATAAACGGAAGATCCAGCAGAAAAGCTTCCTCGGCATAACCTTTCAGATCAACGCTCTCTCCATCCACATAGAAAGTATCATCGTCTTCAGGCAATTCCTCTGGCTGTTTCCCCTGCTTGAATTGCTCATGAAAATCAATATGAAAATGTTCATTAATTGGCTTGAGACACCGGGAGCACAACATGTCCACTCCTGCTGTCAGCACGCCATGAACATCCACAACGTCGCCCTCTCTGTACTCTGCAGATAAATCTGCAGACAGCGGGGTAACGGCTGTGATATCCTGTCGGTTAGAAACCAGTTCCTTGATATCCCACTGTTCCTTGAACTGTAGGGGGCGGTCACTGGTAGCCACTTTGCGAAATGGCATTAACATTTTCCATCACTCCAAACGAAACCAATTTCATAATTCAAATCAAACGCATTACGACAGTTATACAGATCAAGCCTGACTGTGAAACTCATCATATTCCTGACTGTATGTATTCTGACGTTTTATCGCAAAAAGTATTATGAAATTGACTTAACAAACAAAAATCATTATACCGATTTTCCAAGACGTTTGTCAACACTTTTAACTTTACACCCTTTTAAAAATGATGATCCAGAGCCGAACACGATCTCTGGTCCATTATAGGCTTATTCACGGATAAACTACAAGTCATGCATTTTGTCGCAAGCTCGGTCACATTTCGTTAATGATTTGTGTGATCTATATCACACGTACCCCCATGTGTCCTATCTATACTTGCTATAAAACGAAGCACGATAAGCTTCTACCACGATTTATTCAACTACATTATTACTATCAGGAGGGAATATCGATGTTAAGTCAAAACACGATTAAAGTAATCAAATCAACGGTACCCGTACTTGAAGTCCACGGCGAAGCCATCACACGCCATTTCTATGAAACGATGTTCAGACATCATCCGGAGCTCCTGAATATTTTTAATCACGCAAACCAGAAACAGGGACGGCAACAAGCCGCCTTAGCCAACATGGTATACACTGCTGCCCAGCATATCGATAATCTGGGCTCTATCCTGCCTGCCGTAAGGCAGGTTGCACATAAACATCGCAGCCTCGGCATTGTTCCTGAGCAATATGCAATTGTTGGCACTTATCTGCTTCAAGCCATCAAAGATGTACTTGGAGATGCAGCCACCGATGAAATAATAACAGCTTGGAGTGAAGCCTACAATGTGATCGCGGATGCCTTTATCGGCATCGAACAGGAAATGTACACAGAGTCAGAGCACCAGCGTGGAGGCTGGAAAGGATTCCGTTCCTTCAAGGTTGCAAAGAAAGTGCAGGAGAGCGAATTGATCACTTCCTTTTATTTCGTTCCGGAGGATGGTTTGCCCATTGCCAGCTATGAACCAGGACATTACATCAGTATCAGACTGCACCCAGAGGGGCATGCTTTTACCCAGATTCGTCAGTATAGCCTTTCGGATGCCCCAGGTAAACCTTATTACCGTATTTCCGTCAAACGTGAATGTGCTGTGATGGAGCGTCCTGAGGGGGTCATCTCCACGTATCTCCACGAGCACATTACTGAGGGTAGCGTTGTGGAGCTTTCCGCCCCAGCTGGCGACTTTGTCCTGAACATGGAAGATCAGCGCCCTGTTGTGCTCCTTAGCGGAGGGGTCGGACTTACCCCCATGATCGGCATGCTGAACACCCTTGTGAACCTTGGAGACAGACGGAGTATCACATTTTTACATGCAACTGCAAATGGAAGAACCCATGCATTCCGTGAACATGTGAACATGCTGGCAGAGAGCCACGAAGGGCTTCAGGCTTACTATTGTTATACACAGCCTACTGCTTCTGACCGTGAGAATGCGTATTTTCACAAGGAGGGTTATATGGATACAGACTGGCTTCGCCAGATAATCGGGGGACAGGATGCCACATATTATCTGTGCGGACCGGTTTCGTTCATGCGCGCAGTTTATACATCACTCCTAGACATTGGCGTTGCACCCGACGACATGCATTATGAATTCTTTGGACCCAAAACAAGTCTGGTCCCTTCGCCGGAGAATGTGTAAGCAGCCTATGAATAATAAGGCAATTTATATGCGTTTTAATTGGGTAAGCACTTCTCCTAAATCAGCTGTAAAATGATTTCAATTATAATCTCATTGCGTCGAAGGCGCGTTCTAACATCTTAGATGTAAGATTCGCGTCTTTTTCTCATGTCTTCAAGGCAACATGATTTGATCAAATGCTGGCACATCCCCTATGATGGAACTGAACTACATGATTTAAAATGGTACAGAACACGTTATACATTAAAATGATAACTCAGCCTGTCATCATTTGACCTATCTATTTAACATGATGTACATAACAATCCCCATTGTATTCGAAAGGAGTGAGCTCTAATATGAACGTCGTTGGCGTCATCGTTGAATATAATCCCTTACACAACGGGCATGTCTACCATTTGAGCGAGGCCAGACGACTCAGCGGAGATGACACTGTTGTGGCCGTAATGAGCGGCCCTTTTCTCCAGCGCGGCGAACCCGCCATCGTCGGCAAAAGGGCCCGCACGGAGATGGCGCTGCATGCTGGCGCTGATCTTGTGCTTGAACTGCCGGTTGCCTATGCGGTACAACCGGCCGAGTGGTTCGCCTTTGGTGCGGTGTCGCTGCTGCACCACACCGGCGTTGTGGACTCGCTCTGCTTCGGCAGCGAGTCCGGCGACCTCGCCAGCCTGCAGCGCATTGCGCGCGTGCTGGCTGTGGAGCCCGCAGGGCTGCGCGAGGATATCGCGCGCCGCCTGCGAGAAGGCGCCAGCTACCCCGCCGCATACGCAGGAGCGGCGGCAGCGCTGGCGCCTGGCGGCGTCAATGCAGACGACGCCGCTGCACTGCTGGGGCAGCCCAACAATTCGCTTGGGCTGCACTACCTGATCGCGCTGCAACGGCTGGACAGCGCGATCAGGCCCTTTACGGCGGCGCGTACCGGTGCCGCGTATCATGAGGCGACGCCCGGACCGGGGGCGATCGCCAGTGCAACTGCTGTCCGCCGCCTGCTGATGGCGGACGGACCCGAAGCCGCCGCGCCATACGTGCCGGCGGCAACCCTTGCCATTCTGCATCGCGAATGGCAGGAAAAGCGCGCTCCCGTGCACTGGGAGCGCTTTGCACAGCCGCTGCTGCACATCGCGGCTACCCGCCGTGCCTCCGAGCTGGTACACATCGCCGAGGTCACGGAAGGACTCGAACACAGGCTGAGCCGCACGCTCGCTCAGCTCCCGGAGCCTTCGGTCGAGGCGCTGCTGAGCGCGCTTAAGACCAAACGGTATACACGTACAAAGCTACAGCGCATGCTCGCCCATCTGCTGCTAAATCATACCAAGGCCGAGTGTTCCCCTGAGAGACTGGCTGAAGGTCCGGCATATCTCCGGGTGCTTGGATTCAATTCACAAGGACAGGCTCTTTTGAAATTAATGAAAAAGACGGCATCTCTGCCTGTCCTGCTGAGGCCATCGACTTTTACCCACAACCAGCTGGAACTGGATATACAAGCTCAGGCAGCATACGCACTAGCCTGCGAACATACCGATACACGCATGATGTACAGCGACTACTATGAATCACCGGTGAGAATCTAGCTCTGCATTCAGCCAATCTTTAGCCGGTTGTAACTTTACGATCCAGAAGGCCTCCCTATCGTTTATGCGGAGGGAGTCTCAACGTTCTGCTGCTTCCCATCAATGGTGTCTGGGATGATGACAACCCACACCGTTTGTTGTATGACTACGAATAAAATTGATCAAAAGACGTTGTTAGATGTGATATTATTCATTACATTCTAGAACGATGAACATGGGAGCGAACAGCGTATGCCAGGTTCATTAGACCTAATTATCGCAAACAAGGGGCGTCCCTCGTCATGCTCACGACTTATGGGATAGCCCCTCCATATCAATCTCTTACTTTTTATAAAGTCTGTCCTACACTCTCTTATACGTTACTTTTTCAACGAGAATGATCATTTTATGATTTGACAGACAAGCTTTTCAAATAAGCAAGCGCATCATCCACCGTGCTGACAGGAATAAGTTTCATCTTGGTTCCGATCTGCTCCGCCTTCGCCTCGGCTTCCTTATAATTGTCCTTGGGCACAAAGAAAAACTCCGCTTCTTTTCGGTCCGCCGCAACAATTTTGTGCACAACGCCACCGATTGCACCAACCACGCCTTCTTTGGTAATGGTACCCGTACCAGCAATCCGGTGACCTTTCGTCAAATCTCCAGGGGTCAATTGATTATAAATCTCCAACGTGAACATCAGTCCGGCTGATGGGCCACCTACCTGAGTATCCGTGAAGGATATCTGTTTATTCGGATCTTCTGCTTTGACCTTCTGAACCGCTCCGATCATGACACCCAGTGCCGGGCGAGTTTCACCCGTTTTGCTGTCTTTCACTTCAATGAGCTGAACGTCGCGGCTGATGGTCTCTCCGCCTCGCTCCAATTGCATCTCAACCGTATCTCCGGCCTTTTTGTTCTTTAACAGCTCAGACAGGACCGTATTGTCCGGGGTTGCGGTTCCGTCTACACCCAAAATAATATCTCCGGGCTTAATATCTCCCTTGGGTTTTGGATCCTCGGACAACCCAAATACAAAAATATGCTCAGGAACAATGGAGTATTTCACGCCCGCCTGCTCATAAGCCGCCTCCATTGCCGAGGATTGTGAATCACTCATGAACCAAACCTGTTCTGCAGAATATTCCGCTTCACTTTTGCCGCGCAGCCGATCTTCTTTTTTATCCACTTGAGCATTTCGATTAAACAAGGAGGTTCCTAGCAAAAACACATTGGCATATGTTGCCGACACTGTCGTCATCATAAAAACACCACGTTCTTCCTGATCGCCATCCTTAACGGTAACCATGGGTTTAACTTCGTCGGCGCTGCCAGGCATATAAATAATATATGGCGTTGGCATATACACCGCAACATAGACGACCAGAGCCACCACGATCACAAAGATCGAAGCTCTGAATCCGCCAGATTTCCGAATCCGATTCATTGCATGAGCCCCCGTTCTTTGTGTATCTTTCCATAATTATAAGTCTAACATTCCCCTGCTCCCGCATACAATGGTACAGGCCGGATAGGCCGCTGTTTACAGTAGTCTATCCGGTCAAGGCCGAACCGTTTGCGGACGTCATTCGGCCGTCCATAACTAATCCGAAGCCAAGTGCTAGACTTGCGGCTATCCATATGAGGTGAAACCATGACAATGCAGGGCGAAGTTGCGGGCTCTGGACCTTTACGAACAGCACTTCTGAGTACCGGTGCTTTATTACTGGTAATTGCAGTAGTTGTTTCGCCAAAAGAAGCCTTTGATGCTTCCATTCAGGGTCTGGATATTTGGTGGAAAATTATCTTTCCTGCCATGCTTCCATTCCTGATGTTATCCCAAATGTTGACTGCATTTGGCTTCACTCATGCGCTCGGCGTCTTACTCGGGCCATTGATGCAGCGCTGGTTCCGTCTGCCCGGCAAAGCCGGACTCGCTATTGTTGTCGGTATGTGCGGCGGTTTCCCGGCAGGGGCGGATACCGCATCTCGCTTGCTGCAGGATCGGCAAATTACCGCCAAACAGGCGGGGATTGTGGCCTCCACAGCTCATTTCGCCAACCCGCTGATGATTATACTTGTCATCGGAGCCGCTTTTCTCCACCAGCCTGCTGCCGGATATTTCCTTCTTGTGGTTCACTGGATAAGTGGCTGGATTGCCAACATCATCGGGGTACGTCTTCTGCCTGCGGAATCAAAGAGAGCACGTATCGCCTCTTCATCCGCTGAATCGGAACACAATAAGGCAATCTCCGATCCAATAAAGCCTGCTTCTGCACATCAAGCTGCTTCATTCAAACGGCGCAGCCTGTGGTCGCAAATGATGCTTGCCGCACGCGAGGCCCAGGAACGGGATGGACGCGGGTTCGGCAAACTGCTTGGTGACACCGTCTCCCAAGCTGTACAAACCTTGATGATGACCGGGGGATATATGATTGTGTTTGCCGTATTCATTCGGCTGCTCACCCTGTATATCACACCCGGCACTTCAGTCGCTCTCTGGCCCTCTCTGCTGGAGCTCCATCTGGGAGCCTATCACCTGAGCCAAAGCCAGTTGAGCCCTTTGCTCATCATATCTTTACTCGCAGCCATCCTCGGCTGGGGGGGTCTAAGCTCTCATCTGCAAGTCTCCGCTGTACTGAAAGAAGCCGGGCTTGCCACAGCATCCATGTTCTACTTTACCGGCGTACGCCTGTTTCATGCGATGATTGCCTTCTTGATCAGCATGCTGCTGTGGCTGCCATTCAGCCGTTACAGTTCTGAAGTCTGGGCCACGTTTCAGAGCAATCCAGACCATAGTTTGACACCCTTCCTAACCAAGCGATCCTTGATTGGCATGAACACCTCCGACATCATTGACGCCGTCTGGAGCGGCTTTCCGTCTGCCTGCATCGGTCTGGCATTACTACTCGCCGTCATGATCAGCCTATCGGGGCTGACCTTCTTGTTCAACCGCCGGTTTTCTCGATAATTTTCTGACGCAGCGCAGCTTCCACTTCAGGTGAGACCAGATCAGTGACATCCCCGTGGTAGTGGGCAATTTCCTTGACGATGCTGGAGCTCAGATAAGAATATTTCGGATTAGTCATCATAAAAATGGTTTCCGCATCCGGGTTTAACTTGCTGTTCGTCGAAGCCAGCTGCAGTTCATATTCAAAATCCGTCACCGAGCGGATACCGCGGACAATGACCTGTGCTTCTTTTTGCCTTACATAATTTGCCGTCAGATCACGGAAGCTGTCCACTTCCACATTAGGCAGATGACCTGTGACTTCCGTAATGAGGCTCTTGCGTTCTTCCACCGTAAACAATGGATTTTTGCTCATATTATTCAATACCGCCACAATGACACGATCAAACTGCTTCGACGCTCTCGCAATAATGTCCAGATGGCCCATAGTTACGGGATCAAAACTTCCTGGATATACGGCAATTCGTTCCTGACGATGAATCATTTCACTCATGAGGAGCCTCCTCTTCTGCTGTGCTAGGTTCTCCATCTTCTGTTGTTGCAGCAGGTGCATAATGATAGATGGATACAGCTGTCTCCCCATACAATGCTTTGCGCGTTTGTTCAAACGGGCCGAATTGCTCTGGGTAACTATATTTGGATTCATATTCAAGCACGATGGTCGCTTCCGGTTCAAGCAAGTCCAGCTCGTGCATTGTAAGCATTAACTCATCCCCATTTTTCATACGATAGGGCGGGTCCAGAAATACGAGATCAAATTGGGTGCTTCGCTTGGCGAGTGCCTTTAATGCACGACTGGCATCGTTCCGGTATATGGCCGCTTGATCTTCCAGCTTGGTTGCCTTCAGATTAGCACGGATTACTTCAATGCTCTTCGATTCCAAGTCAACAAAAACAGCCTTGTCCATGCCGCGGCTCAGCGCCTCAATACCGAGACCTCCACTGCCTGCAAACAGATCCAATGCTGTACCGCCCTCAAAATAAGGGCCAATCATACTAAACAACGCTTCCTTCACCTTGTCGGTGGTCGGCCGCGTTCCTGTGCCAGGAACAGCCTTCAGCGGTCTGCCTTTCGCACTCCCAGATACCACTCTCACTGATGAGTCACCTTTTCTCTCTATGTAAGTTTATTGATAAAGCTATCGTACCACAATCGGGTTCAGTTTGAAAAATAGTCCGTCTGCTTTCACTCCAGAAAATTGTTGACACAATTGTTGATGGATATGTATAAAAAGGAAACAATCGGGCGATTCTATAATTATCGACATCACAAGTGTCGTAGACAACCGCGGAGAAGACTTACGTTTCCCCATAAGCTCTTCGTCCGGTTTCTCCTCTCCCATGAAAAAGAAGCTCTCGAAAGAGGGCTTCTTTTTGTTATCATTATTATGTACCATAACCGCATTGACCCATTATAAAACCATTGCCCTCAGAAATACCTTCAGAAAATCCTATTCCCCATATTCATTCATACTGGCCTCCAATTCGGATTGAAACCATCCAATATCTTTAAGCCATTCTTCCATGTCATTCATAAATTCTGTATGATTCAAGTGTTCGATCTTATATTTCTTCAGTTTGTCACTCAGAAAAGCATAGAAGTAATGACTCAGCTCATATCGCTGTCTGCTTTTGCTGAACGTTTTATACTGATCCTCACTGACCGTCATATCAAAGTAAATCGTATTGTCCTTCTTTGCATATCTGACCGTCGATTTTCTCTCATATTCTTCAGGCAGACATCTAAAAACAAAGAACAGCTCAATGTCACACGCTTGATATTTACTTTTTGCTTTGTCAAACACAGGCTGTAATTCATCCGAAAGTGCGGCAACCTGTGTTATCCCTGAGGTGTCTGTCGACTTATCCAGTATCATGGCACACATGGCCTCCTCATAGCTCATTCAAATTCATATCACAAAAGTAAATCTGCGTTTTTGCCACTCCATCCAGCTTAGTTGCTTCTTTTTTTGTTACGAATGGATATATTCAAACTTAACAGCGGAATCAATAATCCCAATGCAGGAAAGGCCATATTCCATGACTGGTATCTGATCGATTGAATAACAATAAAGACAATCGCCATCAAGATTATGATCTGAGTAATCTGAAATCTGTCCAGATTACGCTTGAATGCCTTTTTAGAAACCATTCGAATCAGGAAATAGGCAACTAAACTATAAAAAACGATCATGCCTGTAACGCCAAAGAAAACGATTAAAGCAGCATGGCCCAAAATTTTGCCTCCTTCACTCCATCCTATTTCCTTAATTTTACCATATGAGTGAAAGAGAGTCATCGGAATACTCTAGCTGAACTTTCCACACCGTCCTTCATTTATTTCTCTTCACTGATCACTGTTGCGTTATAGATTACAATCCGTTTGCCATCCAGGTCAAAAAGCACCTTATTTCCATACTCCGTATCCTGCAAATCAATCTTACCTTCATACGTCTGAATCAATTCTCCCGAATCACCATACACTTTAACCACACGTTCCAGACCGCCGGAGTTGTTGGATTTCATCGTTTTGAGTGCACGTTCACCTGAAGCCGTGTTGAAATACCAGATGAAGCACCCCACAATAATGCCAAGTATGACCAACGAGGTCACCCATACACCCGTCTTTGCTTTTCTACTCAAAATAAACCCCTCCTTTATCCATGTTCAGTACTGTACGAGGCAGAGACGATAGCGGTTTCATAGTTCAGGCCATCAGCTATAAAAAAGAGGCCTCCCTTGGGAGACCTCTGTCCTACATCTTATACAGCGCTTTTACAGCGCACGAATAACAAATTCAAATTGCAGTTCGCCATCTGAGGCGATGCGGTATTCCGGATGAACCGGAGCCCCCCAGCTGTCGTCGCCGCCTACGCCCATTTGTTTGCCGGCTATCGTTACAACCGTATAATGCACCGGAGGCAGCTCATACGCATGTTGTGCATTCTCCAGTTCAAACGCTGTATATGGAGATACATTCAGCTCAACCGGAGCTGCAGCAGATTCAATTTTGAAGCCGCGTCCCGCGTTGTCGGTCAATTTGGCCCAACGTACACCCGTACGGTTGCCCGACTCCTGCGGTACAAGATATGGAGCAACGGTATCGGCTACCTTTCTGCCATGGATGCCCAGACGAGCCCCAAATGCCCGGTCCACATAGTTTTCTTCCGGTCCCATCGCGAGCCATTCCACATTTTCGAAGTCCGGTGAGGTTTTGAAGGAAAGGGCGTGGATCGGAAGCTCTGGCAGACCTGCCGTTCCGGTATACGTATTATGCACATGCACACTTCCATCTGCGCGCACGGTATAGGCCACTTTCACTTGAACATCTGCTGAAATATTGAGCTTGTACGTGAATTCAATCCGATATTGATCCGGGTTCTGTTCCGCTTTCCAGTTCACACATCTAGGCAGCAGACTTGCAGCATACCAAGCCCCAAGCTCGAAACCCATGGCAGTACCTTTATCATTATCGGTAGTCGCACGCCAGAACAACGGCATAGGAGGCTGTGCAATCGTCTCCTGACCTGACAGCTTCAGCGATACCAATGTTCCAAACGCCTTGGAGAACAGAACATGGGTTTGTCCTACCCTTACACCGATATTAACGTCCCCTTCAACGACCTGAATCTCATTTATCAGGTTCAGATCTGGCACCACAGTATCGTCTAATTGGGCTTCCGACCTGTCCTGAACGAATATAAACTGTCCAAAGGCAACTTCCTCGCCTTTTTTTGCCCACAACGTTGCTGCTTTTAATACAAACGCGGTATTCACCCCATATTCCCCACTAGCAAGAGATTCCACATGAAGTGGAAGTTTCACAATAGTCTCGCTTTGTGGGCCCACATTTACTTCAAGCGTTCCACGCAGCACTTCATGACCTTCACAATCCAGGCTGTATACCAGTTCGAATTCAGATGTGTCCGCGAACAAATTATTGTTAACGATTTTCACACCTTCCCGATCCGGGAACAGCTTGATGTTTTGGTACAGGAATTTGATTTCCTGCATCTTGGCAGACACTTTGCGGTCTGCGTGCACAATGCCGTCTCCACAGAACGAATAGTCCGAAGGACGATCACCGAAATCTCCGCCATAAGCAAGGAACTCTTTGCCGTAGCGATCTTTTTTGTAAATGGCCTGATCGATGTAATCCCAAATGAAGCCGCCCTGGTACATCGGATATTTATCTTCCAGTTCCGTATACTTATGCATACCGCCGATAGAGTTACCCATGGCATGCATGTACTCACAGCTGATATATGGTTTTTCAGGATTGGCGTTCAGGAACTCCTCAATGTCCGCCGGTTTGGCATACATGCGGGACTCCATGTCGCTCGTATCGTTGAAACGACGGTCATGGAAGACGCCTTCATAGTGAACGAGACGGGTGGGATCTGCTGTTCTGAAGTATTGAGATACTTTATAGATAACTTCACCACCATGAGACTCGTTACCACAGGACCAGATCAGAATGGATGGATGGTTTTTATCCCGCTCTAACATTGACACCGCGCGATCCATAACGATATCATGCCACTCTGGACGGTCACCAGGAATAACCCACGAAGGCTCAACTGCACCCAGTTTCTGCCATGATCCGTGCGTCTCCAGGTTCATTTCATCAATCACATACAATCCATATTCATCACACAGTTCATACCACAGGCTCTGGTTTGGATAGTGGGATGTACGAACAGCGTTCATATTGTTTTGTTTAATCGTCTGAACATCCCACAGCATGTCTTCCTTGGTTACAGCACGTCCGCGGCGCGGATTAAACTCGTGACGGTTCACCCCTTTGAACACAATACGTTTACCGTTGATATGCATCACTTTATCAATCATCTCAAAGGTTCGGAAACCAACTGACTGTGGCACAACTTCGACCACCGCGCCAGCCGCATCATATACACGAATATACAGACGATAAAGGTAAGGAATTTCCGCACTCCAAAGGTTTACTTTGCCGATCTCCTCACGAAGACTCACCAGACCATTGATAACTTCAATACCACCAAATGTTTTTACCGTGTTGCCTTCCGCATCCCGCAGTTCAGCCTCTACTTTTGCTCCGGCAGCTGCTTTCCCTTCAAGCTTGAGATCAACGTTTAACGTACCGTTTGTATAAGACTTGTCCAGATCCGTCACAACCCGCACATCGCGAATATGCGCAGCTGGCACAGTATACAGATACACATCTCTGAAAATACCGGAGAAACGCCAGAAATCCTGATCTTCCAGCCAACTGCCTGTGCTGCGTTGATACACTTCCACAGCCAGTTTATTCTCTCCGTCCTGAAGGAATGGCGTCAGATCAAAATCGGATGGTGTAAAGCTGTCTTCCCCATATCCGACAAACTGTCCGTTAAGCCATACATAGAATGCAGATTCCACACCCTGAAAAGAAATATATACCGGGTGGTTCTGCCATCCTGTTGGTAAATGGAATGTACGAATATAACTGCCTACCGGATTTTGGTCCTGTGGCAATGCGGGTGGACGCAGTTCATTCAACCCGTCCCAAGGATATTGGGTATTAACATATTGGATCTGACCGTACCCTTGGAGCTGAATATGCCCCGGCACTTCGATATCATCCCAACCGTCACCGGAGAAATCCTGCTTATAAAAAGCTTCGGGTCGGCAATCCGGACGGATGGCATAATTAAATTTCCATGTTCCATTCAGATCGTAGCGCATTGGCATCGCACCGGATGTCTGTGCTTCTTCCATGGTATGGTAGTAACGATGATCTGAATAAGCCTTGAGACGGTTCACTTCATACACGCTCACATCGCCGAGCCAGTTGATATCTGCTTGTGTTGCTTTCATTCAGCTCTCTCCCTCTTGAAACAAATATATTGATTACTTATTCAGTACAGATTCTTATTTTCCTTTTATTAAACCAACATAAACAAACAGAAAGACAGAGGCACGCCATGATGGTCGGCCTCTTCTTTCCTTCTTTCTTTCTGGCATTGACGTCCAATTAGACTTTATCGTACTGACTTATTTCACAGAACCAACCATACCTGCGACAAAGTGTTTTTGCATAATGAAGAATACTAAGGCGGTTGGCAATGTTGCAATGACGATGGCAGCCATAATGACACCATAATCCGGTGAATAACTGGAACCGAGGTTCGAGATTAACAGCGGGATCGTCTGTTGGTCTGGCGTTTGCAGTACCACGAGTGGCCAGAGGTAGTTATTCCAGCTGCTCATGAATGTGATGATCGCAGCGGCTGCATATGTTGTTTTCATCGTTGGCATGTAGATTTTCAGGAAAATACCAAGCTCGCTCAGACCATCAATCCGACCTGCCTCCAGCATCTCTTTCGGGAACATTTTGGTATTCTGGCGGAAGAAGAAGATCAGGAACGCCGTTGTGATGGTTGGCAGAATAACTGCTGCCATCGTATTAATTCCGATAAACGGTGCAAAACCGGAAATGGTAGCGAACATCCGGTATAACGGAACCATGAGCGCAGCGAACGGAATCATCATGGAAAGCAACAGAATGTTAAATACGATATCCCGTGACTTCGTCCGATACACTTCAAATCCATAGCCGGCCAAGGAACCAATTAATAGTGCAAGGATTGTGGAAATGACCGAAACGATTGCCGAGTTCCCCAGAGCCTGTACCAAGTTCGTCTGATCCAGCAATTTACTGAAGTTATCCAGGAAAGCTGATCCTGGCAGCAATCTGCCTTTGGTAACATCGACAGAAGCATTGGTTGAACTGACGAGCATCCAGAAAAACGGGAAGATAGATACAAATGCAACGATGGACAAAAAGACATAGGTGAATATACGTTTCGCTTTTGCTTTAGCCATTTCTCTCACCTGCCACTTTGAACTGGATTATGGACAATACGATAATCATCAGCACGATGGAATACGAAACGGTTGCCGCATATCCGAAGTCCGGTGAATATTTGAACGAAAGATTATAGATGTATTGGGAGATGGACATCGTCGCATTACCCGGGCCACCTTTGGTGATGTTCATAATTTCATCGAAGATTTGCAGTGTACCGATCGTCGATGTAATGGACGTGAACAGGATGATCGGCTTAAGCAATGGAACAGTAATTTTGAAAAATTGCGTGAATGCATTCGCACCATCGATCCGTGCTGCTTCATAGATCGATTGATCAATGTTCTGGAGAGATGACAGATAGAAAATCATGTTATATCCGGTCCAACGCCAAGTAACGGCGATTATAATCGTAATTTTAGCCCAGAACGGGTCAGTGATCCATTGAATCGGTTCAGCAATCATATGCAGATTCATCAGGAATTGGTTAACCATTCCATCGGAAGAGAACAGATATTTGAATACGACAGAATAGGCAACCAATGAGGTTACGCAAGGCAGGAAGATAGCAGTACGGAAGAAACTGCGGAAGCGCAGCGTACTGTCATTCAATAAAACGGAAATAAACAAACCAAGAATAATCATGACAGGCACTTGAATGATCAAATATAGAAATGTATTGGATACGGCCGTACGGAACGTTGTATCAATGAATAATCTTTTATAGTTATCCAGGCCCGTAAATTCAAGATTGGCTCCTACACCCGACTTGAATGATAAGAGCAGCGCTTGCAGCATCGGATAAAAGTAAAATGCAACGATCCCGATCGCAGCGAGTGATATAAAAGCCCATCCAGTCAAATTATTTTTCTTTTGGAGACTGTCTCCTGTATTCATGGCTTTGGCTTTCACAGTATGGCTCCTCTCTCTCCGTGTAACATGGATAGAACCCAGGGAGCCTGCACCATGTCCGGGTCGGCTGTTGCTTTTGCCAGACAGTGGAACGGCTCCGATGCTTCCTTGGGTTCTATAAGTTACCGTGGATCATCTTAGTTTAATTGTGCTTCAGCTTGTTTCTGTGCATCAGCCAGAACGTCATCAATCGCTTTGCCGTTCAGGAAGTTTTGCATTTCAACCACCAGAATGTCCTCGATGGCATAGGTGTTGATACCGTAGTTTACGCTAGGAATTTCTTGTGTCCATTTTGCAAAATCAGCAAATACTTTTTGTCCGCCGAAGAAATCGTCGGCTTTATCAAACGCTTCGCCTTCTGCTGCTGGTTTGTACGTGCCAATTGCACCAATGTTGTTCAGCAAATCTTGATACAATTGTTTGTCAGAACCGAATGTTTTACCCATGAAGTCAGCAGCCTGGTCTGCGCCAGCCACATTGTTCATGACATACCACGAGCTGCCACCCAAGTTGGATGCGTGTACAGAATTCGATTGTCCAGCCATTTTAGGAAGCGGTGCTACCGCCCATTTACCGGATTGGGATGCTTCTTGACGTACAGATGGTGTAATCCAGTTACCTGTAGGAATGGTAGCTACATCACCGTTGTTGAATGCTGCCACGAATTGGCTCCAGTCGGAGTTCAGTTTCACAACGTTGGCATCCATCATGGCTTTGTAAGTTACAAATGCTTCTTTCAGTGCTGCATTGCCAGCCAGATCAGGTGTTTTGCCATCTTCTTTGGAGTACCATGAACCAGCGGATTGGATCATCATACGGATCAGACCCAAGTCGTTGGGATCCAGTGTGATCAGATCTTTGCCTGTTTTGGCTTTCACATCTTTACCGATTTGGATGTAATCATCCCATGTGATATCTTGAAGGTCAGCCGCTTTATAGCCTGCTTGCTCCAGCAAATCTGTTCTATAGTAGAGACCCGTTACACCAGAGTCAAACGGAACACCGAACTGTTTGCCATCAAAAGCGGTTGGTCCCAGTTTGTAATCCGCGAAATCAGAAGCTTTGATTGTAGAGGACATATCTTTAAACGCATCAGGGTAAGCATTCAGGAAACTTTGAGCACGGTAATCTTCAATCAGAACAATGTTCGGAAGGCCGCTGCTTGTTCCCGAGTTCAACCCTGTATTCAGTTTTTGGATAATATCGGCTTGAGCATATTCAATGATATTGATTTTCAGATCAGGATTTTGTTTTTGATAAGCTTCTTTTGCTGTTTCTAATGCAGCAACGTTAAAGGCTTTGTCCCAAGCCCATATCGTAATTTCATTGGAGGTTTTTTCACCCTCACTTGCCTTGTTCCCTCCACCACCGGAAGAACATGCAGACAACAGCAGGACAGTAACGAGCATCAGGACCCACATTTTTTTCAAACGATTCAACTCCCCTTCAACCTCTTTGTGTTTAATTTGTTTGCATTTTCTGAAAGCGTTTGCTTTCGATAGATTCATCTTATCATTCCCAAATCTTCATTCGTTAGTAATAATTTTGTACGGATTTGTCATCTTATTGCCACAATGAAAACCTTTACAGAAAACGCTTGCACTAAATTTGGCTTTTTGTAATTTCTTTTGATTTTGTACTTTTTTGATCTGAATATTTTACAAGTCAAACCGTTTTCTAATCGTTGTGAACATCAAAAAGGTCCTCCCATGTTGTCTCAAAACAAACAGGAGGACCTTCTATATGATTCTACTTTTCTAAATCAATAAGGTTTTTATTCAATGCTACTCTGCTTCTTAGCTTGTGATCAATGGGAGTGTCACGGTAACCCGGGTTCCCTCCCCAGGTTTACTCATTATGGTCACCCCGTAAGGTGCGCCGTATAACAGCTCTATACGATCATTCACATTCCGAATCCCGATGCCACTGAACAATTGCCGATTGTTCTTCGGATTAGGCAGAGACTCACCCATGGAGAACCCTTTGAACCCTTCGATCCCGTCCCCATTATCCATGATTTCGCAAATCAGCGATTCCCCTGCTCTGGAAACCATCACATGAATAGTGCCTGTTTCCTTGGAATTGAACCCATGAAAAAAGGCATTCTCGATAAAGGGTTGAATCACCAGTTTGGGTACATGGTAATGTGTACAGTCCGGGGCTACATAAAAAGCTGCTTTAATGCGCCCTCCATATCGGACGTGATTAATGAACACGTAATTTTTCAGATTTTCGATTTCTTGCTCTACGGTCACTGTCTCACTCACGTTACTAATCGTATTCTGCAATAAGGCGATCAACGCATTAATGGTCTCGGCTGCCCTGTCCTTGTTGCCTTGCTGTACCAGCACTTTAACGGAAGCCAGAGTGTTGTACAGGAAATGCGGATTGATCTGGCTTTGCAGCGCCGCAAGCTCTGCATTTCGCTGCTCCCGCTGGGTAAGTACCAGTTGATCCACATAGTCATGCAGTTCGTCCAGCATGTAGTTGTAGGCATGACCTAGCTGTCGGCTCTCGTAACTTCCACTGACCGGAATATAGTTATCCAGATCACTTTTGGTAATATTGGACATCTGCTTCACGAGTCTCCGCAGTGATTTGGTAATCTGATTCGTAATAAGAAACACGAGTATCAGTGCTGTTGCCACAATGGCGGCGCAGATTAGGGCAATGGTCTTCATATCAATCAATTGCCCCATGGCCACATCCTTGTCCACGACGTTTACGATGTAAAACCGGTAAAATGGCAAGTATTCAGACAATACCACACTGTCCTGATCCATAACCCGTGCATTTACACCCTTTATGCTTTCGTTATTCATTTCTCTGGCATAGGTCAGCAATTCGAGTTGAGTGGTACCGATCCATTCTTCACGATTGGACGATACAATCTCACCCGCATCATTCAGGATGACCACATCGTTGCCTCTGCTCGTGAAACTGCTGTAAAACTGACGAAATACGCTCTCTCTCATAGTGACATAGACTGTGCCGTAGAGTCGGTTTTGGGCACGATCCGTCAATGCCTTGGTCGCTGAGATCATCTGCTGGGCAGTCTCATCTTTCGTCTGATAATCGTCAAAAATGATCCGGTTCGGACTCGCGGCCGCTTCCAACGTAATGGGCTGCTCCTTCAATTCATCCGCCGACAAACGAAGATGAGATCGATCCGTGGAATACGTACGTCCATTAATACCGCTAATTGTAATACCGACCTCATAGGACTCTGTTATCGACTGAATTCGGTCCATTGTCTCCCTCATATTATAGTAGGACTTCGCCATCGTAAGGGAGTCACCCTCCCCTTCAGACAGATAACCCCGGATTGCCCCGCTTTGGCTAACATTATTGGATACAGCAGCAATCGCATCGTTAAAGGATTCAAAGTTCGTTTTGATCTGGCCAAGCACCTTGGAGTTCGTAATGCTGAACGTCTCGGTAAACAGCTTGGTCGACATATGAATCGATGTCCATAGAATGAGCACAGAGACAAGAATGATACTCACGAACATAACGAGGAACAGTTTGGGGAAAAGTCCAAGCCTTGAAAATGCATTCATCCATTTCTTCATTTATTTCTTCCTTCTGACGTTATGCCCAGAATTTTCGCCGGTATCGGCTCGGTGACAGGCCGGTAAATTTTTTGAACACCTTGCAAAAGTAACTGTGATCGGAATACCCTACCATACTGCTAATTTCGGAAATGGTGACATCGTCCGAGCGGAGAAGTTCCTCTGCCCTTTCAATCCGAATTTTATTCAAATATTCATTAAAGCCTTCTTTTTTGTGTGAGGAGAAATAACTGGACAAGTATGATGGATTAAAATGAAAGTGCTTGGCTACTTCGGCCAGCCCGAGAGGCTGATCAAAATGCTCATGCATATATTCCAGCAGCATTTTCATATTCGGATCACTTCGTCGTCCATCTTCTCCAGTCGTGCACTCTTGTACCTCAGCCATGAACTGATCCAGCACATTCATGGCTTCGGTCAGACTGGAGGCACCATCCACATGTTTGAAGTAGGCATACTTGCTCTCTTCCAGCGCAGCAGACTGTACATCCATATCCGCCAGGGTAATGGTCACGTTAAAGATCAGATTGCCCAGAAATGACTTGATTTCAAACACGTCTGCAATATAATCCCGTCCCAACGTAAGGGCATGCTCTTGCAGATACTCTCTTGCCGCTTCTGTTCGATTACGCTTCACATGCTGCAAAAACATATTCACATTGAACTGATACCCCGCAGGGTGGAGAGGCGGAAGTTCACCATATACCAGAATAGGACGGTCCTCATAATAAAATCGATACTCCATCAGCTTGATCATTTGTGTTCGGTATACGCTGCCCATCTCTTCAAATGAAGAAAAGCTATCACTCAGCACCCAGCAAGATCCGTCCTGTACCTCCCTATTCTCGCTTGCCAACGCCTTGATCCGCTGCAGCATCCATTCATCCTTCAAAGGCTCTACATTAAGGAGTACCACAGGTGACGCGCCTTCGGCCGGAACGATTGCGCACTCCACGTCAGGAAGCAGGCTCCGTATCCTGGACTCCAATTGCTCGTTATCCAGCTTGTGCACATATGCCCGTGTGTCCTTCGACATATATAAGAGTAAGCGAAAGCAGTGGTGAGGAAATCTCTCTCTAATCATATGCATCTCGTTATCCTCATCAAGCGTAAAACCGGACAGCATCTTTTCCATCAGTTGTCCCAATCGCCAACCATCATGAGAAGGTTCAAATTGTAATTCGGGAATTTTGCCAGCAGTACGCTGAAGCACTTGTAATAATTCATTGGTATCCAGTTTCGGTTTTAATATATAGTCTGCTGCCCCATTCTGGAGCGTCGAACGTACATATTCGAATTCACTGAAGCTGCTAAGTACGATAACCTCAATCTGTGGATGGCTCGCTTTTAACGTCCGGACAAATGTTTCCCCATCCATCACAGGCATCACGATATCGGTAATGACAATATCCGGCTGTAACAAACGTACCTGTTCAAGTCCCTCTTCCCCATTGGAAGCTTCACCCACAATCTGAAATCCTTTGGATTCCCAATTCATATGATGCTTGATGCCTTGTCTTACCAGAAACTCATCGTCAACAATCAGCACCTTGCACAACCGGTTCATGACCCTTGACCCCCCTTATCTAATCTTTCCTCTATGTCTGTACAGGTTATACCATAAGATCTCCGATAGAATGGCCCCGTGTTAACGGTTACATTAATTTTAAAGTTTTGTACTCCTTGTTATATCTCAAAACGAACGTATAATCAATGGAAACTATCCTTAGTGTACACTACATTTCGACAAAATAAGAAGCCTTGGACCGCCATGAATCAGGTTGGCGAACCAGGACTTCTTATCTATGCTTGTGGTAAGATTACCCGATCTTCATTTAAGGTTCGATTCCCCATTGAAGACTCCCGGCAATGTGACCCGTTACCTTGGTCCAGTCGGCATAGGATGTTTCAGTTGGAGCAAACGAATAATCATCCGTCTGAGTGTAGTTGGTCCAGTCATTTTTGGAGAAGCGGGCTTGAATTTCAGTACTTTGCCCTACTGCCAGTGAACCGGCTGAAGATTTGAATCCGATCTCCAACACATGATCCGCCCCGGTTACCGGGGTCGACAGCATACTAAACGTACCTGTAACATTTTCATTTCCGGCTGTTGCCCAGTCACAGAAAAAGTTCTGAGCCTGAGCGCCATTGATTGTATAGTAGTAACGAATTGTGATGTCGGAAAGTTGAAGAGCCGTAGTTCCTGTATTCGTTAACTTGAACTTGGGATTAATGGAGTTCCCCGTTGCCGCAGTCGTTCCGTTAAACATCTCAATCCGAATGGTGCCCTCTGGCACAGCGGTGGTGTCTATGATGGTCAGATTCAGGATGGCATCATTGCCTGCACTGAAATGGAATGTTAACGCTGCACTTCCTTTGGGCAAAGATGCCAGGTACGTTTTGCTGATCATCACCTGATTGCCTGATAGAGTGTAGTCCGTACCTGCAACCAGCGTCGAAGTGCCATTACGTATACTACCAAGCGTGTTGCCGTTCAGCGTCAACGTTACAGGGATATTGGACTGGTTGCCAGTGTTTTTGTCAAACTCCGCATTCACTGGTGTAATCGCCGAACTGGTTACCGGAGTTGTACCTCCTCCACCTTCCCCACCGCCATTGTTTCCGCCAATACGGTCACCATATAGAATGCCTCGTCCATTCGTACCCAGGTACACTCTTCCATACAAACGTGGATCACCTGTAATGGTGGTCACGCGCGCATATTGATGCTGATCATCATTAATCCGCACCCAATTCGCTCCACCGTCATCGGAACGGAAAAATCCGCGTGTGCCGTCAATCTGTGCAATCGTATATAGTGCAGCCACGTTCTGTCCAGGTGCCGCTTTGCCAAAACCGATGCTGTCCGCTTCCTCTACATTGACCAGCCTGGTAAAGGTCGCTCCTGAATCGGTGGAATGCCAAAGACCGTATGGTCCTCCATCTTCGCTCCCACCTGCAAACCAAAGCTCACCTTCATTACCCGGAACAGCATCCAGATCCGCGTTGCCTTCTATCGGAAGCCCGGTAGCCGCCGATGCAGTGAATGATGCACCGCCATCGGTGCTGACATAGATTTTACCAGCAGCGAATCCATAGAATTTGTTTGGATTTACCCGGTCAGAGATCACTTTTGCCTGTGCGGGTATACCTGAACTCGCCGTCCATGAATTGCCGCCCATTGAATAATGAACACCTTTGTCTGACGTGCTCCATACCAGTCGGTTACCATTCGCAGAGATGGCTACTGTGCCTCCTCCTGCTGTGCCTGCTGGCTCTGCATTGGCTTTATACCACGTTGTACCTCCATCGCTGGATAAACCTATGGACTTGGCATTCGGATCTGCAGTGTAATCGGCTTTACCTACACGAACCATGGTGTTTGGACTCAACTCTGCAAAATCCAGGCTTTCCGTAGAGGCATAGTTGGGACTCGTAAACATCGTTGCTGGTGCCTGATCCAGATCATTATGGCGGAATCCGGAGATATCCCCTAGCCCGCTTAACAAATGTGCCCCGCTAGGTGGACTGATCAGATCCATGACCAAAGTCTCTTCGATTCCTTTAGCCATCACCGAAATATCGATGTTGTTCCCTTCATCCCAGTCTGTAAGATTTTCGGTTCCGTAAATGGTTGCACCCGTCCCATACATCATACGGTCGGAGTCAAACGGATCAATCTCCAGATCTCCAATCATCCAGCCCAATTTGGGCGAAATTTCAGGTGGTGCAGGGGTCACCCCGAACGTCAGCCAAGGAGCGGCCGAGATATCCTGTGTATACCGCATTTTGCGATTTGGATATCCTTCGAATTCCCAGATGCGGGTCCAGGTAGCTCCACCGTCCGTACTGCGGAAGAGATTTGCATCAGGCCACCAAGAATTGAGGGTTGCCACCATTAATGTACCCGGATGCTGTGCATCTACAGCCAATCCGCCATATCCAAAATAATTATCCGAGCTGCTGCTGGGTACTGGACTAATGTTGGTCCATACCCCTGTAGACGTATTTAATTTCCACAGCTCTCCCTTTGTACCATCATAAGGGCCTGCACCATTGCTGTACGAGATATAAAGACTTCCATCGGAATCCAACTCCCCGTGATGCGGCAAATAACCTGTAGGCTGTCCAGCGACCGCTGACCAAGTGGCTCCTCCGTTCGTACTGCGGTATATACTTTGATTTTTGTCGGCTACCCCGACATAGATGGTCTGTGTTGCCTGCCCAGCGGAGCCTGTTGATTTGTCAAAAGTGATCCACGAGAGGCCTACGATGTCACTCGTATACTCATTCGAAGGGTCCTCCACGTACGTTCCTGGATTCGGGAAGCTCGTTACTTTATTCCAGGTTACACCATAATCCGTACTTTTCCAGAGTCCATTGCCACTACGTGCACCAAAATACAAAATGCTATTTTGGTTTGGATCAACAGCCAGGCGTTCCCCCATGGAGCGCCCCGGCATGTTGCCGCCCACTTTGAACGGAAGAGTCGTTGTCTGCCAAGTATCACCACGGTCTGTAGAACGCAGGATGGAGCCGTTATTTTGGTCCCATGAATTCGTGTAGGTGCCAACAGCCATATACACCCGATTCGGATCAACCGGATCTGTTGCCAGCGCATCAATACCGTTTTTGTTCCAGTCATCCCAACCGACAAAATCGGTGAGCGGGGTCCAGCTCTCATTCACAGGATTCCAGCGATAGGCTCCCCCGATATCCGTTCGGGCATAGATTAGATCTTTTTCAGATTCATTGAAAATGATACCCGGCACAAAGCCGCCTCCACCCCCGGTCACAACATTTTTCCACTGGTATGTGTCACTTGGTGCAGCATCGGTTGTTCCGGCGAGTACTCCCAGTGAAACAGCTGCAACGACAACTGTCAGGCTCATGACTCGCAATGTCCCCAAAAACGTTTTCATAGTTACTTAGCCTCCTCTTCAATTTGCTCTTCGCATCCGATCTAATCCTGCTGTGTCCTCATGCTGATAAGTGCAGTCTCAGATATTTAATGCATGGGTCCAGGCAACCAGTACCACCTCCTCTCCAAAAACTAAAACGCTTTCATAAATATTTGATCACCGCCACTATCTGGATAATACTCTCAATATTTAACATTCGATGGCATTTAAAAAACACCTTCTGCCTGAATTTCATTCCTGTACTTTTTTTTGAAGTTTCACCTCTTAATGAACAACAAGAAAGGATGCCGTCATAAACAGCATCCTTTCTTGCTAGGTTATATTAAAATGAGTGCTCTTTCCTGATAATCCAGCGTGATTGGCACGGACAGATGTTTACTTCATGTCCGCTTGCGTGCCACTACCAAACGCGTACGTCCGCTGCCCTTTCACACCTGGTCTGACTACAAATAGAGAACCCGCATCAGGCGTCTCCGCCAGCCGCTCTTCATTAATGCCAGTTCGGGCAGTCGTAATATACAAGTCCTCCAAATCGGGTCCCCCGAAGCAGCAGGAGGTCACCTGGTCTGCGGGCACTTCGATCTGCTGCAGCAGTTCTGCTGTATGGGGGTTCCAGCGAGTGACTCTTCCTCCGCCCCAGTGGGCAACCCATAACATTCCCTCACTGTCTACGGTCATGCCATCCGGGAAACCGAAATCCTCCGGTATAGCAATAACACTTGTCCGATTCGTTATTTCTCCAGCAGCCAGATCAAAATCAAAACGGTCAATGGATCGTGTCGGCGTATCAATATAATACATCTTCTGTTGATCAGGACTCCAGCCCAAGCCATTGGACGTGGAAACATTCCTGAACATCGTTCGAACAGGCTGCCCTTCCTCCAGGCAATAAAATGCCCCCGCTTTGCTTTCGTTTTTCAGACTCATCGTACCTGCCCAGAAACGTCCAAGAGCATCACATTTCCCGTCATTGAACCGGTTGTTGTCCTTGCCTTTCTCCGGATCTTCAATGGGCTGTAAGTCTCCTGTGAGCAGGTTATACGTGTGGAAGCCACTGCGCAGTGCAACGACAACCTCGTCACCGTGGTAGGGCACAACCGCCCCTACATGTTCGCCAACATCATAAGTCCGATCCTCTCCTGTAGCCGGAACGTATACATGGACCTTGTAGCTTTCAATATCCACCCATAATAATCGATGGTGTTCAGCATCCCAGCTTGGACCTTCGCCCAGCAGTGCCGGGGTATGTACTGCAATGTTCAAGTTGCTCATGCCATCACGTCCTTTTTAAGATTTTACGCCGCCCGACCATTCAAAACCCACAGCATCCAAAAACGCTTTGGACAGGATCATGTGACCTGTTGCATCCGGATGAACGCGGTCATAAGTCAGCACGGACGTATAGAAATGATCCCAGAATGGAGTGAACGCAGCCTGTGTATCCACGAATATGGCATCAAATTCAGCGGCTACTCTGCGAACAGCTTCACCGTAGATATCCATGGTTGCGCGCATCGGATCTTCCGGATTGGCTTCCAGATAATAAGGACTCATCAGGACAAGTCCTTTTAGTCCAGGACGAACAGAAGCAACCAGATCACGCAATGTGGACTCGTACTCTTCCAGGAAAACCTGTGTATCTGTGGACAACGGATTGTCAAATTGACGCCATACATCATTAATCCCAATCATGATGGTCAGCCAGTCCGGTTTGAGATCAAGCACATCACGGTCCCAGCGCTGCTTCAAATCACGAATTGTATTACCACTAATACCCACATTCTGAATCCGCAGCATCAATTCCGGGTAGGTGGATCGCAGCAATGCATATACTTGTGCAACATAGCCATGACCGAGGCCAGAACTTCCTTCCCCAATAGGATGTGCACGGCCGCAATCTGTGATCGAATCTCCAATAAAGAGCAGCTTGTCATTTTTTTGCAGTTTCATTGTCGTTTTCTCCTTCGCTCTATCAAGCGTTAAAATAGATGGGTTCACTCGTATTCCTATTTCAGATCAGGAAAGTCAGGAACGCTGCCTGTTGCCGTGTTACCAGCCCTGATTCTTAAGCCAAGTCAGGCACAGGTCAGACCAGGCCCTTACGGCATGGTTATCCTCTGCCAATCCCAGACCATGTGAACCTTTTTCAAATACATGCAGATCATAGGGAATACCGTGTGCCCCCAGCGCGAGTGCATAACGCAAACTATTCTCCACAGGTACTGCCTCGTCGTCACTTGTATGCCAGATAAATGCTTCTGGGGCGTCGGCTTTCACCTGCTGCTCTGCACTAAAGGCCTTAATCTGATCGGCAGACACGTTCGCCCCCAACAGATTTTCACGGGAACCGGCATGTCCATATGATTCCATTGTAATCACCGGATAACAGAGAATAACCCGATCCGGGCGCGAACTCTCCCGTTCAATCGGATCTTCATGGTCTGGTTGACCCTTGTCATACAAGGTGCCCAGCGTGGCAGTAAGATGTCCGCCTGCTGAGAAACCAAGCACAGCAATTTTGGAAGGCAGAATTCCGTACTCCTCGGCATGAGCCCGTACATAACGGATCGCTCGTTGACCATCTGCCATGGGTGCGGGATGTTGGTGCGGAGCCACTCGATATTTCAGCACAAATGCGCTGATACCCGCCCGGTTGAGCAATTCAGCGATTGGAGCTCCTTCATGATCTGCCAGAAATCCGTAGCCCCCGCCCGGGCATACAATGACAGCGCTATCGGAACCGGGTTGAATAAATGGAATCAGATGAGGCATCTCGTCCTCATGGCCTTGGGCTGCATAAGGTGCAGCATGGTTCCACAATGGTATGGTTGGTGTCAAATGTAATCATCCTCTCTAAAATAGAACGGATACGTTGATCCGTACAGTCACTTTCCAATCTAAGGAATCGATACCATCATAACGGGAAGCACCCTTGCGCATCAATACCTTCCTGGTATCACTTTTTGTTCAATTTGTAACAGGTTACACGGAATCTACATGCTGGAAAGTGTTTTTAGCACATTTGTAACGTCTCAATGATTAATATAATCTTCGATACTGCTCAGGGGTTACACCCTCAATCCGCCGAAATGTAGCAACGAAATGACTTGCATCCCGAAAACCAACCTTTGCAGCCGTTTCCTTGACGGTCAGCTTGCTGTCTCCAGTCATCCATTCTTTTGATTTGCGAATACGAAGGAGGAGGAAGTAGTTGTAAGCGGTCATCCCAAAGGATTGTTTGAAAAGAGTATTCAGATGTCTGGGGGTAATGTCTGGTATGGCGGCCATCTGCTCCAGACCGATGTCTGGATCGGCATAGTGTTCATTCATAAATGAAATTAACGGAGCCAGCCGTTCCACGGCATGGGAGATCGAAGAACGACTGCCCGTCATGCCATGTTTTTTAAGCAAAATTAGAAATCGGTACATGTCCGCTGACGCTTCCAAACCGGATAAATCCTGGTCACTGCTGATGGAACCCAACACTTCCCTGCCATAGTATTCAAGCGGACTCTCTGGGTCCCACTGGTGAAGGGCTGCCTCCCCCATACCAAGTGATTCAGTAATGGCCGGGCACTGGGAGCCTCCAAATGTAATGTAAAGTGTCTCCCACTCCCCTTGCGAGCGTACATACTCATGCGGCTCATTCGGCGGCAGCAAAATGCCAGATGACTCTCCGAGAACTACAGTTGAACCTGCAAATCTGAACTCTCCGGCTCCCTTCACTGACTGAAGCCAGTGATAACAAGGATATCCGGCAGGTCTGTACACATTCTCCTGCTTGCCGTTATATCCTATACTCTCGATATAGAGCGGAAGCGGCTGATCCCGTGGGGTCATAAAATAGCGACGATGATCGGGTGTGATGAGCATTGGGATTCTCTCCTTTGAACAAAAGCCAAAATTATAGTTCCATATTCTTATATGTTTCATTACTTTTCTTATATTTTAAAAGTCATATCCATCATATAGTATAGAATTATTCTTATACAAGAGGTGAACACATTTGATTAGTAGCAAGCTACCCAAAATGTTCTACGGGGGCGACTATAACCCTGAACAATGGGATCACGAGACCCATCTTGAAGACCTGCGCATGTTCAAATTGGCAGGGATTGATATTGCGACGATTAACGTATTTTCATGGGCACTGATTCAGCCTGATGAAGTCACTTATAATTTTGAAGGACTGGACCAACTCATTAATAGTCTTTATGAAAGCGGTGTATACATCTGCCTTGCGACGAGTACTGCTGCCCATCCAGCATGGATGGCTAAGAGATACCCCGATGTACTGCGTGTCGATGCGGATGGACGCAAACGCAAATTCGGTGGACGGCATAATTCTTGTCCGAACAGCCCAACCTACCGCAAATACTCCGAGAAGATTGCAGACAAGCTGGCGGAACGTTACAAGGATCATCCGGCTGTGCTTGTATGGCATATCTCCAACGAATATGGCGGCGACTGCTACTGCGATAACTGCGAGAAAGCGTTCCGCGTGTACCTGAAAGAACGGTATCAGACTTTGGATCATCTTAACAAAGCATGGAACACCAATTTCTGGGGCCATACCTTTTACGACTGGGATGAGATCGTACTGCCAAGTAACCTGAGCGAGCACTGGGGAAACAACAATTCTACGTTCCAGGGCATTTCGCTTGACTACTCCCGGTTCAACTCGGACAGCATGCTTGACTGTTACCGTCTGGAATATGATGCAATCAAGAAACATATCCCGGATTCGGTCGTTACGACCAATCTGATGGGATTCTTCAAACAGCTCGACTATTTCAAGTGGGCCAAATATATGGATATCGTCTCCTGGGACAGCTATCCAGGTCTTGCGACTCCGGTAAGCTTCACAGCGATGGCTCATGATCTGATGCGTGGACTGAAGGACGGTCAACCTTTCATGCTCATGGAGCAGACTCCAAGCCAGCAGAACTGGCAGCCTTATAACTCATTGAAACGTCCCGGCGTCATGCGTCTGTGGAGTTACCAGTCCGTCGCCCATGGCGCGGATACAATCATGTTCTTCCAGCTTCGCCGTTCTGTCGGCGCCTGCGAGAAATATCACGGTGCAGTCATTGAACATGTCGGACATGAGAATACACGAGTATTCCGTGAAGTCGCAGAGCTGGGCAAGGAATTGCAGCTGCTTGGTGATAAAACCCTGGATGCTGCTGTTGAAGCCAAAGTGGCGATTGTGTTTGACTGGGACAACTGGTGGGCAATCGAGAAATCCAGCGGGCCTACCGTTGCGCTGAACTATGTGGACCAGATTCACAAATACTACGCTGCCTTCTTCCGCCGCAACATTCAGGTGGACATCGTTAGTGTGGATACCGATATCAGCAAATACGACATCGTGCTCGCTCCGGTACTCTATATGGTTAAACCAGGCTTTGCGGCCAAACTGGAGAAGTTCGTTGAAGCAGGTGGTACATTCCTGACAACCTTCTTCAGTGGTATCGTCAATGAGAGTGACCTCGTAACAACCGGTGGTTATCCTGGCGAACTTCGCAAACTGCTCGGGATCTGGGTCGAAGAAATTGATGCCCTGCTGCCTGAGCAAAGAAACCGTATTGTCATGAAAGAGGCTTATGGCGATCTTCAAGGAGACTATGGTTGCGGCATGTTGTGTGACTTGCTGCACAGTGAAGGTGCAGAGATCATTGCCGAATATGGAGACGACTTCTACAAAGGCATGCCTGTGGTAACCCGTAACACATTTGGTCAAGGTGAAGCCTGGTATGTAGCTTCCGATCCGGAAGATCGATTCCTGGACAGCTTGCTGGGCCAACTGGCTGCAGCCAAAAATATTGCTTCTCTTCTGGATACGCCGGAAGGTGTTGAAGTGACTGCTCGTACCAAGGATGGACAACAGTACCTGTTCGTCATGAATCACAACGCCACCACAAAATCCTATGATCTGGGTAATGCTGAGGCTCATGATTTGCTCACGGATCAGACCCTTTCAGGCATGATCGCAATTGAAGGCCGCGGTGTGCATCTGCTCGAAATGAAATAATTTTTTTGAGAATCGGATGATACAACATGTTACATGCCCATCGCATTGAACCCTGTTTCCGGCTCAAATGAGTCTAAATAGTTAAAATTTTAACTATTTGAGGTTTAACCTCTTTCAATCTGCTACTTCCCGTATCCGTCTAGACCGGATACGGGTTTTTGTCATTATTTGTGAGGTCCCCTGATAGAAGGAAATACTGCGAAGCAAAGCGAATTGGACGAGACACACAATTTAACGACGCCCCGCCGGAAAAAGGAAGCTATCTCCCAATAAGCAGATGAGCAATGAATTAAATCATATGCTGCAAAAATTGGTGACAACCAAGATGTCACTTATACCCTGCTACAATGGGAGTTGTAATCCAGCATCCTCTCCGGCGGCGCACCCTCGAAACGGAGTGGCTGACATGAATAGAACAAATCGGCTTGCCGCCATCGTTATGGCTTTGCAGCACGGTCACGAAACGGCACATTCCCTTGCAGAAAAATTTGAGGTTTCCCGCCGTACCATCCTGCGGGATATCCAATCCCTCTCCGAGATGAGTGTACCGATCATTGCCATCTCCGGTCCCGGAGGCGGCTTCAGACTTATGGATGGGTATGTACTGCCCCCACTGCAATTAGATCCGGTTGAAGCAGCTACTCTCATCTTTGCTCTTGAAGGCATAAGCCATTATGCAGACACCCCTTTTCAAGAGAAGCGCTGGACATTAATGGACAAAATCAAAAGCCTTATACCGGATGATGTCAAAGCAAGAATTGATCCCATGCTTAAGCAACTGAAACATGATGTTCCCGAGCGGAATTATATCCTCCATCATCTGGAACCCCTTCTGGCTTGTATCCCGGACCAGGGGTGGTTGCATATCTTATACCGCTCTGCTTCCCGTCAGCGATGGCTTACGATCTGTCCTATTCGAATCTATGCTTCTGCCGGTTTCTGGTACTGTGAAGCGTATTCGAAGGAGCATCGTGAACAGCGCCTGTTCAGGGCTGACCGCATTCTGGACATCAAGCCGGTTGGGCTATCCGAATCACAAAAGCTGGCGGAACAAGCGGAACAACAGCGCAGCAAACCGAAATCGCCCGAGCGCTCTCCGACGCGCGTTACAGCACGTCTGAGTTACAGTGGAATGATCGAGGCGGAACAGGACAAGCATATTGGTGAATTGCTGACCGAGATTGCCCCGGACGTCTGGGAGTTATCCTTCCTCTGTCCTCCCGGTGAATGGGCATGGGCCATACAATTTTTTTACCGTTTGGGACGTGAAGCAGAAGTACTTGAACCCGAGGATCTGCGGCACGAGATTCGTCAACATGCCGAGGAAGTATGTCAGATGTATCTGGCTTCCAACCATAATCGTTGCAGCACACTTTAAAAGGAGATCACCAAAATCCATGATGAACGAACCCATCGTAACTTATGAAGAAGCTGTGCAGCGAATACAGGCAGTGGGACTGCTCCCTCTGGCCCCCTTGTTCCCTGAATACCCTTCAATGTCGTCCATAACGCCTAAAGAGAACTGGCACCAGGACAATGAACTGGATCCCTGGTTGTGGCGTTCCCGGCTGGCTGAAGAAGGTGTAGCTGCCTACGGCAAATTTGTCAAAAAGAAAGCCATTCTAGTTTCACGTGAATATTACCCATGGGTGCACCGTCTGTTAGCAGATCCCAGAGTGATGGAAGAACAATATGATGCAGGGTTGATCTCTCGAGAAGCCTTCAAATTATACGAGATCATTGAGGAACAAGAGGGGATTGATGGACGGGCATTACGCTCAGAGGCAGGTTTTGGAGCCAAAGAAGACAAAAAAACGTTTGATCAGGGGTTGCTGGATCTCCAGAGTATGGGCGCCATTGTGATCTGTGGAACCAAGGAGAAAGAAGGCCTTGATGAAGGCAAGGTTGCATGGAACAGCTCCGCTTATGAGACCTCAGGCTACTGGATGAAACGTCAGGGCATTGAGCCGTTCGAGGGTAGTGTCGCAGACGCGAGCGAACGGCTGCTGCATCAATTGGAGAAACACACTTCTGCTGCCGCATTGGCCAAAATCCAAAAAGCCTTTAGGATGAATTGAGTAAAATGCATGGATACAGCACAAATCCCGGCAGCCGCAAAGGGCACCGGGATTTGTGCTGTAACAACGAATCATACTTACAGAATGACTCCATCCTTGAAAATCGCGATCTCACGAAATCCATGCTGCTCGCTGAGCGTATGCGCCCGGCCTGATGCAATATCAATCAGCTGGCTGAACAGCTGGATCTTGACATCTTCCATCGACCGGCCTTCGAGCAGTTGACCTGCGTTAAAATCAATCCAGTGCTTTTTCCGGTTCGCCAGGTCCGATTGAGTCGCGATCTTGACCGTAGGAACCGGGCCTCCAAACGGCGTCCCGCGGCCAGTCGTAAAGAGCACAATATGTGCACCCGCTGCAGACAGTGCTGTAACAGACACCAGATCGTTCCCAGGGGCTTCCACAATGTTCAGACCGGTTTGCGTGACACGTTTGCCATAACGGAGAACATCAACTACAGAAGACCGCCCTCCCTTTTGGGTACATCCCAATGACTTTTCCTCCAGCGTCGTAATCCCCCCCGCTTTGTTTCCAGGGGAAGGATTCTCATATATATTCTGACCGTGGTTCACGAAGTATTGTTTAAACCCATTGACCAGGTCTACCAAATCATTAAATACCTGCTCATTGGCCGCCCGATTCATCAGAATGGTCTCTGCACCGAACATCTCGGGAACTTCGGTCAATATGGCGGTTCCTCCAGCGGCAACCAGCATATCCGCTACGGAGCCAACGAGTGGATTCGCCGTAATTCCCGACAGACCATCCGAACCACCGCATTTTAATCCAATTTTGAGCTTGCTCAGGGGCAGGGGCTGACGCTGTTCATGTTCGGCAAGCTCCACCAGTTCTTCCATTAGGCGCAGACCTTCTTCAAGCTCATCATCTGTTTCCTGCGCTTTGAGAAAACGAACTTTCCCCTGATACTCCGGTGCGATACATTCACGGAACTGATCTACCTGATTATTTTCACATCCCAGCCCAATAACCAGCACACCGCCGGCATTCGGGTGTTCCACCAGGGAAGCCAGCACCTGCTGCGTATACTTAAGGTCATCTCCCAGCTGTGAGCAACCGAACGGGTGCGGGAAATGATACACGCCATCGACCCTGCTCCCGAACTGGGACTGCCCCATGCGAGCCAATGCTTCACATACTTTATTAATGCAGCCGACCGTATTGACAATCCAGATCTCATTACGGATGCCTGCTTCACCGTTAGGACGCAGATATCCATCAAAAGAGCGCAGCTGTTCCGGAGGCATGTCCGTCTGAACAGGCGCTCCAGGCTGATACTGATATTCAAGTAAACCATGAAGTCCTGTCTTGAGATTGTGACTGTGAATCCAGCTCCCCTGCTCAATCTGCTCTTTGGCTATCCCAATGGAAAAACCGTATTTCATCACGTCCTCGCCCGGTGCGAGGGTATGAATAGCTATTTTATGGCCTTTGGGCACATCGTCTCTTAGTGTAAAAGTAGTCCGGTCTGGCAGGGTGATGCTTTCCCCTTTTACATAATCCCGAAGGGCTATAATGACATCATCCTGCGGTTGAATCGCAATCCAGTCATTGGTTGTACGTGTTGTGTTCATCAACTCTCACCTTCCAGCATACCAATTTCGTGAACGAGTGCTTCGCGAAGCCCCTCTCGATCATCCAGATTCTCTCCCCAGATCGATGCATCAGACAATACGGCAGCTACGCTGTGGTCTAATTGCTGCTTATCCCTCTTCAGAGGATCATAACTATCCCAATGCTTGGCGAGTGCAGCCAATACATCCACATCATCCCGGAGCAGGACGGACTCACCGTTCAATCGCTGTCCCCTATAACCGTCTGGCGTGTTCATCGGACGATAAAGACACAATAATCCCGCAAATCCTTTTACAAGCCGTGCAGGCCAGTTCCCCTGGTTTTGTTCATAGGCCAGGAGTGTTGGCAGCACACGAACCTTGAACTTTCCTACTGTATTTAACGCAATATCCTGCAGCTTGTGATCAATATACGGATTGAGGAAACGTTCAAACACTTCTTCTGCGTACTGATCCAGATCAAGGTCCGGCATATCCAGGACAGGCACGATCTCCTCATGTACCGCTTCCCTAATCCACGAGCCAAACTGCGGGTCTTCCATCGTCTCTCTCACATGCTGCTTGCCATGCAGAATGCCGAGCGATGACATCAGGGTATGTGCCCCATTCAGAATACGAACCTTGCGCAGCTGAAAAGGTTTCAGATCCCTGACCCAGTGTACGTTGAGTCCCGACTGTTTCAGGGGAAGTTTCTTGTCCAGAGCCTCATCTGCCTGAATGGCCCAGAAATGATATGGTTCTGCCGTATTGATCAGCTGATCCTCGTATCCCCAGCGATTGGTCAGGGCGTCGGCTTCTTCCGTGGTCGGCGCACCCGTGACAATCCGGTCGACCAGATTGTTCAGGAACAGGTTATGGTTCTCGATCCATGAACGGAAACCCTCCGAATAACCGAAATCTTCACTATGCCGCAAGACACAGCTGCGCAGTACATCTCCATTGCCTTCGAGCAACTCACACGGCAGGTGAATCAATCCTCTGGATGGGTCCCCATCAAATCGCAGGTAACGCTGATGCAGGAAAACGGTCAGTTTACCCGGAAATGATTGTACCGGCTCATCTTGGATGTACTCTGAATACGTATATTTCAATCCGGACTCGGTTGTATTGGAGATGACAAACTCCAGGGAAGGCAGTTCCGCAAGCTTCAGAAAATCCTGCCATTCCTCGTACGGGTTAATACACGTTGAAAAAATAGAGATTAATTCCGTTCGTTCCACCGCTTTCCCCTCGGAAAGACCTCGGGTAATCATCGTATATAACCCGTCCTGATCACGAATCTGTTCCAGCTTTGCCTTTCCACCTGGCCGAGGCTGTGTGACAGCAACACTGCCATGGAATTTGCCTTGTCTGGCACTCTCATGAAGCATCCAGTCTGCAAACCCACGCAAAAAGTTGCCTTCCCCAATCTGAAGTACCTTTACCGGGCGTTCCATCACTTCTTTGCATCTGCGCTGACTATCACTTCCAAGCAGATTCAGCTTCAGCCTTGGTCGTTTCGTGCTCGCCGACATGAACACTCACCTCATCTTTTTATTTGTCATTATCAGATGTCTGACTGCATACTACACAGCCGCTACACTTCCATTGAAAACGCTTTAAATTCATTGTATCATCAATAAAAGGGAATTTAATTGCTTATATTGCGGTAAATGTACTCTTTCATGACTAGATATATCCATCTTTTCTGTGACCACTGTTTTGAAAGGAGATCGAATGGAACGTTTACCCGTTCGTACGACCATTCAGGCGGACTCGGGGATTCCCTTTCGTCTGGTGTATGCAGATACCAAGTCCCCTCAGAACGAGTTGCCGGATCATCTTCATGACTGGCATGAAATTATTTATGTTTATCGGGGGCAGGGTACTATTTTCATTGATACCGGGCTTGAAGATATGCAGGAGGGCGATTTGTTTATCATTCCGGGCAGCACGGTACATCGTGCACTGCCAGATGCCGGAAATCCGGTGACTTCGTCTGCTTTGTTCTTCAGTCCAGGGTTACTGGCATCTACAGCGGGAGGCAGCGCGTCAGCCATGCTCTCTCTATTTGAACGCTGCCGCAAACGCAGAGTGTACAAGAGACATCTGGAGGGCAAAGAACGATCCCAGGTTGCTGAGCTTATTGAAGACATCCATGCAGAATTCAAGCTGGAACATCACTTGAGTGCCCACGCAGCTCTGCTGCGATTGCAGCTGCTGCTTATTTTTCTGGAGCGGCTGGAGTCAGCTGGTCCGGCCAGTCCGGCCAGGAGCGTCCCTGGGCCAGGCTGGCTCTCCTCTACGCTGACTCATATTGATGAAGAGCTGCGCAAGGGTTTTTCCTTGCCAGAGCTGGCACGGCAAGCAGCGGTATCCCCTGCTCATTTCAGCCGTGCATTCAAAAGGTATACTGGCATGACCCTAACTGACTATACATTGGCCCGCCGGGTCATTATGGCGAAAGAACATCTGCTTCGAAACGATGAGACCATGGCCGTCGTTGCCGATGCCTGCGGCTTCGAGAGCTTGCCCCATTTTTATCGGCAATTTAAGAAACTGACAGGAACCACACCTGCTGCTTATCGTAAAACCATGAAAACGCAGGATCCATATTGAAGTATCATGACCTCCTGAAATGTAGAGATTTGTCTGAGTGTAACATATTCTTCCATACTATTCGTGTGATATGATATAATACTGAACTACAATGTCGGAAACGTTGCGTTTCTGCTGCCAGAGGAGCCCTACATCCCATGTTAAACGAAATGAATCGCAGAAATATCGGCATCTTCGCTCACGTCGATGCAGGAAAAACAACCACGACGGAGCATATGTTATTTCATAGCGGTGTCGTCCGCAGTCCAGGTCGGGTAGACGATGGAACAACAGCAACGGACTCTTTGGATATTGAAAAGGAACGAGGTATTTCCGTACAAGCTGCTATGACTTCTTTAATCTGGAAAGATACCATTATTGATCTCATTGACACTCCGGGTCATATCGATTTCATCTCTGAAGTCGAGCGATCCCTGCGTGTTATGGACGGAGCCATTCTAATTGTGTCTGCCGTGGAGGGAGTTCAATCCCAGAGCGAGACCATCTGGCATGCTCTCCGCTCCCTTGGAATTCCTACCTTAATCTATATCAACAAAATGGATCGGGTTGGCGCTTCTGCTGAAACGGTTATTGAACAGATCCGCTCCAGCCTCTCTCCCTTCATATGTGAAGTCCAGACTAGCCGTATGAACGAAGAGGTGTTTACTGGCATTGACTCTCTATGGAACGCGAGCCAAGCGCGGTTAACAGACTCTCCTTCATCTGTACCTGGCCTTTTTGAATTACTTGCCGAATTTAACGAAGATCTGATGGAATCCTATATTAATGGTGAATCCCCTCCTGCTCATTTGCTAGAAGAAACGTTTCGCAAACATGTGCATCAAGGCGAAATGTTCCCCATTTGTTATGGCGCTTCCGGCAGAGGAATTGGCGTAACTGAACTCCTGGATGCCATCATTGAATTTCTTCCTCCGCCTGCACAGCCTCAAGAACCTTCGGTATCCGGTGTTGTATTCAAGATTGAACGGGACAAAACGATGGGCCGTACCGCCTATGTACGCATGTATGGTGGCAGCGTCTATAATCGGGATACCATTTATAACTCCACTCGGGAGCTGGAAGAGAAGGTAACACAGATCCGTCGAATGGACGGTCGGAAATGGGCGGATACAGGTGCTGTACATGCCGGGCAAATCGCTGCTCTGTATGGACTCAGTGAAACACATGTTGGTGACATTATCGGCAGCCCCAAAGGTGTGCCCCCTATGCCACAGATGGCTGTTCCCTTGTTGACCGTGCAGGTACATGGTAAAGACATGGCACGTTACCCCGACCTTGTAGCGGCATTACAGGAGTTGACGGATGAAGATCCCCTGCTCGATCTGCAATGGTTGCCTGAAGAAAGGGAACTGCATCTCAAAGTGATGGGTACCATTCAGCTTGAGATTCTGTCCAGCTTGCTGATGAGCCGTTTCGGACTGGATGTCGCATTCGACCCGCCGTCCGTCATCTACAAGGAAACTCCTCGATCTTCGGGAGAAGGATACATTGCGTATACGATGCCCAAGCCCTGCTGGGCCATTCTTCGATTCAGTATTGAGCCTTTGCCACGTGGCAGTGGTCTGATCTACTCATCCACGGTCCGGACGGATCACCTCCTGCTTCGTTATCAGAATGAAGTCGAACGCCGTATTCCCGAAGCATTGTCTCAGGGTTTGCTGGGATGGGAAGTGACTGACCTGCGCATTACGTTAATTGAAGGAGAGCATCATGTATGGCATACCCATCCCCTGGATTTCGTTGTGGCCACGCCGATGGGGATTATGGACGGGTTGGCAAGCACAGGCACAACCCTGCTGGAACCCATTCTGAAATTCAGGTTAACGGTCCCCGAAGAGTATGGTGGCAAAGCGCTCAGTGATCTGGTACATATGCGGGCAACTTTCGAAGCTCCAATCATCGGATCCGGACGTTGCATCGTTGAAGGGCTTATGCCTCTGGCAACCTCCATGGATTATCCGGTGAAACTCCGTTCAGAGACAAGTGGACGCGGGGTGCTGACCACTTCTTTTGCCGGGTACCAGGATTGTCCATCGGATGCGACTCATGCACGGAAACGCAGAGGGGTTAATCCACTGGACCAATCCAAGTATATTTTAAGTGTTCGAAATGCGATTACATCATAAATGGAGTTGACTCTGTCGTGCTGATTAAATTTCTAATCTTTGGCCTGCTATGGCGGATTGTAGGCAATCCGATCGTGGCTGTCCTTATTTTCCTCATTATTCTATATTTCCTGGATCGTCGCTATGTTGGAGTGATGCCAAGCTTTATGAAGCCACTCAAGCGTATGCGTAATATCTCACGGCTCCGGCAGCAGCTTGCCATGAGTCCGAATGAAGTCTCCTCCAAGCTGGAATTGGCTCGCCTGTTGATTGAACGCAAACGTTATAGCGAAGCTCATGCCTTGCTGCTGGAACTGGAGCGTCCTTACGAGCAATCTGCCGAATACTGGGAGGCGCTGGGCACAACTGAACTTCATCTGGGTCATACGGAAGAGGGTGAGCGTCATATTTTGCAGGCACTGGATATTAATCCAAGAGTGAAGTATGGACGGCCTTATCTGACACTTGCAGGTGCATTCAAAGAAACTCACCGGGACAAATCTCTAGCGTACGTTCAGCAATTTCAGGAGATTCATTCCTCATCCAGTGAAGCGTATTATCTGCTAGGTTCGGTGTATCGCTCCCTTGGGCGTGCTGCTGACGCAAAACAAGCCTATGAACAATCCTTGAACGTGTATCGCTCCCTGCCAAAATATAAGAAGCGCCAGGAACGTCGCTGGGCTGTACGCAGCTGGTTCCGCAAACGTGGACTGTAAGACTGCCTGGTTACTTCATTATGCAATTGGATTGAATGTGGTGAATCTGAAAAGTACATATCCATTCATTTTTGACAAACGATTTACCAAATAAAAAGTGCACGGGCTCTGTCTCAAGACAGAAACCGTGCACTTTTTTACAGATTGAAAATTCATTCCGATTCTTATCATTTCACTAGATCAGCAGCCCTCGCAGACGTTCCTCATTAATCTTCATCCAGTCTACCCGTTCTCTCAACTTCCTGATCTGCTGCACTGCAACTTCAGGTTCATCTGTACCTTCAACCATTCGACTGATAAAATGCATCACGACATCCAGACTTCGAAGCAGAATCAGCTCCGGAATCACGCTCAGTTCTTCTGGTTCCAGGCTGACCCGTAGTCTGAATCCTTGAATCAGGCCCTCTAGCGCTGCCCACATCCATGCCTGCTCCTTGTCCATCGTCAGAAGGTCGGACATGGGAACCGCCAGCTCCATCACCCGCAGATCCCATGTAGCAAATTCAAAATCCAATATAGCACATATGTGACCCTGTGAATCTGCCAACACATTCGATGCATTCAGATCCCCATGTACCAGTTGATGCGGCAGAGCTTCCATCCCTCGGAGCGCATCAAACAAGTCTGGCAGCACATCCTTCAATTGCTGCAAGTCATCCGCACACGTCGACAGCATATCCGGGGGAGATGTACATAGTTGTAACAGTTTCTCTGGTGAACAGAGCGGGTAAGCCTCCTGAATCCGATAGTAAGGCGGATAGACGGGTTCCAGCGATAAGACGAGGCGTGCCATAGCGGAAGACAGGGTGCCCGCCGCCTGACCCAATTCAATCAGCTGATCAGGTGTATTCCAGACCGGGTTATGACCTTCACGATAATGGAATAACGCCACTATTTTGGTACGGTTCGTGAGGCGATCCTGCACGGCCAGAAATGTTTGATCCTTTGGGTCAGGAAGGCTCACGGGGGTCGGCACATCAAGCTCAAAGCCTGAACACGACAATGCTGACAGCACCTCATGTTCAAAAGCAATTTTTATTCGATCATTATGCGTTTCATACTGCCTAAGCACATAGCACTCTTGGTCAATCTCCACCATAAAGGTAGAGTTGTTCATGCCTCCTTTTCCGCGCTGAGCCTTCCAGTTGTGCTTGAATCCATAGGTGAATAAAACGTCGGAGATGAGCTGCTGTTCAATCTCATTTAGGGAACCTGAATCGATGTTGTGCACCAAAAATAACTCCTTTATCTCACGAAATGCAACCTCTATATGTCCCCATCTTAACGGATATGTCTCTTTCGGTCTAGTACGGTTTCCACGTTATATTCACCCTACACTCCACGCCGCACGGATCAGGCAAATGGATGGTATCCAGTACGATTCAGCTGCTCGGCAATCACTCGATATCCTCTTGCATTGGGATGAACCCTGTCCCAGAATAACAGTTCCCGTTCACGTCCCTCAAACCGGTCATAGACCTGAGCACAGGCATAGTTTCCCGATCCCGCACCATTCAAAAAAGAATTATACTGCCTCACCCAATAAGCAGCTTCCGCTGCTTGCGGATACGGGTTGTACAACCCAATCGTACGGATCATATATACATGGCCTCCTTTCAACTGCCGGATGTGCTTCATGATCTGGGATACGTTATTCCGAGTATCGCCCAGCACCTGTGTCATTTTACTCGCATTCGGAATCCCGCCACTTGCTTTGAATATACGGATCAGATCGTTCCCGCCGATCGACAACGTAATAATATCCGCTTCACGCAGCGATTGCCGTACTCTTGGATTGCCGGATATCATGTGCAGCATTTCCCCTGAGGTCAGTCCATTCACTCCCAGATTGTCCATGGATACAAACGAGCGCACATTCATTTCCGCCATTCTCCGATATAAAGGAACAAAGCCGGTGCCCAGCAGCGCTCCTGTACCTACCGTTAATGAATCTCCTATAGCCACATATCGATATACCATCCCGCCGCCCCTCTCTGCTGTGTTGTAAATTCCACATATACAATTCCTATATATGGTATGAAAGAATCTAAGACAAGGCGCGGGGTGGTGTCCGTAGGCATACACATTTATTTGTCCGTTTCACGAATCGTTTGTACCAAACCATAAAGAAAGCCCTGCCGGGAATGCCAGCAGGGCTGTTCATTACGATATCATTACATGCCTAAATGGCGATCCGAATCAACCGAATCCGTCTGTTCTTTGTTTGGGAAGGGCCACCAGTTGGCACGACCGAACATTTTCACCATTACAGGAACGAAGAATGGCAGGAACAACAGAGAATACAAGATCAATCCACTGAGTACCACCGTTGCAATTTGCATCATCGAAAGAACTCCCGATGGATACATCGCGGCGAATGTACCGCTCAGAATAACAGCTGCGGACAAAATTACCGTACCCATGTTTTTCATCGCATACAGCATGGCATCTTGCACTCTCATACCCTTGTTCTCATTGAAACGATCCATTAGGAAAATACTATAATCCACACCCAGTGCAATCAGCATGACAAATCCGAAGAACGGTGTTACCCAGCTGATGCCCGAGAATCCAAGTATATTCACAAAGATTGCTTCAGTCAGAGCCATGGATGTGAAATAAGCCAGCAACAACGAGATAATCAGATACAGCGGCATAATCACCGAACGGAGCAGCAGGACCAGAATAATAAAAGTACCTGCAAGCATCAGCATGACTGTGCGGGTATAGTCATTGTTCGAGATTTCCTGCAAATCTGCAAACGTACTGGTAACTCCGCCAATCGCAATATCCGCTTTTTCAAGTGCACTTCCCTGTACCGCACGATGTACAGCAGCTTCGATATCCGGGACACGATCAATTGCTTCGGTCCCATATGGATTCTCGGCAAAAATAACGTCAACCGTCATCGTTTTCCGATCTTGGGACAGATACGTATCGAATACCTGAGTGAAGTCCTTGCTGTTCAGTGCTTCTTCAGGAACATACCACCCTGCCAGATCGGAATCAGGAGAGTTTTGCAATTGTGTCAGGTAATCCTGGGCTGAGTCGAGTCCACCTGAAACCTGTTCGATTCCATCGACACTCTGGTTAAGACCATCCGTCAATTGATTCAATTGACCACTCAGGTCCGAGAAGCCTTGTTGAATTTTCTCCTGACCACCCTGGAGCTGTCCAAGTCCGTTCTGGATTGAAGGGATTTCGCTAATCACTTTTCCCTGACCGTCAGCAGCCTGTTTGAGACCGGATTGAAGCTGGCTGATCCCTGTTACAATCTGGCCCAGACCATTGGCAAGTGCCTTCTGCCCGGATGCTGCGGAGGCAAAACCCTCATTAGCCTGATTAATTCCTGCTGCAACTTCACCCAGCTTGGTCTGAATTTGCCCCAAACCTTGAGCGAGCTGTGCCGTGCCGGTACCCGTCTCACCAAGTGTGCCTTTGATCCGCTGATAATCCGCATCTTGCAGCAAATCCGGATAGCGTTCTTCAAGCGCTGTGAACGATTCGTTCAGGCTGGTCAATGCTGCAGATACACCTGTAAGCTGTTGTTGCAGTTCACCGACACCATCACCCAGTGCAGCAACACCTGCCCCCGCCTGACGATAGGCTTGAAGCAGCTGATTGTTCGCCTGAGCAAGTTGATCTGCACTCGTTTTGGCTTTTTGAAGACCCGCTTTCAAATCACCAGCGCCCGCGGAGCCATCACGAATTCCTTTTTCAATCTGCTGAAGTCCTTCTGACAACTGTGTAATACCCGATTGCAATTGTGAAGTACCTTTGGTCAGTTCTCCAGCCCCATCCGCAGCTTCTTTAAGTTGTGGTTCATTTTTGCTTAACTGACTGCTGGCTTTGCTCAGACCATCACGGATCTTATCCAGACCCGTTTTACCTTCGCCCAAACCATTAGACAATGTCCCCACTTGTTGTGTCACTTCAAAATCCTTGATTTCATCACCGGTTGGACGTGTCATGCTGCGCACACCGGAGATCCCCGGCACCTTCTCCACTTCTCGGCTGATCTTTTCGGCTAGTGCCATGTACTTGGCGTTATCCATAGCTTCATCATTTTGAATTACGACCTGACCCGGCAGCGATTCACCTGGACCGAAGCTGTCCGAAATGATATTGAATGCTTTGACCGAATCATATTTATCACCAATTTCATCGAGACTGTTAAACGACAGTTTGCCGTCGTAAGTCGCCAGCAATGGCACACATACCGCTGCAACGATGAGCAGAGCTGCCCATGGACGTTTTAAAGAGAAACGGCCAGCTGCACCATAAATCTTGCTCTCGGCATGCTCCAACGAACCTTTGGATGGCCAGAACAGCCTTTTGCCCAGCACGGCCATAAAAAATGGAACAATCGTGACTAATGCCAGCATCATCACGGCAATACCGACAGCAACCGCTACCGCGGAACGGTACAGCATAAACTGTGCAAAACCAATGGCAATGAATCCAACCAGCACGGCGAGTGCGGAGAAGAATACCGTTTTGCCTGCTGTGCGGTAAGTAGCAATGATGGCATCCCACGTATTTTCATGATGAGCCAATTCTTCCTTGAACCGGCTGATGAGCAGGATGCAATAATCCGTACCAATCCCGAACATGACCGCCACCATAAAGATCTGAGTAAATGTCGATATAGGAAAGTCTAGTCCGTCCACAAGGAACGCGACAATTTGCTGTGAAACAATGTAGCTTACCCCTACGGTAAGCAGCGGAACAAATGGAGCGACGAATGAGCGGAATACAAGAAACAGAATGAGCAAAATAAATACAACGGTAATGTACTCCGATTTCTTAAGCCCCTCTTGGGAACTCTCGACCGTATCCTCATCAATCAAGCCTTTGCCGGTTATGTAATGCTCCACATGGACCGATGACAAAGCTTCATTAAGGTCTTCGCGCATTTCTTTGACTGTACGATCTCCCTGATCAATGGAGAGCGACGTTAAGATCGTCTTGCCATCGGCAGAGATCATTTTGTCTGACAATTCAGGCTGAGAGAAAGGTTCCAGTATGGACAGAATGCCCAGCTTCTCTTTTTCGGCCTCCAGTCTCTTAACGGCTTGTTCTGCCTCTGCTTTACCATCGGCACCCAAACCATCCGGATTATAAAATACAAGAGCCAGCTGGCTGCCCTGCTGCTCTCCCTTTTGGGCTGCAGCTTCGTCCAGAATGGCCGCTGCCTGCGTAGAGGAGTACCCGTCAGGAACCGAAAACTGTCCCTTTTCCCGAATCAATTCACTCATGTTAGGGGCGGTGAACATTAATACGGCGGCCACGACGACCCATAGCCCCATCAACCACCATCGTGCTTTCAAAATCGTTCTCATTCGTTTTCCCGTCCTCCTTCATGCGTTAGCAAAGCTGCCAGCTTCTCAAAAGATTCAATGAAATTCTGGACCTCTTCCGGTTTAAAATGAACCAAATATGGCTCCAGAAGCTGCTGTATTTCCTGCTCCGTTTCCCTGTATACTTCACGGCCATGGTCCGTCAGGGTCAAATACACAACTCTGCGGTCACGCTCATCCCCGGCCCGATGGACCAGATTCCGATCCACCAGCTTGTTGACCAGCGCAGTAATGCTGCTCTTGCCTACACACAGAAGCTCTGCCAGATCGGAGGGCGTACAAGACGGTTTCTCTTCAATCATACGAAGTGCACAGAACTGATCGGTGGTAATGGTTTGCCCCATCCGCTCACGTATCTGGGTATCGAACCGTTTGGTTACGAGAAAAGAGGCATCCAAATAGCGATTAACCAGGCTCTTGGCATCCGGTGTGTTCATCTTTCATTCTCCTTCCCTATTATATAGTTCACTTATCAAACTATTCTTTAATGAAACTATTCTATAATGAAACTATATTACAAAGCAATACGTTTTTCCTATGTTTTTTATGTATACGACAAAAAAACAGGACGTCCGACTCAGCTCATTTGCCAAATCCAACATCCTGTTATAGTTATGCTCTATTTGCGTTGCAAAGTAGTAGACAGCATCAAAACTATTCTTCGTCTGGCTCCTCGTCTTTTTCCAACACACAGCGGAACCGTTCCACACCCGGAACCAACTCGCCCAGACTATACACCACGAATCCCGTATTTCGATAAAACTCCACCGCTTCCACATCGGTCTCTGCGATCAGTCTGTCGGGGTTATATTGGGCCAGCACCTGTGAAATCATGCCACGACCATAATTTTTAAAACGGTTCTCCGGCAGAACTGCGATGTGGTGAATGGTGATCTCACTCGTTCCTGTACTTTCATATCCAATCAGACCGATCAACTGGCCTTCGTCTTCATACCCTTCCAAATGCAGCTCGTCCTTATCAACATACTGTTGTAACGCACGATTCAACTGATCCGGGTCCGGAAAGACGGAGTAGGACAGCAACTCCTGCACTTCCGGCTCCTGTATGCGTGATTTTAAATGAATTAACACCCTGATTCCTCCTATAACTTGCTTGATTCCGTTATCGTATTGTAGTCGTTAGACTTTAAAAGTTCAAGTCATATGCTGTTCCAACTCCGATTGGAGTACAGACGTGATACCCTCCGTTACCTGTACTCCTGCCAAATGGTATGCGTCCAGCAGTGCACCACCGACTGCCGGTAGATTGCTGGTTATGTACTGAATTTTTGGTCCTCCAAGTTTATAGGCTGCATCCAGCCCCTTTTGAACAGCCTCCACCATATAAGGTGTACGTAGACAACTTCCAGTGAGCGCCATGGGCACCTGTTGGTCATCAAAACAGGACGCAAGCATAAGGATACCCACAACAGCCGTATCCGCTGCCGAGTCACATACTCTGACTGCAAGGGGGATATTCTGCGCCGCTGCTTCGGTCACCAGGGGAGCCATTTGACCAAATTTCCGATTGATGGCCTGTCTATTTTCAGCAAAACCTGCTACGCCGAGCGCCGCAAGCTCTGGAATGGAAGTTACATTCCAATACGTTAATACACGATCGATCCAGAGTTGATCACGCACCTCATAACGTCCTGCAAGGATGGAATGTACGGTATCATAAGCCAAAAAACGTGCTGCTGTCGGTGCATAGTGCCCGAACTGATCATTGCGAATCCATGTTCCCTGTCCCGTTTTACCCAGAATCAGAGAACCTGTACCTCCAATGGCTACAATGCCAGGCTCACCTCCAAAAGCCGCCGTATGTGCGATATGGCTATCATTTACCGCGCTGATTTCGCCAGAGATCCCTGTTTGGGCGAGCAATGCTTCAGCCCAGAGCGTATCTTCAGGCTGATTCAGACCTGCCATACCTGCCTGAATGGAGGCAATCTCCTGTACTTCTAACCTGGCTCCTTGAATCACTTCAGCAATGCCTTCCAACACATGCTTTTCTGCATTGGTATCATGATAACGGTTGCAGCCACCTTTTTGCACATACGATAAAATCTTACCGTTCTCATCGGCCAAAGCTACACGTGTATGACTTCCCCCGCCGTCCATTCCGATCACATATGTACTCATTCTTATCCTCCATGTTCCCGTGTGATGATTTCCCATGTCCCATGATGCTTCTCATGATGATCCTATGAAGCTACCGAGGAATACGAATTGCCGAGACCTACTTTGGTCCCGGCAGACCTACTATTGCTTCTGTGCAGCAAAACGAAGCAGTTCACAACGGAACTGTGTCGGTTCATCATATTTTTCCTCTTCAATCGTTTGTGTCACATGTTCCTGAAGCAGAATATTCCAATCGGTATAAGCATTCTCCAGCAATGCGATAGCCTCCGCTGTGGGTAGATTCAATTCAATCAATGGCTCAATCTCCCGGCCCGTGTTGATTTCTTTCTCCTCAACACTCGTACTCATCGTGATACAATGAATGCCGCCTGTGCGGGTTCCTGCCTGCAATCGTTCAATTGCTCCCACCAAGGCTTGTTTATTTGAAACATGTTCGAGGCAAGAGCAAGCAGCAATATAATCAAAATGATCCGGCTTGACCTCGTAATGCTCAACATCGGCTTTCTCTGCTTGTACCATATGATCAACCTGATATTCTTTCGCATATGTGCGAAGTCCATCAACAGCCTCGTCTAGCAAATCCACCCCGATGACTTCACTGTTCGTTTCTCCGAGACGCTGTGCAATCGGAATCGTATGTCTCCCTACGCCACAGCCCAAATCAAGAACACGCAGTTCCTTTTTATGAGCCAGCAAACGCTCCAGCATGTCCATCACCATCGGCATAGGCCTCGACATCCAGGTACCCGACGCGAATAACTCATTATTCTGATAGAAGTTGGAATGGTAACCCGCCTCTGCTTTTCGTGCAGCCTCAAATTTCTCATTGCCCATAAAAGCACCTCCATAGCTTAGAATTGAATCGTCAATGTCCCCGAACCTGCGAAAAGGATAATCGTAAGAATGACCATGATCACAAATGCCCCGGTCACAAGTATTTTCCCTGTATCCCGCTTATACGCACTGTCATCAAATAACTTCACTCCGCCAATAGTCATGGCTACTGGAGGAAGAAACAAGGTAATGAGAACAAGTAACACAACTGAATATCGATCCAATACAGGTTCTTCATATTCTGTCATGTTTGGCTGTTCCGGGAGTGCAGTTTTGGTTGCAACCAGATTGCCACAGGATTTGCATTTGAACTCATCCTCTGCCATTCCTTTATGACAGTATGAACATACTCTGCTTGTACGTGGCATGCCCTTCCTCCTTCCAATCACACCTTCTACTTAATACCCACAATGCATCACAGGAATCAGGTATTTACAGAATCAGAATGCGACAGGTTCTTTTTCAAAAAAGACTGCAATACGTCCTCATATCGGGTACGATCCACTTGAAACGCTGTTCCATGACCTGCACGGGGAATGGTCAGCAGTTCCTTTTCCGTCGGACAAGCTTCATATAGCCTGTATACCATTTGTGTCGGTACGAACGTATCTGCCTCACCATGAATAAAAAGAACCGGCACTTGAACGTTGGCAAGCTGTTGCAGTGCCGAAGCCTCTCCGAAGAAATAGCCCGCCTTCCATCTGGAGATGAGACTGGTAACAGGAATAAACGGAAATGCCGGCAGTTTGTATAGCTGTTTGAGCTGGAAAGTCAACTCCTCCTTCACCGAGGTATAAGCACAATCAGACACAATGGCCCTCACCTGATGCGGTAGAGCTTCACCACCTGTCATCAGTACGGTTGCTCCTCCCATTGAAATTCCGTGCAGAATGATCTCCGTCTCGCTCCCGGCCTCGCCGAGAACCCACTGAATCCATTGAACATAATCTTTACGGTCCAGCCAGCCAAATCCGATGATGTCGCCTTCACTTTGGCCGTGACCGCGATCATCTGGCATCAGCACGTTAAAGCCCTGTTTTTCTGCATAAAAGCGGGCAAAGCCCGCCATTTCCCGACCTTTTCCGGAATAACCATGCGCGAGAATAACCGTGCGACGTTGTGATCCGCCCTTTGACGGAAGCCAGGTTCCGTGTAACTTTAAGCCATCATGCGATTCAATGCGAACCTCGACCGTGTGCTGCTCGTTAAGCCACGCCAGATCAGAAACACTACTAATAATCTCGTTATCTGGTTCGGGCATAAGATTAGGATTATCAACGAGAAATGATTTGGGAGCACGCCGAATGGCCGTTTTGAAGAAGTAAAGCCCACCTAACCCTAGTATAGCAAGAACAATTAGCATCAGAATCGCAAAGCCATATACGAACATGAATATCCCCTCTCTTTCAGTCAAGCCTCCACGTGAAACATATATGTATATATCCCATAAAGCGCAAAAGGGCTGCAATCCTAATCGCTACGTAAGACTGCACACCCATATATGTCTGATCCCTTATATTAAATAATTCTGATCCACGCCCGTTCTCCTGAATGGACCCTATCATTTTATTTGTTGTTATTAACTTCCTCCAATGCAGAACAGGCTTCCTTATACGCAGGTAACAACGCATCCAGTAATGGCTCTGCTTTCATGGACTGTCCTTCCTTGGCGAGTTGCTCGATTTTGGCAAACAACGTGGATAGATATTCAATGCCAAGGCTTAGGCTGCCAGATTTCAGATCATGAGCAGACTCCGCTGCAGCTACGTGATTGCCGGACACGATATGTCGCCGCAGCACTTCGATTTTGCCCGGTGTTTCGTCGCGGTACATATTCAGCAACATGCCAAGCAGGGTTGAGTCCCCCTCACTGCTTAACTCCACAATCTCACTCACGATAGCCATATTCAGCACCTCTTTGGACTCGGACGAATGCTGCCACTTCTGAATCATGTTGTTCAACGTTTCCAGCGTGAAGGGTTTGCCAATAAAATCATTCATCCCGGCTGCAATACATTTGTCCTTCTCTCCATCCATCACATTTCCCGTCATGGCGATTACCGGAACGGGATGACGCATTTCATCCTGTTCCATGGCTCTGATTTTGCGTGTCGCCTCCAGCCCATCCATCACCGGCATCATATTATCCATCAGAATCAGGCTATATTTTTTGCTCAGAAAGGCAGCAACCGCTTCTTCCCCGTTTGAGATAGAATCCACTTGGGTAATACCGAGCTTTTTGAGCTGCATCAGCACAACTTGCCGATTAATGACATTATCGTCTGCCAGCAGGATGGATACAGGAACAGGGATTTCAGTCCGATCCTGGCTCTCCTGTGAGTGGTTCTCATCATCTTCTGAAGATGCTTTACTATGCTCCGTCTTGCCAAGCGGAATCTCGAACCAGAACGTAGATCCCTGCTCTTCCTGACTTAGGACACCGATTTGCCCATTCATTAAGGTAACCAACGAACGGCAAATCGACAATCCAAGGCCAGTTCCCTCATACTCCTTGGAGCGCCCTCGCTCCGTCTGCGTATAGGGTTGGAATAACGTTTTCTGATCCTCTTCAGCAATACCAATGCCTGTATCTTCAACCTCGAATCTTATATGTTGGTAGGCCTCGCACTCTTTGACCAAGGCTGCCCGGATTCGTACAGCTCCCTCAGTCGTAAACTTGTTCGCATTCTGAATCAGATTCATCAGCACCTGAGTAATGCGGGTGGAATCACCTTCAAGTACAGTACAGATGCGAGGATCATAATCGAGCGACAACTGATTTCCGTTCTTTCTCACTTTCGGTTCTAGCAAACGAAGAATGGTTTTGAATATGGATTCCAGGTTCACTTCAGCGATCTCAAGTCGCATCTGTCCAGCCTCCAGTTTGGAGAGGTCCAGTAGGTCCTGGATCAGTTTAAGAAGCATTCTGGCAGCCTCCTGAATAACAGAGACAGATTTTTGCTGTTCATCCGTCAGAGGAGACATCTGCAGCAGCTCCGCCATGCCCAGAATACCGTTCAGCGGAGTCCGAAAATCGTGACTGATGACTGCAATGAACGAACTTTTGGATTCATTCGCTGCCACCGCTTCACTTCTTGCTGCTTCAAGACTGGCATTATTTTTGGAAAGCAAGCGCTGCAGAGTAACCAACTCATTATTCATCTCTGAGAACTGACCCAGAATTCGCTCTTCCTGCTCCTTGCTGCGGATGATCTGATCGGATAACTGTTCAATCGTTCTACGCAATGATTCTATCTCGCTGTGTTCATTAGACATTACATCATCTCTCCTAATCGCGAATCCTGCCCATATCGTGTACGAATGATGGCTGTGTCAACAGATACTCTGCAACTTCAACAGCCTCATCCGCTCCGGGAGCATACCCGTCAGCCCCAATCGTTCTCCATAAATCGGGATCAATATTAAAGGGGTAACCCCCTACCATAATTTTTACGTGTGCCGTTGCAGGATGATTACGAATGAATTGGATAAGTTCTTTTGCAAGATGAAGATGATACGTCATGGTGACTGAAATCGCAACCACATCACCTCGATGGCGCTCAATCGCTTCAACTATGCTCCCATTGGGAACATTGGCCCCCAGATAGTAGGTGTCCCACCCTTCCATCTCGAACACATCTGTGAGCATGCGCAGCCCAATTTCATGCTGCTCGCTGCCTACACACGCTGCAACCATCTTTTTCTCCTGACCGGCATCAGTCAACCAGCGAGGATACAACCGAGATATAATCGCCTGGGTTGCAGCAGTACAAAAATGCTCCTGTCCCACACTGATACGGTTGTGCTGCCACAATCGGCCTATTTCATACTGAACAGGCTGAAAAATGTATCGATACATATCACGAATGGCAGCCCCGTCTTTCAATTGTGCATCGATTATACGTGCAGCCTCTTTCCGGTCACTGTCCAGCAATGCACGTAGATATGATTTCGCTGCCACTCCATAGGGCATGGCGTCGTTAATATAACCGGGTAATGTCTCGGCTTGTTCCATTCTGAGGATGCCTGTGTCCAAGTAATCAAGCACAAGCGCCTTGGATGGATTGTCGAATTCTTCTTCCACGGTCTGTTTGATCAGATTCAGATTGATTGCCAGATCCTCGGTTGACACGTTATAACCCGCCAAAAGGACTTTTAGCCAGGAAATATAGTGGGTAAACAGATTCGGGCTCTTTACAAGCACACTCTCCGCCAGATAATTCAAACTATATAAAGAATCCTGCTTGGTACGCATTCGTCCATTTTCTCCAAAGCGTTGCATGAGATCCGGCTGCAAAGCATACTGCTTTTCCGTTATTTTATCAGCCAAAACCTCTGCCTGCTTCAATAAGTGTTCTCCGGCTTCTTGATGAGTCATCTATCATCCCTCCTCCTGCCACCGTCTCTCTCAATCTGTACATCCCTTGTACCGTCATAACAATGATTGAGGTCGGCCAGCTGCTGTTCGGGATATCGTTCGGATACCACTTTATATATTTATTATACATGAAACTATGAATGAGCCTAAAAGCAGTCCAGTGATGATTTACAACAATTTTCCTATATTCTGCAGGGTCCTGCAAGTGATTTAGCAAGGTCCCCTCTCTTTTTTTTCGACAAATAAAAAACCGACCCGCGCTATTTGCGCAAGTCAGTTTTCCCCTCAGCAGCGAGTCCAAGCTTCTTTAATAAACGAATCGCATCTGCTTTTTCGGATGGTTCCAGCCCATCGACCGCATCAATAATCACCTGATGGTGCTGAGGAAAGATTTGTGTAAACAAATGTCTTCCTTCCTCCGTCAATTCAGCGTATATAACGCGCCGATCTTCCTTGGATGCCCGGCGAAAGAGCAGGTTTTTATTCTGCAACTTGTCCACAACATACGTGATATTACCGCTGGACATTAATACTTTTTCACCGATCTTTTGCAGAGCCTGCGGTCCTTTATGGTATAACAAATCAAGTACGCCAAATTCAGTCGTATTGAGTCCATGACTCTGGATATCCCGGTTGGACCTGGATGTTACGGAATTGTATGCGCGGGCGAGAACCACAAATAATTGTAAAGACAGTTCCCGATTGTCCTCCTTGTTCGGCATTTCGATAATCCTCCATCAGTTGTTTACATTTCGACCTGCGTCTGAAGATCGCATCTGCTCCCATTCTTCGCGCAGCATTCCCATACGAATCGAATCATAATGCTTGCCATTCACGATACGGCATCTCCGCATGCGTCCTTCTACCTGTAATCCTGCCTTTGAAGCTGAACGCATCATTCGTTCATTCCCTGACCATGTTGTCAAACCAACCCGGGCCAGCGGCAGCTGCTCGAATAAATGACCGGACCACATCTGGAGTACTCGTGTGCCGATTCCGCGGCCCCATTGGGCTGATCGATATAAGACTATTCCCATTTCCAGCCACATGGATGGACGATGTTCCCAATAATAGCTGATTGTACCGACGATTCCGCCATTCATCTCAATAATACGAATGGAGTCTGGATCAGAGTTGCTCTGAGTCGCTTCAAGTCTGTTTAACATGCCCCGTTCGAAGTCTTCGTAGCTCTCATGTTCAAGGGCATAATAGGGTGCATCCCATTGTTTCCATTCCGGTACGTCTTCACTATAGATCAATTCATAGAGTTCAGTCAGATCCTCTTTCTCCACACATCGAAGAACAATTTCATCATCCACTAACGGGTTTTCCCTCATCTATGCAGCGACCTCCCTTTCCGTTCATGAACGATGACGCTCATCAATGCTGCCATCGTCCTTCGCAAGAATGACGGTGTCCGCCATGTGGATAAACAGTCCATTATCGACAACACCTGGGAGCATATTTAACCGAACGTTAAGCTCCGCAGCATGTTCTATGACTTCCATGCGGCAATCCGCAATGAGGTTTCCATTATCCGTAAGATAACGTTGATCCCCATCCATACGCCATTCGGGATGACATCCAAGCTTCTCCAGCGCTTGGAAGGTCCACTCTGATGCAAATGGAACTACTTCAACCGGAAGCGGGAATTGGCCCAGTTTTTGTACTGCCTTGCTGCCATCGGCTACAATAATCAGTTTGTCGCTGTTTGCAGCTACAATTTTCTCCCGCAAAAGGGCCCCACCGCCGCCCTTAATCAGGTTGAACTCTGGATCAACTTCATCTGCACCGTCAATGGTCAGATCCAGACGCCCAATCTGGTCGAATGGAACAATAGGAATCCCCCATTCTCTAGCGAGCTTGTCCGACGCTTCCGAAGTGGCTACGGCCTGAATGTTCAACCCTTCACGCACCCGCTCGCCAATTCGGCATATGGCATAATACGCCGTTGACCCTGTTCCCAATCCAACCTTCATTCCATCTTCAACGTATTCTGCCGCCCGCTCAGCTGCTATCTGTTTAAGATTCATCTATAAACCCCCGCCTGCTCATGATTTAAGAAATACATACTGTAATTATTATAGATAAAACCACTGCCGATGTATATCCATGCCTCCCTTGGCCCATTGGAAAAATGGGCTGGATTCTTTGCTTTCCATCGCTCAAAGATTTTGTTTATGTATGACCCATATTCATTTCGTTTTTTTAATGTTTGAGGATGAAATTTAACCCACCATGTTATAGAATACAGAAAGAAACTAAAAAATGGGAATTATTCTAAATAAACAGTTCTTAATACCTATATATTACTTCATATGTCCATAAATACGTAAAATATTAAAAAAGTTTTAACGAAACTATTCAATTTAACGACAATTCATACGACATATTAAGTATAGATGTGTTTTAATAATTAGACACCTATGGGTATCTAGGTAAAAATATCTCTACATAGCGACTACTAACCCAAGACCATGGTCGCAGATTACGCCTCTGGAGGGATCGCAACATGAACTAAATTGTTACACGAAAGCACCAATACATTCTCTAATTCAAAAGAAGATCAGGAGTGGACTTTAGTGAAATCATTAAGTTGGAAAAGCATGTCATTTTTCTCAAAAAATCTGTTACTCTCATTTACGAACATCATCATCATCGGTGTAGCTCTTATTGCCAGCAGCTACTATTTTCAAAAAACAATTCTTGTAGATCAACTGCATGGACAAGTAGAACAAATCACCAAAAAATGGGCAGAGGGTATCGACTCTACCGAGGTACAAGCAGCTATTGCAGAAGGAAATTACGATGGAAAAGTACAAACGAAATTACGTGCTTATTTTGATGAAATGCAACAATATTATCCCAACATTGCACAAGCCTACATCTTTGGTGTCGAACTTGGCGGAGATAACAAGCGGTTAACCTCCCTTGTCGCCATGCCGACCAATCTGAAGGAGGCTTTTCAAAGCGAGAATATAAAAATCGGTGATATGTATGAGCAGCCTGTCGTTGTGGCGAACGCGCTGAAAGAAATGTTGAATACCGATCGCCCAACATTCACTACATTTTATTCCGATGATTTCGGAACCTGGACAACCATTGCGTATCCTATCAAGGATAGCAACGGCAAGATTTACTCCTACTTCGCCATCGATGCAGACGCATCAGCGGTACCAGCCGGACTGAACAAATTGCTCAAGAACGGAATTATTATCCTGGTAGCATTCCTGCTGTTGTTCCTGATTATCCAATATCTTGTTGTCAAAAACACACTTTCCCCTATTCGTCACCTGATCAAAGGGATTGATGACGTAAGTCGGGGTAATTTGAATGTCAAAATTCCTACTGGAAAAGACGATCTTGGAATTGTAAATGAAAAGTTCAATGCCATGGTTCGCAAAATCAATGATACCATCGTCAAAGTGCAAATCACTTCACAAGAAGTCAACGCGTCTGCCAAGGAATTATACGAAGTCTCTGAGAGAAACAGCGAGAATGCGGATTCCATCAACAACAACGTTACACAGATCACGTCCAACATTCGAGCACAGGAACAGGCTACCCGGGATAGTGCCCGCGCGATGTCCGAGATGGCAGTTGTCATTCAGACTATTGCCAGCAGCTCAGCGAGCGTTGCGGACGAAGCCTATGAAATGGAACGCCGTTCACAACAAGGGAACAGTGTGGTCCGTCAGGTATCCGAACAGATGAATCTGATTACGGAATCTGTTAAAAACACCGCTTCTGCCATTCAGGTTCTGGAAAGCCGTTCTCAAGAAATTGGCGATATTCTGAATATCATCTCGGGCATCTCCAGCCAGACAAACCTGCTTGCATTGAACGCGTCCATAGAAGCAGCACGTGTTGGTGAGGAAGGCCGAGGATTCGCAGTCGTAGCTGGTGAAGTGCGTAAGCTTGCAGAGCAGTCCGAACAATCCACGAGCCAGGTTGCTGTACTGATCCAGGAGATTCAGGCTGAAATCAGACAGGCCGTTCGTGCAATGGAACAAGGTACCTCTGAAGTGGATACCGGACTCAGTGTAGCCGATCAGACCGGGCAATTGTTCGAAGAAATTCTGGAAGCAGCGAAGAAAGTGTCCAATCAGATTCAGGAAGTATCCAGCGCTACAGAAGAAATCTCTGCCGGTACCGAAGAAATGACCGCTACTGCGGATGATTTGTCTGCCAGTGTGAGCAAGACAGCTGACAATAGTGAACGGATCTCTTCATCCGTTGATGAGCAAAAAGCATCCTTGATTACCCTTGTTGATTCCTCTACTCGTTTGAATACCATGTCTGAGGAGCTGCAAGAACTGATTTCCCATTTTAATGTAAGCAAAATCTAATTCAATCCACCATATGAACGGTATGAACCAAGGAGGAACAACTGAAGTGGTCAATAATCAATCATCATCTCCCCAAATAGTGGAATCTGGCCTGCCGGTTCTTCAGATTCCACTGGATTATGGGCGTCGTCAACAAAGCTTCTCTTATGAGTCCGCTCATATTCCACTAGAATCATCACTGAGTCGGGAACTTAAAGAGAAGCACGGCTCAGAAGGCATGTATCCAGCTTTACTGTCTGCGTATGCAGCATTATTGTTCCGTTTGTCAGGTGAACAGGAAATCGCCATCGGAACACTGGCTCCAGATCAGGCTGCTTCCCATGTGTTGGTGCAGATTCTGGGCAAGTTAACCTTCCGTGAGCTGATGCGTCAGATTTCTGAGCACCTCCAGCTCCATAATTCGCTTCAGCCCAAAGAAAATCCTGAGACCCTGTTCATGTATAACCGTGTACAGCTGCCTCAAGCTCCGCAAGTGTTAACCTGGAATATTCGTGATGATCAGGATATGCTCACTCTGGATCTGTTCTACGACAGCTCACTTCTGAATGAATCCACGGTCACCCGATATACAGAGTATTATCGTACTCTTCTTCTCGCCATGCTGCGAGATCAAAATAAAGCCATCGGTACAGTGGACATTTTATCTGCTTCAGACCGGTTGTTATATAGAGAGATGAATGATACCACCGTTCTCGAACCTGAGCATCAGACGATTCATGGCTGGTTTGAAGCTACAGCAGCCGAATATCCTGAATCACCGGCAATAACTTCCCCAACCGGTCGTTACACGTATAGAGAACTGAACGAACGTGCCAATCAGGTTGCCCGTGTGCTGTTATCCAACGGATTGCAAAAAGGTGAATTTGTCAGCATCTTTATGGAACGGAGTTTGGAAACTATTATTTCTTTGCTCGGTATCCTTAAGGCTGGCGGAGTCTATGTTCCTGTCGATCCCGAGCATCCACAAGAACGCAACAGCTATATTGTCGAAGATACAGCTTCATCATTTGTTTTGACCAAAGAGTCTTCTTTACCAGAAGCTTCACGGTTATTTTCAGGGATCACTACTGTTCGCCAAATCCTGGCCGTGGACGGAAAACTTGCCGGCTTTGCAGCAAGTAACCCCAATCTGGATATTCAACCAGATGACCTGGCGTATATCATCTATACCTCGGGCTCTACCGGCAAGCCCAAAGGTGCACTTATTGCCCATCGGGGTGTTGCCAATCTTGGCAGTGTCGTACAGCGAGATTGCGATATTAAACCAGGTGACGTATTAACCCAGTTTGCTACATACAGCTTCGATGCATCAGTTTGGGATACGATTGGCGCCTTGTTCTACGGAGCAGAGCTGTACCTGCTGTCTGCGGAAGAACGTGTATCCGTTGAAGAATTTGCGAGTGCAATTGAACGAACAGGCACAACGATTATTACGATACTGCCTACCATCTTTTTCAACCAGCTTGCTTCCTTCCTGTCGGACGAAGGTTTCCACAAGCTGGCCAAAGTCAAAATCATTACCGTGGCTGGAGAAGCTCTGTATGGAGAGCAGGTTCGTGCCTTCCAGCGCAAATTCGGCAACCAGATTGATATCGTCAATGTATATGGACCTACGGAATGTACGGTAGCAACAACGACTCACCGAATTAGCGAGCAAGTTCCGGATAGTGTCGTTAACATTCCAATTGGCAGACCGATTCATAACTATAAAGTGTATATCGTCAATGAAGAACAGCAGCTCTGCCCGGTAGGTGTGCCGGGAGAGGTATATATCGCAACACCAGCACTGGCCAAAGGTTATCTGAACCAGCCGGAGCGCACAGCACAGGCGTTCATCGATAATCCGTTTGCCATCAATGAGAAAATCTATAAGTCTGGCGATATAGCCAAAATGCTGGATAACGGATTGCTGGAATACGTCGGGCGCAGCGACTCACAGTTAAAGATTCGCGGTCATCGGATTGAGATCGGGGAGATCGAAGATCATTTTGCCCGTCTGGATCAGGTTCAGGATGTCGCCGTAATTCCCAAGAAGGAATCGGATGGTCAAAACATGCTTGTAGGGTACTTTACATCGAAAGATGGCAGTACACTTTCCGTCGCGGATATCAAAGCCGAGCTTACCGTCAAGCTCCCATCCTATTTTGTACCCAAATGGATATGTCAGCTTGATGAAATGCCGATTGCACCGACAGGAAAAATCAATCGCAAAGCGATGGTGTCTCTCCCTCATGTAGAGCGTCATGAAGATCGTCCTGACCGGGTAATGCCGGAGACAGAAACCGAAGCGATTATCCTGGAAGCCTGGAAAGAGATTCTTCAGCATGATGACTTTGGTGTAGAAGACAGTTTCTTCGCGATTGGCGGCGATTCTCTTCGGGTCATCCATGTACTGGTCATTCTGAAGCCGCATTATCCGCAGCTGAAAATTGCCGACTTTTTTGCCGAGAAAACAATTCGTGCCCTGGCACAACGGGTCGAGAAGCTGGCTCACGCTACAGAGGAAACGAGTCACTCATCAGTAAATGACGGCGTGATCACTCAATTGTCAGAACATCCTGTAGAGCTTTCATCACAGATTGGATATCCGGATATTCTGAATCCCGAGCATGTGCTCCTGACCGGGGCTACCGGATATCTTGGCTCCCATGTGCTGCAACAGCTGATTCTAACCTCGAATACACGCATCTACACTCTTGTTCGCCGCCCTGCAGATGGAAGCTCTGCGATGGAACGACTGAGCAGCGTAATGGAAGGTTACTTTGGAGCGGAACTGCTGCCTCTTCTCGCATCCCGCGTCGAGATTGTCGAAGGCGATCTGGAGCAGCCAAATCTTGGTCTTTCAGCGGAGCAGACGACTTACGTACAAGAACGAATTGACCGTGTGATTCACTGTGCCGCAGATGTACGACATTTCGGGGATGCAGCACAATTCGCCAAAACCAATGTAGATGGAACTATTGCATTACTTAAACTCGTTCGCAGCAAACCGGGTGCCTCTTTCCACCATGTATCCACGATGGGGATACCGGAAGATCTTGCCCTCAGTGGACAATGGGAGTCCTCATTGCAGTATGAACGCTTCCCAGCGGATCTGCACGTGGACAACCTGTACTCGGACAGCAAACTAGAAGCTGAGAAAGTGCTCATGATTGCTGCCGAAGAGGGTGTGCCAGTGAGCATCTATCGTGCAGGTAATCTGACCTGTCATTCCGAAACGGGGCGCTTCCAGTCCAATATCGACAGCAACGCCTTCTATCGTATGATTAAAGCCATGTTATTGCTGGGCAAAGCTCCGGCAGCCGACTGGATGGTTGATTTTACTCCTATTGATTATGCGAGTGAGGCCATTGTTCATTTGGCATTACGTCAGGACACAGCAGGACGTGTATTCCATATCTGTAATCCTGAGCCTATAAGCTATGACGACCTGATCCACTCTGTGAACCGGGCCGGTTATGAAGTAGAGACCATGCCTTTTGCGGAGTACACCAACTGGCTGTTCGATAGCAGCGTCAGTAAGGACCCGGAGGCGCTTCAACTGGCGATCGCCCAGCTTGAAGGAGACGGTGCCAAGGATTCTGCATACGTCTATGCCTCTCCTGTAACAACTGCCTATGTGGAACCAGCCGGCATCTTTTGCGCCAAAACGGATGATCGGTTCATCTCAAAAATGCTGGAGCATGCCACCGAGATTGGTTATTTTCCCAAAGCCGTCCGAACGCATTCCGGCAATCCTCCAGCGATAGAGTAACACCAATAAAGTGAATGCATATTGCATCTATTGATGAATACAAAGAAGCCACCTCAACGTCATTGATGACGGATAAGGTGGCTTCTTTCTTCATGATGACTTCTTAAATCCAGCGGATCAACGCAATGACAGCCAGATGAGCAGGATAAAAATATCGCCAAATCCAGCGTGGTCCTTTCAGACGAAACCCTGCGTTATAATAATGTGCAATTGCGATTCCTGCAGTAGCAATCACGCTGTACATCTGTATAGAGCTGCTGTGCAGAAAAATATACAACACATTTAGGAGCAGATGAGCCATTACCAGAACTGGACCCTGGAAGTAACGGAATAGCAATACAAGCACTAAGCCATACATACCGTAATCCATATGGATCATTTCCATGATCAAGCCCGCACCGACGACAATCGGGATACTGAGGATACGGACCGAAAGTTTATCGAGCACAATCAATACAAGAAGGGCAGACCACAATGTCCAGACCACATTCAGCGAATAATGATTAAAAGCCGCCATAAACGGCACTTGAGAAATTACTGCAATCCAGAACAGCCGCCATATGTACTTTTGTACGTTGCGAGTATGTTTATAACCGATATAGACGGCAAAAGAATATATGGGGAAAGCAATCCGACCAATGATTCGCAGCTCCCCCACCTGTGGATAAAAGACGGCCCCTATATGATCGATCAACATCGTGATCATGGCGATCCATTGCATCATTTTGTGCTAATCCCTCCTGCTTATCCTGAACTCTTGGGGTTCTGCAAGTCTTTCTTATATATGAAGTTCATAATACATGAACCCGGTGTCCAGCGTATAGCCCTCCGACTCATAAAGTGCCTGAGCCCTCTTGTTGCTTATCGCAGTAGAGAGCGCAATTCGAACAGCCCCACTCTCTTCCCCGTATTGCCTCGCAGCTTGCAGCAGTTTTCGCGCAATTCCACGCTGGCGATGATCCGAATGTACATACAGATCATTCAGCACCCAAATTGGCCTCATCGACACCGAGCTAAAGCTGGGATACAACTGCACAAATCCGGCTAATCCATTGGACAACCGCTTGTCCTTGAAGCTGCTCTTCTCTCCACCATTTGTATCCACTTCGGATTCTGCAATCCAAATAACGGATTCCTTTTGCTGCATTCGCGCTCTAATAAATTCACAAGCCCCGTTCCGATCTGGAGATTGATCGTAAAACATTCTGTACTCATTGAACAGCTGCGCCACTTCATTAATATCGCCAAGCTCAGCCCGTCTGATCCGATAAGCCATCTTTTCAGCTCCTTTGATATATAAAATCTTTCATGATTTCATCCCTCCCTTTTATTTTAAAGCACATCTAATCCTCTCCCCATTCATGATCTGCATCAAAGTTTGTAATATATTTCGATAATCCAAACTTAAAAAGTATATTTCATTGGAAGCGTCGCACACTATAGTCAGGTCATCGGCTTAGCTATATAGCGTAGGGAGGAGGAACTGAAATGGAGAAAGACAATATCTATGAACAGGTTAAAGCTCGTCTATTGGGTGTTGCCGACATGATCTATCAACCTTTTCAAGTTGGACCCTTTCACTGTGAACTCATCTATATTCAGTCTATTGTGGACACTCCAACAATGCGGGAAGCCATCATCAAACCACTGCTTGAGGAGGCCTCCCGAAATGAAATGGATCCCCTCTTCATCACTCGTGTCATGACCGGATCATTTTTCACGCTCAACAGCCATCATTCGGAATCAGCAGAAGCTATAGTGGATGATATTGTGTCAGGTAATGCTGCCTTATACATCGAAGGTATTTCGGGCATGATTCATTTTGCGCTTCAAAATTATCAAAGACGTTCCGTGCCCGAATCAACCAATGAAGTCGTGATCGTCGGCCCTCAGGAAGCCTTCATTGAAGATGTTCATGTGAATATGTCACTGCTCCGGCACAAAATCAAACATCCCGATCTGAAGATGATCAAATTCACCATCGGAAAATATACGAAGACTGAGGTATTCGTTGTATATATTCAAGGGTTATGCACAGCGGACATTCTGGAAAACGTATTGGAAAGTCTCGGTAATATTGATATGGATAGCAGTTTGGGTGTGAGTTATTTGTCCGAATTTCTTGAGGACCATCCGCTCTCTCCATTTCCACAATATCAATATACGGAAAGGCCCGATACAGTTGCGGCAGCACTCGTTGAAGGGCGGATTGGGGTCATGCAGGACGGAACCCCTTTCTCCCTGCTCCTTCCGGTTACTTTTTTCTCGTTGATGCAGTCATCGGAAGATTACTATCAACGATTTCATTCGGCGTCCTTTATCCGAATTATCCGTTTGCTGTTTGCTTTTATAGCCTTTCTGCTACCTTCCTTCTATGTCGCCGTCACTACATTTCACCCGGAGATCATTCCGACCAACCTGCTGATTACCATCGCATCTGCAAGAGAAAATATTCCTTTTCCCGCTCTGATTGAAGCGCTCATTATGGAAGTGACCTTTGAAGGTCTGCGCGAAGCAGGAATACGTATTCCGAAGCCGCTGGGTCAGACGGTATCCATTATTGGCGGGATTGTTATTGGACAAGCAGCCGTTCAGGCTGGAATCGTGTCAGCACCACTGGTTATCGTCGTTTCCATCACAGGCGTCGCCGCTTTCATCATCCCGCACTTCGAACTGGGACTGGCCTTCAGGCTGCTTCGTTTTCCGGTGCTCTTTATGGGTGGCACTCTGGGCCTGTTTGGCATAGTAATTTCGATCTATCTGATCTATTGGTATATGGTCAGTCTTCGCTCCTTTGGCGTTCCATACATGCAGCCCTTCGCCCCCCTCGTACTGCGTGATATCAAGGATACCATCGTTCGAGTGCCCTGGTTTCTGATGAAGAAGCGACCCGCAGCCTACGTAGATACGGATGAAGAGAGGCAAAAAACCTGATGAAACATGGGATCGTTCCCCTCAAATGGATTGTCGTTTTGATGTGCGTTTTAATGTGCAGTGGTTGCTGGTCCAAAGTCGAAATTAATGAACGATCTTTTATAACCGCCATGTATGTGGATAAAGGGGGGAAGCCGGGTGAAATCGAGCTTTCTCTAAGCATGCCACTGCCCAACCGAATTTCTCCGGAAGGTACGGGTGGACCCGGAAAAAATCCATATGCGCTCGTTTCGGCAACAGCATACACTATAGCTGATGCCTTGGAGAAAATTCAAACCGATCTCACACGAAAGCTTTCCTGGGGACACACACGGGTCGTGGTATTTGGCGAAGCATACGCCAGAGAGGGAATTCAAGATACGATGGAATGGATCTCACGTGAGCCTTTATTCCATCTGAGCAGTTACGTTATGGTTGCCAAGGGCAGAGCCAAAGATATAGCTGATCTAACTCCCGTTTTTGAGGAAACACCAAGTGATGTGCTAAGAGAATTTGCAACCGAGGAAAATATGCTGAAAACGCAAGTAATCAGTATACTTACCGCTGATAAAATGAACCAGGGCTTTGCGGCCCCCTTGCTGCAAAGCAGAGAAACTGTGATGCAAAGTGAGAATAATGCTCGCAAAAAATGGACGAGTCAGGTAGGGGCTGCTCTTTTTAAACAGATGAAAATGGTCGATACTATTCCGGCCGAGGAAACAAGGAGCGTAGCCTGGGCCAATCGCAAATTGGATACCTTAGCCATTTCCTTGGAAACCAACAAAGAAAAGGCGAGCATGACGGTTTACAATATGAATTCCAAGATCAAGGTCAGACTTGTAAACGGACGGCCTTTTTTTGACATTACTTTACTGGGAAAGGCAGAGCTGAATTCCGTGATTCCCGTTCTCAAGGTCAAGGATATTGTGGGTGTTCGAACGATTGAGCAGAAGGCTAATGAAAAAGTGAGTGCCTATCTGACACAGGCAATAAGAACGGGCCAACGCAAAGAAGCCGATATTCTGATGCTCGGTTATCGACTGGAATGGGCATATCCACGAATCTGGAAACAGCTGCGGCCCGTTTGGAATGAGTATGTCAAAAATGAATTGCAGTTTCATGTTAATGCCAAAATCAACATTCAGTTTGTAGGTTCGGAGTCCAGCTTCTGATCAGAACAGATGAGGATAAGCATGAGGCCACTTAGGAGGAAAATGAATGGTAGCTGTTGTTTTGTTTGCCGTGCTTTACATACTGGAGTGGCCCATGATCAAGTCCAGCAAAAAGGGGATGAAACGGGCCTATTTCATTCTGCTGGGGATATTTCTGGTATGGAATACCCCCGCAGTCTCAGTACCGGGATGGCCTAATCCCAATGATATCATCAGATTGCTCTTCGGCTGGGCAGACCGCCTCTCTGGCTAAGGAAAGGAGTACGCCATGATCAAACTATCTGCCGGACAAGCCTACCGCTTTATGTTTGTCTATCTATATTCCGAACCCATTGCGTTTTTGCTGCAGCGATTGTTCAAAATGAGCGGATATCAGGGATGGTTATCCACGCTTGGTGGCTTCGCCATCAGTCTGATTCTTCTGTTTTTCACTTACAGACTAGGGGCTGTGCACCCGGATCGACCATGGATTGATTTTGGGGAAGAAATTGTAGGCAAGGTCATTCACAAGTTGTTCCTCGGTCTCATTTTGTTGCTGTGCCTGTATCTGATATCCATTGATGTGGAGAATTTCATCGTTTTTCTGCAATCCATGTACTTGCCCGAGACACCCATCTGGGTAACAGCAACCATAACTCTCTTTTGTATTAGTCTATCGGCACGCTCAGGTTTGATTACGATCGTCTATTTGTCAGAGGGTATATTTCTGGTCCAAATCTTCACATCTATCTTTATCATGCCTGCGGTAACGGGTGGGGGAAATCCGGATATCTTGCTTGCCATGTTAACTCATCATGATTTGAGAGAAATCATCAAAGGCTCGTTTTCAACGATGCCCTGGTTTTCCGAATGGATGATGTTTCTGTTTCTCGCCCCTGCTGTTGCTTTCAGACGCCCGCTTCTGAGAAGCATGGTATTCGTAGGTTCAACGCTTGCGTTATTTATTATCGTGTTCTGGATGTTTACCTTGATGAGTTTTGGACCCTATGAGGCCAGTAGTCTTCGTTATCCGCTGCTCGAGATGATCCGTTTTGCCCGCTATGGGGATTTTCTGGATAATTTTGATCCTTTTCTGATTGCCATCTGGTCTACAACCATGTTTACCCGCAGTTCATTTCTGCTGTACGTAGCTTCGATTTGCCTGGCTAAACTAACGGGGGTCCGGCAGGATAAAACAGTCATCTATTTGCTTGCGGGAACTGCCGCTTCTTTTGTACTTCAATATGCCAAAGATGCCGCTGCCTATGAATTGGCTATCCGCTCCCATGCCATTGATGTATATACCGTGCTGATCGAATGCATGCCTATTTTCTATGTTGTTATATACTGGATGCGATTTGGAAAACGCAAAAAGGCGAGCAAAGCATCTGCCGCTCCCTCGCCGTGACTTGCATTAGTACAATTCAGCCTTTTGTGCTTGCGGAGGGTCTGTATCCGGGAAAATAACCCCTTTTTTCAAAATTAGATTGGCATACTGCGCACGTTCACCGGTTGCGATGATTGCATAAGCTCGGGAAGCCCTTTCATAAAAAGCGAAACGCTCTTCGTGATCAAAGGGGTCCGTGATCCCTTCATGGTCAAGAATCAGCCTGCGGTAATCTTCCCAGATGATGGGTACTACCTGGTCACCCTTGACGACCTGCATTACGGCTGCTGGCCGCTCAGCGTAGGTATCCAATGGATACAATGTTAGAATGGCCTCCAGCAATTCCACGGTACCCAACCCATCGCAGCGAATCAGTCGCTGGGCATGACTGGCTGCAGGAAAGTTGCCATCGGCCAATACCATCTCATCTCCATGCCCCATTTCAGACATCAGTTTCAGCAGTTCCGGGGGTATTATTGCGGGAATGTTCTTCAGCATACACAATTCTCCTCGGTCGGCTCCATAATCAGCTGGAGCGGATTCATCTTCGTAACCTCACCATCTTGTATCCTGCATTTATGCATACAGTGGCATTTCTATTTTATCAGTATTTCCCAAGCTATGCATAAAACAAGTTCAAATCTACTTTGACAAAAATAGTTGTTTGGCATATAGTTGTTATAACAAGTAAATGAACTGAGAGTAATTTGCTGAAAGAAAGAGAGGATTTATATGGGGATGGACTATTCGCTCGACCAATCCATTGGATTTATGCTGGGCATGACACACCGCAAAGCTTCGGCTTTGCTCGCTATTCGATTCAAACCCTATGATATTACGACAGAGCAATTTTCTGTTCTGTTTAATATCGGTAAAGGTGAAGGGGTGAATCAGAAGGAAGTTGCCACTCGCGTCTATAAAGACCAGCCCACCACTGCACGAATTATCGACCTATTGGAAAAGAAGGGCTGGGTTGATCGCCGTACCAGCGAACAGGACCGTAGAGCGTATTTGCTCTATCTGACCGAAGAAGGAAAGACATTGCTTGATCAGCTGGTTCCGCTCGAAAGAGAAATGAATAAAAATCTTACTGAAGGTATTCCCGAAGACCAGATGGAAGCATTTAAACATACTCTTTCCCTCATGAACAGCAACCTGTAACGAATTTTACACCAGGGGGAATGAACAAAATTATGAAAAACTCTGACTCAACACAAGTCAAACTATGGACAACCGATTTTATTTTGCTTATGTTATGCAACTTTTTACTCTTTCTGCAGCTTCACATGATTGTATCTCCACTGCCTTCCTATGTGCAGGACCGTTTTCACGCCAATGCCTTTGAAGTCAGCCTCTTCACCTGTCTTTTTGCCCTCAGCGCCATTGCAGCCCGACTCTACTCCGCGAAAGCACTAGAGAAGGGTCTTCGTAATGCCATGATCTATATCGGCCTGACCGTTGCCTTGCTCGCTACACTTGGATATTACTTCGCAGCAGGCATTGCTGTCCTGTTATTGCTGCGCATGGTGTTCGGGATCGGGTTCGGCATGAGCAGCACGGCCTTCCCGACGATGGCGTCGGATATTGTGCCCGTAAAACGGATGGGTGAAGGTATGGGTTATTTCGGCCTGTCCACAAGCCTAGCCATGTCCATGGGACCCATTATTGGGGTCACGGTATTACAAGGAGCCGGGTTCGTAACCCTTATGTTATGTACCGCAGGGGTTATAGCGGTCATCTATCCGCTCAGCTATTCACTGACACGCAAAAAAGCTGTCAGCAACAAAGCTGGCGTGATGCAGACATCACCTGCTGGAACAGCTGCGGTGTCTGGCGTTAAGGCAAAGACCCCTTTTAATCGCAAGCTGATCCTGCCAAGTATTCTGAATTGTTTGCTGTCCATCACTTATGGTGGATTGGTCGGTTTTATCGTGCTCTATGGCAAGGAAGCCAATCTGGCTAACCCAGCGTTGTTCTTTTTATTTAATGCTCTTGCTGTATTGTTGGTTAGACCCTTCGCAGGACGTATCTATGACAGTAAAGGTCCCAAAGCCTTACTGATTCCCGGGGCAATATTCATCGCTGTCGGACTGATCATTCTTTCCTACGCCACTTCCATGTCAATTTTGTTTGTTGCTGCATTTATATATGGAATCGGATATGGCTCGATGCAGTCTTCGCTGCAAACGTGGATGATTCAAATTGTCTCCCCTTCACAGCGCGGTATGGCGAATGGCATGTTTCTGAACACACTGGATCTGGGGATTGCTACGGGAGCTCTTTTGCTTGGCGCTATTGCTTCCATGACCAGTTATACCGATATGTACCGTTATTCCGTCATCTTCATGATTATTTTCCTGCTGATTTACCTGATTCAGGGAAAACGAAGTGGAAGTTTCAGTGTGCCTGTACATCAGATACTTTCTCATACACATATAGAAGCACAGAATACGGAACAGCAACCAACAGAACGGAAACATAACGAATCCAAATAAAATAACGATTTCCATGGGAACGCGTCTACACTGGGACTCCAGAGTAGACGCGTTTTTTATATCTCATATTCAGAGCGGACTTTTCTTTCTCCGTCCCTGTACATATTTGCCAGGCTGCTTCACATCGTCATTATCATTACGTTCACGTTTTTTCTGTTTAGTACCTGAGGTGGGTTTATTCCCCTGATCTGGCTTGACTGCCAGCAATGTAAGTAACCCTCCTACCGCTCCGGACGCGGCAAGAATACCAAATAGAAGAAAGTGATGGGATCCGATCAACAATGAGACGACTGGTGGACCAAGAGACACGCCAATAAAACGCATGCTGCTAAACAAGGCCGTAATGGTCCCGCGCTGTTCTTTATCCACACCTTCAGTAACCAGGGCATCCAAACACGGCAATGTGGCCCCTATGCCTGCACCTCCAAGGGTGAACAAACTGACGACCACATAAATGTTGTCAAAAAGTCCAATGACGCCAAGAGACACAGTCAAAACAGCAAGTCCGATAAACCCAAGCCATTTCATTCTTGTCTTGTTCTTCCCAATCCATTTCCCGGCAAGATAAGATGACAGACACAAGGCTGCCAGCGGAATGGCAAGCACAAGTCCTTTGAGTACGCCTTTTAATTTGAACTCCGACTCCAAAGTCTCCGATAAATAAAAGAGCACACCAAAAAGCACAAACATGCAAATACCGCCGATTGCAAAAATGGCATACAACCAGCGTCCCTTCTCTTTCAATACACTGCGAATGGAGGCAATAAACTCAGGAAAGCTTGGCGGTTCCTCATCTTTTTTAGGTGTTTTTACCAGAAAAATAACGAGGACCAATGACAGCACACAGAGTACCGGAATGGCCATAAAAGGCAAATACCAAAGCCACATCGCCAGTGCTGCACCTAAAATGGGGCTTAATACTTTACCGAAAGTATTCGAAGTCTCAATGATCCCAAGGCTTTTACTCACCTCGTTTTCATCATCGAACATGTCTCCTACCAGTGGAATGACAATCGGAAAGGCCCCAGCTGCCCCAATCCCTTGCAAAAGCCTGCCGGCGAGAATGATCCAGTACGACGCATTTCCATTCATCATCCAGGCTGCCCCTCCCGCAACCGCGCCTCCAGCTGCTGCAATGATGAGGCTGGGAATAATGACGGCTTTCCTGCCAAATCGATCCGACAGATACCCTGCAAGTGGAATGAGCAGGATTGCGACAACCGCATAAACCGTAATTAGCATGCTGACTTTGAATGAGGAAACTTTCAATTCACGTTCAATTTGCGGAAGGATGGGAATCAGCATGGAATTGCCCAGCGTCATGATTACCGGAATGGAAGCAAGTGCGACGAGGTCCCACTTTTTGTCGTTCATACCTCAACCACCTTTACAGATTCAGAAAACTACAACGTTATTGTGGGTTGTTCTGCAGTTGAATATACGGATATGTAAAAAACATCACTTCGAATCACAACGCAAAAAGGCCGTCTCACCGAATTCGGTGTCCCGACAGCCTTTTGCGCGATGGCTTTTATGAAGTTGTATAATCGGATGCTTAATGTAACACAAATTGTTGGAGTGCTGCGCCGCCATTGAACACCAGGCACAACTGGTCTATCTCATGTTCCGTCTCCAGGTTACAGCGTACCGTTATCCATTGGAGATCCTTTCCATTCACAGACCCGGCAGGCCCCGGAACGATACAGGTCCCGAGCAACCGGCCGTCCGGACCTCCAGCTCTAATCTCAAGAGTACCAGCTTTTCCAAAAGCAGCGACCCTGCCCTCAAACTCACGGGCTTGTCGGAACGCATTGTCGTGAAATGAAACCCACGAGGATTGACCTTCACGATACAAGGGTTCACCTGAAGCTATTGCGCGGACAGCTGAACGCCCTTCCAGACATTCATCCAAAAGAATACCTGCATATGCATCGTAATTTTCCGCATAAGTAGGCTGATTCAATGCGCGTGCAGGAATAATCTCACCCTCGATGTGGATCTCCGCAGTCTGACGGATATCTAATGAGGAACGACCAGCCATGATTGACCAGGAGGCAGTTTCAAGGCAGTATCTGTCACGAGTAACATCCCACAGAGCCAGTTTCTCCATAGGAATTTCGAAAGAGACCTTCTCTACTGCGCCAGAGGCAACATGAATACGACGAAAGCCGATCAATTGTCTTTGCGGGCGTTTCACTCTGGAAGTTTGCGCACGTCCGTACAGCTGTACCACTTCATCGCTGTCATATGACCCGTTGTTCTCCACCTGTACCTCAATCTTCAGCATATCATCTCCAGAAGCTCCCTGTACCCGATCCACTTGGATTGATGTATACTCAAATTCTGAATAAGTTAACCCATGACCAAAAGGAAACAGAACCGGGCCTTCATGATACATATAGGTTGTATCGTTAAGAATGATGTCATAATCCATGATGTTCGGAAGCTGCGATTCATCCTCATACCACGTCATGTTCAATCTGCCAGCGGGCGCATAATTTCCAAGCAGAACATCCGCAAGCGCATTTCCCAATTCCTGCCCTGCATGCGTCAAATATACAATTGCCGGAGCTACATCTTTCAACTCCTGCAGTGCAAATGGATAACTGCCCACAATGACAACCACCGTATTCGGGTTGACGTTGCAGACTTCCTTCACCAGTTGAACCTGATCAGGCGGAAGCAGCAGACTTGGACGATCGATTTCCTCTTTGCCGTTAATATACGGACTATTACCGACAACGACTACAGAGACGTCGCTGTTCTGTGCAGCTTCTCTCGCCTGCTCTATTCCATCAGAATTTACATTCAGCTTGAGCACAGCAGGCTCCTGCGTTCCGTCTACGGCATTTGGATTTCCAGATGCACTCAAGTCCTTGTCTGTTTGTTCCGTTATAGGGAAGAGCACCACCTGCCCCTGCTGTTCAGTCAACGCCAACGGAATCCCATTCCATGATCGCAGCGTACTGTTTCCATCTGCTTGCGAATCAATCTGAATCACTTCCTTGACGAACCAGCCACCAATCTCCGGTGCATTCGCCTGATAAATGCCCTGTTCCGTTAACGAAACATAGCGATTATTGTTCACACTACGAAGCGTGTGACTTCCCCAGCCCCAGTCCTGATGGATGAATTCGGCTGTCTCGGCACTGCCTTCCGGGACGGCAACAAGCTTTCCTTCAGCACCAAGCGTGATTACCTTTCCATCGCCTGTTCTCAAGCTTATGCGATCATTCCCATCTGTAAATGTTACTTCTGCTCCGGCAAGCTGCTTGCGCAGTCCTTCAAAAGCGGTAACACGATAAGGCAGCGTGCCGCTGTACCAATCGGTATAGACCACATTCGCAAGGGGGCCAATCACGCTTACTTTTTGCAGCGTTTCTGCTTGCAGTGGGAGCAGACCCTCATTTTTGAGTAAAACGATAGACTCGGCAGCTGCTCTATAGCTTAACTTGGCATGTTCAGGTGCACACAATACAGACTCTGATATCGAAGCATACGGATTCAGACCCGTCTGATCCAGTTGACCAAGCCGCATCCGCACGCCAAAAATATTGCGAATGGCCCGGTCAAGATCCTCGACCTCCAGCAGGTTCCGCTCAAGCGCCTCTTCCAAGGCAGATACGACTAATTCAACCTCGTCCGTCAGACAGTCCACGCCTGCCTTTAATGCCCCTGCCGCTGATTCCGCATGCGTGGCGTGATAACCATGATAATTGACCGTCTGGGACAAGTCACCCCCGTCACACACGATAAATCCAGGCATCGCCCACTCACCCTTGACCACATCATTCACATATGGACTTTCAATGGCTGGTGTCCCGTTGATCGAATTGTAGGCTGTCATCATGGACAACGCCCCGCCTTCTACGAAAGGCGTCTCGAATGCTTTTAAATAATATTCACGCAAGTTTCGCGGATCGATGCTGGATGAACAATTTAACCGATCCTTCTCATTGTTGTTGGCAAAAAAGTGTTTTAACGTCGCTACCATTTTCAGATAGAAAGAGTGATTACCCTGCATGCCTTTCACAAGCGCTGCCGACATTTCACCCGTCAGTACGGGATCTTCACCGTAACCTTCTTCCGTTCTGCCCCAACGCGGGTCCCGTTCCAGATCGACGGTTGGCGCCCATAAAGTCAAGCCATGGCGCTCAGGTGCACGATGATGGTATGCTCGGGCTTCATCCCCGATGACAGAACCAATTTCACGCAAGAGTTTCGTATTCCAGGTGCTCGACAGACCGAGCGGCTGCGGGAAAACGGTAGCCTCGCCAATCCAGGCAACCCCGTGAGCCGCCTCACCTCCAACATTGTATCCGGGTATTCCCAATCGGGGTACAGCTGCTTCACGTGTAGGAATTAATCGAATTTTCTCCTCGGTTGTCAGACGCGCGATCAAATCATCCAGTCGTTCTTCCAATGGTAATGTTGCGTCCCACATTGGATATTGGACATACTCCTTCATGCTAGGCCCTCCTACGCATTATTAGGTAAGTTTGAGTTGCTTCCATTGTTCCAACAGATTCAGTGTACGTTCGCAATATTTCCGTCCTGCCTCCGGCTGATTCACCTGATGCTCGTGCACATACGCATTAAAGTAAGAGGAAAGTATTCGATAGGCCAGTCGGCGAGCCTGTCCCTCATTAGACATATCCTGCGGTTGACCATAGCCTTCATGAAAGGCAGCTGATTCTGTCGATAAAATAGCTTCAAACTCCCTGTCGGCAAACATGGAACGATCCCCATCAATAATGGCAGCAATGCTCAGCTCCCCGTTTTCCTCATGGACAAGCACGTTAGCTTCCCACAGATCATTATGAACAAGAACCGGAACAGTCACTTGATCAAATAAATCCTTATTCTTAATGAACATATCTGCGATTTCTTTCCCTACACCCGGCATGTACCCAGCTTGTGACGCTTTAACTGCCGTCTCTTCTGCCAAAGAGTGCAGCACCCCGGACCAATGATCCGAGCCTTTAATCGTTCCATCGCCTTGCGGCCAGCCAAACGATTCACCCTCAATCTGATGCATGACAGCGGTGTAAGCGCCGAGTTGATGATATAATCGCTCTTTCTCTGTCCCCGAAATCGATGGATGATCCAACTGCTTACTGGGGATGAACTCCATAAACATGTACGTTCTTGGAATGATTAATCCGCTGTCATCACAGGCAATAATATTCGGTGCAGGAATACCTGCCTTACGGTAATGTTCATAAACGACAGGTTCGGCCGCCATCATCGTGCGTTCAAATGAAAATAACGGATCGCTCGCAGAACCGGACGCCATCATTACCCGCTCCGGGGCCAAACGCAAAATCACATCCGTATGTGATGCATTTTCAAGCTGAATCCGGTACGTTGTATTAAAAAGTCCACCATGCAGAAGAGCAAAACTCTTCACGATGGTAGCGGTTCCAAAATTTTTCTCCACCAGATGGTGCAGCAACTCTGCTGTAATGGTTTGATGTAACCCTGAATTCATTGTGATCATTTATTTAATCCCCTATCTTTATCTGTCACTAGCAATTTACATGATACTACCATTCAATTGCTAAAACCATATCTTCTATGGCATGACAGTAAACAAACAGACGGCACCTTCGGTACCGTCCTTCTGTTATCCAAAATACTACAGTTGAATTGTAAGCGAGCTTGTACCCGCTGCTGCCGCAACGACAACACCATTTGTACCGGAAGCTTGGGAACCGCCATCTACGCTGGATACACTCTCAATGCCACGCAGCACGAGACTCCATGGTTTGCCTGCACCTTCAGCACGAACTTCCAGAACAGAGCCGTTACGGGATACGTTAACAACCAGCTCCTGCTCAGCACTTTGGTTTACAACAACCGCTTGAGTCGAGTTACCGTCAGCCAGTTCGAACAAGTGAAGGGACACATGATCCGCAAAGTCATAATCCGGTTTGCTATCCACAGCACCAACAGCAATCAGGCTGTTTGGCTTAACCATCATTGGCAGTGTTTTGAAGTCATGGTTTTCGCTAACCCAGCGTCCACCTTCAACTTTGGCACCTGTCAGGTAGTTGGTCCATGTTCCTTCAGGCAGGTAATAACGAACATCACCCTCCTTGTTGAAGATTGGAGCCACCAGAATCGAATCACCAAACATGTATTGAGTATCCAGGCTGTACGTAGTCGGATCCTCTGGGAAATCCAGCAGCATCGCGCGCATCATCGGAATACCTTTTACCGTCGACTCCACCGCAGAATTGTAAAGGTACGGCATCAGGCTGATTTTAAGTTTGGTAAAGTCACGAACAACGTCCACGGATTCCTCGTCAAACAGCCAAGGCACACGATACGAAGTGCTTCCGTGTAAGCGACTGTGAGAAGATAAAAGCCCGAATTGTACCCAGCGTTTGTATACGTCAGGGGTTGCTGTGCTTTCAAAGCCGCTGATATCATGGCTCCAGAATCCGAAACCGGAAAGTCCAAGCGAGAGGCCGCCACGAAGTGATTCCGCCATGGATTCATACGTAGAAGAGCAGTCTCCGCCCCAGTGAACCGGGAACTGTTGACCCCCTGCTGTTGCAGAGCGTGCAAACAGGGCAGCTTCGTTTTTGCCAATCTTCTCTTCGAGCAATTCAAATACAGCTTTGTTATAGAGCTGTGTATAGTAGTTGTGCATTTTAACCGGATCAGAGCCATCGAAGTAGACGACATCTGTCGGAATTCTTTCACCGAAGTCAGTCTTGAAGGAATCCACACCTTGATCAAGCAGGACTTCCAGCTTGCTCTTATACCAATTCACAGCATCCGGATTCGTGAAATCAACCAGAGCCATACCTGCTTGCCACATATCCCATTGCCATACACTGCCATCCGCTGTTTTCACCAGATAACCGTTCTCCATACCTTCATCGAACAAGTAGGATTTTTCTGCAATGTACGGATTGATCCAAGCACAGATTTTAAGACCCTTTTCTTTCAGACGTGCAAGCATGCCTTCCGGATCCGGGAACATCGCTTCGTCCCATACGAAATCAGACCATTGATATTCCTTCATCCAGAAGCAGTCAAAATGGAATACAGAAAGCGGAAGATCACGTTCAGCCATGCCATCTACGAAATGGTTAACCGTTGCTTCATCATAATCCGTTGTGAATGATGTGGTCAGCCACAGACCAAACGTCCATGCCGGTGGAAGCGCTGGTTTACCTGTTAATTTCGTATAATTATCCAATACATCTTTTGGATTGTCACCACCGATAATGAAGTATTCCAACGTCTCTCCTTCTACGCTGAACTGCACTTTAGATACATTCTCAGATGCAATCTCGTATGATACGCGTTCAGGATGGTTTACAAATACGCCATAACCTTTATTGGACAAATAGAACGGAATGTTCTTGTAGGACTGCTCACTGCTTGTACCGCCGTCCTCATTCCAGGTATCTACGATTTGGCCATTCTTAACAAACGGTGTGAAGCGCTCACCAAGTCCGTAAACGTATTCACCAATGCCAAGATCAAGCTGCTCGCGGAAGTACGCTTCCTTACTCGGACCTGTAATATAACCAGCCGCTCTTTGACCGCTACCTGTAATCCGTTTTCCTTCATACAGGAAGCTGACGTCCCAACCGTTCGTTTTGTCGATTTGAACTTCCAGTTTGCCGCTTTTCAGAACAGCGCCTTGATCATTTTTCGAGATATCAACTTTCGCATCCTGATGGTTAAGCTCAAATTCAGGCCCTTTTTTCACTCCGCCCTTATGGTGATTCAAGGTTACACGAATAACGTTAGGCATAGGGGAGCTGTACGTTGCTTTAAGCAATGTACCGTTCAACGTGTCACCTTTGGTGCGAATATATTTAGTTGCCGCATATACGGTCAAAGAATCCTCTTTTTGCACAATATCACGAATGTCAGTCGGGTTTTGAATGTGGTACCCTTCACGAGTCATCCAGAATCCATCAGTAAATTTCATGTTTTCTTTCCCCCTTCGGTTATACTATAATAATATTGACATTAATAACGAATTTCTTCTCATATTTTGACCAAATATATCACGATTTTGATATTTCTTATCCGATTCTTTATAAACGCCACCAATCTATGGGAACGTTTACATTAATAATGATGCAAAAGGAGAATCTCCTATGGAACGTGAACGATTACGGGAAGACCGCATTCACGGCAATGCCATGTATCCCGTCAGTGTGTACCCGGATATTCAACAGTTGAATGGCGACAGCATTCTGGATTGTCACTGGCACGACGAGATGGAGTTCACCATGGTGACTCAGGGCAGTGCTGTTTTTCAAATCGATATGAATACAGTAGAGGTTCAGGCGGGAGACGCTATTTTTATCAATCGGGGTGAGATTCATGCAGGCTATCTGAAGGGTGATGTCCCCTGCGTTTTTTCATCCATTGTATTTCACCCGGAGCTGCTGGGCAGTCGGACATTTGATGCTGTACAGGAGAAATTCGTGGGCCCGCTTGTACACAAAACGATTCTTCCTCCTTATCATATCCGTGCTGATGAAGCGTGGGGACAAGAGATTCTTCATCATTTAAAACGAATTTTTGCCAATCATGCCACCGGGGCTGCCACTTGTGAGATGACAACGAAAGCTTACCTCTATTTAATATTTGCACAAATGTTTGAACATATGAGACCTGCTCCACTCAAGGGGACCGTTTCGGCAGGCAGCCATGATAAAGTGGAACGCCTCAAATCCGTGCTAAGCTATATTCACAAGCGATACCCCGAACCCCTCAAGTTAAAAGAACTGGCAGATGAAGCCAATATGAGCGAAGGACACTTTTGCCGCTTTTTCAAACAGATGGTGCAGAAAAGTCCGGTCGACTACATTAACTATTATCGCGTTCAGCAGGCCTGTTATCAGCTTGAGAATACCGACCACAAAATTGTAGATATTGCCATGGACGTCGGCTTCGAGCATTTGAGCTACTTCATTACAACGTTCAAGAAACACAAAAATACGACCCCCTCCCGATATCGCAAAATGTTTTATGAAAATGTGGAGATGGAACCTGCGCTAATCTAGTCATAAACGTTATGAAGCTGCCGGAAACGCTTTGGTGACGACTGTTCACTGCTTTTCACATGTGGATCTCATAAACAAAAGGTGCCACTGATCGTCTGAAGCGCGGCTTGTCCACTTGACAGGTCACACTTCAGTCGGCAGTAAGCACCTTTTTATCATTCTGATGGATGGAATTTAATTCTTCAACAGCTCCCAGGAGCTGTACTCATGGACCGAAAAACCGTTAAACGACGAATGTGTACTCGCCATTTTCTCAACCAATTGGAGCTGTGTTTCCATATACGCTGTACCTTCTTCATAAAAGGTGATAAAGTCACCTTCCTTGCTCTGCTTGGTTTCCACGGCAATGGATACCGTTTTGCCAAGAAGTGCTGCTTCCGCAAGCTCATCCTTCGCTACATTATAGATCGCTGCAGCCGTATCCCGATACGCCATAATGGTGATTGAATCGAACTTGCGAATCATCCAGCTGCTTACATTCATCGTTGAACCCGGAATTTTGTAACCATCCAGCCAGAAGGGCAGGTCTGCAGCTACAGGCATTTTCATCCAAGCGGCCCGATCGACAATGTATTGAACGTTCCCCTGCCACTGTGTAATCACACTGGCCTGATTGGTTTTCCACTCTGGATGGACATGAGGTTCAATATCCAGATGAATGCCAGCAAATTTCTCATTGGGCTCTACTTGATTTTGATACGTTTCAACCCAGTCCAGAAAATCGGCAATTTGCTGCCGACTCTCGGTCAATCCCCAGGCAGGTCTGCCATCCATGACGTCCACGGCAATATTTTTCTCTCTGGCTTGACGAATGAAAGATGTATAGTACGGAAGCTTTACATCCCGATTCATTTGTAGGTAGATCGTATTGATATTGTTCGTTGTGGCAAACTTCAGCACTAGCTGAGGGTTATTTTGAATCTGTGTGGTATCCCATACCCAGGTTGCTCTTACCGATCCCTGAACCGTTCCATGGATGGTTTCATAACTGTCGACTGAGCCAAGTGCAGTGGCTTTGCAAGTATAAGCATTACTCGTAAACAGCATGAAACAACCAATTAACAAAACTAAATATTGACCCCTTTTGCTTTTCATATTTATACACTCCCTTAGATGTTATGCAGCTCTGACGTGCAAATCCCGATGAAAATCTGTCGTTTTATATTCATTCAAAGGTATTGATTCGAAGTACGACTATTTACATTGCTTCTATATGCAACATCATCTCTTAGACTCACGACGAAAGAATCATATAATATTATTTCGGGTATACACACTTCTGTATTTATAGTTCTTAAGACTCATTTATAGAAAATATTATCATTTACGCTTTATTTCCCCCTTTCTTGAGTCATTCATTACATATGAATAATAAACGACCGAAGACCTAGTAAGCGCTTTCTGTCCAAACACAAAAAAAGGCCGCTCTAAGGCGACCTTCATTTTCCTCCCCATTTCAAGGACAAATGGATGTGGATTATTCGTTAGTTCCCGGCTGGTGCAGCCGGTGTATTCTCCACCATCTCATCAAACAGAGATACCAGCTCAATGCCTTCTGCCGAAATGCGTACCAAGCCTTTATCAGACAAGCGCAATTCCGGAATAACAACAAGCGCCAGCAGAGACAGCGTCATAAATGCGTTATTTAACGTACAGCCAGCAGACTGTAACGCTTCACTTATAGCTGCAGATTGAGCTGCTACTACTTCAAAAGATTCCGTGGACATCAGGCCTGCAATGCGCAGCGGGAATTCGGTCACACTAGAGGCAGTCACGACGGCTACGCCTCCCTGCATCCCAATGACCCGGTTGCCCGCCTCAGCCATCAATGCGTCATCATTACCGATAATGAGCAGATTGTGGCTGTCATGCGCAACGGTCATGGCAATGGCCGCAGGACATGTAAAACCAATGCCTCCTACAAGAGCAACAGCACGATTTCCCGTTTGTTTGTGACGCTCCAGCACCGCAATTTTGCAGATTTCACCAGAAGCCGGAATGACGACATTACCATGTTCCACCGTGACATTAACATGCTTTTCCTTCGTATCCACATGATTCTCCGTCACATGAATGACTTTCGCTCCAATGGTACCTTCGGTAATCGGTGCAGACAGATTCATGTCCTTCGGCTGGATATTGGCCGCAAGTTTCACTGTGTTCAGCGCTTCTTCCGGATAAGTGAAGCTATCCCATACCGCTGTCATTTTGCCGTTCTCTGCCACAACATGCCCCGCGGCAATCGTCATCCCTACACGGACATCCGCCAAGCGTCCATCCAGCAAAATAATGTCAGCGATATTCCCCGGGATCACGGCACCAACGTCACGGGCTACGCCGAAGCGTTCAGCGGTATTGATGGTTGCCATCTGGAAAGCCGTGACCGGCTTTACCCCTTGCGAAATAGCCAATCGAACGACAAAATCCATATGACCTTCTTTAAGCAATGACTCGGAACTCCGATCATCGGTCACCAGCATCATGCGGCGAGTATCCAGACCAAGCTCTGTGCAGGCTTTGATCGTTTCCGCAACGTCATGCCATGCTGAGCCCTGACGCATTTTGGCATACATGCCAAGCCGCAGACGTTCCACCACATCTTCCTTCGTAACACATTCATGATCCCCCGTAACGCCACTTGCTGCATAGACTGGCAGGCGCCAGTCATCCGCTGCCCAAGTAAAGTGACCATCTGCCACCTTGCCTGCCCGCAGCGTTGCCTGAATCTCACCGATCATCGTCTCGTCACCGTACACCACCCCAGGAAAGTTCATCACTTCACCAAGACCAATCATATCCGGTCCCCAGGATAGAGCTTCCGCCACTTCTTCAGGTCCAATATACGCGCCTGTTGTTTCCAGTCCAGGGTGTGTGGACGGAACACAGGAGGCCACCTGCATATAGGCAGCCATGGGTGTCGTCCGAGCTTCATCCAGCATCAACCGCAGACCTTTCAGTCCAAGCACATTGGAGATCTCATGCGGGTCAAAGAAACCACCGGTCGTCCCGGAAGGCAGTACGGCTCTTGCAAACTCCGTTACTTTCATTTGAGTACTTTCAATGTGACAGTGCCCATCCAGCAATCCAGGAGCAATGTATTTGCCTTCAGCCTCAATGATGCGTGTATGTTCTCCGATCGTATGGCTTACATCTTTGCCTACATATGCAATCCGGGCTCCCTGTACCGCTACGGACATCCCCGGCAAAATCTCTCCCGAAATTACATTAACCAGCGTTCCACCCCGAATGACCAATGTCGCAGGCAAGTCTCCCCGTGCTGTTGCTACCAAATCCGGTACACAATCCGCCATTAACGGGCGTTCAAAAGATGGTGTGTTCATGCTGCTGCCTCCTTCATGAAATAAACGATCCAAAAAAATAGATTGCTACGATTATATGAGTACCAACTCGAAGTGTAAAGTAAATTCACATCTATTGTGCATCAACACAAAATAAGATTCCAATTTTAGCTGCAGAACCCAAATCATTCAATTTAATGACGTAAACTGTTATCTATTTCATTCCTATTTCACTTCTATTTCAATCCACTTTCTCTATTCTTCTCCGAACAAGTATTTCACAATACCACAATATACAGAAAGACTCCCGTCCCTACGAACGGAAGCCTTCTTTCTTTGGTAAAGATGCTATTAATCGGCTTGGGAGGCAGACACCTTGCCCATGTCATATAATTCTTCGGACTGGGATGTAATGAACGGGCTTGGTTTACCCAGGCAGTACACGTGCAGCAAATGCATGGCTCGAGTACATGCCGTGTAAAACAGCTTACGTTCATGTTCCTGGGCGTATTGTTCTGCAGAGCCATCGTAGATCAGAACCGCATCAAACTCCACACCTTTAGCCAGGTAAGCAGGGATGATATGCACACCACGTTCAAAGGCCAGTGTTGTTTTTTTGATCAACTTCGGTGCGGCAGGCAGTACTTCACTTAACGCTTCATGTACATCCTTGCTCTCTTCCGCCGTCTTGCAGATCACCGCAACCGATTCGTACCCTTCCTGAATCAGATGGCGGAGATCGGATGTAATGACGTGCAAATGCTCCTGTACCTTGGAAGAAACCATCACTTTCGGCTTCTCCCCGCTCCGGTTAAATGGAACGATCTCATCTCCACCGGGAACCATTCCCCGGGTAAACTCCACAATCTCCTGTGTTGAACGATAACTTCTCGTCAGTTCAATCAGTTCTGTATTTTCCGGTCCATACAGGTTAGTCAGAGGCCCCGTACCACTCAATACCGAGGAATGTGCATAGATGGCCTGATTGAAATCTCCGAGTGCCGTCATCTTAGCTCTCGGGAACAATCTTTTCATAAAAGCCAGCTGAAAAGCAGAGTAATCCTGAGCCTCATCAATGATCACATGACGGATGTTGGAGTTAATATGGAAACCGAGCAGCAACTCGCGCAAATACAAATAAGGTGTGATATCCTCATACGCCAACTCCTGTGCTTTCAACCTGTGAAGAGTCATATCCCCGATCTCTTCCCAGTATGGAGGCAGCGCTTCATCTCCCAATAGGCGAATCATCTGAGCCCGGTCGTTGAATAAATGCGCGTACAGCTGACGAACATCGACAAAACGCAAGGATTTGATCCATTTACGCAAAGGCTTGAGCCGATCACTCACAACCATACGGGCGAGTATTTCCCTTTCCTGCTGGAAATCGTCGAACGTATCCGACTTTCCTTTTTGCTTTCGCTTCAGACGCTGATAAGCACGTTGCAGATCCTCAGGCTCCATCAGGTCCAGTTGTTGATCTACCCAAGGAGCCTCTAGTTCCCCTTTACCGAACGCAGATAACTCTTTGAGCATCCAGTCCCGTAAGATTTCCAGACGATTCACCAGCTTAACGGAGGACTCAAAACTGTAAAATTTCTCGGCCATGGCCTCTGCCGTGACAACAGCCCGCCCCTGGAATCGAACAGGCTTGAACTTCATGCCTTCGGTCAGCATGCTGTCCTTGTATCGTGTAATGACCTTGAGGAAGGAGTCAGACGACTTGAATCGAATGCCGGACATACGTGCTTCGTACTGAGGATCTTCTGTTCCGGTGAGCACATATTCAAGTTGAATGAATGGATCTTCCAGCTGATATTCACGTCCCAGACGGCGTTCCAGATACTCCTGAAACGTCGTTTGCAGCATATTTTCCTCACCAAGTTCAGGCAGAACGGTGGAAACATAACTGTTGAACATCGGGTTTGGCGAAAAAAGGACCATCTGATCCGCTTGCAGATGCTCGCGGTATTTATAGAGAAGATACGCCACACGCTGAAGTGCAGCGGATGTTTTGCCACTGCCCGCAGCTCCCTGTACGATCAGCATGCGAGTCCGGTCATTACGGATAATCCGGTTTTGCTCCTTTTGGATTGTCGCCACAATGCTTTTCATCTGTGCATCCGAGGTCCGGCTGAGGACGGCCTGCAGCAGCTCATCCCCAATCGTAACTCCGGTGTCAAACATAAAGCGGATACGTCCATCCCGAATAACAAACTGCCGCTTCATCTCAATATCACCGCTAATCTCACCACTCGGTGTCTGATACGCGACCGGACCTGGCGCACCATCGTAATACAGGTTCGATATCGGTGCACGCCAGTCATAAACAAGGAAGGATTCCTCCTTCTCATCCAGCAATGATGCGATCCCCAGATAGATTCGTTCTGCATTCGGATAGCCATTTTCCTTAAAATCAATGCGTCCAAAATACGGTGAATGATGCAGCCGTTTCATTTTGTCCAGTGCTGCTGCCGTATTCAAATGACTGCGCTCCCGGTCCGATAGAACCTGTGATTGCTGCCGCATGCTGGTAGAGGTCTCACCCACATCATCCGCTTCGCTGAAGTTCATGGTGACTTCGTCCCAAAAGTCTTTTCTCATCCCTACAACTTCGTCCCTGAAGGAACCTACCTCTTTTTCCAGGATGTGGATTTTCCGATCAATCTGTTCTGTTACAATGTTGACCCGCTGCTGCTCCTCGCTCCATTGCTGGTCTGTACTCATATGTTAATACGCCCCTCTTTCCCCGGATTGTGTCCTCAAAAGCCCATTTGACAAGCCCGAAAAGGCTATGGTATAATTAATTAGAAAGTAAACATTTTTATTTTATGTTAATTAGTTCTAATTTTCTGAAAACCATTTTTTATTGTACCAGTGACTGCGTCCCGTTGCAAGCGGAGGCGTTTTTTGTTGTTTATTTAATGTTTTAACTGATTGTCTTGCGATTTTTCTTCTATTATTACCCAAGAACGACTTGGCTATTGTTAGACTCCCTTTATTTCCGTAATTCTTGTATGGTTTCCTTCCAGCGCGCCATCGCTTCAGACTCATCCTTTAATTGAAATGTTATCCCTGAAGTAATCTCTGCATAAGGTGCTTGATCCACACGTACATTCACCACTTCTGCTTCAAAACGATCTCTGGGAACCATGGTTTCCCTGATCTGAGATAACGGACTTACTTCCAGACGGATATGCAGCAGACTTTGCTCATGAACTGCAATCAAGGTAGCCTTGCCTGTTCGGCTCATATTCATACTTGTCTGGGTTCCTTGCCATAGAGCCAGTCTAAGCCGCGTTGGACTGATAGCAATCACTTCGCCCATGCTGATCATTGCCTGATGGGGCCAGGCATCTTCGGACACCGTTAACAATTGCATCGCTTCATGCTGTTTCTGCTCCAGATGATCACCACTCAGCCACTCTAACCATTTGGCGTCCAGCTTTGGTACATTCATTTCGATATCCCTCGGTTCATTTAGATTCGGATTTCGTTGCAATAATTCCACTATGTATGCAAAACAACCCGGACACGCGGTCCGGGCTAGTTGTGCTTCCATTGTATATGATGACCCCTCATCACTGCAATCTGGACTGCATGTTTAGGGCCATTTAAGCCAATTCAAAATTGTATCTTGGGACTCTTTGTCTTCACTGGATCCGTGTACATGCTCGGCAAGACGATTCAATCGTTCCAGTTGATAGCCGTAATCATAGATCGCGGAAGCCACAATGGATAGTCTCAACATTCCATCCTGATTCTTATCAAACTGAGCAATCGCCTGTTCCATGAAACGATCATTGTCCAGAATGAACTGTGCTGCCTCTTCACCGTTCGGTTTCAATTTATCTTCGAACTTGAGTAATGCATGTTCATGGAATTTGATAACAAGCTCCAGATGTGTATCAAAGAACTGATCCATTTCCGGTGTTCGCTGTGCCTGGAAATAATGGCGTTCTACCGAATCCAGCACATCAAATCCCTTTTGCAGACTCAGCAGCATCTGTTTGTATACGACCATCTGCCGGGTCTCGCTGAATTTGGAACGTTTCATCTTCTTCTGTTCTTCTTCAAACAAATTATACTTATCTGACAAAGATTTAATCGAACCGCCCAGATTATTTTTCTCATCCCGGAACACGACTTCCTTGATCTCATCCGAGATGGACGTACGCAGCAGCAGTGACATGCCACTGAACACACTCTGAATCTGCTTCACGAACTGAATCTTCGGCTTGGGTGGAAATACCGTAATGTTAATAAGAAAAGCAGATACAATACCGACAAGTGTCAGCAGGAAACGGTTCAATGCAAAATGCCAGTCACCCGACGCTTCCATAATCGATACAACGGTTACCAGCGTCAGACCCACCGTCTCGCCCATATTCAATTTAAGACAAATCATAATCACCAGCACAATAATAAGCCCGACGGCGATGGGCTCATTGGATAGCACCATGCCTCCTATCAGCGCAACGATTGCCCCAAGTGTAGTGGTCTGCAACTGATCCAGGAAGTACTTCCATGACCGGTAGATGGATGGCTGCATCGCAAAGATGGCCGCGATTGCGGCGGGAACGGGAGATTGCGGGTTCAGGAACATGCTGCTAAGGTACAGGGCCAGCGTGACCGCAATCCCTGTCTTAAGTACACGTGCACCAAATGACATGGTGACCCCTCCTCTTTTTCAAAACTGATTTCATTCGTTTGATCATTATCATTATTACCCCATATTTCTTTTTTTGCCCGAATCAATTCAGGAGAACGATTTATTGTATCATGGAAGCCTTTGGGTTACCATGCCCTGTATCCTGTTGATGAGTTAGATTCCCTGTTACTTCTATGTATACACAACAATACCCCACACTCCACTCTCGGAAGTAGGGGTATTGTAGGTTTAACTCAAACGGAGAAAGTTATGAGAACCTTCCTTCCCATTCACGCTTGAACTGCTCTACAAACTGCACCATAAAGTCATGACGCTGGGCTGCGAGCTCCTTGCCATAGGACGTGTTCATCAGATCTTTCAGCTTGAACAGCTTTTCATAAAAGTGATTGATTGTGGTACTGCGTCCATTCCGGTATTCCTCCCGCGTCATCTGCTCTCGTGGTGGAAGGGCTGGATCATACATCTCACGACCTCTCGCACCGGCAAATGCAAACGTACGCGCAATACCAATGGCGCCCAGTGCATCCAGGCGATCCGCATCCTGTACCACCTGAGCTTCCAGCGATGAGACGGCGGGACGCTGCCCTCCTGCATAGGAAATGGAACGAATGATATTGACCACATCTTCCCGGGTACCCACTTCCAACGGCTGGGTATCCAGCCAGGCGTTCAGCTTCGCCATGCCCACTTCCAGACTCTCGTTCAGCTTCTCATCCGGCACATCATGAAGCAATGCAGCCAATTCACAGACGAAAGGATCGGCTCCCATACGATATGCAAGCTCAACCGCAAGTGTGGTGACCCGTTCGATATGAGGCCAATCATGACCATCCGCATGCGCTGCGGCATCTCCCTGAACAAAAGCGCGAGCTGCGCGAAGAATGGCCTCTCCGGTAAACGTTCCATCAACATGATCCACATGCCCCGATTGCTGCGCACTTGGGTTCAGATGTTGAGGGGAATTATCTTGCATCTTACACTTCCCCGCCTTCGCGAGCTTGTTCACGAGGTATACGTCTTGCCACACCCGTCTTGACCGCTGCTTCAATCACACGATTGCGCATCGATTTGACAATCTTGTCGTTGAACACACTCGGGATAATGTAATAACGGGTACGTTCTTCATCCGAAATGGCCGAAGCAATTGCCTGGGCTGCAGCCAGCTTCATTTCCTCATTAATTTCACTTGCACGACAGTCCAGAACGGCTCTGAACATCCCCGGAAAACACAATACGTTATTGATCTGATTCGGGTAATCTGAACGGCCAGTTGCCATGACAGCCACAATATCCTCCACTACAGAAGGCATAATCTCTGGGACCGGATTCGCCATGGCGAAAACAATCGGGTCGGCCGCCATGGATTGTACATCTTCACGGGTTAACAGATTACCGCGTGACAACCCGATAAATACATCCGCTCCGCGAATCACGTCCCGGAGTGAGCCTGTCTCCAGCTCCGGATTGGTACGAGCCGCATAGTCGGTCCATACTTCATTTTCATAGGAATTCGTTCTTACCAGCGCCCCGTCACGATCGACACCAACCACCCGGTTCGCTCCTGCAGATAGCAGAATATTACTGCAAGCCACACCCGCTGCACCGATACCGCAGACAACGATTTTCACATCCGTAATGGATTTCCCTACCAGCTTAAGCGCGTTAATCAGACCTGCGTATAGTACAACTGCCGTACCATGCTGGTCATCATGAAATACCGGAATGTCCAGTTCCTCATTCAGACGACGCTCAATTTCGAAGCAGCGCGGAGACGAGATGTCCTCCAGGTTAATGCCACCAAATGCCGGTGAGATCGCTTTCACAGTTCGAATGATTTCCTCGGTATCCTGTGTATCCAGACAGATTGGAAAAGCATCTACACCTGCAAACTGTTTGAACAGCATCGCTTTACCTTCCATGACCGGCATCGCGGCACGGGGGCCAATGTTCCCGAGTCCCAGTACTGCACTGCCATCGGAAACGACTGCAACGGTATTACGCTTAATCGTCAGCGAGAATGCCTTGCCCGGCTCTTCTGCAATCGCTGAACATACCCGAGCCACATCCGGTGTATATACGCGTGACAGGTCTTCACGGTTATGAATGGGGACCTTCGGTGTAACTTCGATCTTGCCGCCCAAATGAAGCAGGAACGTCCGATCCGATACGTTAATAATGGTTACACCTTTAAGCTGGCGCACCCCTTCTATAATTTTGCTGTTATCTTGTGCATCCGTTACGGCGACAGTCAAGTCGCGCACACTTACATCCTGATTGGTCGAAATCACGTCGATGGCAATGATATCCCCGCCAGCTTCCGAGATGGCCGAAGCCACTTCGCCAAATTTGATATCCTTTGTTGTCATTTCCAGCCGAATAATGAAGCTGTTGCCGTCTAGATTCCTTTGATTCATTCCAATTCCTCCCAGACTGAAAGTCATGAGTTACAATGTTACCTGTTTGTCTTCGCTGCGCGGACACGTTTATCCTTTATCTTGCCCAGAAAAAGTACTCAACTTGCCCTTTGGATGACAAAAAGGCCACCCTTTTATCGTCTAATAAGACGGTAAGGGCAGCCTTCTGTACGCGGACTCCATTCATTCTGCTTAATGGATCACCATATCCTATTTTCGCTCCGTTGCTCTGCGCAGGACCTGGATATCGTATGGCTGGAGCTCCAAACTCCCCTCCATCATATCACCGCTCAACAGATCACTGTAGGACTGCTCGTCCAATTGAACTTGCTTCGTTTCTGGTGTGTAGTTCTGTACAAACACATAATCAGCTGTTCCATCTGTTCGGATATGTGCCGTAACTCCGGCAGGAAGCTGCGTTTCAAGCGCACGTTCAATGCCCAGGTCAGCGATTAGACTTCCATAGAAATCATCATAAAACGGTGCTTTGGTACGTGTTGCTATATAATATGCTTTACCTGCTCCCAGACGGTTAACCGTTAACGCTGGTCGGCCAGCATAAAAGTCGGAGCGATACGTAGCCAGTGCTTCAGCACCTTCCAGATGAATCAGGTCGCATAATTCAATTGCATCATACTCGGCATTCAGTTGAAGCGCGTTGCCCTTCACTGGGATCACCCCGTTCAAATCCCGATCATGCAATCCGTCGATTTCTTCCGACCAGATCCCAAGCGTTTTGCGGAGCGGTCCCGGGAAACCGCCCAGGAAACACAGATCATTCTCATTGACGATGCCTGACCAATACGTAGCTACGAATGTACCGCCATTTTCAACGAATTGTTCAATCCGTTCCCCGACCCCTTCACGCACCAGGTAGAGCATAGGCGCGACCAGCAGCTTGTATTTGGACAGGTCGGCATCCATATCAATTACGTCAACAGCAACTCCCTTTTTCCAGAACGCTTCGTAATGGGATTCAACCGTTTGCTCATACTTCACCCCGATATTGCGCGGACCTTGTGAATCATTAACGGCCCAACGATTTTCCCAATCGAAGATGATGGCCACCTCTGCCGGTACCGATGTTCCTACAATGGCTTCCATGCCTTCAAGAGCCGTTCCCACGTCCGTTACATCCTGGAACACACGAGTGTGTTCTGTTCCAACATGATCTACTACCGCGCCGTGAAGTTTCTCACTGGAACCACGACTTTTTCTCCATTGGAAGTACTGTACACTATCCGAACCGTGTGCTACCGCCTGGAGAGAAGAAAGCAGATGCATGCCAGGCTTTTTCAGCTTGCTCACCTCTTGCCAGTTGGTTGAACTCGGAGTACTCTCCATCAACAGGAAAGGCTGCCCACCTTTAATTGAACGAACGATATCGTGCATCATAGCTATTCTCGATGCCAGCTTGTCTTCTTCGTCTGCATCATGCCAGGTTGGGTAGCTGTCCCAGGAGAGGAAATCCAGAATGTCCGCGAACTTCCAATAGTTTAACCCTTCATAAAACTCCATCAGATTTGTTGTCACCGGCAGGTCCGGATTTTTGGCCTTCAGCGGCTTGGTTTCGTGCACGATAAAATCAGCGGTCTGATCCGTAACGAATCTGCGCCAGTCCAAATTCATCGCGTGGACCTGTGTCTCTCCGTGTGGGGCAGGTGACTCCACTTGACTCCAGTCCGTTACGGTATGACTCCAGAATGTCGTCCACCAGGAATGATTCAGCTCATCCAGCGTGCCGTATTTGTTTTTCACCCATCCGCGAAAAGCGTCCTGGCAATAATCACAGTGGCAATCCCCGCCAAATTCATTGGAGATGTGCCAGCCAATGACTGCGGGATGATCCGAGTAACGTTCTGCAAGTTTTGTATTGATTGCTGTAACCTTCTCCCGGTACACCGGGGAGGTGTAGCAGTGGTTATGACGGAAGCCATGCAGGTTGCGAACCCGATTGGCCCCTACACGGAGCACTTCAGGGTATTTTGCCGACATCCAGGCGGGTCTTGCTCCGCTTGGGGTAGCCAGGAATGCATAGATTCCATTGGCAGCAAAACGATCCAGTACTTGATCCAGCCATTCAAACGTGTATACGCCTTCCTCCGGCTCAAGGGATACCCATGAGAAGATGCCAATGGACATCACATTACATTTGGCAAGCTTCATCAATCGAATATCTTCTTCAAGCACTTCAGGATAGCGAAGCCATTGCTCCGGATTATAGTCTGCGCCATGTAACATGCGCGGCACTTTCGAACTTACGGGTGAATATTTGTATGTCATGCTGACAACTCCTTAATCATTTCAATTTGATTTATCTATTTGATCAACGCAGCATTAGGCTGCTCATCCCATTCCGTTTCATTTTCCAGTCCGGCCTTGAGTGCTGAAAACGATTGCAACTTCTGGCCCTTGAAGTCAAACATCGTCAGGTTCCCCCAGTTATTCGGATGGCCAACAGACCATTCTTCCTTGCTTGGAATCCAGGCAGGCTCCCAATAGTAGAATCCGGCACCGAGACCGCCGGGAACTTCACGAACAATTTGCAGCAGATCCTTCAGATAACGTGTCTGTCCTTCCACACTTGCCGGATACCCTGGCAACAGTAATTCTTCCTGATTCAGAATCCACTCGTGGCCATCAGGTTGCTCCAGTGTCCAAGGATAAGCCGTTTCAACAACGTTGATCGGTTTCCCGTACCGTTCAGCCAAGTCGTGCAGATTGTCCCGCAACGCGTCCAGTGTTCCATGCCACCAGGGATAATACGAGAGTCCAATGATATCAAACTCCACCCCAAGCGCTTCAAAGCGATCATAGAACTTGCGGCTCTCTGCATTATCCCCGCCGCGGTCAATATGGATCATAATCTTGATTTCCGAATCAACGGATTTAACTGCAGCAATACCATACTTCACAAGCCCAGCAAAACGCTCCCACTGTTCATCCGTATCATGTTCTTCTCCGCTGACTCGCCCTTCATCCCATAACATGCCCGGCGTAATTTCATTCCCTACCTGTACCATATCCGGCAGGGCATCATGCTCCTTGAGTGTTCTCAGCACATCTGCCGTATAGTTACACACCGCACGTTGCAATTCCTCATAAGACAGTTTCTCCCAGGCCTTTGGCTTCCATTGATTGGCAGGATCAGCCCAGCGATCGGAATAATGGAAATCCAGCAAGAAATGCAGGCCGTGCTCCTTGATCCGTATGGCAACCGCCACCGTTCGCTCCAGATTACAGAATCCGCCTACAGGGTCGTTCCATATACGCAAACGAATTGCGTTGGCGTCTCCCATCTTGAGAAGGGTCAGCAAGTCTTCCTGCTGCCCGTTCTCATCACGATAGCTCCCACCATGCTGCTCAATTTCATCCATAAATGACACATCCATTCCAAGAATGAATGCCTCTTCCTTTAAATTGCTCACTTTATCAACCTCCGTTTAATTTAGATGCAGGCTCAGCCTTTAACCGAACCCAAGGTCATACCTTTGACAAAGAAGCGCTGCAGGAATGGATACACAATGAGGATTGGCGCACTTCCAATAAAAATCTGTGCCGCTCTTACTGTGGTTTGAGAAATGGTCTCCATCTCTTTCGGGTTCATGGCCATCGTACTCATATCACGTTTGATAATTACGGTCTGCATGAAAGTAGCCAGCGGATAATCCTTGGCATTGTTCATGTAGAGCAATCCGTCAAACCATGAGTTCCAGTGAAACACCATGCTGAACAGTGCAATGGTTGCGATCGATGGCATAGAAATCGGCAGGAAAATACTGAACAACGTTCTGAAGTGATTGGCTCCATCCATCAGCGCTGCTTCCTCAAGCTCTTTCGGAATACCCCGGAAGAAGTTTAGCATCAGAATAACGAGGAAGGTGTTAACAGCTCCCGGCAGCACAAGCACCCAGAAGGAATCCATCAGGCCGATCTTCTGGATGACCATATAGAAGGGAACGAGTCCTCCATTGAAGATCATACTAAAAACAAAAATCCATGAATAGACGGTTCTTCCTTTAAACTCATTATTTTCTTTCGACAACGGGTACGCCGCCAAAAAGGTAATCAGCAACGTAATTCCCGTACCAATGACTGTCCGCAGCAAGGAAATCCAGAGAGAGTTTAGGAAAATCGGATTATTCATCGTTTTTTTGTATGCTTCAAGTGAAAACCCTACCGGCCATAGGCTGACGAGGTTGGCATCTGCGGCAGCCTTGTTACTGAAGGATACAGCCAGGACATGAATCATCGGTACAATACACATAATGGCAACCAAAATGAGAAAACAAATATTGATGACGTTGAACACGCGATAAGGCGTTGATTTATGATACATCGTGGTCCCTTCTTTCTCCGTTCATTCGATTAGAATATGCGATATCCGGCGTATTTTTTGGCTAAGCTGTATGATACAAGGATCAAGACCATGCTGATGACCGATTTAAATAATCCAATTGCGGTCGCGAAGCCCATCTCTCCATTTTCCAGCGCCGAGCGATAAACGAATGTATCAATAATGTCGCCCGTTTGATATACGAGCGGGTTGTACAGATTGAAAATCTGATCGAACCCAGCGTTAAGTACATTACCAAGAGCCAGTGTTCCAACCACCATTAGCATCGGTACAAGAGACGGGATGGTAATATGCAGCGTCTGCTTCCAACGACCCGCTCCGTCAATCTCTGCTGCTTCATACAACGCCGGGTTAATGCCGGCAAGGGCAGCCAAGAAGACAATCATGTTATAGCCGAATTCCTTCCACACATCCGTTAGAATGATCGTTGGTCGGAACCAGCTGTTATCTCCAAGGAAGAAATATGGCCCAAGTCCGAATGTCCCGAGTACCCGGTTCACCAGTCCTCCGGTGGATAACAGATCGATCAAAATCCCGCCCAGGATGACCCAAGACAAGAAGTGAGGCAGATACACCAAGGTTTGGATCGTTCGCTGGATCGCCATCTTGCGAACCTCATTGAGCAGAATCGCGAACACAAACGGGACAAACAAGTTAAAGATGAGTTTGAGCACAGCAATGATCAGTGTATTCCAAATGACTTGCAGGCTGTCCTCGCGTTCAAACAAATATCTAAAATTATCAAGCCCGACCCACTCCGAGCCGCTGATGCCGAGCCATGGTTTGTAGTTCTGAAATGCCATAACAATTCCGCCCATAGGCACATAACTGAATATAATCAGAAAGATGATGGCTGGCAGCAGCATTACGTGGAATGGCCAAGTTCGTTTCAAAGTTCTCATGATTGCTCCCCCTGTAATTCTTCCTACTCAAGTGCTCCCCGAGTGGCTTATACTGCGATTATATCAACCGTATGCATAGGTCAAACAGCACATAAAAGCAATATAAATGGCACAAAAGCAACCAGTTTGGACTCGCTGTATTTCCAATCATTCTTCCTTTGCTGCTCCGTTCCACTTGCCCGAAAAATATGCTCCCACAACGACAAAAAGCGTGCAGACTTGTATCGTCTGCACGCCCTTGAACCTTATTTTTTCACACTGTCATACCATTCGTTGACCTCTTGTGTGATTTGGTCACCGCCACCCGATTTCCACGTTTGTACAAATGTATCGAACGCATCTACCGGATTTTTGCCATAAATGATTTCGTTAAACGTTTGGTTCTCAATTTTGTTCAAATAGTCCAGCTTCGATTTCATCGTCTGCGTTGTAGGACCTGTAAACATGTTTTTGTAAGAAATTTCTTCCTGACTCAACAGTACTTTTGCTGCTGCAGGCGTTTCGGAACCATAATTGACGGCAACATCTTTTTCAAGCTTGGTTTCCGGTTCTTTACCGTCAGCCAGATTCAATAGAGCTTTCATCTGAGCGTCCGGAATACGCGCGCCATCACGCACGAGCAAATAACGTACAACGTTTACATATCCACCGTCAATTTCATCTGGCTTCTTCTGTTTTCCGTCTGCATCCAATTGGTAGTCATATCCTTCAAACAGTCCATTGTCATAAGGACTTCCTGCTGCCGGATCTGCATAGTTGTCAAACAAATAGTTCTGATACGTAAAGAAAGCTTCAGGGTGTTCCATGTCTTTCTTGATCAATACAACACCATTGACAAATTGCGTGCCGTGACGCATCGCTTTACCTTCAGGCCCTGTCGGAATTTCAATTGGTTTCCATACTGCACTTGGTACATTTTTCACCGTATCCGTCAACGGCCATCCGCTCATCCAGTAAGGACCCGGGATAATACCTGCCGTACCAGCAACTGCCGGTTCTGCCGTTTTGTTCTCATCCCATAACGCTGCTTCCTGAGGGATGTACCCTTTTTTGAGCCATTCGCTCAATTTGGTCAGACCTTGCTTCATGCCCGGATTGATGGAACCATACTCCAGCTTGCCGTCTGTACCCACATTCCATTGAAATGGCAGTGTACCGTAAGCACCAAAGATCCAGGATGGATCACCCATCCATGTGTTCATGGATGTTTTGAAACCGATGCTCAGTGGAGTGACCTTGTCTGGAGCCAATCCATCCGGATTTTTATTTTTGAACGCTTCCATTACGGCTTCCAGCTCGTCAATGGTTTTTGGCGCTTTCATGTTCAGCTTGTCCAGCCAGTCCTGACGAATCCAGAGCAGGTAATCATTGTTGTATGCATAGTCTAGTACGGGAATACCCATTCTTTTGCCGTCCCGGCTGTACTGGTTCCACACATTAGGGTCCTGCTCCATCGCCTTTTTCCAAGTATCGGAAGCGTATTTGTCGAACAATGGGCCTACTTCCTGATACATGCCGGAATCAATCAGGTCCTGGGCAAGCAGATTATCCCCAACCGTTACAACATCCGGCATTTCCTGACCGGAAGACATCGCGAGACGAAGCTTAGTTGCAAAGGCTCCATTGGTGTCCGTTACAGACCACAAGGATTTGATTTCAATTCCAAATTTGTCTTTGGCCCACTTGGTTGCCACGTTATTTTCCATGGATTCGCCATTTTTGAATTTCAGCTCAGGGTCGATTCCCCATGCTGTTGTAATCGTTACTGCCGGATCATATTTTTCTTTGTATTCGTTTTCAACGGCTGACGTGCTCGAACCCGCGTTCTCACCGCCACTGTTGCCTCCTCCACATGCAGATAGGATGACAGCCAGACACGTTGTCGTAGCTAGGAGCGGCAGCCATCTCTTTTTTGTAGATTTCGCTCTCATTAGTTGTTCCCCCTCAATCGTTTTGGTTACCCTTTCATTATAGGCCTGCCGGGTCTTTCAGCCTATGTCACGAAAACAAGATTTCTGCACCTTTGGCAACCTATATACGAGAATGATGTCAAAATTATGCCTGATCCCGATATTCATTCGGTGTCATTCCATAATGCTTTTTGAACATTTTGCTGAAATATTGCGGATTTTGGTACCCAAGTTCACTGGTGATCTCGTATATTTTTTTGTTTGTGTTCTTGAGCAAATACAGGGCACGCTCCATCCGCATACGAATCATATAATCGCCCAGCCCCTCACCAGTCTCTGCTTTGTAGATCTTGGACAAGTACACGGGATGCAGATACACTTTGTCTGCGATCATCTTCACGGACAGATCCTGCCCAGCGTCTCTGGTCACCATCTCCTGAACCTGCTTGATGACGTGCCTGCGACTCTGTACACCGTCCTGATCCGACAGTTCCTCCTGCAACTTGGCAAGCATCTCAGTCGCCCAGCGGCGAAGCTTGTCAGGTGATTGAATCAGCTGATGCGCCAGCAGCAGGTCGAATCCTGCATGATCAATCTCATGTACAAGGTGTCCCTGCTTATGCGCAATATACATAAATGCATTCGTCACAGACAGATACATCTCATATACATGTTCCCTGGAGAGACATACACGTTCCGCTGCATCAAAAACGGCGTCCAGCTTTCGTGCCGCTGCCTCCCATTGTTTGGTTTCGAGCAATTGCGGCAGCACAGGCGGCTTATACAGTTCTTCAAGCGCTTGCTGTGCCGCATCATTCTCCGGACGTTTGGATAACTCGTTATCCATGTATATGATTGTGTTTTCCTCTGGCCCGGACAGTACCAGTGATCCCAAACCTTTACGATAAGCTGTTGTCAGATCAGCAAAGGGAAACGGCGCTGTGACTACCATGGACAGATCCCCTTGCAAATATCGAATAACATGCTCGCGAAAAGTCCCAACAGGCTGTTTCAGTTCCTCCACATTCGTTAAGACTGGCTCCGTCCATCCCTCTTTTTGTATCATCATGACCAGACACTCATGTGGACCTCGTCCAAACCAAACGTTGTACTGGGGACCAAACACCTCTTCGGCGATATTGCCCACTGCAAACTCCATTAAATCCAGCGATTGCTGATCCATTGCCGAGAACCGGCCTGTAAGGCGAATCAGCATCATTACCGTTGGCTGGTCCGGCTGAAGCGCAATCTCGTATTTTTCCAGCTGTTCACCTAATGCACGAGCCGTAATCTCACGCCCCAGTAACAGATCATGCATCAGATTTTCCCGCAAAATTTTATAATCGGACTTCCGGCTATACAGCAGCCGGTGGTATTTATCGAATTCATCCCATTCCCCCCGAAGGGACGAAATCGCAGCAGAGACCGAAGCCATGAACTCCTCATCATTCACTGGCTTGAGAATATAATCGGCAGCCTGCAGCTGAATGGCTTTCTTGGCATATTGAAAATCACTGTGACCGGTCAGCAGGATGCAGCGGATATGCGGCCATCGGCTGCTTACCTCTTCAATCAGTTCCAGTCCGGACATGCCTGGCATTCGAATATCCGTAACGACAAGGTCTACGGCATTCTCTTCCATGATCTGCAGTGCTTCCTTTCCAGAGGCTGCACGCAAAACCGTCGTAACCCCGAGTTCTCCCCAGGGAATGGTCAATTCCAGACTTTCTGTCACATACGTTTCATCATCCACAAGCAATATATCGATCAAGCTAGTCACTCCCTATCTGCTATGTTATACCGTGGTGTTATGGTGTTCTTGTCATCTTCTTGCGTCTCTTCCCAACGTCTCTATTCTTCGTATTCCAGAAGAGTCTCCTCGGCGGCGGGCCACAACAAAGTCACACGCAACCCTCCAAGTGGTGATTCCGTAACACGAAGTCCAGCCTGTTCCCCATATCTGAGCTGTAAACGCTGATTGACATTCCACAGACCACAACCCATCTCCTGATCCATGCTGCCTGTAAGTTTGTGAAGCAGCATCTGCCTTGCCTCTGCATCCATACCTTGTCCATCGTCATCGACTGTAAGCATCATCAGGCCATCTCTTTGCTCTCCCGATATCCGTATTTCCCCCGCCTCGGCATCTGCTTCAATCCCATGAATAACCGCATTCTCTACCAATGGTTGTATGATAAGAGGAGGCACCTCCTGCTTCAGAAGTTCTTCCGACAAGTCAATCCTGTAATGTATCCGGTCCATGCGCATCTGCTGAATCTCCAGATAACAAGTCACGAACTCGATCTCCTCTGTGAGGGGTACCACATCACGTTCCTGCCTCGTGGTATACCGATAGTATCGGGACAGATTATGCGACATGGCAACGACGGCATCGACACGCTTCAGCTTCGCCATGCTCGTAATGAATGAGAAACAATTATAGAAAAAGTGAGGATTAATCTGTGATTGCAGCTGTTTCAGTCGGGCTTCACGTACATGAATCTGCTCCAGATACACATGTTGAAACAACTGTTGAATTTGCTCGACCATGGAATTGAATCGTTCGGACAAAAAGCTGAATTCATTCCGTCCTCTGGGTGTGATTCGGACTGAATAATCCTCTTGCTTTAATCGTTGGAATCCCCGAATCAACTGTTTGACAGGCACCTGGACCTGGACATACAGCAGGTATGCTACGCCAAAGCTCATCAATAACAAACAGATCATGGCTGAATAAAACAGTATATTGGATTGATGGATCGGCTTCAGAATAGCCGATAATGGCATGTAATCGACCAAGTACCAGCCGGTTGTGCTGGACTTTACCGTATTAACCATGTAAGGCTCGCCGTCAATGACTACCGTTCGGTTATCCACATCCTTAAGTTTGTCGATCGCCAGCTTGTCCATCAGCTGACCCGTCAGACCACGATCCGAAGTGCGGTTATAAATAACGCCGGACTCTTCACGATAATAGAAAGGATCATGCCGTCCATCATCCTTAAATTTATCCAGCATATCCCGAATGTTGTCACTGTCGAACTCCAACTTGATTACGGTTTCGGCATTGGCTGCCGGATCACTGATACCATATGGAGATACGGTAATCCAGCTGAATATGAATCGCTCATCATCACCGTCCTGAATCTTGCGAACATTCCACCCGGATGATATGCTGCCTCGCAGTGCCTGTTCATCGTAGGTCCGGGCATCTCTTTCAGAGATAACCCTGCCCAGCGATGGGGAATAGAGATATAGCTTCGTTGTCCAATTGGATGAACTTTCCTGAATGCTTAGCTTATTCTGAATCCGTTTAACAAGATTGATCGTATCCAGATCGAAATATTTACTGTCGGCGTAGATCCGTCTGAAGCTCGCTATATCAGGATCATGGATGAGCAAATTGGGCCATGAAGATAACAGCTCGATATGCGTATTGACCTGATTTTGAAAAAATTCCAGCTGGTTGCTATTGGAACGATTCAGTTCATCTCGCAAAACTGCTGTTGTTTTATGGTTCGAATACCAGTACAGCAGTACGACTGGAACCAGCATAATTAGAATTAAAATGACCATTTTCGAAAATAGATTCGTCCGGTATGACATCTTCTTACCTCACCTTGCCTTCATTAGTCAGTGAATCTAATTTTAACGATGAAGGCGTTAAACATAAACTGTTTTTTCTAAAAAGAGTCCACTTCACAGCTCATCCTCATTCATGACTTCATCCATTGTGAATCCATTCTCTTTATATCGTAAGCGTTATCATCTACATGCTAAAGGTGACAAAACCAACTTTTCTGCACTAATTGCAACTTCCGCGCAAAAAAAAGAGCCGGCTACCGCCAGCTCCTTCCTCATCCTTTTACGCGTTAATATAAATCTATTTCATAACGTTCTTCTTATGTATTCATTCTGTTTTGCTTATCCAAGGATTATGGAATATCGTAATCAAACACGGTGTTTTCTCCATCAACCGCGACATCCAGTACAATATCGATCAGTTTTCCTTTCACTTGCAGCGGGCATTCTGCCAAACCGGAAAATGCCAGTTGACCCTTAAACGTTCCGTACGGTTCAATCTCTACGTTTACAGGCTTTAACCGGACAGAACTCAGCGATTCGTACAGTGGATCATCCTTGAATTTGTAACTGCGGGCCAAATCAGGCAATAGTACTGCTGCTACAGGTTCCCTGCTGTAATTCTTGAGTGTCAGGTCACAGTTTACCCGTGTAATTCCATTATCCAATACATCATAGGTGCAGGAGCTCTTATTTTGGACATAGGAAACACCATTGATTCCGGAAGCTCCCCATTTGGCTACATACATCAATTTATCCGTCATGTAAGAGTAACTGAGAACAATGACAAGCACGATCAACCAAAGCCTTTTCGCCAGAGAAGGATAAAACGGCATCATTTCTTGACGGGTAAGATAGTAGCTGCTCGCTAATAAGCCCATTCCCAGAAATAACGTGATATGTACACCCCTTACATAGGATGTGGTATAAGGCGATAACCCCATGGCAGACAACATGGTGTCCCCCACAGAGAAACCGAGGTGATGCTTAAACGTAAAAATGATTCCAAACATCAAAAACATTACAGAGAACACAAGTCTGGTCCTCGACACATGATCACCCCCTAATCAACCACCTGATTATATCATATTTTTCCTTATTATGGTTTACAATCCAAATAAAAAAGACGCTTCCGGTATAAACCGAAAACGTCTTGGATTTTGAACCTAAACTATTTCTTCGAGAGAAACGCATCAAGCTGGTCTTGTTTGGCGGCAATGATTTTATCAATACCTGCGGCTTTCAGCTTCTCCAGATATTTCGGGATCATCTCGTTTGGATCTACTGCACCCGAGGTCATGCCCGGTTTGAACTGTTTGTTTACATTGTTGACCGCAGCAATTTCGTTTTTGACGGATTGGCTGTTGAAAGTAAAGCCCAGTGCAGGCGACTTGACGCCTTTGGCATTAAACTCCTTGAACTTCTCCCATTTCTGCGGATCTTCATTATCCCAAAGGAAGTTCAGGAACTGATTGCCCAGCTGCCATTGTGCGCCCGGGTTGTACGTACGACTGTTGGCGTCTACTCCTTGCGGGAGAGTAATAATGTTTTCTTCGCCGTCTTTTTTCACATAGTGTGTACCTTCGATTCCGAAATTGAGCAGGTTATTGATCTCTTTGTCGGAATGCAGCAGGTTAATAACCTGCATGGCTTTCTCCGGCTGCTCGGAGGAACGGGAAATGGCCAGCATGGCACCCGAAGCATCACCGGTTGTAATCGTAGGCTGGGTCATCTCAATCTGGGTCAGCGGATATCCAACGTACCCTTCTTCTTCCTTATCTTTACCTGGCTTCATGCCGTCGGTCCAGAGGAAAGCCTTGCCTGCCTTCGCCTGATCTTTCGGGAAAACATTGGACGTTGCCGCATCACTGTTGATGTATCCTGCCTGATACCATTTGCGCGCCAGTTCGGCTGCTTCCTTGAATTCAGGTGTCTCTACTTCATTCAGCACCGTCGTTGTACCTGCTGTTTTGGAAATTACACCAGGAACGGATGCATCGCCGAGATAATCCCAGTCCAGGTTTTCCAGCAGTCCGTTACCATTGGTATTGGACATATAGAACGGAGTAATACTAGGTTCATTTTCCTTGATGGTTTTAAGCAGCGGCTCCAGGTCAGCCCACGTTTTCACTGCGGTCAGATCGAGCTTGTATTTGTCAGCCAGATCTTGGCGTACGAGTACGCCACGTGTGGCTGCCAACTCCTTGTTGGTAGGAACACCATAGTTTACGCCATCCACCTGCGAACCTTCCAAGAAGGCTGGGTCAAGATTTTTCTTGATATCCTGGCCATACTTGTCAAGAAGCTCATTGAGTGGCAGGAAAGCACCTTTCGCTACATTGACAGTGTAATTCTGCCATGCCGCCGTGAAAATAATGTCCGATTTTTCACCGGAAGAGATCATGAGATTCAGCTTGTTATCCCACTGGCCCCAGTCGATTGCATTGATCTTGAGGGTAGCTCCGATCTTTGGCTCCATCTTTTTGTTGATCTCCGCTTCGACCAGAGCCACATCTTTCTGTGGTGTGCCCGGATAATACAGCGTCACTTCATAGGGCTTGCCCCCGCTCTCTGCTGCACCGCCGCCTTCGGCTCCCGGTGTTGTTCCACCTTTGTCCGATGAGCATCCTGCCAGCACCAGGCTCAGCGCCATAACGGCTGCTGCCATACGCGGCCATACCTTTAACGTTCTAAACAAGTGAACCCCTCCCGTCATTTGTTGGACTCAGCAACCGATTGCCCCAATTCGCAATGTTCCCCAATCTGCAAAAGTCCGTTCCATTGCCGGCCCTCCGGCATGCTGTTCTCGCTGCTTTTTGTATATGCCCTCTCAGGTCCATCTCGTTTATCCGTTGCTCTCTCCGCTAACCGGCCGGAGTTATCCCTTCACTGCGCCTACCGTAAGGCCCTTGATGAAATACCGCTGGAAGAACGGATATGCCAGTACAATTGGACCAATACCGACAACAGCCATCGCCATTTGCAGTGTTTTATTTGGCAGATTCAACAATCCGCCCTGTGATGAAATCTGTGAAGAGACATTGGAGTTGGATGTTAAATATTGAATATCGAGCAGCGTTCGGTACATCAGGTACTGAAGGCTGATCGTCCGGTTATCCGATATAAAAATCATGCTAAGATACCAGTCATTCCAGTAATTCAATGTGCTGAACAACGCAACGGTTGCCATCACCGGAAGGGAAAGCGGAAGCACGATTCGCGTAAACGTTCTCAATTCACCTGCACCATCAATTCGTGCCGATTCGAGAATCGATACCGGAATGGAGTTAGCGAAGAACGTACGCATGACCAGTACGAAGAACGGCGACAGCAGCAGCGGCATGATCAGTGCGAGAATGGAGTTTTTCAAATCCAGTACGTTCACATAGACCAGATACCAAGGGACCAGACCGCCATTGAACAGCATGGTGAAAAAGATGAAAAAGGCGAACCACCCGCGATACGGCAAATCCCTCCGGGAAAGCGGGTACGCATACAATGCCGTCAGCGCTACACTCGTTATCGTACCTATCACGGTTACAATAATGGAAATGCCATAGGAATGGATGATCTGATCCATGTCCTTGAACAGAAATTCATAGGCAGTCAGACTGAACTTCTCCGGAATCAGTTTGTACCCGTTCGCAATAACCGTCGTCTCGTCCGAGAATGAGATCGCGAAGACAAGCAGGATCGGCACGATGCAGGCAATGGCATAGAATATAAACATAGCGTGTATGATGGACGCGGAACGCCGCGACACGGCTAATGGATCACGTGATTTCACAGCTGGCTTGCCTCCTCTCAAAATAATGCATTATCTTTGTCCATTCTCCTGACGATCGTATTGGATACGAGAACTAACACAAATCCAACAACAGCTTGATAGAGCCCGGCTGCAGAGGACATCCCGATATCGCCCCCGATGAGGAATGTACGATACACATACGTATCCAGAACGTTCGTGACCGGGAATAATGCGCCCGATTCCAGTGGAACCTGGTAGAACAGACTGAAGTCCGCATAGAAAATACGACCGATTTGCAGCAGTGTCATAATCACGATTAGTGGCACAAGGAACGGAACCGTAATGAAGCGAATCTGGTGCCACTTGCTCGCGCCGTCCAGTACAGCCGCTTCATAATATTCCTCATCGATACCTACCACTGCTGCCAGATAAATAACGGCATAGTAACCGATATTCTTCCATGTATTCACCAGCGGCAAAATGTAAGGCCAATACTTGGGTTCCGAATACCAATCAATAGGCTGTCCGCCAAAGAGCTGAAGGATTGTCGAGTTCATGAATCCTGAATCCTTGCCGAGAAAGGCAAGCACCAGATAACTGACTACAATCATCGACAGAAAATAGGGAAGCAGCATAAGTGATTGATACAATTTGGACATGGCCTTGTTCTTCACTTCATTCAATAAAATCGCGAGCCCTACCCCTACAAATAAATTCAGGGCAATAAATACGGTGTTATATGCGAGCGTGTTGCGTGTGATCTCCCAAGCATCGCTCGTGGAGAACAAATACTTGAAATTATCCCAACCGCTCCACGGGCTGCCCCAAATGCCGTCGGCATAATTGACATTTTTGAACGCAATCAGAACACCGAACATCGGCATATAGTTGTTCACCAGCAGAAACAGAATGCCTGGCAAAAACATGAGATACAAAACCTTGAATTTACCTAGATTGTACAGGACAGACTTTCGTTTTCGAACCGGTATATCCGGTATGCCCTGTACAGCTGATAGACGTGCTCCCTTACCCGCCTGGGGTTGTGTCTTCATAACTTGTTCTCCCTCACTCCTCTTGAATTTCATCCTCAGGATGAAACACCGCTGTGTCTCCTGTGGTTCAAGTATACGGCGAGGCGCTCAGGACCACTATCTGCTGTGGTGACCTATTCACTTATCAAATTATGACTTTAGGTCACGAAAAAACAAAAGACGCAGCATGCTGCGTCAAATCTGTACCGCTCGGGACTGTTTGCGAAACTCCTGTGGTGTAATGCCCGTGCACTTTTTGAACATTTTCGTAAAGTGAGAGTAGTTGTAATATCCAACCTTGCCTGCAATATCCGTGACCTTCACGGTGGACTGGGACAATAATGTCTTCGCCTTGGCTACTCTGCGCTGGAGAATGAATTCGGATAGCGACATGCCCTTTTCTTTTCGAAACAGGCGAGATAGATATGCCGGATTAAATCCGGCAAAAGATGCAAGTTCTTCACGCATCAGCTCTTCGCCGATGTGATTTTCAATGTAAATGCACAACTGGTCCACAATGGTCATTGGACTGTGATCGTCCGGATACAATACCGGGATCGCACGACTAATCAGGTCTGAAGTCCAATGCTTCAACTGGGGCAACGAACGCGTCACAACACTTTCTTCCGGCTCCCGTTCGCCCGGATACAGGCTGCGTACGGATACATTTTTTTGATGAAGCAGCGGATAGACCACATGCAGCATCGCATGATAGTACAAACGCAGAATTTCTGGTGACAGCCGCTCCTGGGCAGCCAATAACTCAAAGATTTCATCCACACGCTCGCGCAGATCCTCGAACTTCCCGGTTTCAAACAGAACGGAAAGCTCGGGAAACCACGGGATCGGCAAAAAGCGATCCTCCGCTTCCCGGCCTTGCACATCATATTTGAAGACCCCTTCAAGCTCGTTAATATTGCGACGCTCCATATCCATCAGTTCGTTGAGCATGCCCTGCAATTCTGTAATCGCTACCGGGACTCCGACATAACAGGATAATCGGCAGTAGAAATAGGAACCGCACTTCCGGATATAGCTCTGACATCCTTCTGCCAATTCGCTTGCTGTCGGGCTGATGCCATCCTGTTCGTAGGCCAGCACAATATTTAATCCGCTATGATCCTGAAATACTTCCCCAGGTTTGTCACCAAGCAGCATCTCTTTGGCCGCATTGCGAAGCGCATATTCCAGCACCTCCTCATCCCGCAGGTCGAATTCCCGCACCCATTCCTCAACCGATATGACAATCGGCAGAACATGAGCTTGCGGATCAATCTCGGCTCCATAGACCTCCGCCAGTTCCTTTAACTTTTGCGGGGTTAGGGTAAGACGCTGTGAGACGGCATCTTTCCAGAAACGCTCCGTCAGGAGAGGTTTGTGGGTTTGCCAACGTCTGTACACGGTTTCATATACTTCATTGGTGCGGGAATGCTGTTCTCCATCCTTGATTTTGTCGATTGCCTGCGTCACCACCTTGAGCAGCTGATCCGCTGGAGCAGGCTTCAGCACATAATCGAAGCTGTTCAGTTTGATCGCCGTCTGGGCATAATCGAACAGGGCATGCCCCGTCAGAAAAATCGTAAGTATACCGGGATCATGTTTCAATACCCAGCTCTGCAGATCGAGTCCCGTTTCACCCGGCATTTCAATATCGCAGATCATAATATCTATGGGTTGGGCTTTTAACAGCATTCTTGCCTCTTCTGCATCGCCAGCACTGAATACCTGGTCAATGCCGGCCAGGGTCCAATCTACCCCTTCCACCATTGCCTGCAAGGCATACACTTCATCATCCACGATCAATAGGTTCCGCATAGGCTCCCCTTTCTTCCTCTTCCGTCTGGGCAGGTACATGAATCATGACTGCTGCTCCTCCGTCTGACTGATTCATGAATTGCAATCCGGCACTTTCGCCATACTTCACAATCAGTCGATAAGCCACGTTCCAGATTCCAATGTGCTGTCCACCCGGATCTTCGGCGTAATGCCCCAGTTGCAGGCGTTCCAGTATGCCTTGTTCAAATCCAACACCATTATCCGTAATGGAAAGGTGAAGGACGGAATAATCCTCGGCACCCCTGTCTGAATGAGAGCCAGATAACGTTTTCGATTTCCAAGCTCGTATACGAATGACAAAGGGTTCTGAACGCCGCTGAAAACCATGAATAATGGCATTTTCCACAAAAGGCTGAATCGTCAAGGGTGGTACCACATAATGCCCGAGATCGGATGCAATATCCAATGTGAAATCCAGCTTGTTCGGAAATCTCAGCTTTTGGATTTCCAGGTAGTGACGGATATGTTCCAATTCTTCATCCAATCGGATGACACGTTTGCCAGCACGCAGGCTGAACCGGAAATAATCAGCCAGATGGCCAGCCATCTGCTGCACCAGCCCATGCTTCTGCAATGAAGCCAAACTATGAATAATATTCAATGAATTCAGGTAAAAGTGCGGATTGATCTGCATCTGTAATTGTTTGAACTCCGCTTCCCGGGTTCGCAATTGCTCTTCATATACGTCAATCTTCAAATGCTGGATCTCACTAGTCATCTGATTGAAGCTGTGCGTGACAAACTCCAGTTCTGACGAAGATGGTGTCTCCAGTCTCACATCAAGTTCCCCCAGGCTGACTCTTCTCATTCCCCGAATCAACACATTCATCGGGCGGAACAGGAGCTGTCTAAGAAAGATCAGCGCAGTGATCAGGATGACAGCTGCCCCTATCGGAAGCAGGCGAATAATTCGCTGAAAAAATGGCAGGTTTCGCATCATGTCCTCCTCGGGTAGCAGGACGATATAATTCATCTCTGACATGGCTGAGGGAATGCCCAACATTAGATACTGGCGTGAATCGCCTTTGGAATTCACTTCAGAGATCACCTGATAGGGATTCTTCAACCCAGCAATATGGCCTGCAGCGAGTTCAATCTGCGACGGATTCAACGCCGAATCAGACAATGCCCCGCCATCTGCTCCCAAAATGACTGCCCCTCCCCGGTCCCCGGATTCCGTGAACTGCTCTGGATGGTTCAGCGCATTCATGTCAACGAGTGCCCCCGCATAGAACTGAGAATTAATGCGGACTGTTTTGACAAGAGCATTCCATGCCCCACCATGAACAATGCTCCATTCCGGCTTCTGTATATCTCCCTCGAGTTGCTGCATCTGGACAGGCATACTCTCCTGCACGACCGACTTTTTGACATCATAATTGCCTGAGGTGGCCAATAACAGATCATCATTCACCGCGTCGTATAGAAAAAAAGAATCAATCAGATTATAAAAACCGATATCGGTCATGAATTTGTTCATAATACGCTGTTTCGCAATAATATAATCGCCGCTACCGTATTCGAGGAAAAACAATGAGATAATATCCGGGTCTCTCTCGCCCAGACTGTATAAATAACGATTGGTCTCCTGCAGCACACGCTCATTCTGTTCTACACTCTTGGCAAGATGATTCATATTGGTGAGAGATACTTGATCACGTACCACCTTCATGGCGTAGACGTTGTTGTAATAGAGCAGCAGGAATAAGGGGAGCATGATCAATGTCAGACCCACAATAAATTTAAAGCGCAGTGAACGGATAAAATTCATGAATTCCCGCCCTTTGGTTCCATATGGAATTATTTCTTCACCACATATTGGTGTAACCGCTATCAGTTATAACCAGATCTTTTCCCTTTTCGCCAATTTCTTCCCGCATTACTTCCAACTTCTTCCGTATTATGGCATGTTAATTGTAAATATGGTCGCCTTCTTCTGTCTATGCGTTACCGTGACCTCTCTTTGTCAATTCTGGTGACTTCCCCTCGGCTTTCCGTCAAGTTCAATGCGCTAGTTCTACATAAGTTCTCCATTCTGTAAAAAAAATCCTGCTCCCATGATGGATGAAACCCATCTTAAAATATATATGTATCTTGTTCCCTCACTCCACGAACGCCCGGTGATGACATGCATACGATATAGAACTCCTTGGGGTCAATACCAGGGGGGAGGGAGGCATCTACAATGAATATTCAACTCGTCCCATTGCATTATGTATACCTTGCATTTATCATCCTGATTGTTGCCGTTATGGTCCGGCGCAGAGATACAACCATCATTTGTGTCACAGGTATCATGACTATTGGACTTCTGGCGACAGAAACATTAAGCGGATCGGTTGCCGGTATCTTCAGCAGTTTTATCTATGCAACCAAGGAACTGCTCAGCACCATTTTTATCATTTCCATCATTGTTGCGATGAGCCGAGTGCTTATTCGGACGGGAATTAACGAGGTCATGGTATCACCACTCACCCGTTTTATCCATTCTCCACAGGTCGCGTTTTGGGGAATTGGGCTGATCATGATGGTCGTATCCCTGTTTTTCTGGCCTTCACCCGCCGTCGCCCTGGTCGGAGCTGTACTTCTTCCTGTAGCGGTACGCGTGGGTCTTCCTCCTATTGGCGCCGCTATCGCCATGAACCTGTTCGGCCATGGTATCGCATTGTCGGGAGATTATATCATCCAAGGGGCTCCAAAACTTACAGCAGATGCAGCTGGAATTCCCGTAACTTCCGTTATGACCGCAAGCATCCCGTTGGTTATAGTTATGGGAGCAGTGTCTACATTTACAGCATTCTGGATGCTCCGCAAAGAGATGAAGTCTGGTTCCACTGTTCAGCGGAACATTCCTGTGCCGGGTCAAACAACGACTGCTCTTTCTCCTGCCCCTGCTTCTAATTCTTCCACCCTGTCCGGGGATGCAGATGTTCAACGTCGCTCCATGCCCCCACGTCTGCAAAAGGCATTCGCTCTAATGATCCCACTGTTATTCACAGTGGATGTTATCCTGATGTTTGTGTTAAAGCTGCAAGGCGGTGATGCCACAGCGCTGATCGGTGGAACCTCCGTGCTCATTCTGATCATCGTGTCGCTTGCCGCGCATCGTCATACAGGGTCTGAGAAAACAACAAGTTATTTAATAGAAGGATTTCAGTTCGGGTTCAAAGTGTTCGGTCCAGTCATTCCGATTGCTGCTTTCTTTTATCTGGGAGATGCTGCAATTACAGAATTATTTAACAATCCTCTGCCTGATGGATCACACGGTATCGTAAATGATCTGGGGGTTGCTCTGGCAGGGTTGGTGCCTCTGAATGATACGGTAGGCGCGATAACGATGACTGTAACCGGTGCGATCACGGGAATGGATGGGTCGGGGTTTTCGGGAATATCGCTGGTCGGCTCCATCGCAACTATGTTTGCAGGTTCGGCCGATTCTGCACCTGTATTGACGGCACTGGGTCAGGTCGCCGCCATATGGGTTGGCGGTGGGACCTTGATTCCATGGGCCTTGATTCCAGCTGCAGCCATCTGCGGGGTCAGTCCATTTGAACTGGCGCGCCGCAATTTGAAGCCTGTACTGCTGGGACTAACGGTAACGACCATTGTAGCCATTTTTCTGATTTGATGTGCCAGCACTGATCCTATTCAAACTGAAAAGATGTATTCAACCGGGCCCAGCTTCTAAGCTCATCCCGGTTCCATGTCGCTATACGCAGCATTTCTTCATAAGGATTTCCCTGAAGACCCAGCACCGAAGCAAACGCCGGCTCCGTCTTCCATCCCTTCAGTTTCAGTTTGCGAATCTCATGATGTCCAGCTGCACCCCAAAGATGTAACAATTCCCACTCCACCAGCATATGCACATAAGCATTCTGCCTGATTACAGGCACCCTTTGGGCGAAAATCTCCACAGGCCAGTTACCCACTTCCACACCACAGGTCATATATGGATGCTGGCCTGCACGACCATTCCCACGTTTACATTGAAAACCCTGCATCCCGCTCAGCTCGCGGTTCACCAGAGTTTCGAACGCCCCCAGATCCGCTGCCTCACATAATAGATCGAGATCACTTCCCGGGATATCGATATCAATCGGGACCGTGCCCGCCGGATAAGGCTGGTGAGCGGCTAACCTCTGTAACAGCCCACTCTCCTGCAAAGCGTAATACGCATCTTGCTGGCGCTCATTACCCGAGGCCAGATGTGCCATTACATCCGCGGTTGTAATCATGTCATTGTCACATCCTTGGGAATCCGATCATTCCGACACACCTGTAATCACTTGTTTGACACGTCCTACCTGCCCGCTGGTCAAACGCACTTTGATCCCATGCGGATGTGTAGGGGATTTAGTTAATAGATCCTTCACGATACCACGTGTCAGCTTCCCTGTAGGTTGATCCTGCTTCAGTACAATATCCACTTCAAGACCCGGTTTAATGTTTACTCTCTGTTGGCCGTTCAAGCGCTTCACTCTCCTCTTCCACGTATTCCATATCATGCAGCAATGAATCACAAAGCTTCATCTATTGTAGACGTTTTGGATTCAAAACGAAAGGCACGACTCATGTTCAGGTATAGAGCAGAACGGTCATTTCCGGTCGGATGAAGTGTTATCTGACTTGTTTTTCATTGCTTTGAGCGCGGATCGATAGACTTCGTCTGCACTTTTCTCTTCCTTACTGGTATCGGCTGGAGGAAGTTCAACTTCTGTTCCAGTCGGTTTACGAAATTGAAGCAGAGCCTGACGATAAGCTTGGTCGCCATCTGTCCCCTGTGCTTCTTTGTTCGGAGCTGCGGGGATCTTTTCCATTGGTTCCTCCATGGGGTGAACCTCCGCTTGTCTATGCTCACCATGTTCCAAATGCGCTGTATGTTTCACCGGTGCGTGATTGCGATCCTCCTTCTGTACAGCAACAACATCGTCGTGCAGCAGGACTGGCCCCTTATCCTCCTCAGCGATTTTGGAAGCTCGTGCTTCTGCCACCTTGCGGGACGATCTGGAGTTATAAATCAATAGAAATACAACTCCTATAACAACAATTACCGCCAAAATAATCAACATATGAGCATCCTCCTCATCGTCCGCCTGTAGGCAGCCTTATTCAATATATTGGTGCCCTATTCTGCGAATAATATTTCTTCTTATTTCGTATAGAGCAGCAAAGTAGCGGGAATGCTCCAAACAGGAATATCAGCAGAAGACTGTGTTTACTGATTGCAGAGAGATTAAAGAAAACGAATTGAGGAGGAATGATCTGCATGAATTCGCGTGCCATTTTGATCAATATCATCGTGATTCTGGTGATTCTGGGTGCCGGAGCAGCCGGGATCTACTATTACAACCAATCTACCAGTTATGTCAAAACCGATAATGCGCTTGTAACCGGGCAGCCTATCTCGGTAGCTTCCGCTGTAAGCGGCGAGCTTCGATCGTGGAAAGGCGAGATTGGTACATCCTTTAATGCAGGCGATAGCCTGGGTACCGTCTCCGCTGCAGGTAAATCTACACCTGTTACGATGCCGGTTAATGGTACGATTGTACAGCAGACTGCTGTGGAAAATTCGCTTGTATCTGCCGGAACCCCCCTCGCAAGGGCTTATGATTTCAATAACCTATACGTAACGGCCAATGTGGAAGAGACCGTAATTGATAAGATTAAAACCGGTCAGATCGTGGATGTGTATGTTGATGCTTTTCCTGATACCACATTGACGGGTAAAGTGGACCAGATCGGACTTGCCACTGCCTCGTCCTTCTCACTGCTGCCATCTTCGAATACCAATGCGAATTACACCAAAGTCACTCAAGTTATCCCGATCATCATTACCATTGAAGGATATAAAGGACTGGGTGTAGTTCCCGGCATGAGCGCTACTGTGCGCGTTCATATTTAAGGCTGCTGATGGACAATCAAAATAATCAACTGCCCCTTGGGAAAACCATCGCTGTCTTGCTGCTTGGTGCGTTTATCGCCATTCTGAACCAGACTTTGCTTAATGTAGCCATTCCGCATCTGATGAATGATTTTAACGTCTCGGCTACGACGGTGCAGTGGCTGTCCACGGCTTATTTGTTGGTGAACGGTGTACTTATTCCGATTACCGCCTACTTAATCGAGTCCTATGGGACTCGCAAATTGTTCGTAACAGCCATGCTGCTGTTTACCCTCGGTTCTCTGATCTGTGCCATCAGTCCGGGGTTTACCGTCATGCTTATCGGACGAATTGTTCAAGCCAGTGGAGCTGGCATTATTATGCCTCTCGTTATGAACGTATTTCTGACCGTGTTTCCTCCAGAGAAAAGAGGAACGGCCATGGGGACGATGGGTATTGCCATGATGTTCGCTCCGGCCATCGGTCCAACTCTATCCGGTTGGATTGTGGAGCATTATACATGGCGTATTTTGTTCTACATGGTCATTCCGCTCGCCTTGCTCGATATTTTGTTCGCCTTTATCTGGCTAAGAAACGTGTCCAAGCTGACTTCGCCAAAATTTGATGGCTTTGGTGCACTATTCTCCACTATCGGTTTCGGATTTCTGCTCTATGGATTCAGCTCTGCCGGAGATAAAGGCTGGACCAGCGCGACGGTGCTGCTAACATTGATTATCGGTGTGCTTTTTATCGCCTTCTTTGTACTCCGAGAGACGGCCATGAAGAATCCACTGCTGGAATTTCGGGTGTTCAAATACGATATTTTCACCATCTCGACACTCGTCAGTGCAACGATAAACATGGCACTCTTTGGCGGGATGCTGCTGCTGCCGATTTATTTACAAAACATACGGGGATTCTCTCCTCTACAATCGGGGCTGCTGCTGCTGCCTGGTGCATTGTTAATGGGCGTTATGTCTCCCATCTCTGGTGCCCTGTTTGACCGGATTGGCTCTCGCCCCTTGGCCATTGTCGGTTTGATCATTACGGCCATTTCCACATTTGAGTTCAGCAAATTGACGGGTGAGACACCCTATGGTCATATCATGATGCTATACACCTTGCGGAGTTTTGGCATGTCCATGCTCATGATGTCCGTCCAGACCGAGGGCCTGAACCAGTTACCCCCTCATCTCACCAGTCATGGCACAGCCATGTCCAATACAGTCAGGCAGGTCGCAGGTTCGATCGGGACAGCCCTGCTGATCACGGTGATGGCAACACGTGCAGGCATTCATTTGGCAGATTACAGCAACACCGTGACGACAACCAATGTGGCGCTGACGGAGCAGGTGGGTATGCTCGGCACACAGATGGCAACCGCCGCTGGAATGCCGGCAGAACAAGGTTCTAGTCTCGCATTACAGCAGCTCTATGGTATCGCTGTTCAGACGTCAACGATTGAAGGCATTAATGATGCGTTCATTGTAGCAACCTGGATTTCGATCATTGGCCTGTTTCTCTCGCTGTTCCTGCGGCGTGCGCGTTCCCGGCCTCGTCCAGTCAAGCGAGACCACTAACGCTGCAATTTCCTCTCTTCATCAGTCACTTTCAGCTTTCCGGCTAGGTTAGAACCTAACCGGCATAACAAAAACCGCAAGTCTCACTGGAGACCTGCGGTTTTTCACTTTTTCATGGACGCTTTGATGGTGATGTCATGTTATGTTTCGCCGCTTCTCTCGCCTTTACAGCCAGGAGTTCCGATACGGTTACAAAACGATATCCCTGTTCCTGAAGCTTGGGCAGAATCGTTTTCAGCGCAGTCACGGTCTGGGATTTGCCTTCCACCTTATCATGGAACAAAACAATATCTCCATTACGTGCATTCTTCAGCACCTTGTTCACGATCGCTGATACGCCCGGAGAAGCCCAATCACGTGTGTCCTGATGCCAGGACCACAGCACAATGGTATATCCTTGTTGTTTTGCGGCCTGAATCACCATGTCATTATAATACCCGCCAGGTGGCCTGAACAATAAGGGCCGAGCTGCACCGGCTTCCACAATGGATTTCTCTGCTTCGTTCATTTCAAGGCTGTACTTATCCGCCCGTGTCGATCTGACAGCGTACGTATGTGCATACGTATGATTGGCAATTTCATGTCCTTCTCGCTGCTCCTGCTGAATCAGTTCAGGAAACTTCTCCGCCCATTTGCCAAGCACAAAAAAAGTGCCTTTGGCCTGATACTGCTGGAGCAAAGCCAGAATCTGTGGAGTCTGAACCGGATCAGGTCCATCATCAAAGGTTAAGGCAATGAGTTTGTCATGCGTGGGGACCTCCCACACAATCTCTCCCCGTTCCTCATAATACTGCCGATTCTTTTGTGCAGGTTTGGCATAGGCAGTATGGCTGCCAAGCAAAATAATCAGGGTACACAATCCGATGCATCGGGCTGCCTTCAGGTTCATGTTGATGTCCTCTCTTTATCTTCAAACGTAAACTCCTTGTTAGCATTTCCCGATTCATCAGAACTATTTATCGTGTAATCACATTAAGTGTTTTTCAGCGCAGTAGCTTCCACATCATTGATAAATCGGCGGAGCTTAGCCGCTACATCCCGGTTGATTTCACCATTTTCGTATAGCTGCTGTATCGTATTGCGCTGTTCCTGAATCGCCACCATTTGCAATTCCAGCTTCTCCTGATCAAATGGATCCTCGGTTTTCCCCTGGTTCCAGGTTCGTAATTTGGCAATGACCCGTTCATATTTGGAGATGACCGAAAGTGCTACGATGCGGTTACTATCGTTCATATGAGCGCGGATCGACTGGATTGCCGCTTCAGAGGTACGCAGCTTCACTTGACGGAATAGATCTGCATTCTCCAGCATGAATGGTTGAGCCGGCTTCCGGGACCGATGGGTGAACACATGTCCAAGCATTCGCCCAATTTCACTTAGTGAAAACATCATCTGAGTGTTGGCACGATTTGCAAGCATCATTTCTTTGCGATCCAGCCAGCTATTACATTTAAAGGCGGCTTCGGCCGCAATGACATTTTCATCCATCATGTTCTCAATTTCCTTGCGTTCAGCTCGTGTACCGATGAGGTTAATGGCTGTTTCCTGTTTCAAAATGTCTTTGCGCTTATCGGCAGTTAGTTCACCAGCAGCTTGCCTGATATATTTCGAAAGATCGGAGACGACGGCAAGTGCAGCCGCTTTGTTCTCATCGTTCATCTCCGACTTGACTGCACGAATGGCAGCATTAAGCATAATGTCTTGCGCTTTCCGCTCTGTTGTTAAAGGTGTGCCTTCTTCCACTTTCCCATCATTTTTGGCCAGTATCGGAAGAAACACACTTGCAGCGATCAGGGTGAACAGAATAACTCCTGCTGCCAGGAAAATAATGAGGTCCCGTTCAGGAAAAGGCGACCCGTCCTGGAGAATATAAGGAATGGAGAATGCCCCAGCCAGTGTTACTGCACCTCTCACACCTGATAACGTAATGATCATGATTTCTTTCAACCTGGGCTTTCCAATCGATGATTTCTTGAGAAAATGTTCATTGCCTTGCCAGAACAGATAAATCCAGATAAAACGCAGAACCAGTAACAGCAACGAAATTAATCCCACATACCCAAGTACTTGCAAGTTATCGAACGAAACGTTCTCAAAAATGGTACTCAGCACATCGGGAATCTGTACCCCCAGGATGACAAAGACCAATCCATTCAAAATAAATAAAATGACAGACCAGGTGCTGGCAGACACCACCTGCATCTTCAGTTGTACCGATTCCGTGCGGTCACGCTCTATCGCGTGAATAATACCGCCCGCAACGACAGCCAGGATACCCGAAACACCGATCTCTTCGCTTACCAGATAAATGACGAACGGCGTCAAGATTTGCAGCAGCATATGAATGGTGACATCTTCCATACCCAGACGCCGTATCCAGACGCCAAGTCGGATCAGCAGGAACGATAACAAAGCACCAATCAACAACCCGCCAATGGCGATAAGAAGGAAGCTGAATGACGCCTGTGTCAGGGAAAATACACCCGTAACCGTTGCGGCGATCGCAAATTTGAATGCCACCAGACCGGAGGCATCGTTCATTAATGCTTCACCCTCCAGAAGCCTATGTATGCTTTTTGGCAAATGAACTCGACCCGCCATGGCACCAACAGCTACCGCGTCTGTCGGAGACAGAATGGCCGCAAGTGCAAAAGCCGCAGGCAGCGGAATGGTTGGAATAAGCCAATGAATTGCGTATCCAGCTACCACCACAGTCACAAACACAAGCCCGAGCGCCAGCAGCAGGATGGGTGCCCTCAGATTCCACAACTCGTGCCTTGGCGTTCGTTTGCCATCATTGTATAGCAAGGGCGCGATAAAGAGGACAAAAAACAATTCCGGATTCAGTGGCAAATGCACCCCAGCAGGCAGCAGTGCAATGGCTACCCCAAGTACAATTTGAATCAGCGGAACGGGGATAAATGGCACGAACCGGTTCAAAATATTCGATAAACCGATCAGTACCAACAAAACAAGTACGGCAATAAACAGTTCCATGATGACAATCCCTTCCGCATAATAAAGTGGTAGATGCAATTGTGTGTACCTTATTTTAACATAAACCGAGATTGGTTATAAAAATGTTGTCATATCCATTTCTCAATTCATACAGAGAAGTTCAGCCATCGTTGAAGATTTCTGATTGATTCTGTATATAAGATGTTACAATATGCTCAGGACAATACCCGTTTGGAAAGGAACTTGGAATCTATGGCATTTGGAATTAAACGGCAGGAGTTAGCCGAGTGGAAGGAACGTGTATCTCGCGGCGAGCTTGCCTATCTCACTCATTTCTGGATTGACAACCGTTTTCCCGGCATTACCAGTGTGACCAAAGTAGGTTGTGCTGATTTGAAACGGCTTGAAGACTGGTGCAAGGAACACGAGCTGAACCCACGTTATATTCATCGGCGTCAGCCTTTCCCACATTTTGATCTGCTTGGCGAGAAACAGAAGGAGATTCTGATTCAGGAAGGTCTGACCGATCATCTTCAGCGATTCCATATATGATTAAAAAAGCGCCAACCTTCAAGGTTCATGTCCCTCAGTGGGAATGAAATCTTAAAGGCTGGCGCTCTCCAATATGCATCTTTTAACGATGTGTTTGCTCCAATGCTTTCATTTTCTCCAGCAGTTTCAACTCAATCTTCTTGATCATGGCAAACATCTGGAGTTGTTCTTCCTCCGTAAGCGCCTGCAGCAGCTCCCACGTCATCCGGCCGCGATTGTTAATCAATGTTTTTGCAAGCTTCTCCCCATCTTCCGTTAAGGACAGCCATACAATTCTTCGATCCTCTTCACTGCGCACCCGCTGGATCAAACCTTCGCTCTCCAGTTGATTTAGCACAATCGTGGTTGCTCCAGAAGATAAACTGAGTTGTCTTGCCACATCAACAGCCATACAGCGTTCTTCACGTAAAATCATGCCCAATATATGACTTTTCGTCGGATTCAGTTTGCAGTTTGTTTCATTCTTCTGTTGTTGATCCAATACTTTATTTTTATATCTAAAGAAGGCCTCCAACAATTGATCGACATTTGCCAATTGAGAGTTCCGCTCCGTATCCGGGCTCATAAACGTTCCCCCTGCCTTTGATCATAACCTAACTAATATTGTAACATATTTGCACTATTTTGTTTGTGAAAAATGCGCTTGTTGCCCATAACCCTTTACTTGTCTGTAAAGCTCATGCTTATTTTGGGGTTTCATGTGACAAGCTATCTAATAGCATGAACAGATAACCACTAAAGGAGGGATCAAGCAGTGAACATCTATATTGTTTTCGATAGTGAGGGCGGACATACCCGCGCACTTGCCGAGTCCATTGCGGCAGGCGCAGCCAGTGTACACGGCGCAACGATTCACCTGCATTCCACAGAAGAAGCCGACATTTACAAGCTGGTGGAGATGGACGCCATTATCTGGGGTTGTCCTGGTCATTTTGGTTCCATCAGCTCCGGTTTGAAAAAGTGGATCGACAAATTAGGCTACCTTTGGGCGGAAGGCAAACTGGTAGACAAAGTTGGTGCCGTATTCTGCACCATCGCCACAGAGCATGGTGGTCTGGAATCCACTCTGATTCATTTGCTGACACCCATGCTTCATCAGGGCATGATTATCACTGGATTGCCCGGTAACTTTGCAGATAACGCCTTATATGGCTCCTATTATGGTGTTGGTGTGACTTGTCCCGTTGATCGTGATCAGATGCTTAGTGACCAGGGTATTGCCCTGGGTAAAGCTCTGGGAGAGCGCGTGGCACGTATAACGAACCGACTGATCACTTAGAATTCTTAAACGAGTTCTGTTTAACAAAACCACACTTATATCAAGCCTGCGATTATTCTGCAGAAGCAGAGGGGTAGCAGGCTTGAACTTTCCTTAAATGGAGAATTTAAAACCATCTATTGCAATATGTTAATTCGTTTGTTTATAATAGCGTATATCATCTAAGTTACTTTTAGTTACTTAATGATTTTTGTAAATTTGTTATTATAAAGTAATACGATTTTATCCATTATATTGCAAGGGAATTTTACACATGAATCAGAATACACATTTGAAAACAGACGTATGTATTGTGGGAGCCGGACCAGGTGGAGCGCTGCTCTCATTTCTGTTGAACCAGCAGGGAATATCGACCATTCTGATCGAGCGCCAACCGCATCTGCTCAAGTCATTTCGCGGGGAAGTGCTTAATCAGGATGGCGAAGATTTATTGAAAAAGCACGGATTGTACTCTTTGGTCGCGAAGCGTGGTGTTCTTCCTTTGGAGGAGATTCAGTACTGGGAGAATGGTCAGATTATTCATACGATTACCCCGGATAAGCAGGAATCACATGTAGGCATTCATGTGCCGCAGGATCATCTGCTGGAAGTCATTGTGTCACAATCGCGGACACTGGGGAATGAACCTATTCTTTTCAATACCGTTATGACTGGATTGTTACGTGATAAAACAGACCAGACGGTTGGCATCAACATTCGGCAAGAAGGAAGACCGGCTTCGATTGAAGCAGCTGTTATTGTTGGTGCAGATGGCAGATATTCAGCTGTACGCAAACATGTGGGTCTGACCCCCGATATCCGTAAACATGGGTACGACCTGTTATGGGCTCGAATTCCTGCTCCGGCAGGCTGGGAACCCGCTGTTCGAATGGCCAGCATGGATGGTCAGCAGCTGGCGCTATTCTCCCAATTTGGAGGGTATGTGCAGATCGGATGGAATATACCACAAGGGGCATTCTCCAAGCTGCGCGAACAGCCTTTCGCTCCGTTTGTACAGCAACTTGTGGCAGCCTTCCCCTGTCTCGCTGATTCGGTAGCCGAACATATTCGGACCTGGAGTGATTTTGTTTTGTTATCCGTAGAGAGCAGTTTTGCCGAATCGTGGGCGCAGGGCAATGTAGTATTGCTCGGCGATGCGGCACACACGATGACTCCGACGGGTGCATTTGGATTAAATGCAGCACTGGAAGATGCAGATGCGCTCTCCAAGTTGCTTATTGCGATGTCAGATAATCAATTCAAATCCACAGAACAATTGCAGATGCTGCAAGCTATCCGTGGAGAAAAAGTGAAACGGCAGTTGGCCCGACAACTTGAAATGGAATCTTCATTCCAGCAGCGGTACGAATCTTTTCAATAATCAATGGCTTTTCCAATAGTAGACATCGCCAAACAGCCGTTCACTTCCTTCGTCCTTCAGGAAGCAATCGGCTGTTTTTGGTTTTTCAGTTTGTGATCTGATTCTAACTTATTTAATTAACTTATTTATAGTTATCATCAGTTCATCCAAAACCTCGTTATCGCCTTCTGAAATTCGTTCAACGACACAGCTTTTCATATGATCTTCCAATAGTTGCTTTCCTACTCCATTCAACGCAGATTGAATGGAGGCAATTTGATGCAATACGTCATCACAATACGTATCCTTCTCAATCATTCCTTTTACTCCACGCACTTGCCCTTCAATCCGGTTCAACCGGCTAATTAATTTCCGCTTTGTACTCTCAGAATGATGGCTTTTCCGTTTATTTGAAGAGGTGTGGTCACATGAAGCAGCCTCAAGTATCGTATTATCCATGTAGATCAACTCCTTTATTACACATTACCACCCCCTCCTAACCCATGTAAAGGGAGCAAGAAGTATCATGGTACGTGCTAAGAGAACGGCTTGTCATCAACCAAGATCGAATCGGTCGGGCAACCATCTACTGCATCTTGTAAGTCTTCTAGCAAATCCTGATCTATTACTGACATTCCGCGGTTGTCGTCTCCTTCGAAAATTACGTGTGCCAAACCCTCATCATCATAACCAAAAATCTCAGGCGCCACTGCTCCACATGCACCACAAGCGATGCAAGTATCTTTATCAACACAGGTATATTTAGACATATTATACCCTCCTTACAACGAGATATCACCCAAAAGGCTGTTTCCAGGAAAATAAGTTAAGAATAACCCCGGTCGAAAGTTGACCGGGGTCATAAGAGTTACTTAACTAACTCACTGATTTCAGTGAGATTTTCGGCAAAGCCTACAAACACCTTATCTCCAATGACAATGGTTGGAACAACCTGTTTTCCAGTCAACTTCCTGACTTCCTCAGCATACTTGGCGTCATCTTCACAATTGTAATCCGTATAGGGCAGTTCATGCTCTTTAAAGTAACGTTTAGCATAATTGCAATCGCTACAGGTTGGGATTGAATAAATCTGAATGGATTCCGTCATGCCCAATTACCCTCCTTGCACTTCAATATATATTACGCTCCGACGTTATATCCTTTTTTACGGATCGCTTCTTCAATTTCAGCGATTTGAACTTTAGAATCGTCAAATCGAACTTCTACTGTTCCTTGTTCAAAATTAACGTGGCCTTCAGCGCCAATAGCGCTAATTGCACCTTCAATTTTAGGAACACAAGAACGGCAAGACATACCTTGAATTTTTACGGTAGCTTCTTTCACTGTTTTCACCCCCTTTCAAGCGTCATAGCTTTCAAGTTCTCCAGTGTCATTCGATTAACGAATTTGCTGAATTTTTCTTTGCCTTTCGCATGCATCTTATAATATTCAATAATTGCGGTAACGGAGGGAATAAGCTGATCCTCCGTAAGTCCGGAACTTAGCAGCATGGCGAAGGAGGTTTTAAGCCCCTTCGACTCGCCACCAACATAAATATCGAACTTATCGCGCATCTTGACGACCCCAATATCCTTAATCAACGGTTCACTAGTGCCTAATGCACACCCTGCATATCCAATCTTTAGTGGTGTAGGCGTATCGATACCGGAAATGGCTTGATTTAAATTTTTGGCTGTTTCCAAGCCTGCTTCTTCTGCACCTCTACAAAAATTGCAAGCAATCAGACTTTTGGTTACAAATCCTGCAGGATTTATTTCAAGACCGTGATCCTCAAGTTCATTTTTGATCTGATCTCGTTGTTCAATCGATACTTCTGCGTAGAGTTGCTTAAAGGGTGTCATTTCCACTTTTGAATCTGGGCCAATAATCTCGCCAATTTTAACTAGTTGCTCCGGAGTGAATAAACTTCCACCAAGTTGGATTGCTGGACTAATCGCTATTTTAATTTTATCTTCCATGCCCATACGTCTCTACTCACTTTACATCTACTACGAAAGGTACTGTAAAGACTTCCCCATCGTGTTGGAATTGGCCCCAGATTTTATAAATTCCGCTATGCGGGAAGGAGGTCATAAATTCCGCTTTTGGACCTGTTGCCTTTTCCTCTGTTGGATGAACATGCAGATATTGCTCTGCATCCTCAGAAAGGATAACAACATGACCTACAGCACCGAGGTATTGTTCCAGGTTATTGATCCCTTCGTTCGTTTTCGCATCCATGATATTAAAAGTCAGATTTACATCTTCGTTGGCCTTTGTGCTACTCAATGAAAGTTCGATTTTTTTACCATCCACTTCTTTTACAAGATTGGAATCCGCTTGAACAGGCTCTTGGGCTTTTGCTGCCCCCCCAACGTTCACCCATTCACTGGGTGTAGTACTCGCTCCACCTTTTGGAACAAAGTCGGCAAGGATTTGGTATTCTCCTCCGGCTGGGAATGAAGTTTCAATCTCAAACTTTCCATCGCCCTTATAATCAGGATGAATGTGATTAAAGTAAGAAAGATCTTTACTCACCACGATAAGGTGCATTCGTTTTTCGTGACCCGTTTCAAATTCTTTAACCGGATTTCCATCAGCGTCCGTGATTAAGATCGTCAGATGCGAATCTTCGTTGGCCTTCACATCTGATGCAAAGGAGAACGAGGCTTTAAGGGTACTTGCTGTTGAATCAGCATGAGGCCCTGCATGATCATGACTCACAGTTTCATTTTCAGAATTCATCTCATCATGATTCATACCACCATGTCCATCTGTATGTGCACTTTCTTTAGGGGTTCCGCAAGCAGACAACACACCGAAAGCTAAAACACCGGTTAACATTAGCATGATTTTTTTCCTCCTCATCATTATTGCCCTCCTATTGTATGGCCTTGATTAGTGACGTATTTTTACGCGTTGCAATCGGAGGGCGTTGAGAACGACGGAAACCGAACTCAAGGCCATCGCTGCGCCTGCAACCCATGGCGCTAACAGACCGATAGCAGCAATAGGAATGCCTAAGGTGTTGTAACCAAGCGCCCAGAACAAGTTTTGCTTAATGTTGCGCATGGTCTTACGACTCATGTAGATAGCATCAGGAATACTGGATAGATCGCCGCGCATGAGTGTTACATCAGCCGCTTCCATCGCCACATCTGTCCCCGTACCAATCGCCATACCAATATCTGCAGTTGCCAAAGCCGGAGCATCGTTGATACCATCGCCAACCATGGCCACTTTTTTACCTTGAGATTGTAGTTTTTTCACTTCTTCCGCTTTTCCTTCAGGCAAGACCTCTGCACGAACATGGTCAATACCCACTTGAGCAGCGATGGCTTTCGCCGTACGTTCATTGTCACCTGTAATCATAATGACCTGGATGCCCATTTCTTTCAGACGGCTCACTGCAGCTTTCGAAGTTTCTTTAATCGTGTCTGCTACAGCGACCATACCTGCATATTGACCATCAATAGCAACCAGCATCGCAGTTTTGCCCGCTTCTTCCAAACGTGACATCGAATGATAAGCTGCTTTTGCATCGATATTATACTTTTCCATCAGTCGACGTGTACCCACGAGTAGCTGTTTACCTTCAACCATTGCTTGGATTCCGAAACCCGGAAATGCTTCAAAGGATTGAGTTCCTGGTAGTTCGATATTTCGTTCCTGGATGCCCACAACGATGGCTTCTGCAAGTGGATGCTCAGAATTTTTCTCTGCAGCTCCAACAAGTTTCAGGAATTCATTTTCATTGCCAAGAGCGACGACGTCAGTCAATTCAGGTTTACCTTTTGTAACAGTACCGGTTTTATCCAGAAGGATCGCATCAATTTTATGCGTCTGCTCCAGATGCTCCCCGCCTTTGAACAACACCCCTAGTTCAGCCGAACGACCAGACCCCGCCATAATGGATGTTGGGGTTGCAAGTCCAAGTGCACAAGGACATGCGATAACAAGAATCGCAATTGCTTTTTCTAACGAACCTGCAAAATCACCTGGTGTAACCCAGAAGTACCAAACCACGAAAGCAACTATTGCAATCCCTACAACGATCGGGACGAATATGCCCGAGATCACATCGGCTACCCGCTGAATTGGTGCTTTTGATCCCTGAGCTTCTTCAACAACCTTAATAATTTGTGCAAGAGCGGTTTCTTTACCTACTTTGGTTGCTTTGATCCGAAGAATACCGTTTTTATTAATCGTAGCTCCAATCACAGCATCTCCGACTTTTTTCTCTACCGGAAGGCTTTCACCCGTAAGCATGGATTCATCCACAGATGAGTTCCCTTCCAGCACCTCTCCGTCTACAGGTACTTTATCTCCTGGACGAATAAGGACAACATCTCCTACAATGACTTCATCCACTGGAATGGTAAGCTCTTTACCATCCCGGACCACTAATGCCGTCTTCGCCTGCAGACTCATCAGTGATTTAATAGCCTCTGATGTTCGGCCTTTCGCAAGTGATTCAAACAATTTACCCATTAGAACCAGTGTAATAAGGACCGCACTCGTTTCATAATAGAGGGATGGACCATGATGCATACCGTCTGCCATACTTGACCATTGAATGGTCAAATATAAACTGTAGAAGTACGCTGCAGAGGTACCTAGTGATACCAACACATCCATGTTGGCACTCCCGTTCCGGAGAGCCTTATACGCACCCACATAGAACTGTCTACCAATATAAAATTGTACTGGTGTAGCCAGGATCAGTTGGAACCACGGATTCATAAACAAATCCGGTACATAGATCCATGAAGTGAACGAGAAGTGACCTACCATAGTCCACAACAGCGGCAAGGAAAGAATTGCCGAAATCAGTAATTTCCGTTTTTGATTGCTCAGTTCTTTGGCGCGATGGTCACTTGCACCACCACTGGAACCGTCTGCCTTGATGATCGCTGTATAACCGAGTTTGCTCACCTTTTCTTTCATGTCTTCGATGGAAACCTCACCAGGAGAAAATTCAACTCGGGCCGTTTCCATGGCGAAGTTTACTGAAGCGTTAGTCACGCCGGGCAGCTTGTTCAGGCCCTTTTCAATTTTGTTCGCACATGCTGCACAGGTCATGCCTTCAAGATTGAACTGCGCAACCTCTGATACGGAACCATATCCCAGTTTTTTGATTTTTTCCTCAAGTTCTTTCATTTCCACTTTCGTGGGATCATACGTTACACTTGCCTTTTCCAAAGCAAAGTTAACATTTGCTGATGTGACCCCGTCCATTTTACCGAGGCCTTTTTCAATTTTGTTTGCACAAGCTGCACAAGTCATACCTGTAATTTGTATACTCGACTGTTTTGTCTGAGCCTCTGCTGTTGCCACAATAACTCACTCCCCTCATGCCGTTACTTATGATACTTCATAGCCCTGTTCTTCAATAACTTCTTCGATCTTCTCCAACGAAACCTGACCTTCGTCATACGTCACTTCAACTGAATCATCAACGAGATTTACTTTGCCGGATACATTTATTTCTTTCAAAGCACCTTCGATGGAATTTACACAATGTTGGCAACTCATACCTTGTACCTTCAATACAATGTTTTTCATTTTATTTCGTCCCTTCTTTTTTGGATTAGTTTGATCTAAACAGCGGGTTAACTCTTGAAGACAGCTGTTCGTACTTCGCAAACAAAGTATACCCCCCTACCCTATATTAAGTCAAACGATTTTTTATATTTCTGTAATGCATGCACAATAAAGAAGCTATCTCAGAAGTTTATTCATAATCGTCATCAACTCTGAGATGCTCCCTAACGTCCTCATGATACGTTCCCTTTTGAATGAACCCTTGATTCCACGGACTTGACGTTCATATAACTTAATCGATTTATTTGAAACTGTGTTTTACTCTATTCGAAAAATGGATCTTACGGTTTGAATGACAGTGGATAATCATAGCAATCATACCCCCAACCCCTATATTTGTAGATAAAAAATTTTCAGAAGGTCGATCGCGACCCTCTGAAAAAAGCATCTTATATAGGAATATCGTCTACGCCTTACAGGATCACGCTCTACCTTAATAGGGCAACGAACATCTCATATTCATCAAAGAACGCAAAGCTCAGGCTTCGCTTCCATTCATCGCGCTTACTCGAAGTTCTGTCCAAGGCAGTGGAACCTGTTCCGGATGACGCAGCCGAACGGTTCTGCTCTCCCCAGGGAGCAGATCGAAATAGTTGTCACTGAAACGGACACGTCCGAGGGGCAGTTCGAGCTTCACCAAGCGGGCGATGCCGCCACTCGCTGTCACCGTGACCGATTGTTCCTCCTCGTTCACGTGCACACTGAGCCGGGATTGAGGCAGCTTAACATCTTTCGGATCACGTAAGAAATATCGATTGAATGGTGCTGAAAAACCTTCACCTACCAATTCAACCATCACCTCTTCTGCCGGTCTGCCTCCCAATACTTCCGCTTCGCTGAATTCTGCAATGCAAGCGGACGATTGTGCGCCTGTCTCCACACGATACAAACTGGAATACACCATCTCCCCATCCAGTCCATAGACATGAAGTCGAAGCACCCCATTTAACATCTCCCGTGTATCATTCACGACCCATAGTCTAAGCAGCTCACCCGGCTCATGTTCCAGCGACAATAAAATGGGATGAAAGAATATTTTCCCGTAATAAAAAGAGGCTTTCGGCAGCAGCTCATAGTCAATCATGGACCAGCTTGTGCCCGGCCAGCTGTCATTCAGCTGCCACACGAGGGCTCCACTATTGCGATGATTGATCCGCCGGAAATGCTCAATGCCGTATCGTAATCCTTCTGCCTGTGTCAGCATTGAATAATTCATATACTCTTCCATATTTTGCGGAATGCCCGTATATCCTTCCATCAGGAGAATGCCTTTCTGATGATTGGTATCCTTGTTCCGATAGGCCATTTCGGGGCTGCCCCAATAGAACTGCCCTGCGGGCATGTTTTTCTCCAACGTGTACCGGTTGGCCGAGGCATGCATGCCGAATTCACTGCTGAACAGGGCATTGTCCTTTTTATAATTTTTGAATGTCACTCCTTGAATACTGTAGTCCAGCAGTGGCGGCTCGCCGTGTTTTCGTGGATAGACGGAACCATGCCATACCTGCCAGTTGTGACGATCCCCTACATCCGGATCGTTGGCATCATTGCCATTACTGTCACCATACGGCGAGGAAGGCCAGTATGGACGAAATGAATCCAGCTGCTCCAGCACTTCCGGGAGCAGCTCATGATAGATAAGCTCTCCATAAAAGGGGCTGGTAATATCTCCACTGGCAGACTTCATGTCATAGAGCCAGTCAATTTCGTTATTGCCACACCAGAGTGCAAGCGAAGCACGGTTGCGCAGGCGCAGGACATTATTTTCGACCTCATCCCGCACATTGTTCATGAAGTCACGATTGAAATCAGGGAATAAGGCGTTGGCAAAAGCAAAGTCCTGCCATACCAGTATTCCTTGCCGATCGCATTCATCATAAAAGACCTCCTTCTCATATATGCCTCCTGCCCAGACACGCAGCATATTCATATGTCCTTCCACGGCCAACTCGATCAGTTCACGATACCGGTAGGCAGGAATGGCACCAATCAGATGGTCCGCCGGAATCCAGTTGGCACCCTTGGCATACACACGGACTCCGTTCAGGATAAATGTAAACGCATCTTTACCCTGTTCATCACGAAGGGCCAGTTCAATGGTTCTTACACCAAAAGGCTCATTGTAATGGTCTACTTCCACCCCATCTGCAAATAACGTAACTTCCAGCCTGTACAAGTAAGGTTCGCCCAGATCATGCGTCCACCATAATTGCGGTGAATCCAATTCCAGTGCTGTATCTGCGAGACCATTTTCCACAACAACTTCGGCAGTTCGTGCCACTTCCTGTCCGCCCGCGTCCAATAAACGTATATCGCATGACATAGCCACCGCTTTTTCACGTTTCTGTCTGCTGCGGAAAGACAATACAGACTTCACGTCAGCAGTGACATGGACAACCGCTTGCTCTTTGCTGGCTGATTCAGTACGCGCAAATACGCTTTCCAGTTTCGCAATCGTTCGTCTCTTCAGCCGCACCCCGCCCCAGATTCCTACGGTAACCATCCGTGGACCCCAGTCCCAGCCAAAATTCATCGCTGCTTTGCGTAACCATGGCCGTTCCTTCGTATACGAAGACCAATCGAATGTCTCCTTGTCCTTGTGATGCAGATAAAGGGGGTCAAACTTGACTGCTATAACGTTCCAGCCATCACGAACCAGTGTCGTGACATCGAAAGTGTGGGACATGAGCATATTGGCCGTTTTGCCCACTTCATGTCCGTTTACATATATGGTGGCGAACGTATCCAGCCCGTCGAAGACCAGCTCGAAGGACTCCTCCGTCTCCCCAGCCTTCACCAGATTGAAGCTGGTGCGATACCACCATTCCTTCTGTTCGATCCAACGACTCTTGGCATCGTTATGCCCATAGTAGGGCGGATCAATAATGCTGCGTTCCACCAGAGCGGAGTGAACATCTCCTGGCACCTCTGCTCCGATCCAGAATCGATCGTCCAGCGCAGCCGCTGCCACATCCATGGCCCGCTTCTCTCCTACCTCGAAATGCTGAATCTTCCACTGTCCTGATAATTCCTGATTTGAACTATTCATCTTCATCCTGCCTCGCTCCCCAGATCCTTTAGTTAACGAAAACGTTTGCATTATTACATGACTTCATTCGTGTTTTGTTCACGTTTAACTGCAGGAAGGCTTGTACGACAATGCCTCCTCACGGTATTCACTCGGAGTTTTGCCTGTGTGCTTTTTGAACAGCCTGCTAAAATACTTAACATCCTCATATCCGCTGATGGCGGCGACCTCACTTACTTTCGCGGGAGATACCACCAACATGTCCATCGCCCGCCGAATTCGCATCTCTGTTACAAAATCACCAAAAGTGACGCCTGTTTCTTTCTTAAACAGCTCACTAAGATGTCCCGGATGCACATGAACCTGACCTGCGACATGCTGCAAGCTGATATCCTGTGCCAAACCGGATTCCATATAAGCAATCGCCTTCTGTACATGACTTGTCCGCCCCTGCCCTATTTGGTTATGGTATGCATACATCACACCGTATAAATGATGAAATAGCAGATCCCGAAGCTCACCCGCCACCGCATCCGGATCTGGCATCCACGGTTCGAACCGCTCCAAGTCTTCTCTACCTATGGCACGCATCGTACGAATCAGCCAACGCTGTCCGGCATTCACCACGGAATGCAAACAGGCATCGAAGGACTCTGGTGTAACTTCCGGGTCCAGCCTCAGCTCAGCCATCAGTTCTTGTACCCATGTGGTGAGCATAATCGAGTCGTTATCCAGTAATATTGTCCCTAATGTGGTTTCTTCCTCATGATGAAGAACCGTTTTGCCGCCTTTGCGGTGCATGACGTCTTCATATTTCCATATCCTGTCTTCGAGCAACCCATGGTAACGATACGCCATCGAAGCTGTCCGGTAGCTCTCATGCAATTGATCGACCTCCCAACAGGGTAGCCCTACTGCTGCACGCAGTGTACATTTTAACAGCTGCTCGATCCGGTTTAATGCAATACCCAGCGTAAATTGGAATTCCTGCTTGTTCGGTGGTAACTGTAAAACACAGATGATCCGGTTCTTTTGCATTTGAGCGATCGCACCTGGCAGAACATCTTCCAGCATATTTTGCACGGCAAAGTTCAATAATGCAGCCGATGAACGACTCCAGCCTGCCGCTTTCAAGATCAGAACTTGTCTCTGTATCTGCTCTTTGCCAGAATAACAATCCGATTGTACATTCATTCCCGGCTGGAGAAATACAGGACAAGGGCCGGATTCAACGTCTCCATCAATGATCCATTCAGTGAACAGACGCTGTCTGTTCTCACGAAGCAGCTGTCCTTCTCTTGATTTTTCAGCCCATCGTTCGGTAATCCGTTGTTTGGCCTGAAGCACTGTCTTGATAATTTCCTCCGGCTTGCTCGTCTTGAGCAGGTAATCCGTCACACCTTGCCGAATCGCCTGCTGAGCGTAAGAGAAGTCATCGTATCCCGATAAAATAATAACCTCTAGTTCCGGCAGTAGCTTCAGCCCTTCCTGTGCCAATTCAAGCCCCGTCCTGCCTGTCATCCGAATATCCGTCATTAGAATATGCGGCCTCTCATCAGCCATGCGTGTTAACGCCTCTTCTGCCGAGGCTGCTGGCGGGAGAAGCTCGATCCCCAGTTCATGCCAGGCAATTACACTGGCAAGCCCTGTTCGAATAATTACTTCATCATCAACAATCAGTAATCTCATGGCGATTCCTCCAGGATTGGAATGGAAAATGAAATCCGGGTTCCACCCCCAACCCGGCTGTCCACTTCGAGCTGCGCCTCAGCACCATAATGAAGCAGCAGTCTCTCGTTCACATTGCGGAGCCCGTAACCACCTTGGGAAACTTGCTGCATAGGCTCTTTTTCCGTCCAAAGGCAGTTTGAATGATGCTGCTCTTGCTCATCTGATGGCACAAGACTACGTCTAATCTGATCCAGCCTGTCCGGCTCCATGCCCGCACCGTCATCCAGCACCAGCACATTCAGCCGTTCCTCGTCCTGGCGAATCATGATCGTAATCGTTCCCATGCCTGCTTTCGGCTGAATGCCATGAATCATCGCATTCTCTACAAGCGGTTGGAGCAGCAATTTCAGCATCATCCGCTGTTCAAGTGCCGGATCAACAATATAATGCACAGCGAACTTGTCGGGAAAACGGATGGATTGCACGCGGACATAGTGACGAATATGGGCAATTTCTTGTCCTACGGGGCAGTATTCCTTACCCTGATTCAGACTGATACGCAGGAAATCACTCAATCCCTCGACCATATCTGCAATTTTTTTCTCTTCCGACATCAAGGCAATCCAATGGATGGACGAAAGGGTGTTATACAAGAAATGAGGATTGATCTGCGCCTGTAGGGCTCTAAGATCAGCTTCCTTCTTGCGGGCCTCCCCGCGTATAACCTCTTCCTTCAGGCTTTCGATATGTGCGCCGAGCAGATTATAACTCTCTCCTAGCCGTCCAATCTCATCATCACTTTCGGAACGGAACAAAGGCAGCGGCCGATCCGGATCGATCCGGGACAGATGCCGGGTCAGTACCCGGAGCGGTCTTGTCACACGGCGTACAGTAAACCAGACCAGCCCGGCACTGATCGCAGCAGACATGGTAACAGCAACCGCAGTGAGAATAAGGATATAGCCATTTTCCGACTTGTATTGGTCGTAAGGTACTGTTCCGGTTAACGTCCACCCCGTCAGCTGTTCCGGGTAATAGAGCAAAGTACGTTTATCCTCTCCGCTGCCATATGTGGTCGTTCCGCTACCTCCTTGCTGAATCAGCGTCTGTACACCCGGCTCAATCTGATCCAGTGACTTTCCAAGACGGGATTTATCCATGGAAGACAAAATCTCTCCAGATGGTCCAATCAGCTCAAGCCGCCCTTCTCCCCTGCCAAGCCCCAGCGCGGCCCAGTCTTTGGAGATCGCTTTTTCATCCAGACTGATCGCCAGCCAGCCAATCGGTCGATAGTCATGGATACTGCGAATGGGCCGAACCAATGTGATTACATTTTGGATACCCGCATAATTCTGAACCGGATAGACACCTGTCCACGCTTTGACCGCATCTCCATGTGGAGCAGGAGGATAGGCCACATTGGATGATTCGTACCATGTAGCCGTAGTCAGTGTTGCATCGAAACGGTCCGGATAGATTGCAATGTTGGCAATATATTTTTTGGAGGCAGCCAGATTGGTCATCCTGCCCAGGATATCTACACGGTCCAGCTCATGGTCCTCATTACGGCTCAGATACTGCTGGATATCCCGTTCCCCGATTAGGAAAATCGACAGGTTCTCTGCGTCCTGAAGCATGTAACGAAGATTCGCTTCTACTTGCTTTAGCGTATCCATGCCAGACAGCTTGGTTTTTTGTTCCGTGATGCGGGAAGAGATCAGGAAGGCGAACAGACCCAGCACCAGCAGCGGCACAATCATGGAAGCCGTCACAACAACCGAGAGCTTCCTCTGCAACGAAGATGTGAGCCAGCGTCCCAAACCTTTTCCCTCCTCTGGATGCGCGTTCGTTTAACCTTTGACAGCTCCCGCTGTCATGCCTTTCATGACCTGTTCCTGGAATACAAGGTACAGAATAATGGTCGGAATCACCGAAAGCGTCATGGCAGCAAGCGTCAATCCGTAATCCGTCTGATAACCGTCAGCAAAGTTCGCAATAGCCAGCGGTAACGTTTTCAATCCGGTTTTGTTAATAAACACGAGTGCAAATGAAAAGTCATTCCACGCATGCAGGAAACTCAGAATCGTGACCGTCGACAAGGCAGGAACAGACATCGGAAGCATGATGCGGGTGAACAATCCCCAAAGACCTGTTCCATCGATAAATGCAGCCTCTTCAATGTCACGCGGTACACTTGTCAAATAGGCAGTAAGCACAAATATAGCGGTTGGCAATGCAAACGCCGTATACGGCAGGATCAGTGCCCAATACGTATTTAGCAGGGACATCTGTTTCATCAGAATAAACAATGGAACGAGCGTACTATGAATGGGAATGAGCATGCCCACAACAAAAAAGGTCATGATCAGCCCTTTCCAGCGAAATTGGAAGCGTGCCAATATAAATGAAGAAAGTGCTGCGATAAACAGCGTCAAAATAAGTGAACCAACGGACACAATCAGTGAATTGCCAAATGCGGTGCCCAACCTGGAACTTTCCCAGGCATTGCTGAAGTTCTCGAAGTTCCATTTCTCCGGGAGACCGAAGGGTCTGCTGTAGAAATCTTCATTCGTCTTGAACGCACTGATCACGAGCCAGTAAAACGGATACAATGTTAAAATACCATAGACCGTCAGCAGCGTCCAAACAATTCCGCTGCGCAAGCGGTGAGCCGAATAACCTGTCGTACGTCCAGGCGATGGCATTGATACCGGTGTCACACTCATTACAGTTCCCCCTCTCCTTTAGTTCTCTTTTCGTTTGCGACTGGTTACCCACTGGCTTGTTCCAATAAGCAGCAGGGAAATCAGCACGATGGTCGTTGAGATGGCACTACCGAAGCCATAACGGTACGTTGTAAAGGTTGAATTATACATATACGTAGCAAGCAGCTCCGTTGCATGTGCCGGTCCACCTTTGGTCATGATGTACACCAGGTCGAAGGACTTCAGACTGCCCGAGATGCACAGAATGATTGCCACCTGAACCGTTCCCCAAATCATGGGCAAAGAAATGGATACCAGCTTGCGAAGTCCCGATGCACCGTCAATCTTGGCGGCATCATGAATCTCGCCTGGAATGTTTTGCAGTGCCGAGATGAAGATAATCAGATACAAGCCGACAAAGCTCCAGAGCAGCGGCGGCACCAGCGAGAAAATCGCGATTTTGTCATCGGACAGCCATTGCAGCTTCCAACTCTCCAGCCCGAGTGCGTCCAGCAGGAAGTTCAGTATCCCGATCTGCGGATGATAGATATATTGCCAGATCATGCCAATGACGACCGTGGACAATACCATCGGCAGAAATACGGCTGAGCGCAGGAAGCGCTGTAATGGATTGCTTTTGTGTAAAATGACCGCGAGCATCAGCGCCAACGGAATTTGTCCGAATACCGACGCCAGAACAAAAATAACGTTATTTTTCAGTGCCCGCCAAAATACGGGATCATGCCATATTTCCACATAGTTATCCAGACCAATATATTTCGATTCTCCGATACCGGACCAGTTGAAGAAGCCATAATACGCTGACCACACAACTGGCACAAATACAAACAACGCATAAATAATGACTGCCGGGGCAAGCCCCAGCATAATAAAACGCCGACTGCGCAGTGCGTTCATTTCGCTCACTTCCCTTCATATATGCCTTTCCAACCTGTGCACTCCATCCTTGTAAATGAAAACCCCTCCCCTGCCGGGAAGGGGCATGAACAGATCAATCCTCATCGAAATAGTCATTGGTCTACTCACTTTCATGATTCAATCCATGACCTATCTATCGATTATTCATTACCAACCGCGTTCGCCTGAGCAGCCTGAATTTTAGCCGCAATATCTTCGGCTTTCCCGCCCATGAGCAGCTCCTGCAATCCGTTATTAATGACTTCAACCGTTGCCGATCCCAGCTTGGAATCGTAAACCGGATTAATTTTCACTTCCTGCATCAGATCGTACAATTCAACGAACAATGGATGTGCATTGGATTTGTCCAGATCGATCTTGTAACTGACCAGCGTACTGCTGTCCAGTGTTGCCTTCTGACCATCAGGTCCTGCCAAGGCGTAGAACAACTCCATGGCTGCATCCTTTTGGGCGCCTTCCAGCTTTTTGCTCACACCCAGCCCGGTTCCTACAACACCGGATGTTGTTCTCGGCTCACCCTGACCACCATCCACTGGGGGAAGAATTGTAATGTGCGTGTTTTTCAACACATCTTCAGGTGCGTTATTCACCAGGTTCGCCAGCGCCCACCCACCGTTCATGACCATGGCCGCTTTGCCCTGGAAGTACAGCTGCATCATTTGAGTCTCGTCGATACTGTTGAATCCGTCCTGGAATGCCTTGCTGTTGCCAAGTTCCTGCATTTTGTTCAGCGCCTGGATGAATTGTGGATCAGTAAAACTTGCTCCATCCTGTGCCGCTGCTTTCAGAAACCAGTCTGTACCCGTAATCCGATCAGCCAGCGTACTGAAGATGGTCGATTGAGCTACCCAATTCGCCTTGTTGCCCAGCGCCATTGGAATGACCTTGTTTTCATTGAACGTAGCAATCGCCTGTTCCAGCTCGGCCCATGTCTCAGGCACTTTCACGTTATACTGTTTGAACAGCGCCTCGTTGTAATAGATGAAGGAACTTGGTGCCAGATTCATCGGCACAGAGTAGATATTCCCGTCCACGGTATATCCGTCCAGCGCGTTAGGTATAAAATTGTCCTTCCACTCCGGCTTTGCGTCCAACTCGGCATTGATCGGCTGCAGCAGATCCCCTTTTACAAATTCCTTGGTCATCGCATCCGGCCACATAACAAACAAATCCGGCATTTCATTGGCCGCCGCCACGGTCCGAAGTCTGGTTTTGAGCCCATCTGTAGGCAGGCCTTCATCCACTACTTCGATATCCGGGTGTGACGCACGGAAGTCATCAATAATTTTGCGCATCGCTACCGCTTTGGCATCCTGCCCGGTCCAATTGTGCCAGAGTGTGACGGTTACTTTATCCTTGCTGCCACTGCCTTCTGAGCTGTCACCGCCCCCGCAGCCAGCAAGAACGATGGAAAACAAAGCCATTGCCAATATTCCCGAAAGCCATTTTTTCAACATCACTTTAATCCCCCTTGGTGATTTGATTACACTTATTGTAAATGGTAACGCTAACATTCTGTAAGGTGACGATCCACGGGTACAGGGGTGAAAAATATCGGATACCTTGTTTGATTACGCCATCTTTGCTTCCATATAAAAAGAGCCCTCACAATGAGAGCTCCCGATCAATGATAAATAAGTGCTGATTTATTTCAAATTTTCTTTCACAAGTGCTGCAAAAGCTTCCGAACCTTCCGTGGTCAGATGTACGCCATCTTTTTCAAAATATTCGTCATGCCCCTCGCTTGCACTGTGCCAATCAATCAGTGATACGTTACTGTAGTCGGAAGAAGCTTCATTCAACGCTTTGTTGACTGTTCTCTCCCATGGACGAGGTACCCGAACAGTAACCAGATATACGTGTTCTTCATCCTTCAAATAATCCAGCACGGAATTCAGGCTTTTCGAATTAAATGAACCGTTCGTTCCAAGTTCCAGTACGACCTGGCTGCCCAATTGATTGTTCTGCTTCAGACCATCCAGTACATCGGCAGCTTCCCACATCTGACGTCCGACGTGACCGTCCACGTAAACTCCCGATATGCTTTGTTCAAGATAAGGCTTTGCATCCAGAATAACTGAATCTCCAATGACCGTAGTATGAATCTTGCCGTCTTTGGCTGGAAGGACTGTTCCCCCTTCTTCTTGGGACGAGTCAGACGTATTGACAGGATCTTCCGGTTGCTGGGTACCATTCTCTTCAGAATCGTCGGTTTGATCACGTTGATCGTTGGTGCCTTTGGCCTGACCGGCTGGGTTATTCAAGTCGTCAGGAGTGGTTCCTTTCTCCTCCCCTGATGATGATTCGTCCGGTTCGGATGTCGGGTCAGGCTTCGTCGTTTGCTGCTCACCTTTGCCTGTTGGTTCTCCAGCATTCTGCGCAGGTTTATCGTTTTTCTGTGGCTCAGGTTTGCTGCCGGAATCCGGAGTATTCACTGCTGCCGGAAGAACATCCTGCCCTTTTTCCTCCACTACGGAGTGGTCTGCATTCAGGGCGGTAGACATCGATACCGAATGGGAATCGGAATTCGCTGCAGAAGTGATCATCATCTCTGACACGGTAAATGACATCAGCAGAATGCTCATCAGCAATCCGGCGCGCTTCCACCATACGTTACGGATCCCCGTTGCATACCTTCCTCTTCCCCATAATCGGGACCAGGAAGCACGGAAGCCGTTATAACGAATTGGATTTTCAATATATTTAAGTGACAAGGAGGCAAGCGCGACCGTTGCAGCAACCTGCAAAACCATTCGGACAGGATGTGCTCCACCCGTGTCTACCGCCGGACTTGTTAGAATAATGACAGGATAGTGCCACAAGTATAATCCATAGGACCGTTCACCGATCCAGCGCATCGGCTTAGCGCCAATGAATCGAGCAAGTAAGGAGGAAGGATGAGCCAATACAGCTACGAGCAATGTCGTCGCTATGGCCTGAAGCACCATTCCTCCTTGATATAATGAAGGATCATACTCACTGCTATTCAGCATCATGTAGATTAACAAAGCCAGCGCAGCTGCGCCGGATAGATCCAGAACGCTCCGATGGACGCTGGCAAGGGACGACGACAGCTTGCGACTCGGCCATACCACGGCCAGTGCAGCACCTGCCAACAGGGCAAATGCTCGCGTATCGGTTCCGTAATAAACACGGCTCGGGTCCAGATCCGGATTATACATGATAGCCATTGCACCTGCTGACAATTCGGCTGCCACGACAATGAATACGACCAGCCATCCCTTTCTTTTGAACAAGAGGATGGCCGCAACCAGTAAAAGAGGCCATACGATGTAGAATTGTTCTTCCACCGCCAGCGACCAGAAATGTCCGAAAGGTGACGGTGGGCCGAAACTTTCGAAATAGGAAACGTGATGAAAAATGTACCACCAATTGCTTATGTATAAAACGCCCGAGACAATGTCACCACGCAGGGCAGCAAGCCGGGAAGGGTCCGTGCATAGCAGCCAGATCATTACCACTGCGGTCATGGTGAGCATACCGGGTAACAGGCGCCTTACTCTTCGAATCCAGAAATCACCGAGCGATATCCGGCCTTGCTCCTGCCATTGTGTCAAGAGGATGTCTGTAATCAAATAACCTGAAAGAACAAAGAAAATGCCTACACCGAGCAGACCGCCCGGGATAAAATCTAAATTCAAATGATACCCTATTACTGCAAGCACAGCGATAGCTCGCAAGCCATCCAATCCGTTCATATGCCGCTTGCTTTTCAATGGTTGTGACATGCATGCCCCTCCTTGTTACGGTAAGTAGACATCATGGGTGTCCGGGGCGTTTGAGAACTCCTTGTGGTTCTGGTTGTCATTGACATACGTATTGCACCTTCCATCATTCATTTACAACATAAAGAAGACGTATTTCTCTAAAGCATAGTGTTATTTACGATGTTCTTTATATTTTCTAGATCTCCCGTTTAGCATTATACGCCCGAAAGAATCTTCACAAATTACAATAATAGTTACAATCACATGAAACGATGTAACCTTTCCTGCCAAGCATATACAGCTGTAAAATCATACTCTAATTTAGTCGTGAAATACAGCATTTTTCATGGAATGGCTAATATTACCTAGCCTGATTTTGTTATATAAGCATATCTCTTTGGATTCGGAAATGTGTGCTTGAACCAATAGCAAAAGGCTGCCGACTTGCTCAGCAGCCAATAACCATTATAAACCTATCTCTTGTGGGATTGAAAGTTTTGCTCATAATTGCTTCTTGGTGCCTAGGACTCTAGAGGTAAAATGGATGAACCTTCTCTTCTGAACTGCCATCAAGTATCCGATAAGAGGACCGTCCCACGTACATGGGAATTTGCAGTTTGTCCAAGTTAACCATCCCGTTGTCCAGAAAGTACTCCGGGTCCTGATACCGCTGCATCACTTCGCCCGCGATCCATTCATGATCTCCGTACGTTGTGATATCGATCACCTTGCACTCATAAGCAAAGTAAGCATCGGTCAGTATGGGTACATCTACCTTGATCCCATCCTCATAATTAATGCTGAACTTTGAGAATTTATCCGTATCTCTTCCACTGAAAGTACCTGCTGCCTGTATCCACTCGGATCGATGGCCCGGTAGAAAATGGACCCCAAACACCCTGCTCTGCTCTATCAAATGGTAAGAATACGTCTCCTTTCGCAGCGATATGCCGTATATCCCGGGAGACGACCCAATATAGGTATGCCAGCCTGAGGCCATTACATTTTGCAATCCCTCATGACGGGATGTGACCACTGCCACCATTCCAGGATACGAATAAAATAACGGTTCATCTATCGGTTTCCGCATTGGATTCACCTCTCCATTGTCAGTTGCTCCCCAGCTTCCAAGGGCACCACTTTTATCCAATATTATACATAAAAAGTAATCTTTCATCTACAATAATTGCGCACTTTAGTTGTAATAAAACGGCCTAATAGGCCGCTTGCATTTTTACAATACACCGATTTGGGTTTTCAATTCCCTGATACTATCAATAACCCGATCCGCCTGAGCTAGTTCATCAGCTTGAGCAAAATCAAAATTGCATCCGATGGAAATTAATCCATTCTCCTTCGCTGCCACAATGTCAGACAAACGATCACCGATGACCATTCCTTTAGTGACCTTATATTTCTCCATGATGGTGCGGACGAGATCAGTCTTATTCTGTGATGAAATCTGCTGTATGCTGAATGTTTCGGTTACCCACTCATCCAGATGATAATAGTTTACGATGGCATTTAAGTATTCAATTTGTCCATTACTCGCTATGTATATTGGTATGCTCTTCTCTTTGCAATATTGCAAAAGCTCTTCTACGTACGGATACAGTGCACCATGGCCTGCCTCAATATTCGCAATCAATCTCTCATGAAACCATTCATTTGCTTGATGTCTGATGTGATCCGAGTAGCCCGGCAATAGGTTCTCCCAGACGACCGGTAGAGGAACTCCCATAATTTCACGGTACTTTTCCACAGGTGTCTCCTGCTCCCATAATCCCTTTGTTCTCAGAAGATTAAAAGTGTCATGCAGTGAATTTTCCAATATTCTATCTGTTTGAAATAGCGTTCCATCCATATCAAAAATCAATGAAAACATAAGTTCATGTTCCTCCTTATAATCAGCACATATATCGAAATAAAATGGTCACTCTACATTAGTGAAGCCACTATTCATCAACATACGTGAATACCTATCATTTTACAACTCTTCTACATTTTCTAGATGTCCTGACAGAAATCACTTCCATATTCCAAGATTGGTTATGAACTGCCTCTCATTCGTCCATACTATAACCTACGAATAAAACGTCATCACGTATGGCAGGGGAGGAAGCACCATGAACCGGAAAAACCCGCATCATCTCAATCAACCTGCAGCAGAATTACCCGTTCCACTTGAATTCGACCGAAGTTGGCTGACCCAACTGGAGTCCAGACTCGATAAAGGCGGCCCATGGGGCGATTACAGACTCTTTCAGCTTGGCATTCAAGCGGAAGAGACCAATTTGATTCCCAACTTTGATGAAATCCAATGCCTGAAGCATTTACAGGGACTTACCCCGCTTCCACACCAGATGGATACTGCACGCAGAGTACTGTTTGAAATGTCGGGACGTGCCATTCTCGCCGATGAGGTGGGACTTGGCAAAACGATTGAAGCTGGCCTGATTTTGAAAGAATATATGGTCCGTGGTCTCGTATCCAAAGTGCTCATTCTTGTGCCTGCATCCCTTGTACTTCAATGGGTCCGTGAACTGAATTCCAAATTTGGCATCCCTGCGATTGCACAGAAAAAAGCGTATTCCTGGCAAAATGAAATTGTGGTTGCCTCCATGGATACAGCGAAGCGTGATCCACATAAAGATTTGCTGCTGAATACGGATTACGACATGATTATTATCGACGAGGCCCATAAGCTCAAAAATAAAAAAACGACCAACTATCAATTCATGCTTAAGTTACGGAAAAAGTACTGCCTTTTGCTCACGGCTACGCCGGTTCAGAATGACATGAGCGAGCTGTTCAATCTCATTAACCTGCTCAAGCCGGGACAGCTTGGTCGTCAAGGTGATTTTGCGGCCAATTTTGTCGTCGACAAACGTATTCCGAAAAATCAGGAGCAGCTCAAGGATGAGTTGTCCAAAGTCATGATCCGTAACCGACGCGGCGAAGGGCCTGTTCAATTCACCAAACGGAATGTGTCCAATGTGAATTTGCAGTTATCGGCCGAAGAACAGGCACTTTATGATGGTGTAACTTCCTTTGTGAAAGATCAGTATCAGGAAGCGGGTGGCAACCTGAGCAGCATGCTTTCCCTGGTGACGTTGCAGCGAGAAGTATGCAGCAGCCGGGATGCCGTATTTGTAACACTGGTCAATCTGTCGAAGAAACTACCACTGGACTCCCCGCTTCGGGACAAGATCTGGGAACTGGTTGCACATATTAAAGCGATCAAGGAAAATACCAAGGCTGAGAAAACGATGGAACTCGTTCGTAACATGAATGAGAAAGTTATTATTTTCACCGAATATCGTGCTACGCAGGAGTACTTGCTTAATTATTTTCGCAACAACGGCCTGACCGCTGTTCCCTACCGGGGCGGCATGAACCGTGGTAAAAAAGACTGGATGATGGACCTCTTCCGCGGCCGTGTGCAGGCGATGATTGCAACTGAAGCGGGTGGTGAGGGAATCAACCTTCAATTTTGCCATCACATGATCAACTTCGATCTGCCCTGGAATCCCATGCGTGTAGAGCAGCGGATCGGCCGCGTACACCGATTGGGGCAGCAGAATGATGTGAACATCTACAACCTCTCAACGACAGGTACAATCGAGGAGCATATTCTGAATCTGCTGCATGAGAAAATCAATATGTTTGAAATGGTCATCGGTGGACTGGATGTCATTCTGGAACGGCTGGAGAAGAAAGAGTCCATTGAGAAAAGTCTGTACAAAATTATGCTTGAGTCACAAAACGAAGAGGATATACGCCGTAAAATGGACTCGCTTGGACAATCACTGAACTCTATTCAGCGTGAAGTGGCAGATGAGGCACCCGCCGTATCCGGTCTTGACCTTCGCAAAGGAGGTCTCTAATCATGACCATGTCGCCCCATGAAGTGCAAGCTTACGTTCTCACTTACCTGGAAACGCTCGATTGTCAGATCATGGAGCGGTCTCCTGCCCATGTAACGGTAAAGCTATCTCCAGAAGCCGACAAGGCGTTAACCAACCGTCCGTATTATTGGGGATTTGTCGAGCGTACCGGAGCACCTGCGGAGACAATGTCTTTTACGTTTGTATTTGATCCGGACGCCTATCAGCAAGCATTGGAAGCTGCTGAAGCAAAGGCTGCACAATCCGCTCCAACAGCAGGTACAAGTCCCGGCACCGAAGCGCCAAAAGATACGATTCTCGGCAGGTACTTCGGCATTGTCCCTTCTCTCCCCCAACTAGGACCCGGACGAATTTTAAAAGAAGATGTGGTATATGGCAGTCGCAGGTTACAACAGATCTTCAATGCAGCCCGTGAAGGCGGCGCATATGTAAATCTGTTCGAACAGGCTGCAAAACGGCAATTGCGCGCTACCGCACCGGCGGTATATGAACCGTGGCTTGGTGTCTGCTTCAAAGTGGAATTTGCCTGTGATTTGAAGCGGGAGGAACTGCATTTTATTGGGATCTCCCTTCGTACAGGGGAAATTATCGAGAAATTCGGCTCCAAGCTGAACAAACGTGACCTTAGTCCAAGGCTGGCAGAGAATATGCACGTACAGACAGCCAAGATATCGTTAACCGATGCCGGGGCTGCTCTGGAGTCTCATTTGACGAACCGCTTATTGAAACTCGATTATAGCTGGGCTGAGAAAGCCAAAGAGCGGCTTGATCTGGAACTCGCTGTTGTGGATACCTACTATGAAGCGGTTCTTAGAGAAGACACGCCTGAGGTTGATGCGGATAGGCTCTCTGATTCCAGTAGAGAGGATAAAGCCTCTGATAAAGAAGAGGCCGGGCCATCTCCCCATATTCCCCCTTCTCGCTCCGGAACCTCTCGAATCCAGAACGTACATTTACAGCCAATTGAACTAACTGGCGTGATGAGCGGATCTGATGTCGAACTTGCAGCTGAATCTGCTGTTCAGGCAGAAATCGAACCGGATACGGACCCTGAACAGGATAAAGCCCGACAAGCCGTAATGGACCGTGAGGCCATGAAGCTGCAATACGAGACGCGCCGTACCGAGATGATCTGGCAATATGAACCTAAAGTGAAGGTGACCGCCATTAGCAGCGGCATGTTTCATTTGAGATAGACGACGAGGACACTACTTTTCCCGCAAATGACGGCAAAAGTAGTGTTTATTCATGAGTGGCAGCCCGACAGGTTGCAGCAACCTTTGCAGAGCCTGTCCTCTAGAATGAAACTAGAAACGATCATGTAACGAATACAGCTTCTATTCGTCATGATATGTACTCGAGAAGAGGCGGTGTTCGCATGAAACGACCCTTTCACCCCGCGTGGAACCTAATACGACGAATTACAGGCATTGCTGTGTGCCTTCTGTGTGTAAATCCCCTGCTCCCTTTGCTTCAAGCAGAAGGTGCAGGTATTCAAGATGGATCTGAATCGCTACAATCCTTAACCATTACCCAAAGTACGGCTGTGCTCCATTCAGATACAATGGCCCCAGATACGGTTCAACAGTTTGCACGCGAACAAGCGCTCATTCTTGGGTCTGAAGCGACCGGGAAACGTTGGAAACAGGCTGAATTGGACTTTTACCCTCTGGGTCCAGGTACGCGCAGTTGGCTTGTATACGCTGATGTTGAAGGGTCTCCCGTAGGTTATATGATTATTTCAGCGGACCTACAGGGGCAGTTGCAGCTCAGTGAATATGGTCAGGGAGAACAGCGGCCTTACAGCAGTTCCTTGTTGGATCAAGCGTTGGATAAACAGCAATTGAACCTGCAAAATCTTATTACTGGTGGAGGAGAGCTTCATTTGCGTTATGCTCCTCCACTGCTCGCCTATTGGAAAGTGGTAAGACCCGATGCTGATGCAATTTATATCGACGCAACCAATGGTGATATCTTGCCAGTGGGGATTCTAAATGCACTGGAAGTGGATTCACAGACCACGAAACGGCTCCACTCCATCACCCCACTGTCTGGACAAGTATCGCTCATCACGGCGGAACCATCAAAAGTCTCCACGTTATCTGTGGATTCGATGCATCTGCAATCCGTGTTTAATCCCGCGGACAATCTAATATGGATTACGTCCAAGGCAGTCTCAATCACCGGAGTGGTGGCATTGAATCTGCAATGGAAGGCAGATAGTAAGATCGTTTACTCTGCGGATCATCAAAATGTTTTCTATGGTGGGCCTTTGCCTGTCAGCGGGTATCAGATCTGGCGTGATGACCACGGAACAGCTCAAATACAATATGTAGCTATTGGCGGGCATACTTCGGTGAGGAGATTAGTACCTCTTCAGACCTTGCTACGGGATGGACATTTCTATGCCATCAAGCCCTAAGCATTCCAAATATGATATTATAAGGTATATTCTTCTTATTTGAACATTGGAGTGTTGATGATAGTGAAACGATTTGGAATCATGACCGGAATCGGTGTAGTTGTTTTTTTCCTGATTGGCCTGTTGTTTATGAACTCTTATATCCATAATACCGGAGCAGAGAACGTACAGATGATGGAAACGTTAAGTACAACGGACCAAGCCATCGGTTTTGTGGAAATAGACGAGCACGGAAATGGCATCTATTTGACGAAAAAAACTCTTCCGGAGTCCGTCGAACTTTTAAGATCAAGAATGGCTGAACAAGGCTGGACTTATACGGCTCAGGAAGGATCAGGATATTTTTTTGAAAAGGATAATCAGACGGTTGTATTGACAACGACGGTATGGCAACGAAAGTACAGACAGATTAAAGTACAGCATAATATTGTGAATGTAGCTGATGTCCACAACAAATAAGACGCCTTCCTCTGCTTCATAGGAATGCGTCTTTTTCTTTGAGATCAGATATAAGGCTGATCCATAATTATCCTTTACCTGAAGAGCTTGGTTTCTCCCTATTTTCCTGCGAATGTATTGCTTTTTCCTTTTTCCCAACCCATAGGGATACGGCAAAAGGAATCATTCCGAACCACTTCATCGTCCAAGGCTCTTTGATCTTCGTGCGTCCTTTACGTTCCTCTTTGGGTGTGTCGATATAATGAACGACTCGCTCTGTAATGTATTTCACCAACTCGTCGCTTTTGGCCATAAACTTACCTCCCGTAGCTCCGGCAAAGCCGGGGCTTATGTTATCCCTATTGTGTGCAGAAGAGATCCGAGATAAACATTTTTTTTGCTGTAAAGAGTATGAAAACTACAAGAATGCACAGTCTAATGCCAAAGGTATCCATCCGGCCTTTATTGCCTATAGATGCCTATTTCAAGAAGGAGCGTGTATTCTCATGTATAAGCTGCTGGCCGCATCGATGGCATTGCTAATCAGTATTCTTTGCGTCCCCCTGACTTCTCGCGTCGCCACGGCGCAATTCGCCTTACCCGATCTTCCTACATTCCATTCGCAACAATCACCCCTAAGCCCATCCATGCTGCCGGTAACCGATGGGGATGCCTATCGCTCCACCCACCATGCGTTTGCAGCACCTGTCATCCTTTTGGACGTTGGTCATGGCGGCATTGACGGTGGAACAACAGACCATGGCGTACTGGAAAAAGACATCAATCTAGCCATTAGCCAGAAGGTGTATCTCCTGCTTCGCAGCAAGGGTTATGCAGTCATCATCAACCGACTCGGCGATTATGCGCTGAGTGACGAAAATCGCTGGTTAAACAGTCGCTCACGTCACCGCAGGGATTTGGCTCAACGCAAGAGCCTCAGCGAAGAGGTGAGCACTGATATCGTTGTCAGCATCCATGCCAACTGGAGCCCCCGATCGGAAGCGCGAGGTCCGGTCGTTTTACATCAGAACGAGGGACGCAGCTATCTGCTCGCAGACTCCATTCAGAGTCAGCTTAATCAATTGTACGGAAGCAAACATGACGTATCCTGGGGCAAACCCTTTTATCTGTTAAATCATGTAAAACAACCGGCTGTAATTGTCGAAACCGGATTTCTAAGCAATGCCCGCGATCGTGACATGATTAGCAATCCGAAAGAACAGAAACGGATCGCACAGTCCATAGCAAGCGGCATTATTTATTATCTGTCGGCAGTTTAAGCTCCGGCTTCCAATGCCACACATCATGAACCAGATCGCCAATACCAACGAACTCGATCTGACCTTTGAGCCGGGAGACGGATTCATGAACTACAGCTGATGTGTTCATTCCGGTATGTCCAACATGCCCGATAACCACACACACATCTTTATCTAGAGCACGCTGAGCCGCAAGATCCATTTGTTTGCGAATATGCGGTTTGGAATTATGATCGTCCAAAAAAATGTCATTCCCAACTGGGGGCATGCCTTTAGTCACTGCCAATTCTCCAACCACGGAGCGAAAGTTGGTACGGCTATCGACAAAAAACAAACCACGCTCTTGACAAACGTCCAATACAATGGACATGATGCGTTTATCGGATGTAATTTTGGATCCCATATGGTTGTTCATGCCAATTGCATATGGGACATCGTCAATGGCTTTCTCCACTCGGTCACGGATTTCTTCGTCCGTCAGATTGGATGTGATCGCACCTGGACCCAACCATTCGGGCCTTCCCTTCTTGGGCTCCATGGGCATGTGGACAATCACATCCTTCCCTTTTTCATGTGCTGCGATTGCGTCTTTCTTTGTCGTTTGCAAAAAAGGCATCACCGCTACCGTTAGCTTCACAGGAGTCGCCAAAATTTCTGCCGTCCCTTTCATGTCATTTCCGACATCATCAATGATAATCGCCATTCTATGCTGTGATTTATCTCCGGAAGTATGTGAAGAGATCTGATGTGGTACATGCTGTGAATCCGCACTACTGTAAGGCAGATTTCCTCCATTGACTATTAATATCAAACCGACTAACACTACTGACATCTTCACTTTCCAGGAGCATGACCACCCTTTTCGCCCAGCCTTATTCATCCATCGTTCCCTCCTTTGTTCTGTTCCATCATTATTTGAACAATGAAGGGGGAATATGTAGACCAAAAAAACCTGTTCATTCCAATGAAAAACGTAAAATCGCAGTATTGGACTGGCACAAGCGGTATTGACGGGGCATTTGTATAATGCGGTCTTAAATAAGAAGCGTCCCTAACCATGCCAGGACGCTTCTTATTACCAAAATTACTCTTCAATTATTTGGTAGACCACAGCTCCATACGCTGAGCATATTTCTCGTTGATGATATCTTCTACTTTCTCATCGCCAGCCTTTTTCATATCCTCCAGCATCTTGTCGAATACCGAATTGGCTTCGGCCTCACTTGGGGCAATAATGGCTCTCGTAATGCTCTGATCCATAATATCCTTCACTTTCTGTGCCGTCAGCGCTTGAGGTGTTCCCCCATCCGGATTCAGGTTGTCATACTGTGCTGTATCCCATACGGAATCGCCCAGACTCTTAATGGCCAGTTCATCCACTTCACTGCGCTGGAATTTAACCGCCATGTCATACGGCTGTCCGTTCGGGTCCAGACCATTTTTGATAAACCATAACCATTTGCGAACGCCGCTTTTCTTCACCGTATCATCCCAATTATCCTTGAAGCTTTGCAGGAATTCAGGTTTCGGTTGTCGCTTGCCATCCACCATGGTGTACTGTTCGCCTTCCTTGCCCCACAGCAGCAAATGCTGTCCTTCATCACTCGCCAGATAATTAAACAGCTTTATCGTTTCTTCCGGGTGTTTGTTGTTTTTGGTAATCGCGATCGCGTCCCATCCAAGCGAACTTCTTGGGCCAAACGTTGTTTGAGCCGGATCTACACCTGGAGCAACAACTTTGTAAGCAAAGAGTTGATTCTTTTCCCCGCCATCCTTCTTCAGGGCCGCATTGCCGTTCCCCGGGTCCCAATATGCACCTGGGGTAGCGAATACTGCACCAGTCGTCAGCTTTTGAATCCAGGTCTGTGTTTTGCTAATTGCAAATTCCTTTTCAATCAGACCTTCTCTATATAAGCGATTCATGTATAACAGCATCTCGCGATATTTGGGGTCCTTGACATCATATTGCAGACGTCCATTGTTGTCATAATACGTCTTTAAGCCCCACATGCCTTTGAATGTTCCCAGATTTGCGCCCATGTTCTCGCCGTTCATCGTCATCGGAATGGATTCTTTGCCATCAATCGTATTGTATTTTTGTTTGAAATTTTTTAGTAGTGCTTCGAACTCGTCTGTTGTGAGGGGCTTTGAACCATCTGCTTTATCCGGAAGGAACTCTTCCAATAGGCTTTGTCTCATCAGCATACCGAAGACCGGATCACTGTCGAGTCCATACCAGTTTGCCAGATAGTAGTTCTTGCCGTCGGTATTACGTGTTTTGGTCAAGGTATCTCCGTACATTTCTTTCAGATCAGAACCATATTTCTCAATTAACTCATCCAGTGGAATGAATGCCCCGCTTGAAATGTATTTGTCGAGGGAAGCATCTCCCCGGCTCATGACTACCACATCCGGATAGTCCCCACTCGCGAGCATCAGGCTCAGTTTTTCCGTTGGATTACCTGTTGGCTGCTGGATGGAGATCTCTATGCCCGTCTTTTTGGTAATTTCCTGGGCAACTGCATCGGTAAATGGTTCTCCTTTGGTATTGCCATCAAACCAGGTCAGCGTAATCGGCCCTTGTTCCCCATCTTTACCTACTGTTTTGTTCTCTCCATCGTTAGAGGAGCAGCCCGCTAACAAACCAACGACTAATGCAGCAGTCATACCCATCGTGATCCATTTTTTTGTCTTTATCATTGACACCCTAATTCCTCCCAATGAATAAATTCCTAAATTGCATGATCGAGCAATTACAAAACAATCTTGGCCCACCCCCTTTCAGGAGAGGTCGCAGGACGAGTCCGTCCCACAACCGGATCATGGAATCGCTTAACTCTTTACCGCTCCCAAAGTCATACCTTTAACAAAGTACTTTTGCAGGAACGGATACACCATCACGATTGGTAATGTGGCTACCATCGTAGCAGCCATTCGAATGGTATCGCTGGAAACCGCATTTCGTTTGGCCGAGTTGGCCAGCATTTGCGTTTGCGAAATCATGCCACCGGTCTGAAATTGATTTAATATTTTCACGAGCACGGCTTGCAGAGTCTTCAGATCCGAACTATAGGTGAACGCATAGGAATCAAACCACGCATTCCAATGCCCTATCGCTTGAAAAAGTCCCACTGTTGCAAGTACAGGTGTTGTCAGCGGCATCACAATTCGGAAGAAAATGGTCAGATCGTTAGCCCCGTCTACCCTCGCCGATTCTTCAATCTCATGGGGGAGCTGTTCCATGAAAGTACGAACAATGATCATATAGAAGACATTCATCAAACTTGGCAAAATGAACACCGAAAAGGTATCGATCATATTCAGCGCCTTAAGCACCATGTAGAACGGAATCAGTCCGCCACTGAAATACATGGTAAAGATAAAGTACAGGTTCCAGCCTTTGCGACCAATTAAGTTCCGCCGACTTAGCGGATACGCAAGCATCGTAATGACGAGAACCGATAGCGGTGCACCAATCAGCGTTCGTTTGACGGTTACCCACAGCCCGCTTAAAATCTCGCTATCTTTCAAAATCTGCTGATAGCTGTCCAAGGTCAGATCTCTGGGCCACAGATAAACGCCGCCTCGCACCGTATCCTCCGCGCTGTTCAATGAAAGAACGAGTATATTCCAAAACGGAAGAAATGTAACCAGTAATACGAGAATAAGAATGAAATATACAATAATTTTGAAAATACGATCCCCGAATCGGTTCAGAATCATTACAAGCGCTCCCCTCTGTCTTTTGTAGTTAGAACAACGCCTGGTCGTTCACTTTTCTGGAAATCCGGTTCACGATAAGGACAAGAATGAAGGCAACAACGGATTTGAACATTCCCACAGCAGCACCATAAGAAAACATGCTGTTTTGTAGTCCGTATTTGTAAGCATAAATATCAATAACTTCGGAGTATTCAAGCACAGTATTATTTTGCAGCAGGTATTGCTGTTCAAATCCCGCATTCAAAATGCCTCCGACCGCGAGAATAGCCAATATGACAATTGTAGGGCGCATGGATGGCAGCGTTATATGCCACATTTGCTTGAATCGGCTGGCTCCGTCCACCCTGGCCGCTTCGTAGAGCTCCGGATTAATGGAAGCGATTGCAGCAAGATACATAATGGCACTGAACCCCATCTCTTTCCACATGTTCGACAATGCGATAATCCACCAGAACAGAGGCCCGTTTTGCAAAAATGCAACGGGTTCTTTGACAATGCCCAGCAGAACCAGAATGTTGTTAAGCATTCCATCCGAAGCCAGCAGCGTAATCACAATGTTGGCTGCAATAACCCATGAGATAAAATGCGGCAGATAAGAAACCGTCTGTACAAAACGTTTGAAAAATCCCTGTCTCGCTTCATTCAGTACAAGCGCAAGGATGATTGGCGCAGGAAATCCGAAGAACAGTGTCAGCAAGCTTGTCGCTAGCGTATTACGCATAACCCGATAGAAATCCCCTGTAGTAAAGAAATACTCAAACCACTGGAAACCTACAAATTCGGCATGGAAGAACTGATGTAAGAACGATCCCCCACCCGGCTGATAATTTGTAAACGCCATATATAGTCCAAACATCGGACCATAGGAAAATAGCAATGTCGCAATAAAGGCAGGAAGCATAAGCACGAATAACCATTTTTGCTCTTTTAGTCTGCTTATCAGATTATTGCTCCTGACTGTTTTGATAGCGCTTACCTTATGCATTAAGTACCCTCCCTTTTTCTATACAGCAGCATGGTCGGCCATATCTTGATTCAACTTCTCTCCTATAATCATAAATTTGACAAGGATTACTCGCCATAGTTGAATTCTCCGAAAGATACCGCTTTTTAAAGATGTTTTTGTGCAAAGAGAGGATTGGATTTCCATATTCACTCTGCTATGATGAACTGTGCAACGAATATTCAGTCAAGAGAGGGCTTCCGGATGCGCCAATTTTATAGAAGATTTATGTACATGCCTTTTGTAAACCTGAGTTTTCGTTCCAAACTGTTTATGGTATTTGTTCTGGTCACGATCATTCCGATGATGCTGTTGGTTTACTTTTCCTATGAGCTCACCAAAACGAAGCTTACTGAGCAGATCTACATCAATATGACGAACTCAACGGCTCAAATCACTAAAAATCTGGAGAACAAACTGGATAGCTATGAACACATTTCCGCCTCCATTTATTTGGATAACCGCCTTGCCAATTACCTTACAAACGAGTATCAGGATGATCCATCTTATCTGGATGTCTATAATTATATTGGCAATCGAATCGACACCGTGATGGCTGCCTACCCTGATTTTGATAGCGCATTCATTTATTCGGATAATCCGTCGCTGCCCAAAGACAATTATTATATCCGGCCGATCACACCGGAAGTTCAGGACACGGAACTGTTTCACAAGCTGCAGCAATCCTATGGGAACATTATTCATCTCTCCACGCCGCAGACAGAGAACGGTCCTGCCATGTTTACACTCGCTCGGCTGCTGAACAACAATAGTAATCAGTACCCCTATGGGATGCTGGTCTTTCAAATTTCGGAGTCGGTCATCTATTCTCTCATGGAAAAAGAAGCAGGTGGCAAAGATATTTTTATTATCAATGACAAGGGTATGATTCTGTCTTCAGCGGACAAACAGTTAATCAATACAAGCCTGCCCGAATTGCTTCATCAGAATTTTGACGAGACGCCTTCAGGCAGATTTGATACAACATATCAAGGCGTGAAGGCTCTAGCCGTCTATAACACGCTCAAAAATGGCTGGAGAACGGTGTCCATCTTCCCGTATGACAGTATTATCAAGGATGCTAAGTCCCTCTCTCAGCTGATTATCAAAATTTCTCTGGGCTTCATCGGCGTGGCGCTGCTGCTCATCTATATTACTGCTTCGCTGTTTAGCAATCGCATCAGGACGTTAATTCGGATGATTCGACGGATTGAGCGGGGGGATTTCAACCCTACTCATGAGGAGCAAATGGGCAGTGATGAGATCGGACAGCTTCACTTTGCATTCGAACAGATGACAACCCGGTTGAAAAGTCTGGTTACCGAAGTTTATCAGAAGGAACTACAGAGCAAGGAAGCCGAACTGGACCTGCTTCAAGCTCAGATCAATCCTCATTTTCTGTATAATACACTCGGTTCGATCTCTTCTCTGGCCGTGAAGCATCAGGATCCACAGATTCAGGATATGGTTCTTCACCTGGCCAAGTTTTATCGGATATCCCTTAACAAAGGAAAGAGCATCCTGACCATCAATGAAGAGCTGAAACTGACCCAGAGTTATAATGCAATTCAACTTATTCGGTTTAAGGGCAAGCTGAACATCATCTACACGATAGATCAATCGATCCTGCCCTACTCGACCGTAAAGCTTGCGTTACAGCCTTTTGTGGAGAATGCAGTCATTCACGCTCTTTGGAATCAGGATCGGCCTCTAAATATCCATATCAAGGGTGTCATCGAGAACAATAGTATCATCTTATCGGTTATAGACGACGGAATGGGCATGCGGCGAGAGAAGCTTGAGGCTTTGTTTGAAGAGAAAGAAGGAAGGGGTTATGGCATTTCAAATGTGGATCGGCGGATTAAGCTGAAATTTGGTGAATACTACGGTGTTAAAGTGTATAGCAAGCTAGGTATGGGAACTACCGTACAGATCCGTCTGCCGCAAAAAGAGATCCAATAAAAAAGGAGTGCGATGCAGCCGTTACCGACCTACAAAGCACTCCTTTTAAACCGTTCTACAACATCCTATTATACCTGCTCACGAATACGATACACCAGGCTGTCGAAATCGCCGCGCAGAGGCAGCTCCACCCCGATGTTCATCAGCGCACGGCCACTGACCGTTAACCCCAGTTCTTCAATGAGATAGGTCTTGTCAGCCTGAAGGCCTGCCAAACGGAGTCTAGGCAACGGTTCACCCAGCTTCTGCGAGTGAAGAAAAGCGAATAGCACATGGTCACTTGCGGCAGCATCACTGTACTGGACAGCAGTAACCCCCTTATGCCGAAGCGAAGTCAGACGGGATTGTTTGCCGAATTGCACCAGTTGACGAATGGCTTTGTACTGACCGATGAATTCCCCGGACTGTTCAATCCATTCATCACTCCACTCGTTCAGATTGGAGCCGACACCAAGCGTGCCCATCATTGCACTGTGGAAACGATACTTCAGAGAGACGTTTCGACCGTTCATTCCTGTAGGTGACTCGGTTACCCAACAGGTCATCATACGTGGTGCGTACGTATACGAGAAGCCTTCCTGAATGCTCAGGCGGTCGAACGCATCCGTATTGTCACTCGGCCAGGACTGATCGGCATAACGGAAGATGCCCAGATCAATCCGCGAGCCACCTCCTGCGCAAGTCTCAAACTCGACATCCGGGAACTTGGCTCGCAGCTGTGCCCATATATCATACAAGCTCTGGACATGCCTTACCCATACTTCTTTCTGGCGGTTAATGGGGTGACCCTTCATGCCCGGCTCCGTGATCGTCCGGTTCATGTCCCATTTAATGAACTTAATCTCATGATTACCAAGCAGTTCGGTCATAAAATTGATAATGTATTGCTTGACCTCCGGCTTGGAAATGTTCAGCAGCAGCTGATTGCGAAGCTCCGTACGTCCCCGGGTCTCAAAATGATATACCCAGTCCGGATGTGCTCTATAGAGATCACTATCCGGGTTAACCGACTCCGGCTCCACCCATATGCCGAATTCCATCCCCAGTCCGTGAACCCGGTCAATCAGCTCAACAAGTCCGTTCGGGAACTTCTCTTTGTTCACGTTCCAGTCGCCCAACCCCGCACGGTCGGAATGCCGCTGCCCAAACCAGCCGTCATCCACAACGAATAGTTCCACACCCATTTTGGCTGCCCTTTCGGCAAGTGCCATTTGGTCCTGGGCATTAACATCGAAATAGGTAGCTTCCCAGGAGTTGTACAGCACTTTACCGATTTCACTGCGCGGCAGTATGTAATTGTATTGGTACTGATGCAAGCGATGGCTCATGCCGCCAAAGCCCTCAGGGCTGAATCCGCCGACAAAGACAGGCGTCTCAAACGTCTCGCCCGCACCCAGCAACCATTCATTGTCAAAATCATGGATGCCACCTGTTACCCGTACATGCGTGAATGGGGTCTTCTCCGCAACAATCTTCCAGTTGCCGCTCCAGGCAAGAGCACCAAACCATACCCCACCGCCGCTTTCTGTGGAAAGACCATCATCAATCGCAAACCATGGGTTGGCATGACCGTCAGTGAAACCTCTTCGCGATTCAAGTACCTTTTTTCCCTCTGTCAAAATGGTATTGCGCAGTTGGAATTCACCCGACCATTTCCCCGTAACATGCGTCAGGCGGTAATCCTGGAGATATGGCAAAGTCCAAGCTGCGGATTGCATGCTTTCCAGCACAATATCCTCCTGCCCCGTATTTATGATATTGGCATAACGCTCTACCAGGTCGAATTCCGGGATGACCCGATAGACCAGCTGCGTTTCAAGTGCATACACCTGATCCTTCAACGTAATAATCAGCGTCTGTCTGCCATCCTGTTCAATGACCTCGTGACGGTCATACCTAACCTGAAGATCGCGTACACCATCAGGCATGCGCAGTTTCAGAGATGGCTCTGTATAAAATGCGCCTCCCCAGAAGCTGTACTCCTCCACCTCTCCTTCCACTTCCGCGTCAAAAGAGCTGTGGGATTGTAGATGGAGCAAAGGAGCGCTGTCCTCGATACTCACTGGATCTCCCCAATACAGATGCTGGAGGTGTTCTCTCTCATTAATTCCGAAAATATAGGATGAATGTTGTGTCTGTATTGCAAATATACGCAATTGTTCATGATATTGAATCGTCATGCTTACCCCTTTCAGGTTCCGTGTTTTGGTACCTATATGCTGTGTGTTGTGAACATACATATTATTGTAGGAAGCAGCAGGCGGATTAGCCATATCGCAATCTTACAATCCATAGGGGAAATCATCTGTCATCTCAAAATTATGAAAATAAGGCTGCGATATAATTCGCAGCCTTAAAGCTTACTTCAAAATCAGGTTATAGATGGCCTGAGCCGCTTCTGCCCGGGAAGCAATCCCTTTAGGCACAAACTGTCCCTGTCTTTGGCCTTGGACCAGTCCCAATCGGGCTGCATGCTTCACCGAAGCCGTTGCCCATGAAGAAACCTGAGCCATATCTGTAAACAAGATGTCTGTAGAACCAACAGGCGGTACTTTCCCAACATTCCGCTCATAGGCTTTCATCAGCATCACCGTAATTTCTTCACGAGTAATCTGTGCGTCCGGTTGGAAACGGGCTGCGCTTCGGCCGTTTACAATACCGGCTTGCGTCGCAATCGAGATGGGTTCCGCGTACCAGTCATCTGTCGCTACATCTGTAAAGTGTACTTCCCCTGCTACAGTCAGTCCCATGGAATGAACGAGCATAGTGGTGAATTCAGCGCGGGTGACAGCACGTCCTGGCTCAAATTGATCTACATGTGTGCCTTCAACATAGCCCTTTGCTGCCAACTCCTTGATTACACTGCTGGCCCAATGATTGCCCGGAACATCGGTAAACGTCCGATCCAGTTCCAGAACGGCATACTTGCTGAAGTGGCTCACTTTAGTCGTTAATACGCCATTCACGTAATCTGATTTGAGAAATTCCAATGTCCCATTTTTGTTAATATAATATATTCCTCCCTGTGAAGGGTCGAAGCCTTCAGCCGCTGCCAGGCTCAGCGTAACCGGGTGATCAAAAGCAGCGAGTGTTTCGGTTGTACCTGATTTAGTTGTTGCCGAAAGGCTGAATTCAACGATTTCTCCCTTAAGGGTAACCGTTGCCCGGGAAGATGATTCTACTGCAGCAATGACCTCTTTGGCCTTGCTGCCAAGCGGGACCATTTTCAGGGAAATCGTACTATCTTCCTGTTGCCCCGCTGGTAGCTTGCTCAGTAGCTGCTGGAACAAACTCGCAGGTACTTGCAAAGTTAACTTGCCTGATTTCACTTTCAGTGTATGGTTGCCGAGTTGGCGTAAGACAGCTGATGACAGTTGCAGCTCCTGAGTACCAGCCTTGATGTCTATAACGACTTTCCCTGCCTCACTGTCCACCTTCAGCATATCGGCTGTGATGACCCGTGTTGTTGTATCGTTCTCCTGAGCCGTGCTGTATCCAGAGTTCCCGCTCCCGCTAGTATTACTGTTATTACCGTTGTTGCCATTGTTGCCAGGATGGCTTGGGTTTCCTGGGTTTTCTGGATTGACTGGTTTCTCGGTCAATTTAACCAATTTCGATTCAGCTGGCCCCAGCGAGATGGACCATGCACCCGTGGCTGACGAAGATTCACCTGTCCACAAGTCTTTTAACGTGTAGGTTTTGGATTCATTCAATCCGGCACGGCCTAGATTAATCGTTTTGTTTGCTGAACTATTGGCGCTGTAATTAAATACGGCGAGGTAATAATCATTGCCGTCTTTCAGAACAAACGTATCTGCGGCATTTGCATTCGTATTTCCTTCAAGCGGCTTGAATACTTTGCCTTTCAGCGCCACCTGAAGAACATCCGAGTTATTGTACAATGATGTCATGTATTCCTGTGCCTTGGGAACGTTCACATCATCGGAATCCATCATCACCGTGCCGGCAATTACACCGGAATTCACCCGGCTACGGGCTTCCTCCAAGCTTGAAGCACTGCTTAATACCAAATGATCCGGATCTGTATAAGAATAGATCGTCCCATTTTGCCAGAAACCATATGTCAATGAATTGAGCATGTACTCCGTCTCATTGATTTTGCCATAGGTGTCACAAGAGATCCGTCTGCTATGCGCATATTGACTTGGAAAGATCGGTGCAATGGACGCACTAATGAACATTTTCCCATCCAATCGCTCTTCGACATAACGCATCCCTTCATTGTAAGCCTGGATTCCTGTCGTCATGGTTGTATCATAATGCTGACCTTCCAGTGAGCCATGGGTTAGGAAATCCAGTTTGATGAATGTGAATCCAAGTGATTTAAACTTATCCAGAAAATAATTCATACGCATTTGACTCCCCGGATGTGTCACATCCAGTGCATATGCTCCATCCAGTGTCGGCAGAGGTTTACCCTCAGCATCCTTGAGCACAATATCACCATACGTATATTGCCCGTTGGTACCATCTACTTTTTGGCTCATATCGTTGCCCCAATACACAAATGGTCCCCAATAGATGCCTGCATGCTGACCATTGTCCTTAATGACAGATACGGCTTGGGCAAGCTCAGCATCACTTAGATTGTCCCAGTAGGAATCCATATTAATGAATACATTGCCGTTATTGTTGAACTTCTTAAGATTGTTCTTGAAATAATTGGACACATCCACTACGTTCTGATACGAAAGCCCGCTATCATAAGCTCCCCAGCTATTCCAACCTACTGGAACACCTTGTGGCAGCTCTGGATTCAACGCCAGCGGAGGAGTAATAATCGCATTGGCTTTACCGTATTCTTCAAGTCCTGTACGGTAGTCACTGAAACCACCTATCATAATCAGTGATGAGGACAGTTCAGTACCAGTCAGGCTGCCATGTGGCTGAGTATCGCGAGTAACGTCACTCGCTGCACCACCATACACCGCAAATTCATTCAGACGATTAGCTGAGCCTTTCCAGTCAATACCGGTCTTCCAGGTGTCATGGGTTACTGAACCGATCACCAGACCGTTACGTGTCGAGTTATTGAATACTGTTGTCATCTCATAGCTGGTATCCGCCCGGTTCATGGTTTGAGATTTGTAGCGAATCCAGGCGTCGTTGTCAAAAGGTACTGTAAGCACACGATTATCCGAGCTGACGCCGATATCCACACCGCCCGTATTTTTAACCGTAATTGGTGACATGTAATTACTCTTGATCTCTGAATCACTGAAGGCATCCAGACGGTTGAGGAAATACGATTTATCTTCATAAAACCGATAGACCTGCTTCAGGGTTGGTTTGCCAGTCGACGTATGAACAAAGTTCAACTCAATGCCTTTGCCGAATCCATCCTGAATCTCCACAGGTGTTCCACCGCTCGTATGACTCTCATAACCTTTGGTTTCCACAAGGCTCTCACCAAGTTTAATGCTACTGAAAATACCCCGCATCTTCTGCCCTTCTGCCCAGCTATATCCGACGAATCCAGTCTGGGTATTATAAGACACGTCGTATTGTCCGTTCGATACCAGAAGGCCATACGTGTAATCAGTCACCGTGATATCCCCGTATCGTTGCGAGTCACCCGGTGTTCCCAGATCGTCATCTCCTTCACCTGGATTTTCAGGTTCTGTCTCTATCGCAGGCTCTACGATAATCCGGTCAAGATCGGGAGAATAGCCATTGTTGTCTGAAAAGGTAATCGTATTCTCGCCTTCAGTTAATGGGAGTGTAAGATCATACGTACCTACCGTATCCCAATCCGGGGTTTTGGGCAGGTCGTGGAACTGCTCTTCCCCGTTATTTGCGCGGACATAGAAACTGCGCGGATCACCGGAAAAATAAGCGACCGTAACGCGGTAATTACCTGTCATCGGGGCTATAATCTTATTGAACGTTAAGGAGCTCCCGCCATTCAGATATCCGACCTTTTTGCCACCTGATGCTGTGGGGCTGTCCGTTACACTCGCTTCACCAGTCAGCGTATTGTCCGAATCTTCGGCTTCATAACTGATTTTATACGGAATCACTTCAATTCGGTCCAAATCAGGGGAGTACCAGTCATGATCCGAGAACGTGATGGTATTGACACCCTTATGAAGAGATACCTCCACATCATACATGCCAATCGTGTCCCAGCTTGCCGTTTTGGGCAGATCAATCATCTCGTCCGTGTCATTGTTTACCTGCATATAAACAGGTCGCTGATCACCGGAAATATAAGATATTCGAATCAAATATGTACCATCTGCCGGTACGTTGATATTCGTAAATTGCAGTGAACTGTTTTTGTTCAGATCGGTTACTTTCTTCCCACCCGAACTAATGCTGCTGTCTACCACCTTGGCATTGCCTTTCAAAATGTTGTCAACTGCTTCTGCCTCAATGATTGCACCATGCAAATTTTTCTTCCAGTCGTCTCCGCCCCCTTCCTCTGGAGGACTACTGTCCAAACCGCGGATCACGATCTTGTCGATGTCGGGAGAATACCAGTTGTTGTCATCAATCAGGATTGTGTTGGTTCCAGCGTTCAACGGAAGGGTCACATCATATGTTCCCACCGTATCCCAGTCGACTGTCTTGGACGGTTCTTCAAATTGCTTCTCCCCGCCGTTCGCACTAATATTGAATGGCCGCGAATCACCTGAAATGTAGTAAACGGAAATTTTATAATTTCCTGTTTCACTTACAGTGACATTGTTAAATTGCAAGGAACTGCCTTGGTACATGCCTCCGACCTTTTTGCCGCCTGAAGCCGTCGGGCTATCAGAGATTTGCGCGTTGCCAAGCAAAATATTCCCCTCGGCCTCGGCTTCATAGGTATTCATATCATCGGCGTGAGCTGTTCGGGCGAACTGGCCCCCGCAAACTACCAAGCAAAAAATGATAAAGAACACAAATCCTTTTTTCATCATCCGTCCCAACATAACATGCCTCCATTTTCTAATGATTGAGTTAGGTCTCCCTATGCCTATTCCTGCAGTGGTTCACAGCCATTATTTGTAATCGCTTTCATAAAGAGCTGTCAAATCAATACCCCTCTCTCCTCCTTCCTTTCCTATATGCCTTATTGTAAAAAGGAGGAGGGGGATGTTCCATACCACAATGTTACTATTCATACAGGAAAGCCTCTTTCATTTGCCATATCATGGGGTAGTAAGAGGGAGCCTATCCAAATCATGTTCAAGGAAAACAGGAGTATGAATATCAGCTTTACCAGACAGCCTCTATCGTCACATACTTTTCCTGTATTCGTTAGGTGTTACGCCCTGTGTCTTCAGGAATAGAGAAATAAAATAGGATGTACTCTCATAGCCCACGGTCTGCGCGATATCGTGAATCTTGAGCGAGCCGTCTGCCAGCAGTTCCCTGGCTTTATCCAATCTGATGCGTGTCAGATAATCGTGGATCGTCATCCCTGTTTTGTCCTTAAAAATGGATCTCAAATAGTTCGGTGACAAATAGACCTGATCAGACAGGCTGTTAATGGTAATCGGCTGATTGTAATTCTGGTCGATGAGGGTACGGACCTTGTGAATCAGTTTTGCATTTTTGTCCATAAACCGCTCGCCCAGCATGCTCACCGCATCTTCCGCAGTACCGAGAATCAGATCCTCGATTTCATGCAGAGTCAGTGCATTATAGATGGAATGATACAGCTCAGCCCGCTTTGGAACGGGTTTATGAAGCTGCTCCAGCAGTTCATTCACGAGATCTATCGACCAGTCGCAGATGATTTTTTTCTTGACTCTCAGTGTTGCCAATCCCTCAATATACCCGTGCAGCTTCTGTGCCGCCCATTCAAAATCCAGTCGGTTAATGGAATCGAACCATTCCTTTTGATCAAAAGGGGGCATATGCTCTGTATAGAACTGATTCGTAACGGTGCCAGCATGAATAATTGCGCCTGTACCTTCATAGAAACGCTCATTCAAGATGGTTCGTGTCTCTTCGTACAGACAGTGAATATGGGATAACGCGGTCTCTTGTCCGCCTACAGCAGCCGTCACCGTAAAATCCAGGGCACTACGGATAGCCTCAGCCAAGTCCTCCCACGCATAATATCCCGGCTGCTGTGCCGCTTCCATAAATACACCGGTCTCTCCTTCCTTGTAATCCACAAAGATCGCTTTCAGGTTCTTCGCCTTGAAGAAATGATCGAGAAAAGACACCAGCCGCCCTGTACATTCCTCCAGACTTTGCTGTTCTCCTTCGGTCTCCTTCGGATCGATACTAAACAAGGCCATTGCATATCGGGTGGTCTCAGGTTGCCGGGTTAGACGGCTGAAACTAAAAGCGAGATCAATAGCACGATCCTCGTTTTTTTCGTAAGATAATTCCTTCAGGATATTGGCTTTGGCCGCCTCCATGGAACGGTTCTTAATTCCAACTTCGTCACAACGCTGTTTAACTTTACTGACAACGCTTTCAATTTCATTTAAATCCAAAGGTTTTAGCATATATCCCACGGCCCCTACGTTGATAGCCGATTTTACATATTGAAATTCATCATGTCCGGTCAGAAACATCACCTGGATTGAATCGTAGCTCTCATGTATCTTTCTCGCCAGATCAATACCGTTCATGATCGGCATCTGAACATCGGTAAGAACGATATCAGGCTGGGTGGCCTCAATCTTCTCCAAGGCCTCCCTGCCGTTACTCGCCGTTCCCATGATATAGATACCCATCTCTTCCCAACGGATATAATCCCTCATCATCTCAAGTCCCAGTTCTTCATCGTCTACCAAAAAAATACTGTACATCAACGTCCCCTCCCTTTGTATCTTTCTGTCTCTATTATATGTTTTTCCCTCCGTGGGACCATGGTCCATATAAATGAAAGTTATTTTCAAGTATAGATCGTTATTTTACCAACTCCAGCTCGCTATTGAAATAGTAACTTTCGTCTGCTTCGGCATGAAGGATCGTTCTTTGTTTGCCCCAACAAATGGTGAACGTTCCTGCCGAGAAAGTATGAATGTTCGTAGAAATTAACTGTCCGTTCTCCCAGACGATGTCAACCTCGGCATTCCCTTTTGCTCTCAGCCCGGTTATCGAGCCTGTGCTCCATGCCTGTGGCAGCGCTGGGAGAAGGTGAATCTCGCCCGCATAACTTTGCAGCAGCATCTCCGCTACGACAGCTGTACCGCCGAAATTTCCATCAACGACGAAAATATTACTCTCTGCTCCAGCAATTCCGGATTTGGAATAGGTGAACAGATTATCGAAGCACAGGCCGCCGATCAAATGTGAGAGGTGTTTATATGCCGTCTCCCCATCATGCAATCTCGCAAAACCCAGTCCAAACAAAGCAGCTGTAAATTCAACATCCTCCAGCTCTTCCTGGACCATGCGGTTCTCCAGCGTTACTCGTACTGCCGAACTGAGTTCCGGTGTACGGTCAGATGTAATCCGACTGTCCGGATACAGCGCATACATATGAGACAAATGCCGATGCTCTGGCTGCGCCTCCTCATAATCCTCCAGCCACTCCTGTAACTGCCCTTTTTTGCCGATCTGTAGAGGTGGAAGCTTGCCAATTGCTTCTTCCAGCTTGCGTCCGAGTTCTTCGTCTTTGTTCAAAAGTTCAACTGAATTAAGACAAAATTCAAAGAGCCTGCGCACCAGCATCTGGTCCATTGTCGTTCCCATGGACAGCTGTTGTGCCCCTTCTCTCGAATTACCGGGATAGAAATGGTTCTCCGGTGAATTGGAAGGACCCGTCACCAGCCAACCGTTCCGAGGATGCTCACACATGTAATCCAGATAGAAGGCCGCGGATTCTTTAAGTACAGGATAGGCCACATTCTCTAGGAAAACACGATCCTGACTGTACTCATAATGCTCAATCAGGTGTGTAGCCAGCCATAATCCGCCTGTAACGTTCAGCCCCCACGAGGTTTCCCATCCAGGCAGCGTAAAGCCCCATACATTGGAGAAGACATGAGCGACCCATCCGTCGCATCCATACACATGACGAGCCGTTTCCCTGCCCGCCTGTGCCAGATCCACAATATACCGAAATAACGGAAGATGACTCTTCCCCAGATTTGTAATCTCTGTAGGGTAATAATTCATCTGAGTATTTACGTCAAGGTGATAATCACAGCTCCAGCCCATTCGGCACGCTTCACCATCATTCCAGATTCCCTGGAGATGGAGTGGCAATGGAGAGTTCTCGCGAGATCCCGCGATGGTCAGATACCGTCCATATTGGAAAAACAAGGCGAACAGCTGCGGATCTTCATCCCCACCACTCTGTTCCAACAAACGAATACGCTGATCTGTAGTGAGGCCGGATTTCCTCTTGACCCCGAACTGAATATCTACCTTGTCATATTGCTCGCTGTAATCGCGGATATGATCCTTCCTCAGTGAGGTATAACCTTTATTTAAAGCTTTCACCAGCGTATAATTGCTCTCTGTTTTCCAATCCGAATCTGTACGACGATAATCCGTGCTTACACTAAAATAAATCCATGCCTCATCCGCTCCGGTCACGGTCAATCGGTTTCCATCTTTCCTGGCGATGTTCCCCCCGGATACAACCAACTTCAACAGGCCCTTGGCCCATACGCCGCAGGTTCCATCACTATGTACATTTTCCGTTGCCTGTCCTTGGAATTCAAGCGTGTTGTCATCTAAGGCTGCAACCTTGAATGATTCCGTTCCCCCTTCCAAACCTAGCGTAAAGGATACGCTACCAGGAGCTTCGCTCCAAATTCGGGAGGCCACTATATCATCGGCGTGAGAAGCGAAAACTTCACGTCTAATCGTGGTGTCGTCATCCTTCCAGAACGCCCCAGCCAGTGCATGAGTCAGATCCAGCTCACGTTGGAAGCTTCCAGCTTCATCAGAACCCGGATTCTTCTTTTCAAAATCAATAACAACTTCACATAATCCAAGATGGGTGCCGAAATTACGCTTCTTTGGCTGCAAATGCTGTTTGGCAAGACGATCCCCTTCATCATAATCGCCCGAGAAAAAATAGCTGCGCATCTCTTCCAGTGCAGCCTTGCCTCCTGCCGGAGGATACTCCGGGTCAATCTGTCCTGACCAGTAGGTAACCTCGCTCATACTCCACACCTCACGATGCGAAGACGCCATAACCACTGCTCCTATTCTACCATTGCCCAGCGGCAGGCCTTGAGACCAATCCGCAGCAGGAGTTGAATACCACAAAGTAAAATCGTTCATATCATGTCCTCCAGTCCCCAAACAAATAAACGCGCGATCTGTGAGATACAAAAGCGCGCGTTTGACTTTGTTTTTATTTTAAAATCGATCATGGTTCCGCTTAATTATTTGACTCCGATCCGTTTTCCTTCACGGTCAATCTGAAGATTTTGGATTCCGCCGGTTCCAGCGAGACAATAAGCTCTCCAGACGTTTCCCCTTGTGAGCCTTCCCACAGATCTTGCACATTGTATAGGGCATTGGCGTTTAGCCCGGCCCGTTCCAGCGAGATGGGTTTCTCCGCAGCCTGTGCAGCATCAAAGTTGAAGATGGCGAGATAGAAACTCTTTTCTTCCGGCGATTCCAGGACAAACACGTCAGAAGACAGCTTCCCCATATCCCCTTCAACTGGACGGAAGGTTTTGCCCATACGAGCAACGTTCAAAATATCCGTGTTACCAAGCCAAGCTCTTGCTCGTTCGGCAGCTTCCTCTTTGCGGAAGTCATCCCCGAGCAGGAGCACCGTTCCGGCAATAACTGAAGCGGTCAGACGGCTGCGTCCTTCATGCCAGCCGGTAGCTTCCTGGTTGAAGCTCTTGTATAACACGGAATGATCCGGATCATTGTAGCGATAGAGCGTATTACTCATCCACCAGCCGTGTGTCAACGAGTTCAACAGATATTCAGTATCCGCAAGTGTACCGAAGACATCACAGGAAATACGACGGCTGTGAGCTAAGGCATATGGAAATAATGGAGCGATGGACAAGTTAATGAAAAACGGCCGTCCGATTACTTCTGGCGAGAGCTTATGCTGCAAATAAGACATGCCATAGTGATAAGCCGCGATCCCTGTTGTAATATCCGGATTGTGGTGCTGTCCTTCCAGCGAGCCATGTGCCAAGAAATCCAGTTTGATATATTCGAAACCTTCCGAGATGAATTTGTCCGTGAACCAGTCGATCCTTTGCAGATTGCCGGGATGTGTCGGATCAATAGCCAGACCACCGTCTACATCCGGCAGGATCTCGCCATCACTGTCACGCAGCAGAATGTCTCCATAGGTGTATGTGCCGTTCGTTCCTTCGACCACCTGACCGAACTGATCGGGCCCTCCCCAGAAGGCAAATGGGGTCCAGTACGTTCCGGCTCTATGCCCGTTTTGCTGCACCCGGTCCAGCGCATTCTTCATTTCTTCTGGCGTAAAGTTGTCCCAGAACGCATCAAAGTTGATGTATAACGTATCCTCATTCTCGAATCCAAGCGGCTGTACTTCATTTTTCAGAAAATCGGTGGTCGCTATATACAAATCATAGTCCAGATCACTCATGGCCGCAGACCAGCTGTTCCATCCGATCGGGACACCCCCCTCCCAAGGCAATTGAGCCTCAATCCAGGTATTCGCCTGACCGTAGGCTTCAAGACCTTCACGGTAGTCTTCATAGAATCCGATGAATACCAGGGGGGATTCAACTCTCTTTCCCTTCACATAACCATGAGGCTGGGAATCGCGAGTCAGTTCACTCACGGCACCGCCGTACAGATCAACTCCCTCGATATGTCCACTTTGTTCGCTTTGCATACGGATCCCTGTTTTCCAAACCTTATGCGTAAGGGAACCCATCACAATTCCCCTGCGGCTGTCGGGCGCGAACAAGGCCGTTACCTCATAACTCTCCACATCAAGCGGCGGCTTGACCACTGTATATCTGACCCATTTGTCGTTATCAAACGGTACACGCAGAATGCTCGGTTCATTCTGGCCGGATTCTCCACCGATTGACACCGCTTTGGATTGGATCACAGCCATCCGGTTCGCCTTAAGCTCTTCATCCCCGACTATAGCGGTCTGTACCAGTACATACGGTGAGGATTCAAACATATAGAAATGCTGCTCCAGCTGCGGCAGCAACGAAGCTTTATGCAGAACAACCAAGCGGATGCCTTTTCCAAAACCTTCTCGTACAACATCTTCCTTTGCCACCAGCTCGTGGACCTGATAATGATCCGTGCCGTATTCCCGACCCTGCCAGCGAAAAGCACTACGGATGCCCTTCACATAAGATGAATGATTGCCTATACAAGACACTTCACCATTTTCAAGATTAATCTCTAAGCTCACGTGCCCGTTTGTAACGCTTACAAGATTAACATTCTGTTGCTGCACTTGTACGGCTGTATCGCTAGTTAGCATCATATGCCTCCTTATTGTTGCATGCTGTGCCTTGAGCGGAGCCGGTTATGTCTCCCCTGCCCAAGTCTGCCCTCATTATAAAGACGGAACAGCGCATTTTCCATGCAACGATCTTCCGATCTATAACGCGATTTAACTCAGCTTAACCTTGTAGGTCCGTCCTGCAGATGTAGGGAAGCTTATGATGTTTAAGTCGGTATTATCCGTCTCAACCACGTGGCCGTCAAGGGTTACCACAAACGGGCCTTCACCCCTAAGCACGCAGTCCCGGCCCAATTGTGAAGTGATGTGCGCTTCAGCAAGTTTTCCGTTGTTCCACCGGATGCTGACCTCAAATCCGCCTCGGGCACGCAGGCCGGAAACGCTGCCCTGCTGCCAAGTATCCGGCAGTGCGGGAAGCAGTTCGAGATACGGTCGGTGAGATTGCAGCAGCATTTCCGCAATTCCGGCAGAAGCGGCGAAATTGCCGTCGATCTGAAACGGAGGATGTGCGCCCAGAAGATTAGGATATACACCGCCATGGTTGTATTGCTCGGACGCTCCATCTCTGACCAAACGGAGCATGTTGGAGAGCAAATGTAGGGAACGGTTTCCATCCCTGAAACGGCTCCAAAGCGCAACTCGCCATCCAAGGCTCCAACCCGTGCTTTCGTCTCCCCGTCTTTCAAGCGAGGTTCTGGCAGCGCCAAACAACTCTGGTGTCTCCTCGTCCGAAATCTGTCTCCCCGGATACACGCCTACCAGATGCGAGGTATGCCGGTGGTAAATGTCCTCATCCTCATAGTCCTTCGACCACTCCTGCAATTGACCGTATTTGCCGACTTGCAAAGGCAGAAGACGTTCGCGGATGCTTACCAGTTCTTTTCTAAAATCCGGGTCCGCTCCAAGAATCTCCGACGCTTTAATACAGTTGGTGAACAACTCCCAAATCAATGAGATATCCATGGTTGAACCCGGACTAACCGCAGCTACGCCTTCCACAGTCCGGAATTTATGCTCCGGTGAAGTCGAAGGTGAAGTTACAAGGTTGCCGCTACCATCGTCAATAAGCCAGTCCAGTGCAAACAGTGCAGCTTCCTTCATCACTGGATAAGCGGAATTCCGCAAATATGTCTCGTCTCCGCTGAAGGCATAGTGCTCCCATAAATGCTGGGTCAGCCAAATGCCTCCCATCGGCCAGAAGGCCCAGCTTGGATCACCATCTCCGTAGTTGCCCACTGGAGCCGTTTGTCCCCAGATATCCGTGTTATGATGCGCCGTCCAGCCGCGGGTGCCATAGTTGACCTGCGCGGTCTCAACACCCTTCTTCGCCAAATTGCTGATTAAGTCCAGTAAGGGCTCATGGCATTCAGCCAGATTGCATATTTCAGTCGGCCAATAGTTCATTTCGGTATTAATATTCAACGTATAATTGCTGCTCCAGGGAGGACGAGTTACTGCATTCCATATGCCCTGAAGATTCGCAGCCTGCGTTCCCGGACGGGAGCTTGCGATCAGCAAGTAGCGCCCATAATGAAAGAGCAGCTCCACGAGCCCCGGATCCTCCGCACCATAGGTCGTAATCCGCTGTTCAGTGGACATCTCTTCCGGAGCAGGTGAATTCCCAAGCTCAAGCTTCACCCGATCGAACAGCAAACGGTAATCCGCAATATGCGAGTCAAGCAGGTTGTCATATGGCTTGTCTACCGTCTCATTCAGATATGAACTTGCAATGAAGGATGCATCTTTTCCCTCCATTCCCGGAATGGCATCGATACCGTTAAAACTTGTAGCTGCACTGAAATAAAAGGTTGCCGTTGTCGCACCCAACACATGAATTCCTCTGCCATCTATCGTTACCTGTCCATCCTCTGTCTTCACCGCTAGCTGGCCTTCAAAGACCATGCCCTTGTTAGTTCCGGGGTCACCGTATCGGATCGGATCGTCGCTTGCAAAGTAGCTGGGATCGACATGCTCCGGGGCCGTTCCTTCCAGAACAAAGCGGTCTTCCCTAACGCCAGTCATATGCCGAAGCGGACTATCCAGCGACGCATGTACATTCAGTGCACCTTCCACACTTGCAGCCAGCCGCAGTACAAGAACCTGATCCGGATGAGAGGCAAACATTTCACGGGTATAGATAACATGGCCAATCTGATATTCAAGGCTGTGCACTGCATTTTCGACATCCAGCGTCCGCTTGTAGGAATGGTAGATGTCCCCGTGTTCAAAACGCAGAAGTAAATCTCCGAAAGGCAGATACGATTGGGTGTACGGGCCCATCATCTCTTTGGTCAGCGTGTCTGCTTCCGTATAACGTTCCTCCTGTAACAGCTTGCGAACCTTTGGCAGAGCGTCCTTTGCCCCAGGATTGTTGCCGTCCTTCGGATAACCGGACCACAGGGTGTCCTCATTCAAGCTGATTTTCTCCTGCTCCACCCCACCAAAGATCATGCCGCCCAGACGGCCATTACCTATGGGAAGCCCTTCGGTCCATACATGTGCAGGTTTGTCATATTGAAGTTTCATGTGCACTCCCCCTCATGATTTCTCGTTTGCTAGTCAGTTCCTTCTTGAACATTAGTGAACGTATTATCGGCAAGATCAACCTCAGTGCATGCGCTTACATAGATTGTTTCTTCTAAGCTGGATAACTTTCCTGTCTCGCTGGTGGAGATTATTTGATTCGACTTGAACACTAGCCCATGAGTGGATTTGGCGCTTACAATTTGGACATCTCCACTGGTTTCGAAACGGTTGTTCAGGATAACGACCTGTCGGTGAACGGGGGCGCTCTCATCTACCTCCACATTCTCCGGGGAAATGAAGATCACCGTATGCTCCCTGCTGCCACATTCAATAAAATGGTTGTCGGTGATCATCACCTCCTCTACCCTTCCGGACTCATACCAGGACTCGGCATCCACGGCTATCAAAATGGCATTCATGGACATACGTTCAAACGTATTCCCGGTAATCAGCACTTTCCGACGAGTCGTTACGAGTATGCCACGTGTTGGCACTCGGGCAAAATGATTATTTGTAATTTCCACTTCCGGTGTCCAGGTTACATTCTCAATGACATCATGCCTGCCCATACCTTCCGGTACCGGATGAGCAAGGGTCAGCAAGAGCTCACGAGCACTTAAACGCTTAACGGCAACCACATGGTTGGAGGCGTAGGTCGTCAACGAACCGGAACGGACAAATTCGATCTCATCACCAGGATAAAACGCCGGAAGCCCATACGTCTGGGGATGCATGAATCGGACCTTCACGCAATCCACTGCCAGCTGATCTACAATTCGTAAATAGGTACCGTGGACATTGACAGGATCATCATGTGAACCGGAAAAATGGCTGTCCATTACCGCAACCTTGCCTCGGCAGCTGGATATATGCAGAAAATCCGCAAATCCGGCAACCATGCGCCCCGTTTCGGTCCGGGGAGCCAGATTCATCCGTGAGAAGGTCAGATTTGTGCTGAACTGGCCGACGACACCAAGTCCGTGCAGGAAATGCAGACTCACATCTCTCCACGAAATATCTGAACACTCGGTCATAAAAACTCCAACTTGATCTCGAATGCCATCGCGGTTTTGCAACACATGACCAACGACCACATCCGGCTGAAAATCAAAATGCAAACGGATGGTCATGGGCTTAAGCTCTTCCACAGATTGGGCCAATTCCAACCAGTTGTCAATTCGCCAGGTTGTATTTCGCAATGGGTCATAGGTTTGCATGGGACCTTTCGCAAAGCTCCAGTCTTCACCGAGCCAGGTTAGCTTGTTGTCCCGAATCTGATAACGGGAATCGGGGTGGATCCGGGCATCGAAATGGCGTTTTCCGGTAGAGATAATCGTCATCTCGGTCACCGTCGGCTGGTGATAGTCCGTACGCAGGTTGCGAATCTCTACATTGGTGCATTTATCCAGCAAAAACAGGGTCTGTTTGCCGTGGAAAATAAACAGGGAGCCGTTGCCTTCCAATGTGACATCGTTCATCCCTTTCAGCAAAATGGCAATGGTCTTGGTCACGTCTTGGTTCTCTTCTTCACTCGTGGTATTGGAGATATAATAAGGCGCCCGAATCGCTTTCTCCGGGTAGAAATGATACCTTCCTCTCGCACAGTCCAGCACCACCGGACCAGGGATTTCGAACGCCGCCCGAATGGCACGAGCCATGGCTGGCTGGGTGTCCAACTCGGAGTCCGGCATAGCGCCATAATCTATCAGTCTGACCGTTGTGGAATTCGTGTTATGTTCTTGTTCTGTCACAGGACTGATAATCCCACCCTTCTTGGTATGTTAACGCCTCCATTGCTTAACCTCTATCATCGCGTTTACTCCATCATCATACTTCTCTTCTGCCTAAATACAAGGAAAATCAGGTGCCGGTACAGCATAGGCACCTGATTCCGATATCCCTGTTCATTACTTGCTTGTGTCATATGCTTTTTGCAGAATTTCCAGATAACGATCGAGCTTCAGGTTCTGCAAGCCTTTCACATAAGCATCCCAGTCCTTATTCAGGTCCTTGTTGCCTGTAATGAATTGCAGTTCATTTTGCTCGATATAGTTTCTGATGTTGGTTTGCAGCAAGCTGGCTTCGTCAATTTCGTTTGGATCAATCCAGACGGACCAGATCGGGAACAACTCTTTGGGCTCATGGCCTTCATACAACAGCGATGCGTCATATAATCTTCGCTCATAACCATTGGATGCATAAATATCTGTGCCCTGAACATAGGTATCACGATATTCTTTTGGCATATAGAAGTGAGCCATGCCGCTCCAGCCCGCATTGCGTGGCGCCTCACCTTCGGCCATAGGGATTTGTTTCACTACAGGTTTAACGTCTTTACCCAGTGCCACATCCCCATCCACCGGATCAGTCCAGTCGATTCCCTTCATCCCGCTTGCACCGTTCGTTTGGCCTTCTGGTGTGAACATGTAGTCAACCATTTTGATCAGGGCAATCTGCGCTTCTTCACTTGCCTTGTTTGTGATTACAAATTTCGCTCCTGGAGATACACCGCCCGCATCATGCGTCGCATAGGACACACCCTGTGGTCCGGAAATCGGTGGCAGCGGGTTATAGTGCGCCGAGCGTGTGTTGCCTTCATCGATGTTTACGAAGATTGCGGGATGCATGGCTGCACCGGCGCCTAGAATTTCAGCATCTGCATTTTCACCGATTTTCTTGAACGCTTCTGCGTTTTGTGTGAATGCGCCAGGGTCAATCAAACCCGCATCAAAGAGGGACTTGATGTACGTCAATCCTTCTTTCCATTCCGGTGTAATCGCCGCAGATTGGACTTTCCCATTTTCCATTTGCAGGTAGTTTCTGTCGTCATCATAGACAAAGGCATTCATCAGGAAGGGAATAATGCGTACGCCGAACTCCTCTATGGAACCACTCAGCGGCACCTCATCTGCTTTGCCGTTTCCGTTCGGGTCCTGCGTTTTGAATGCTTGCAGCACGTTTTTGAATTCTTCGGTAGTCTTTGGCATTTCCAGATTCAGCTTTTTCAACCACTCGGTATTAATCCACATCTTGCTCGGGTAGGAGCAGTGGAAACATTCCGTATACGCAACAAGACCATAGATATTGCCATCAGGTGCAGTATTAAGCGTTTTCAAATTAGGATTCTTCTCCATGGCCGCTTTGATGTTGGGAGCGTATTGATCAATGAGATCGTTCAAAGGAACGAGCACACCCTGCTTGCCATACTTCAGCAGATCTGCCTGAGAGAATTGGTCTATATAGTGGGTAAGTAAATAAGCATCAGGATAGTCGCCGCTTGCCAGTGAGATTTGTCGCTTTTCCTTGGCCCCATCCGATGGATTGATCTCCCAATTGAATTTGATATTAAATTTGTCCTCCACAAAGGCAGTGAATTTATTGGTCGGAATATCAATGCTGGAGTCCTGGACTGCGAACACGCTGATGTTCACCTTGCCGCCCTCTTCCGAGCTCCCTGGTTGTGCAGTTGAGCTTCCATTGGAACACCCGCTCATGACAACTGTGAATGCCACGACAAGCATCAATAACGTTACCATACTTTTCTTCAAATCTGATCACTCCCTTTTGTTGTTTACCAGTTGAGACGATGGAACCTTGCGTGTGAACTTCTATATCTTCTTTCTCCATACACCGAAACGAAGGATCACCCTTTAACGGAACCGACCAGCATCCCCTGTACAAAATGGCGCTGTACAAATGGATAAATGACGAGTACAGGCAATGTTGCGACTACAATTAACGAATATTTTAACAGTTCGGTAAGCTGCTGTCTTTCCACCATTTTCGCCAAGTCCATGGCCCCCGAACCGTTATTTTGAATGATGATACTTCGCAAGATGAGTTGCAGCGGAAACAGGTCTGCCGATTTGAGATAGATCAGGGCGTCAAAGTACGCATTCCACTGTCCCACTGCATACATGAGAACCAGCACGGCTATGATTGGCTTCGATAACGGGAGTACAACGCTCCAGATGAACCGCATATCACTACAGCCGTCAATTTCACTGGCTTCCAGAAGCTCCCCGGGAATGGAAGATTGAAAGAACGAGCGAGCAATAATAACCTGCCATACCCAGATTGCGTTCGGGATCAGTAACGCCCAGCGAGTATCAATCAGATGAAGCTGCTTCACCACCATATAAGTTGGGATCAGCCCCCCACTGAAAATCATGGTGAAGGTAATGATCATCATCAGGGTGTTCCTGCCGAAAAAGGTTTTGCGTGACAACGGATAGGCAATCATGATGGTCAGCACTACACTGATCAGCGTACCGGCGGCCGTATAGAAAATGGAGTTACCGTAGCCGGTGAGAATCTCAGGTGTATTAAATAATGCCTTGTAACCGTTGAAGGAAATATCTACGGGCCAGAGCCACACTCGACCGGAAGTTACTGCTGCCGGGCTGCTGATTGAGCTGCTGACGATAAATATCAGTGGGTAAATGACCACCAGCGCCACGAGACTGAGCAAAATGTAGATGGTAACCAGAAACGTTTTGTCCACGGCGGACTCTTTAATCTTGGTTTGAACGTTTGCAGCCATAGGTGAACTCCTTTCCTACCAAATGCTATTCTTCGTAACTCTCTTAGCCAAACCATTCACCGTAACCAGTAAGACCAGATTGATCAGTGAGTTGAACAGCCCTACGGCAGTTGCAAAGCTATAGTTGGCATTCAATAGGCCGACTCGGTAGACATAGGTTGCAATGATTTCAGAATTGGCCAGATTGAGCGGATTCTGCAGCAGGTAGACTTTCTCAAATCCAATCGCCATGACATTTCCGACATTCAGGATCAAAATGATGACAATGGTTGGCACCAGCCCGGGCAGATCCACGTGACGGATTTTTTGAAAACGCGAGGCACCATCGACTTTGGCTGCTTCGTACAATGTGGGATCGATTCCGGCAAGTGCTGCCAAATAAATAACCGCACTGTAGCCCGCAGTCTGCCAAATATCGGACCAGACGTAGATTGAGCGGAACATGCCTGGCTCACCCAGAAAATTCACGGAATCCAGCCCAAAGAAGTTCATGGCGATGTTCACAAATCCAAGCCGTGGTGCCAGGAACAGCATAATCATGGACACCATCACGACTGTTGAGATGAAATAGGGTGCAAAGGATACGAGTTGGACGAAATTCTTGAACTTGGCTCCGCGTACCTCGTTAATCATGAGTGCGAGCACAATCGGAATTGGAAATCCGGCCAACACTAAATAACCGCTAAGTAAAATGGTGTTTTTCACCAGGGTCCAGAATAATGGGTTCTCAAAGAACAGACGAAAGTTTTGAAAACCAACCCAGTCACTTCCCCATATTCCCTTGATGACGTTGTAGTCCTTAAAGGCAAGAACTGCATTGATCATCGGATAATACTTGAAGATGAGAAAAAATAGCAAGGGCGGAATCACCAGTAGATGTAACTGCCAGTGCTTTATCATTCTTTTGCGGGCATTGGTCAGAAAACCAGGTGCCCTCGGCTGTGTTGATGTCTTGTGATTTAATACGATTTCCTTCTCCAGAACAATCCCCCCTTACCAGCTGTGTGTGGAACGAAATTATGATAGCGCTTTCTTGACTCTGATCTTAATCGATTTGGATGTCCCATATACAGGTACACCTGCGCCGTTAAACGTACAGTTATCCTGTTTTTGGGGGCACACATCTGCAGTACGACAGCCATTTTTCCATTACGAGGGCGTATTTGCAAAAAAAAGACCGCATTGTCCGGAACACGGACAACACAGCCTAAAGGTCTTCCTTTCATTAATCGTCAACCGATTGTCTATACACACTGGGTGAAACGCCATTCAATCGTTTGAAAGCCCTCCTGAAGGAGTGAGAACTATTATAACCTACCCGTGACGCAATCTCGTCCACCGTATAATTGCTCTCTTTTAACAAAATCACAGCCTGGTCCATTCGGACTTTGATCAGGTGATCGGAGAAATTAACACCCGTAAACTCTTTGAATAATTGAGAAATGTATTTTTCTGGCCGCTCAACATGCTCTGCCACCCGATACAGAGTCAGCTCTGTATCTGAATACATTTTTGCAGTATATTCCTTAATCTGTTTGATGATTTGAATATGGGCATCCTTCTTCTTGTTTGCAATAACGGAGCACAGCTCTTCCATGATCTCATAAAACTCGGCTTTTATCGTTTCGAGCGGCTCCGAAGAACCAATATCAATGACTCGCCGTTTCACATTCTCGATGGAAGCATATTCCGTAAACGCCTTTTGGTCCAGCAGCTTGAGAAAAGTCCCCTTCATTTCTCCAACAAGTTGATGCTTCATTTCCATGGACAGTTCCCGCTGTTCCATGTTCTGCACCATGATTGCATCGACAATCCGTTTGGCCTCTTCAAGTTCTCCTGCCCGGATTGTGCCAATCAGTCGCTGCTCCGAATCCAGCGGGTAATAATACGTTGTATTTTCGGTTTGGGCTTCGTTGTTCCACATCATGCCTTTTTTGTTCATATAGACTGCATACTCCAGCGCCTGATTGGCCTGATCAAAGGAAAGGCTGATTTCTGTCAACGATGTAAAGAAATTTCCGAATCCTGACTGGATGGTGATCCTGTATTCATTGAACACATACTGTGTCAGATTCTCCATGATATGCGTGATATCTTCCTTTTCACGATCCATTTCGGAGTCGGTTTCCTTGGAAAAGAACAGGATGACCACTTTATCCGAGCCCATATCCGTCATCAGGACATCTACACCCAGTTCAGCCACAGCCTGCTTCAACAGCAGTCGGGAGGCATTCAGTTCATTCAGGATCTCAACGCTGTCCATACTGGCATAACCCTTAATCTGGACAATTCCTGCATATCCCGTGCCTTGATACAAACGAATATCTGCCTGTTCGGCGGCGGAAAGAATCTCATCCCGTGATTTGAATTCGCCGGAGATCAACCGCTTCAGGAAAGCATCCCTGACCAATGGGAGCTGGCGATTCAATTCGGATTCGAGCAGCTTGTTCTTGGTAAGCATATCGGCGATATTTCCACTCAAAAAATCAAATTCATTTTTGGGGGTCGATTCATCCTTCCCAAACTGCTCTTTCATTACACTTAACAGTCGATTGATTGGCACACTGTTGCGATAGGCCAGCACAAGCCCAACAATCAATCCGATGAGCAGTGTGCCGCCCGTAATCAACATCGTCATCCCCTTGATCCTGTTTGCATTCTCCATCAGGACATGACGAGGAATACCCGCTTGGTATACCCATCCGTTCTTATCGGACCTCGTCGTGATCACAAGATCATCCCCATAGAACTGGCTGACTCTACTTGGGTCAAACTGAGAGTCAGAGGCCATTTTTACCATCTCGGGCTCGGAGCTCCCTTGCAGCGCAATGGTATTGCCCTCCGCATCGCTGATATGAACCCAGCCACCGTATCGGTCATTCAGGCTGGACAGCAGACTAAGAATCATTTTCTCGTCAATGATGACAACGGCGACAGCTGGTGAAGAATCATTGAAGCTGTCCAGAGGCAATGACTGCATATATGTGATTACGGTAGTCTGCTTTCCCCTGCTGATATAGGAGCTGAGCGGTTTAATCTCACTCCGGTGGGTCTTCCCCAACACATCCTTCATCCATTCTTCCAACGAAAGATCGTTATAACGGAAATTATCGTAATAGTGATTCGGTCTGTAAGAAGAGCCCGGGGTCAAAATTAGATTGTAATTCGCAAGATAAATATAATAATTTTGCAGAAAATCATTGGTCTGTCCAAAGGTCAACACATTCTCCATCGTTCTCCATATCCCATATACGTTGGTTTCGTTGTCCCTTTCATTCATCAGAACGTTCAATTCCTGATTGACTGCAAGCTGCCGGGTGAAACCTTCCACTTCCGCCATGCGGCGCTCCAATATTTCCTGACTTTTCTGCAGCTGGGTAACGCTGTTCTCAATGGAGATGGATTGTGTTACGGAGATGGACGTCAGATAAGACATGTAACCGCCAATGCTGGGTATCACCAAAATGATCACGTAGGAGATTAAAAATTTACGAAAAACACTGGAATATTTAATGGGTAACCCTCCTCCCCCTCCTTGAGGTATTGGTAGCGTTATCAAAGATAATAATATTTTTCGGCTTAGTCAATTGTTTTATCTCATTCTTCAATCGTATATCATTCGGGAATGAATAAAAGGCAACGATAAAAAAGATTATCATTGCTTTTTTTAACATTTCCGAAGTTCTCTATTTGAGAAGATGAACGACTCCAATAGCCCGTTTTTCTGTGCCACAAGCTTCTATTTCCATCCTTCCTTATCATTCAGAAAAAAGGGGCCAAGATGGCCCCTAATCCTGTTTCACATCATTTCTTCTTTGGTTCTTCCCCCTCAGTCCGGGCTTTTACAACCTGATCGGTCGATGCTGCTTCAACATCGCCAAAGGCCCAGTGTGTGGAAGGAACATCCTTCCACTGCGGTTGTGAAACGTTCGTAAGCGGTGCTCTGCCCAAAGCTCTGTTGATAGCTACAACGGCTTCTGCTCTTGTCAGTAAGGCATTCGGTCGAAAAGTTCCATCACTATAGCCTTTCAGGATGCCTGCGCTTTGCGCTTTCAATATAGCTTCTTTGGCCCAGTGGCTGCCGATATCAGAGAATCCATCGCCTGAAGTCTCGGAAGCCGAACCGAGAAGGGCCACAAGACTGGCCATCTCCGCACGAGTCAATGGCTGATTTGGCTTAAACGTACCATCCTTGTACCCATTCATCAGTCCCATCTTGCTTACCTTGGCAATGGCATCAGCGCCCCAATATCCGGACTGAACATCACTGAACTCATCCATTGGTCCCGTAGCGTCTTTCTCAGAGATCATTGCGAGAATGGTTGCCATTTCTGCACGAGTGAGCTTGTTATGCGGCTTGAACAAGCCGCCCGGATACCCTTGAATATACGCTTTATACGGAGTATCCTGATCATTATCCGTTCCTTGTCCCCCATCTGGTGTGCCAGATTCTGGAGTTCGTGACGGGACAGAAATGTCTGTAGGCTGGACGACTGGTGCCGATGGTCCGCCTGGATTGGATGGTCCGCCTGGATTGGATGGTCCGCCTGGATTGGATGGCGTACCTGGATTCGAAGGATTCGTTGGTTCAACGTTTCCAGTAGGGACAGTAAATTTCAGCTGATCAGTCAGCATAAGATCACCGGATTTCTTCACAGCTTTGAATGTATGCTGGCCTTTCGTCAGTCCTGAGACGCTGTAAATCTCCTGCATCATTTGCCGACTCGGACTATATGCGTTCACGGTTTGCTTCAGTTGTCCATCGACATAAATATCCACTTCTCCCTGATCCGGTCCAGTAGGTGTAATCAAGCTTATTCCAGTGCCCTTGAAGGTGTATTCGAAGAAGTCCCCATCCACCGTCGTAGAATGTACATCATTGAGGTAATCACCGCCGAAGGCAAAACTGAGATTCAACGTTCCCACGGGCTGTGCAGCAAGATACGTTTTGCTCAGTGTAACGCTGTCGCCATTAACCGTATAATCAATCCCCCGAACCAGTTCATTGGCGCCGTTGGTAATGCCCTTGAAGCTTCCCGCCTGGATCAGCAGCGCTACATCAATGTCAGCCTGAGCAGAAGCTAATTTATCAAAGCTCGCATTCACCGGATTAATCATATTCGGGAGTTCAACCTTGAGCATATCAAGCAGCATGAATCTACCCGTTTTCTTGACGGCCTTCAGCGTGTGCTGCCCATCAGGCAGGCCCGATATGCTGTATAGGTTCTGCTGTGCCAATCTTCCGTTGCGATACGCACTGACCGTTTCCTTGAATTGACCATCCACATAGATATCCATATCTCCCTGTGACTGGTCTACCTCCGTGAACAACTGAATCCCTGTTCCTCTGAAGGTATATTCAAAAGAATCACCATTCGTCTCGGTATACTGTACATCATCCTTATAGTCGCCCATGCCTCTACCGGTACTGCGGGACCATGAGCCATTGTATTTTATTGCCGGATCGTCGTTATTGATCAGGACGTAACGAATGCCCGTTGTATCGCTAACTCGAACAGTAAGAGTTTGCGGATCACCAGCACTGAAATTGACAACGAAGTCTGTTGTTCCTACATGCAGTTGGGTGAGATATTCTTTCTTAATGATCAGTTTGTCATCGACCACCGTGTAGTCGTCTTCACTGAGCATTATACCGTCATTTTCAATGCCAGTTAATGTGTTTCCGTTCAATGACAGCGTGACAGCAATGTCCTTCTGTTGCTCTGCTGCCTTGTCAAAATCAGCAGAGGCCGGACTAACGGTGCTGTTCTGCCCTCCTGTAGGAATTTCCGTTGTTACTCTAAGCGCATCCAGCAGCATATACTGGCCCGATTGTTTGACTACCTTCAAGGTATGCGGACCGTTAGTCAATCCAGCAGCACTATACAGCGCCTGTTGCACTTCTCGTTCACCACTGGTATAAGCGTTTACCGTTTCAGGCGCCTCATTGTCAAGCGTGACAATCATGTCTCCGAGCCCATGATCCTTTTCCGTCAGCAGGTCAATGCCTATTCCGGTAAAGGTATATTCAAAAGAATCGCCGTCAGTTTCAGTAAAATGCACATCTTCGTTGTAATCCCCGAAACTTCTGCCGGTGTTTGAACTCCATGAACCCGTGTATTGAATATGGCTGTCATCATCATTAATGTAAACCACATCGGTAACAGCAGCAGCATTCACGGAAGCATCATTTACTGCATTTTCTGCATTCGCGGTTGGGTCAGATCCAACGTCCAGGTCAGACTCTTCCTGTATATTCGCTGGACCAGGGGTCGAGGAATCCGTAATGGCGATGCTCAGATCCTGTCTGCCATCGATTTGCTCTTTACCTCCGTTACGCTTCCAATCCCCACTATAGCGCATACCGGTATCATCATCATTAACGGCCGATGTGCCGCTCAGTGCAGTTACCTTAAGCATTCGGGAAGCATGTGGTTCCAGCAGGCCGCCACTAAATTCCTGATTATAATTCCCCAGCTCGGAATGGCTCCAGAGATCACGGACCGAAGCGGGACCTTCAAGACCAATATCACTCCATTTCACTTTGACCTCGGCACTCCGATTGCCCAGATTGAACAGAGCTACGTTGTACGTACCATCTCCGTTATTCGCATACCATACCTGCTGTTTGGTGTCCATGGATACCGGATGGGCTGGACGTCCGGCCTGATTGACCGCAATGACTTCATCATTCGTGAGCAGCTCCAGTCCAAAACTGTCCAGCCTGGTCAGATCATTACCTGTATATAGCGGGGCTGAGGAGATCGCCCAGAACGTGGTAGCAGTCCTTCGCTCGTCCTTGGTCAGACCATCCATTGAGCCATTCCCGACATTCAGAGAATCAAAATCGTTCCAGCCCCCTGGACCTGCATCCCGCCACCAGATGGCCGCGATGGGGAATAGACGTGAAATACTCGACCACTCCGTTAAGCCCTTAGTGCTGTCGTAGGCTTCAACATCCCAGTCGATTCTCCAGCCGTTTGCATACTTTTTCCAGAAGTCCACGTAATTGTGGTCAAGCGCCCAGGAAAGCTCAAACCAGATGTTATTTCTATCCAGGGCTTTGGACCATGCCTCCACATCACCGCGTGCATCCCGGCTCAGGTTATTGATTCCCGATCCTGGAGTCACACTGTCGAATTTGACAAAGTTGATGCCCCACTCGCCCAGAAGGTCCGCGATGGAGTCAATGTACTTCTGCGCGCATGGGTTCGTAAAATCGATTTTGTACGTGTACGAATCCCAAGCATCCATAACAACGAGCGGCTTTACCGCAATATCCTGCATACGACATGCTCCCCCCGTCCCATACACCTCAAGATTTTTGTTATAGGCGGTGATGGATAATCCCGGAATCAGATAGATCCCGATCTTCTGCCCGTTATTATGGACATAATCGATGACCTCTTGAAATCCGTTCGGATAAAGAACAGTACTTGGAATAGGACGGCCGTATTCATCTTCATCACCGTTCCAGCCAGCATCGATATTAATGTATTCATATCCATGGGCTTGCAGCTTCTCGCGCATGGCATCCGATTGCTTCTTAATGCTCTCCGCCGAAGTCCAGTTACCCGCCCCGTCATACACCTGCATGCTGTAACTGCTCCAACCCATATACGGCTTTTGAGCCAAATTTTTATCCGCTGCTTGTGCTACATTGCCTGTCATTCCCATAATCCCAAACTGCACTGCCGCAATCATGAATACCATAAAATACATTGCCATCCTTTTTCCGATTCGTTTCAAATTATCCCTACCCCCTCTGAATGTGGTCATTCAAATCATGGTTGATAGCGCTTCCATACGAGAAAAGAATAGTGGATGCCTGATTCACAAAATAGGTACAATTCGGTATTTTACGTACAATTAACCTGAATTGAAGGGGCAAATTGTCGCAGAACAAACATATTTCCATTACTGGATAAATAAACAAAGGAATCTTCTTCTCTTTTCAAGTGGAAAAAATGAGATGAACCCCTCAGGACGAACACTTATTAAAATTCGTAAACAAATAAAAAAAAGTTCCTCGAGTGGCATCAATGCCCTTCGAGGAACCTTTAACGTATTACATATAATGCGGTCGAGAGGACTCGAACCTCCACGGGGGTTAGCCCACACGGACCTGAACCGTGCGCGTCTGCCAATTCCGCCACGACCGCTTATTTCATATCCCCGAGATTTAATATCGCGGCGACAAGAAATAATATATCACGTACAGGTAATTAGTGTCAACCCCAAAATATATCTTCCCTTCTATGATCATAATTGATGATAAGATCCGAAAGAATTTTCCTATTATCTTCATTCAAAACGATGCGAAAAAGCAATTCATTGTCCAATTTCTATCCATATGAAACAGTTGTTACTTTTTTGTCATCGATTAGATACGCACTTCCGAGTTTTTTCTACATGGAAAGCTGGAATTCCGTTAACATTGAGGTGCTAAGAAGTGATTAAAACAGGTTTGACATTTTCGCATTTATGCAATATAGTTTCAAAAGGTTACAAAAACTTAATTATTCATTTGCCGAGTTTCATGTTTGAAAACGGGGGAACCATTTTGGGTGAATTATTCTTATACATAGGAAATATAGGGAACCTTCTACCGAACCCTTAGCTAACTCCGTAGGCATCGAAGGGAGAACATTGATTTTGAAAAAACTTATTATCTCCATTTTTGGAGCAGCAGTTCTATTTACATCCGGTGCAGCAAGCACAGAGGCAAGCAGTATTAACACCGTCGTTAACAACATGACTGGCATACCTTACAAATGGGGCGGCACGACAATGGCCGGATTTGATTGCTCTGGATTTATGAGATATATTTTCAACAAATATAGCATTGAATTGCCGCGCACTTCCCAGCAGCAGGCCAAGGCCGGAACGCCGATATCCAAAGCCAATCTGCGTACAGGTGACCTGGTGTTCTTTAATACGATGGGCAATGGCATTTCACATACGGGTGTATATATCGGTGGCGGACAGTTCGCTCACGCTTCAAGCAGCAAGGGCGTCAGCATCACCAAACTATCCAACCCTTACTTCAGCGATCGTTATGTAACCGCACGCCGGGTAACAGGCCAGTTTATGTATAATAAGATGCTTGGCAAAATATAAGTTTGATTGATATAGCGCAAAGAGGAGGCTCCGGGTGAATCCGGGACCTCCTCTTTGTTTTGGGGCTTTTGTTTACAAATCGGGTGTGCTGTAGACTTCTATACTTAATGTAAAGCCTTCTGTACTCTCATTGCGCCCTGAGACAACGCATGGCCGCCGCCTACGGCCCCAGCTACCGCAACCGTCTCCATAATCTCCTGATCGGTTGCTCCTTTGGCACGGGCTTCTTCCACATGGTAAAACGTACATACCTCATTGTTAGCGAACAATCCGATGCCCAGTGCAATTAGCTGTTTGGTCTTGGCATCTATCGCTCCTGCCTGAAAGCATTCTCCAGTGAACTCATGATAAGACTTCACCACAGCCGGCAGCACGTCACTTAATTCTCCAATCTGATCCTTATAGGCATGAACCTTATCATTCATTAGTGTCAAGGTTACCGCACATCCTCTCGGCTGATATGTTACAAGCTCTCACTGTACCTATCTTCTCTCCCGAGAGGTGCAATTATGCCAAATCATCCATGGTAAATGAACCTAAAAAGGCATGTCCTATTCTTCGAGCAGACTCTTGCGTGGTTCGCTGAACAATTGATACCGATAATTCCGGTCGAGTTTGACCACACGACGATTTTGACGACGAATGAGTACCTGCTCCCCGTCCCAGGCTACTACGATGCCTGTTACATCATTCGACTGAATCTCATCTCGTACCACTCTTACTTTTTCACCCGATAAACGCAGTGCATCCAATTCTGCATCACTGATCATATTCCCGGCGCCTACTTTCCAAAAAAATTATTTACAAAAAGAGACCTAAATGAAAAGTCATTTAGGTCTCACGTGACTGTATTGGACTGTCATGTCATTCGAAAGTATGTCCCGACTGAAAGTTACCGCTGCGCGTGCTCTTTGCTGTCGTTCTTCTCGAACCAAAAATCAAGCACTTTGGCGGACATCACACGTTCTTCAAGGTACTCCACTTGATGCGGTGTAAATTGTTCTTTCCAAGAGAAGGACAACTCTTCGCACAAGCCTACAATCGTCAGCAATTCTGACCAGGCAACGTAGCGTTTGTACCAGAAAAATTGAGGATGTTCAATCATATAGGGATAAAGGTCATCGAATTCCGTATGTTTACAATCCAGGGCACGTTCAAAATGAACTTTCGATTCCGCCAGCTTATCAATAAAGAATTGTTCTGTTGCCGGTTGGTTCCCCATGGTGTTGCCTCCTCTCCCTAACATAACCCCATTATAAATGAAATCGGCGGTCATGCAAAGGCATTGTTCAAAAATTAGGCCCTATTCCTTTAAAATGTCACATTTCATTATCGTCAAATTGAACCGTACCGTCATTCAGTGAACGAATGCGTACCAACGCTTCAACCGGGATGCCCTGCTCTCGAATGGTACGTGCTCCGGCCTGAAAACATTTCTCGACCACGACACCGAATCCAACCAGTTCCGCACCCGAACGTTCAATAATTTTGATGACACCACGAGCGGCATCTCCATTGGCAATGATATCGTCAATAAACAAAATACGGTCATTCTCATGAATGTATTCGCGGGACACCATGATATCCGTTACGATTCCTTTGGTAAATGAAGGTACTCTTTCACAGTAGGCGTCGGGGTCAGCCAAAAGTGTTTTTTTGCGACGGGCAAATACCAGCGGAACACCCAGCTCATACGCGGCGGCAAACGCAACCGGTATCCCGGAAGACTCGACTGTAATTACCCGGGTTACACCACTTTCACGGAATCGAGCGGCAAACTCACGCCCCATCTCCATCGTCAATCCAGGATCAATCTGGTGATTTAGCAGACCATCCAGCTTAAGCACCTGATCCGAGATGACTACACCTTCTTGTAAAATTCGTTGTTTCAATACTTCCATAATTTGACCTCCCAAGCCTATCCTATGACGTAAAAGTATCATATATCTGGCTATCAGTTCAAGCGAAATTGACTATACCCTTGTCCGAATCATGCAAATGACCCCAAAGATACACATCGTTTGTCATGACTTTGACGGGTCAAGCATACCTTGTACCATGGCACCCGCATGTCCAAACTATTCAGGGGCCTGAGAGGGGAAACGCATGAAACAGGCAATTCGGGTGCTGCAGATCGCATTTACATACATTGGAACGGTCGTAGGAGCCGGCTTCGCTACAGGTCAGGAGATATTGCAGTTTTTTACCCAGTATGGCAAATGGGCCACCATTACCATCGGCTTATCCACCATGCTCTTTGTCTGGTTAGGTACAAAAATGATGCTGATTGCTCACGATACAGGCTCACGTTCTTATGAAGATCTCAACAAGCATTTGTTCGGTCAGAAAGCAGGTAAATGGATTACATGGGTTACCCTCATGATTCTCATTGGAGTAAACAGTGTCATGCTGGCTGGAGCCGGTTCGGTCTTTGTAGAACATCTGGGGCTGCATTACCAGACGGGTCTGATTGTAACGCTTGTCGGTTCATATCTGCTGCTTGGACGGGGGATTCAGGCCATTCTGCAAATGAACAGTATCGTGGTACCGATGATGCTGCTGCTCTCCCTGCTTATGATTACAAGCACCATACATCATCCCGGCGCAGACCGGTTTATTACATTAACCACTGACAGCCATCCAATCCAGGTCTGGTTATCTCCCCTGTTATATAGTTCATTCAACCTCGCACTTGCCCAGGCAGTACTCGTTCCGGTAGGCAATCAGATTCGCAGCCGAAAGGTACTGAAGTGGGGCGGCGTTCTGGGCGGGATTGGGGTGGGATTCATGCTTATGGCCGCCCACTTCGCCATGTCGGCACAGATGCCTGGTATCACACAGTTTGAGATCCCAATGGGCAGTATTGCCTTTCAGCTTGGATGGGCAGTCCAATCTGTGTATGTATCCCTCATTTTCATGGAAATCTTCAGTACGTTTGTAGCCGACATTTATGGAATGACCCTCCAACTCAGACAGCATCTCCAAGTACATCCCAAAATAATCATTCTGGCCATCATGCTGTTATGTTATTCGCTCAGCCAGTTTGGTTTCAGTTCCCTGCTCTCTATCCTTTACCCCATTTTCGGAAGTTTGGCACTAATCTGGGGTGCAAAATTAATAATGGATCGATGGGGGAGCTTTCGCGGACGCAATAAAAATCTGTAATCACACATTCGAATGATACGGATGAAAATTTTCCTGAACATAACAATAGCCGCTGTTCGCACAGCGGCTTCTTTCTTTTTCCACCCCAGCACTTAACCCTGGCTCGGAAATTGCAAATATATTTTTTTCAGCTCATTGACCGATCTGCCCAAAGAATAATGAGTCTTGGCTTTCTCACATGCCGAACGGGCCAGCTCATAGCGGTATGCCGGGTCCAGCATAACCTTCTCCAGCGCTTCTGCCAGTGCAGACGGGTCCTCTGAGGGAACCAGCAAGCCGTTACTGCCATTCTCGATCTGCTCAGGGATACCGCCAACATCTGTGCCTACAAGAGCGAGACAGCTAAGAGCTGCTTCAGCGAAAACGGACCCAAACGCCTCTGCCCGCGAAGGAAGTACGAAGATATCAAAGAAAGGCATGAATTCCTCTGGGTGAAGCGTGTAACCGTAAAAGATAGTCTCATTATAAATACCCAGCCGCTGGGCCAACTCTTCCAAATCCGGACGTATCGGTCCATCTCCGATAATATGAAGTACGTAATCATGTCCCCGGGATTTAAGCTCGGCGCAGGCTTTGAATAGAATATCCAGCCCTTTCGCCGGAACCAGCCGACATACGGTGACGAGCTGTGGAATGGCATTGTCATGGGGTATCGGTTTAAACCGCTTCTCATCAAATCCATTAGGGATCACACCAATGATATCGGGGTGCTTCACATAAGGTGTCAAATAACGACGGAAGGAATCCGACACGGTTAACAGCCGCTCTGCCTGGTGCTCAAGTTCACCATAGATGGCCAGGAGGAATTGATGCTCCGGTCCGTCCGGGTCAATCCTTCCATTCAGAATCAACTCTCGCTCATAACTGGAGTGGATCGTTTGAATGAGGGGAACATCCGGGAAAACGTTCTTCATCGCAAGCCCTGCAATAGGGTGATGGGCATGAATCAGATCGTAAGGCTTCTGGATACGAAGCTTGGTCCACCACAAATAATCCCGATAGGTTTGCATATATTTTTGCACGACAGGACTGTCCTGATACAGCGTCCAGTCGAACGTCTCAAACTGGATATCTTCTCTGCCCTTATTGCGAATTCGCTTAGGCAACGAGAACAGGTCCATTTCCCATCTTGGGGTTGTAAACCTCTCTTGCATATAAGGGATCATAGAGGATACACCTCCGGGCTGCTCCGGAGGAAAGAAAAGCGCCTGCAGCAATCTCACCGTTAGTTTCCCCCTTTCTAGCATAAGTCTTTCAGTCATTTCAATGATGATAAGTCTCTCCTATATATTATGACATATGGAGGCTTGAACATCTATAATTCGTTGCAGGGCACCCATCCGCCTGATCATTTCCCGGCTCCCTTTTGTATGGGAGCTTGGACATTACACCGCTCAGAGATGGAAGTACTCAGCCTGCAATCCTTGAGTCGTATATACAGCATATTCGGAAGAAGCTCGGCTAAGAAGAAGGAATGATCATTAATCAGTTAACCGGCAGTGACTGCTTTTTCATATGTACTGAATCCGCCTACCTCTGCGACGAAGGTGTAGCCATTGCGGGCATAAAAGGCATTCAATGTTGCATTGGTTGCTCCACAATCCAATCGTACAACGTGTTTATCCTCGAAATGAATGCCGCTGCTGGACCATTGCAATATCGCACGCCCCAATCCACCTTGAGCATACTTCCTGCGAATCGCTAATCGGTGCAAATAAAGTGCACCATCCCCTGTATGCGCTTTGCTTCCCCACAGATGTACATCCCACGCGCTGGGCTTACTCATCAAAATGACCATGCCAGCGATGTCAGAACCCTTCTTAAATACAAATACGTCTCCCCGCAGAATTGCCTCTTCCGTATTATGGGAATCCTCCCCTTTTAACAACGCGTTCCATTGGGAAGACCCTTGACTCCGCAGCCATTCAGCGGTTTCCATAAGCAGAGATTTTACATCCTCCGTGTCTTCCGGCTGAGCCTGTAATGCTTTAAATTCATCATTAATGTAATCTGTATCGATCCTGAATGAATGCTTCATGATTCTCCTCCACTTCCAAGTCACTCTTAAACTAATGGTACTATACCGGGAAATGACTTTTTCGTCAAAATGCAAACAAAAAAGGCAAGAGGCTGCTGCCTCTTACCCATCAATCTTGGCTTCATCAATAATTTCATTTCGGTATAACATCGTAAGATGTAAAGTATCAAATTCAAGCTCTTTGTCAAGCTCCCGCATCAGAACTTCAACCAGACTCTTCCGCTGGGCACTTGTACCAGGAACCTGATAATCCATATAGCCTGTCAAATCTGCATGGGAGGTGTCAATCGTTGCCGTACCGACAGGTAACCCTCCGCGTTCTTGAAGAAACAGTTCATATACCCGAAACTCCCGATCTTTGCGTACTAACATCACATAACAGGCTTCTTCAGCAGCTTCAAACTCATCGAGATCTTCTTCCTCCTGCATCTCATACTCATCTGCAAAATCCCGGTGCACCCATTCTACAGAGTCGAGCTCATACCCGTGATGCCACATGCGAATCGTAATCGTATCGATAATTTCTTCATCCAGTTCTCGTATCAGCAATTCTGCTGCTGCATCCTGATAACTCTCCGAAGGTTCATCATACCAGTGTATCTCGCCCTGCACATCGGCACCATATTGTTTTAAAGATGCTTCGGCGAGTTCTTGTCCACTAGCGTCATTAAATAGATAGGTGGATATGCTGCGTCCGGCACTTACCATCTCCATCTCCAACATATGTTCCGGGTCTTCATATGTAAATGATTCGGCTGGTGAGCCGGAAAATTCGCGTACTTCACTTGGATCAGACCCATCATTCTGTCGGTCGGTGTTATACATGTCCTCAGAATGCGATGATTCATTTAGCCCATCTGTGTGGGAGTCTGGCTTCTGTAATACAGAATATAATGTACCGCAGCTTACGAGCACCTCATATTCTGCAGCACTTACCGCATCCGCGAGTGTACGAATATAGTCGTGTACCTTCTCCACAATCACATGCTCAGTCTCTTCAGGTAACCAATCCTGTTCCATCTGAAGGCTGCCGGACATCCGATCCCCTTCCCTGAACACAAGCAGGAGCGAACCCGCATATTGACCATCCACCATAATATCCTGCACTTCGCCACCTAAAGTACGAAGATCGGGAATCAGCTCTATTTTCAGTTCCATGTACCTTTCCCCCTCAGTTCCTAACGTTATTCTGTTAGGTTACCCTTGAGAGCGATAGTTTATAAGGTACACCATTTTTTTCAGATTCAAGAATGCGATCATTAGACGGATAACACATATTTTTGAATCGCATGCGCCACACCCTGGTCATTGTTCGAAAGCGTAACTTCATCTGCAGCGGCTTTGACTTCCTCCGGAGAATTGTCCATGGCGATCCCTTTACCCGCAAAAGTTAACATCGTGATGTCATTGTAGTAATTACCCACTGCCATAATTTCGGAGGGAAGGATCCCCTTTGCCTCAGCCAGTCTTTTTAGTGCTGCACCTTTGGAAGCCTCGGGGTGCATCAGATCAATAAAAAAGTCACCGCTGCGTGTCATATAATAAGGCAGGTTCCAAGTTGACCACTCCTGTTGCACCGCATTCATCTGCTCAATGGGTCCAAATGCCGTGAATTTGGCAAGCGGCTCTGTCATGTCCGCCCATTGTGGCAGCTTCAGCGGCTCTGCCATAAAGTTCTGGTACATCTCTCTCACCTGGAGTTCCAAGCCTTCCGGCTGATCCACATAAAGTCCAAAAGCCGTATTAATATCGAAATGCACGCCCTGCGTGCGGCAGTACGAGATGAAGGGCTCAAGTCCTTGTCCATCCATGGCAAAATGGTGCACAACTTCACGAGTCTGGACCTTAGCAGTTACTGCTCCATTATGTGTAATGACATATCCGTCCAGTCCCATCTTCTCCATAAACGGGATCGTGTTCGCCGGACCTCTGCCTGAACACAGGACAATCTCCGCTCCCTGCCGTGAAGCACGTATTAAGGTCTCTTGTGTCAATTCGGTGAGTTCATGATGATCATTGAGCAGCGTTCCATCTACATCCAGTGCGATTAATTTAATTGTCATTGTCTTCATTCCTTATCTGTAAAAGAGTCGCACCCACCCAAACCCTCCCTTCCGAGGGAGGGCCCCAGAGGGCTCTGCCCTCTGGACTCCCGTCTCGTTAACCGGCGGCTGGTGGGATCTTGCTATGTGACGGTCGGTGTGGGAGCGCCTGGTCGCCGGGTCTGCCGCTTGACAGCGGCAGACCCGCCCAAGCTCAAGCGGAACCTTTTCGGGCAGGACGGGAGCTCTTGCGCCTCTGGCGTCGTGGGCAGGGCTTTGCCCCCTGCCCGAGCTCCCTGCTCCGCTTCGCTAAGAGCGGGAGCTGTTATTTTCGCAGACGATCTAACTCGTCTGCGGTTAGTTCGCGATAACTGCCAATTTGCAGATTGGCATCCAGCTCCAGGTCACCCATGGCTACACGTTTCAAATAAACCACACGTTTCCCTACAGCCTGGAACATTCTTTTCACCTGATGAAACTTACCCTCATGAATAATCAATGAGATGGAAGAGAACACGCCATCTTCTGTTTCCTCACGATGAAGCACTGTCAACTCCGCAGGCAACGTCTCATATCCATCGTCCAGCTGAATGCCGGCTTTGAACCGTTCAATATCTTCCTCATTCACGTTCCCCAGCACACGGGCTTCATACGTCTTGGGCACATGTTTACGCGGAGATAACAGATCGTGGGCAAGCGGGCCATCATTGGTTAGGATGAGTAAGCCCTCTGTATCCTTATCCAATCGTCCCACAGGGAACGGATTGAAGACACGATCCTCTCTGCGCAGCAGATCCAGCACCGTTTTATCCCGGTTATCTTCGGTTGCGGACACCACGCCCGGTGGTTTGTGCAGCATCAGGTAGATCATCTCCCGATATACAATCCGCTCTCCGTCCGCTTCAATTACGTTTACATCTGGATTAACCTGCACGCCGCTATCTTTTACCGGCTTCCCATCCACATAAATTCTGCCCTGCTTTACCATCTTTTTGAGTTCACTTCGTGATCCCACACCCATATGGCTCAATATTTTATCCAGACGGAGTGTTGACTTGCCTTTTCCACTCATACCGATGTCCACCTCCATCCTGCCGGATATTCATTCTTCAATACACCATCCAGCCATTTCCCCCAGCCAGCAGCGAAACCATCCACACATACCAGGGTGTAGCCTTTGGCAGCCGACCCTTCTTCGAGCATCACTCGTTCTTCTTTAATATTCAACGTCTCTCCCTTCAGGTATCTCACAGCTTCCCCATCAGCTGATGACAGGTTCACACTTCGACGTGCTTCCCGTACCTGCAAAGCACACGCCAACGGGTGGGAGGGAACAAATCGGCCATTCTTGACTGTGCCCATAAACCAGCCTGGACGAATAACCTTCAGCCCCTCCAGCCGCGCAGCACCCACAGATGACTGATATATACGATCCCCGTAACATACCGTTTCTCCTTCCAACTCCAGCTCCAGGCATTCATTGACAAACTGACTGTAGATCGCTACCGGGTCCATACTGGTTGAATCGTTACCTCGCCCCCGCCCCCGTTCAACCTTGCGTCCACCCGCTTCTTTGCCTTTTCTGCCTGCTATGCTCGTATCCTTATTTCCATGAGCACGTCTGTCACGTCTGTCATTACTCTCTCTGGATTCCATTCGCAGGAAACGTTCCTTTTTACGATCAGCCTTGGTCATAGCAATTGAAGAAGCAGCAATAGAGTGATCCTTGTTCCCATCTGCATCAATCTCGGACACTTCCATGAACTGTCCGCACTCCATTGCTCCTTCTTTAACTACTCCCGGTTGATCTGTTTCTAATCCTTGTCCTGGACGATGCTGTAGAACAGCGACATAATGCCCCTCTCCTTCCAAAAGGTGAGGCCACAATCTGGCGGTACCCTTCGTCTGATCCAGCACCGCTTCCATCGCCACTGCCTTCTCTGGCATCATCTGATGAACCCAATCGGGGCGACCGGAGGCGAATCCTGCCTTTTTGGGAATATCTGTTACAGCAAAATCTCGATTCATATTGAGGAACTCTGCAATCATGCCTTCATTTTCCTCAGGCGCAAACGTACATGTGGAATAGACGATCGTTCCACCAGGTGCAAGTAACCTCGCAGCAGTCTCCAGAATATCCCGCTGCATGAGCACGCATTTTTCCACTGAATGATGCTCCCATGATTTCACCATGTCCTCATCTTTGCGGAACATGCCCTCGCCTGAGCAAGGCGCGTCGATTAACACTTTATCAAAATAATGAGGAAATGCACTTGCAATCCGTTCCGGTGATTCATTCAATACAACAGCATTGCGTACCCCATACAATTCCACGTTTTTGGCGAGGGCTTTCGTACGTTCCGCATGGATATCATTCGTAACAAGTACACCCTTGCCTTGCAGCTTGGCAGCAATCTGGGTGGTTTTGCCTCCGGGTGCAGCACACAGATCCAGCACTTGATCTCCAGGTTGCACCTGCAATAGTTCAACCGGAGCCATCGCACTTGGTTCCTGGATATAATACAAACCTGCATGATAATAGGGATGCAACCCTGGTTTAACATCGTGAGGAACATAAAACCCTGTCTCACACCACGGAATAGGTCTTAAATCATACGGAGCAATCTCATTGAACTGTTCCATTGATATTTTTAACGTGTTCACTCTCAGTCCTGCATGCGGGGATTGCGTATACGAATTCATAAATGATTCAAATTCTATACCTAACAAATTTTTCATGCGCTCCTCAAATATCGAAGGCAGCTGTACAGCCATAGTCCCACTCATCCTGTCTTGTTAAAATTTCATACCGCTCTATGTTATCATATCCAGGCTTTGCTTTCCTATTGCTTCATACATATTCCACTACAGCGTGTAATGTAGTATAATGGCAAGTAGATTGATGAATGTGCAAAAATCCGGGTGTTTATGCATATTATCCCATCCTGTGATTTTGCCAAACTATATTCAATATGATCGATGGGGGATGTCTTAATGAAATCCAAGAAGAAAAAGAAAAGTGCTGCGATCCTTATTTTCCTGGGTATTTTTGTTGTATTAATTGCAGCACTTGTTCTGGTAAATCAGCAATCCAAGAAACAAATGGACGCCGTGGGGAACGCTTATGGTATCGCTGCCTCCAAGCTTAATCCCGCAACACGCGAACTGCTGAACGATCCGAACTACCAACAAATTATTTTGCCGGCTGATCTGAAAGCCAAAATCGATAACAAAGACAGCTTCTTTGTATATTTCTTTGCCTCCGACTGTTCACACTGCCGTGCAACAACACCTCAGCTGATGCCGCTGGTGGACGAGGAAGGGATTCAACTGCCTCAGTTCAATCTGCGCGAATTCGATTCCGGTTGGAGCGATTACAACATTGAATACACACCAACTCTGGTATATTATCAGGAAGGCGTTGAGAAGGACCGTATGGTTGGCGGGCTGCAGGAAAATGGCAGTGATAACGGTTATACGCTGGATGACTACAAGCAATTTTTCGAGAAATACAAAGGCAGTGCCACTCCATCGGCAAGCTAATCGTATAATCCTTCGCGGGTTGTGATGGACCGTTTCGGATCATATTTTCCTTTGTATGGACAAGCTCTGGAATCATTCCATACTTTAATGATGTCCTTAATATCAAACACCCCGGCCAATTCCTCTAGAGGAACTGTCGGGGTGTTTTTTATAGATCATCTGTCTAACCATATGTTAATGATGAGATGAATGATGTCTTTTTCTATTACAAGCTTACTCGCTCTGCACGTTCTGTTCCTGCTGCATTGCTTTCATCTTCTCTTCATAGATTCGTCCACGTGTAGGACTTCGGCGTTGAGGAATATTAGGCTTCAGTTCAAGTGCCCGTTCTCGAACCTCCCGGACCAGTACCTCATCCTGAATCTGAATGTACAGGTCTCTGTATGGAAATTGCTGCGGCTCAGGACCAGAAAGTCCACGAACTAGCTCCTGCACTTCCTGCACCAACGGCCCAAGGGCAATACCCCGCGAAGTTTTCGGATATGACTTTAACAGATCTACCGAACTCTGTAACATCATGCGTGCTCCGCGAAGATTAGTATTTCTGAAATGGTACAGCCCCACTGCGATCTGTAACAACCCTTTGTACATCGAATCCCGATCCCGTTCAAGCCACAGTTCTTCCAATACCTCATGGCACTCAAAATAGTCCTGATCCCGATTGAAGTATATCAGATAGTCAACATACAGCGGCTCATAGCTGCTCATCCGGGTTTTCGCCCTTTCTGGCTGCATTCAGAAGTGCCTTCACATCATCCAAGAGGTCTTTCAAACCTTCCATATCATGACGCTCCCAGCAATCATTGAAACGTTTCTGTGCTTCAATCGCTTCGTTCACGAGATGATAGAAATACAACTGATGTATGATGTTCAGTGTTCTTGACACAATGTTGGAATCATCCTCGAATGCCTTCTGTGCCTCCAGAATTTGCAAACGGATGGCCGACATTTCATTATCCAGTACAAAAGCAGCCTCTGCTGTCTTTTTCAGCCTTGCCCGCATGTCATCCGGCAGACTCTCCCGGAACTTGTAACTCAGGGAGTGCTCAATCGTGGCCCAGAAGTTCATCGCCAGCGTTCGAATCTGAATCTCGGCCAGCACGTTCTTCTGTCCAAGAGCAGTCTGAACAGGATACTCAATAATCATATGGAAACTGCGATAGCCGCTCTCTTTGAAGTTGGTGATATAATCCTTCTCAATTAAAACCGTCAAATCCTTGCGACCGCGTATATACTCGGCTACCCGACGAATATCATCCACAAACTGGCACATAATGCGGATACCTGCAATATCCTCAATACCAGTTTCTACCTGATCAAGCGGCACATTCAGGCGTCTGGATTTCTCCAAAATACTGGATATTTTTTTGACACGACCGGTAACGAACTCGATTGGGGCGTATTCTTCCCTTTTCTTAAGCTCCGCCCGCATCGTTTTAAACTTGACTTTCAATTCCTCTACCGCTTGTTCATAAGGAAGTAAAAATGTACCCCAGTCTCTACCGTCCATGCTTATGCCTCCTGTCTCTATAGCTTCCCCTGTTCTTATCCATTATACATGATGTTAAGCGGGGGGAAGAGTCCCGTACGACATTACCCTCTTCCACGCTTCTAATTTTCAATCCGGGGAACTCCGAAACATTGCTTACCGATGCTCTGCACCGACAGCTTCCGAAATATGGTTGTAACCATCTTTGCGCAGCAATTCACGCAGTCCGGCATGAATGCGTCGATTCACTTCAGGACCCTCATAGATCAATGCTGTGTATATTTCCACCAGGCTTGCTCCCGCTTTAATCTTTTCATAGGCATCTTCGCTTGTGAAAATACCACCTGAACCGATGATTGGCAGTTTGCCTTCGGTCTGACGATAGATTTGGCGAATGATCGCCGTGGAACGGTCTCGCAGCGGCTTGCCACTTAGTCCACCCGTTTCCTTGGCATGCTGATGGGACAGACCATCACGGCTGATCGTTGTGTTGGTTGCGATGATGCCGACAACTCCACTATCTGCAATCGTACTTACCATATATTCAAGCTCTTGATCGTTGACATCCGGTGCAATTTTGACCAATACCGATTTAACCGGACCACCCGCTCTTTTGCGCTGCGTCTCCATCTCATTCATAACAGCGACAAGCAATTCCTTCAATTCATTCCCATGTTGCAGATTACGCAAATCCGGTGTATTTGGTGAACTGATATTTACCACGAACAGATCCGCATAATCATATAGGGCCCGAATACATTTTGCATAATCCAAATGCGCTTCTTCATTCGGTGTCGCCTTGTTCTTACCTATATTCACAGCCACTGGAATTCGGCGCTCCTTGAGGCTTGCCAATTCACCGGCCATCGCTTCGGCTCCGAGGTTGTTGAAGCCCATTCGATTCACCAAAGCTTCATCGGGAGGCAAACGAAATAACCGCGGCTGGTCGTTGCCTGGCTGTGCAAGCGGTGTGACTGTGCCCACTTCCATAAAGCCAAACCCGATGGAAGAAAAGCCCGTTACAGCCTGTCCGTTTTTGTCCAAACCGGCAGCTAGTCCTACAGGTGTAGGAAAGTGGCAACCAAACATGTCCACAGCCAGATCCGAAGTTTCACGCACGCCATACATGACACGTAACCCGGAAGGAACCGGGCGAATGCTTCCCATTCCGCTTAGACCGCCGATAATTAGATGATGGGCCTGCTCTGGGTCCATTTTGAACAACAAGGGTTTAGCAAGACTTCTGTATAACAAATCAATCACTCCGTTCTGTTCCGGTACGCTAAAAAACTGCTTTCCGTCTTTTCATATGTAAAAAAACACTCTATACACAAGTCTATCCGTTTCTTCTTCAAAAGGAAAGTAGTTTGAGCATAGACAGAAGCATTTTGCACCCCTCACAAGCAACAGAAATCGTATAATGCAAAATGCTCACAAGAAATCCACCCGCCTACTGGAAATGGCGAGTTGAATTCTTTACAATGGGAGCATGGCTACATCTATATAGCCTTATTCCATGAAGGAGGAAAGCCCATGGCTCCCAAACGCAAACCACCTACTTTGCAGCAAAAGAAAGATGAGGTCAACCGGAAAGCCATTATCTGGACGGCAGCCAGCGTCGGTGGACTGATCATTATCATTGGTGCGCTTATTATTATCGCCAACCTGTAACAGCTTCAATCGACTGTTTCGGCATCTACATACCAATCCAGCATGGATTTTACGTTTTCTCCGGTCTGAATCACGTGGTATTTCGTTTAATTCAACCAATGATACGTTTTATTCGGATTATTTTGCTTGGGAACAAGTGTGTACTGGTAGCGATCCTTCGCTTCCGGAACAAGTGTTGTTTCTGGCAGCAGATCTTTCCCGATGCGTACCGGAGTTCCCTGAGGAGCGAGAGCAAACAGTTCTTCCACATCTTCAGTACTCATTCTCACACATCCAAGGGATTCATCCAGCCCAATACTGTTCGGCTCGTTGGTCCCATGGATGGCATAGTTCGTATCAGAGAGTTGCATGCCTCTACTCCCAAACTCGCCATTGGAACGACCATTTGGATTCACAACCTTGTCTGAAATTACAAATGAACCCTCTGGAGTGCGATCTCCACCAAGCCCCACCTCGTAATTCCGAATGATGGTGCTGCCACTGATCAATGCAAGCTTATGTTTGCTCTTGTCCACGATAATCTCAAGCCGGTCCTCCAAAAAAGGCTGTCCGCCTAAAGTGTCTATAAACGCAGCATTTTGGTCTAGCGGCGAGTCTGAATTTACACCTGATCCATCAGCTGTATTCCCCCCTTTTCCCGTTTGCCCTTGTTGGTGCATAGCCAATAGTGTCGGAAACATCTGGGTCATGCCTGGAGCCGTCTCTCCCAGAATATTATTTGGAAAAGGCTGTGCCAGCTGTGCTACATTTTTGGGCCAGGTTCCTTTTTGTTTTTTATATGTAATGATGGCACTCGACAGAGCTGCCGCAGATTCCTGTTTGGCTGTCCACGCTTGTGCAAGGCGCTTGATCTTTGGCGATACCTCAGGTGGTTCACAGTTACACTGCTTGGCATCATAACTCTGTGCAGTTAATTTTCCATTGCTGTTTGTCTGAACGATGTATTTTACGGGCATATTACGCTTCCATAATGACCAGTTACCCGCGATTTGCATTCCGAGCACTGCCGTTCGCTGCACGTTCGAATCAGAGCCAGACCATGCTGCTGCAAGTGCGGCTCCGCCCTGGTCACCTCCACCAAATGCACCTGCGGTAAACACATTGGAATTCGTAACAGGAGTCGAATCTTCCCCACTATTTCCTGATCCATTCTCCTCAGCGTCATCCGTCGATTCCAACGCCGAAGCCAGCGCATTCGCTGCATCACGGTTAAAACCTGGCGCATCGGCAGGCGGTAACCCTGCAAGAACAAGCAGCATCAAAAGGGTGAGCCACATTTTGCGAACACGGTGCTTTTTCTCCTTTTGCTCCGCCATCTCGACTAGCTTTTCCTGATAATCCACCCATATATCTGCAGGTGCCTTGCTTCGCTCGAAAGCCTCGTAGACTTCACCCGCCTGCTGAAAACAATAGTTCGCCTTGGCCTCCTGTCCTTCACCCAAATACTCCTTACCGAGCAAATACCAGGCCATTTTATTATCGGGATGTTTCTTTACATATGTTCTAAGATGAGTATTTTGCATCCGATCCTCCATCATTTCGCCTTTTTGCGTTTCTCTATATATCGGCAAATGGAGACAAGAAATACATAGGACTTGAGTACCCGGATCAACCTCACTGCATTCGACAAAAAAAGCACACTCCTCTGCCGCAAAGACAGAAGAATGTGCTTTTCATATATAAGGAATTAGCCTTCTTTGTTAAAAGGTTCATCCGCTACTTTAATGGAGTCCGTAGGGCAGCCGTCGCAAGCATCCTGCATATCGTCGAACAAGTCGTCTGGAATTGCTTTGATCCCTTGGTTGGCATCTCCATCGAAGATCACTTCTGCCAAACCTTCATCATCATAGTCATAAATGTCTGGTGCCGTTGCTCCACAAGCTCCGCACGCAATACATGTATCCTTTTCAACCCAAGTATATTTACTCATTACCAATCTCTCCTCCTATTATTCAAGAACGCACAGTATTTTTATCTAGAAACATATTAATACAAAGTAAGAGTTATTACAAATTATTTTACAACCTCAAGATTTCATTATGCCCTATTTAATCGAGACTTTGCAAATTATCTTTTTGCAGCGAGGTCCCCCGAACTTTGTGATTGCGAAGTAACACAGAAGGGTCATCCCCCAGCATCCCCGCTGTAACGACAGCATTCTCACCAAATTTGTCACGCAGCTGATCCATAATACGAATCAGATTTTCCTTTTTTGGTTTCTGTTCATATTCAAACAGATCAAGCTGTACCGCCGACTCCTCTCGGGGAATGAGCGTTTGAAGGGTCACCCCCAACATCCGCACCGGTTTTCCACCGCCCCAATGCTTGGCGAACAAAGCACAGGCCTCCCGGTATATAATGGAAGCATCCTCGGTAGGCACTTCCATCAGGCGTGATCGGGTAATGGTCTTCATATCCGGTGTGCGAATCGTAATCTGAATCCCCTGAGCGAGCATTTCGTGCTTGCGCAACCGTCTGGCAACCTGGTCACTTATATTCAGTAAGACCCGGTGTACATCGTGCAACTCAGATATGTCCGCAGGCAATGTCGTTGTATGTCCAATCGATTTGTTCGCTTCACGCTCCGCCTGAACAGGTGAATGATTTATGCCGTTGGCGGAGTTTTTCAGCCAGGTGCCATTAATTCCAAAAACATCCGTTAACATCCGCTCGTCTGATTTGGCCAATTGCCCGATCGTTTCAATCCCCAGCTTCTTCAGCTTTTCGGCTGTTTTCTTACCGATTCCGAACATCTCATTACAAGGTCTATGCCACAAAATCTCGGGGACATCCCTCATCCGCAAAATCGAAATGCCGTTCGGTTTCTTCAAATCAGAGGCCATCTTGGCCAGCAGCTTGTTGGGCGCAATTCCGATGGAACAAGGCAACCCCAGTTCGTCCCGGATTCTGGTCTGTATACTTTCTGCAATTTCCAGCGGTGTACCGAACTGTCTGGAGCCTGTAATATCGAGGTAACACTCATCAATGGAGGTCGCTTCAAGCAGCGGAGTATAACTATAAGCGATTTTCATGAATTCTCTCGAATACGTTCGATATAAATGAAAATCCGGACGAATGACAATTAAGTCAGGGCACTTCTTCAACGCTTGATGAACAACCATCCCTGTCGAGATGCCTCGGCTTCGAGCCGTGTACGAACACGTTACAATGACACCTTTGCGCACTTCACTGCTGCCAGCAACGGCCGTCGCTTTTCCTCTATATAATTCCGGTTCCTCGGCTTCATGTACAGAGCAATAAAAAGCATTCATATCGACATGCAAAATCACCCGTCCGGCGGCAGGATAATATCGATCTACATTTATGTTGTTATGTGTTTGGTCTGAGGACATGATCCACCACCGCCCTTTCGTATACACAATTCCGTTAAATGCACTCTCTACTCTATTATATCAAAATCCCTTATGTAAAAATCATTGATGCCTACCTTATTTTCGGAGAGATTTAACGATCGATCGAATGACACCCCACACGGCAATGACGATAATAGCGATGATAAGGATTGAAATAATTGTATTTCCCCACACAAAATGCATCCTCTGGCCTCCTTCGCTAAAGCTATATGATGATCTCCTATTCATGCCTGGAATATATGCAATTAAATGAAGCATAACATATTACAAGACGCCGGTTCACAGCGCTCTCCACTGCCTGATCCATCATTTGTTACACGAAACAGTGAATTCGGTGTAGCATTTGGCTATAATGGTGTTATAATAATTCATTATACAAATTCACGATTTAAGGACAAATCTATACTTTGAATTTAACACAGTGTAGCGTTGCAGAATCGAAGGATTTATGACTATTATAATTCTTGCATTTCCCAAACAAACCATTAAACTTTCAAAAAAGCGCTTCATCTTAAAGGAGGATCTTCATGTCAAAGGCCATCTCCATCTTCGATACAACTTTACGTGACGGCACACAAGGGGAGGGAGTCAGCTTATCGGCAGATGACAAGCTCAAAATTGCCAAGAAGCTCGATGACCTGGGTGCTCATTATATTGAAGGCGGAATTCCAGGCAGTAATACCAAGGACATTGAGTTTTTCAAAAGAGTCCAGGAATTAAACCTGAACGCCAAAATTGTCGCTTTTGGCAGCACTCGCCGCAAAGGCAGCATCGCGAGCGAAGACGCCAATTTGAAGCGCATGATTGAATCCGGTGCTCAGGCAGCGACACTCGTGGGGAAATCATGGGATTTCCATGTGCACACCGCTTTGCAAACGACTTTGGAAGAAAACCTGTCCATGATCTATGACTCCATAGCCTATCTCAAACAAAACGGCATGGAAGTCATTTTTGATGCTGAGCATTTCTTCGACGGATTCAAGAACAACCCGGAATATGCACAAGCTGTATTAATCAAAGCTCATGAAGCCGGAGCGGACTGGCTTGTGATGTGTGATACGAACGGCGGAACCATGCCACATGAAGTGTATGAGATCGTATCCACGCTCGTGAAGCGCCTCCCACAGGCCCAATTAGGTATTCATACACATAATGACTGTGAACTTGCTGTCGCTAATACTTTAAGCGCAGTACAAGCCGGGGCCCGACAGGTTCAAGGTACAATGAACGGTTATGGAGAAAGATGCGGCAACGCCAATCTGGCTTCCATTATCCCTAATTTGCAGCTGAAGCTCGGGTATGAATGCGTGTCTGAAGAGTCGATGAGACAGCTCACCAATGTTGCCCGTTATGTCAGCGAGATTGCTAACGTGAATATGCCAATCAACCAGCCTTATGTCGGGAATGCAGCTTTCGCCCATAAAGGCGGCATACACGTCTCTGCCATTTTGCGCGATTCCCGAACTTACGAACATATCGTACCGGAGCTCGTCGGTAACAAGCAGCGCGTTCTCGTTTCCGAACTGGCAGGACAAAGCAACATTGTGTCCAAAGCACAAGAACTCGGTCTCGAATTCGATCCGAGCAGTCCTAACTCACGTCAGATTATCGAGAAAATCAAAGATCTGGAACATCAGGGCTATCAATTCGAAGGAGCCGATGCCTCTCTTGAATTGTTAATTCGTGAAGCAAACGGGGATATGAAAGAACTGTTTACCTTTGAATCGTTCAAAATGCTTGTTGAAAAAGCGGCCGGCAAGTCTGTTGTTTCGGAAGCTTTTGTAAAACTTAATGTAGGTGGAACAAGTGCGTATACCGCAGCTGAAGGCAATGGTCCGGTCAACGCTTTGGATAATGCGCTTCGTAAAGCGCTTGTGCAATACTTCCCTTCACTTGCCAATATGCACCTCTCTGACTACAAAGTACGTGTATTAGATGAAAAGGATGCTACTGCCGCGAAGGTGCGTGTATTAATCGAGTCCAAAAATACGGAGAATACGTGGAATACAGTCGGCGTGTCCGAGAACGTGATTGAAGCGAGCTGGGAAGCCCTCGTACACAGTTTCCGTTATGCCCTTCTTCAGGAAAAATTGCAGGACGAGCCTGATGTAGTCCATGTTCCTGCTCACGGACTAAGCAACCATTAATGCATATTTCCCGGAAAATAAAAGAGGGCCTGTCTCCAAAATTCATTTGGCAGACAGGCCCTTCTGCTTCTTGCTTGGTTAATCCGCAATTAAATCCTTGATTTTGCGTTCCAACTCTTTCTCAGGTAAAATCCCAAGAATGATTTCCTGAACAACACCTCTGGAATCAATCAAGACATTGGTCGGAAAAGCGATACCATTATACTTGGCATATTCTGTTCCGTCCTCATCCAATAAAATAGGGAACGTCAGTTTGTATTCATCAACAAAAGCTTTGGCATCCCTGATTTTATCGTATGTCGTTACATTTACACCGTACAGATCCATTTTATCCTTATACTTAGCTGCCAATGTGTTGAGCGCAGGCGCTTCCTGCTTGCACGGTTCACACCAGGAAGCCCAAAAACTGACGAATGTGGCCTTTTCTTTGGTCCCACCTGCCGTATAGGTTTTGCCATCCATAGCCTGCAATGAAAATGCCGGTGCCAGCAATCCGGCTTTGGGCCCGATCTCCGTGGGCATCGGTTCCTCTTGCTTAAACACGGCTGCGATGCCGTTGCCTGCATTTTGAGCCAATGCAATGCCGACGAGCAATATCACACCGAGCAGTATGTATATATTTCGTTTCATGACCAGCCACCCTTTTGTATGATCAGCATATCAAGATTCACGCTCGACATGCGAAATGTTTCAATCCCTCTTTTATATTGTACCCTTTTCCTTTAAAATTTTACAATCTGGAATAACATAAAATAGGAAAATTGCGATCGCCGCACTTCAACGAAGCACGGCGCATATAAAGGAAGCTTTATTTCCTATATCAAGAACATAATGTAGTTCCGAAGTTTATACTATCTGATATTATCAAAAAAGGACTCCTGCCGAAGCAGGAGCCAAAGAGAGAGGGGTGAATACAAATGGCAGCACTTCACGGGCAGCAAAACACCTTCTACATCCCCTCCTCCGTAGAGCAGGAGATATCAAAGTACATGTTCCTTTCGCTGCCAATGGAAGCCTGCGGGGTTGTGCTGGGTGAAGCCGCAGCGGGCGGCATACGAATCAGTCGGTTTCAGCCCATTCGTAACGTAGCGCCTGACCCGCTGCACCATTTCTTACTGGATGATGCAGAATGGATTCGGTGTGTATTCAATGAGCCGCAGCTCATCGGACTCTTTCATTCCCACCCTCGTACCGCTCCTGTACCCTCCACCGAAGATCTGCGTAATCTTCCGATGTTCGCCGGTTTACTTCAGGCTTATCTTATAGGTTCACCTGAGCTTACACCTGAAACACAACCACAGATGATGCTGAACGGTTATCAGATCCACACAGGTAACGAGCGATCCAGTGAACCGGAACCGAACGCAGCATACAGCCTACATCCCGTTCAGCTACGCGTGACTTAACTGGGTATACAAATCCCCCAATGTATTCACATTTTTACGAGTCATGTCCTCCAGATAACAAGACCATAACTGTGCCGTCATCTTGGCATCTTCCAAGGCGTGGTGCCGTCCATAGATTGGAATGCCTCTGGATTCCAGCAGCTCATCCAGCCCATAACCCGGTCTGCTCGGTTCGAGCCAACGTGCCAGCATCATCGTATCGATGAGCCGGTGCGTAAGCCTCACTTTGGACGTCCGCCATAAAGCCGCATTCAGAAAGGCCCGGTCATGGGCACTCGCATGAGCCACCAGAACACTCCCGCCTACAAAAGACATGAAATCATGCAAACCTTCCAGTAACGACGGCGCGTCCAGTGTCATTTGCTGTGTAATTCCCGTTAATTCGGTAATGTGCTCCGGAACGGCAACCTTGGACTGAACCAACGTATAGAATTGCTCTTTCTCCAGCACTACACCGCCACTGATCCGCACCGCTCCAAAGGAAAGGATCTCATCCCCATGTTGGGGAGAGAAACCCGTCGTTTCCAAATCAAATACGACAGCATTCAATTCATTCAAGGGTGTGTGCAGCACCTCGGGTCTGCGCTGTTCTCTCATCATCGAACGGATAAACGCCATATGTTGCGCCGTAGGGGCTCCCATTATGGATGCGATGGCGGAAGGAACCCCTCCCTGGCGCAGCGAATTCCAGAATCCTGTATTGCCCCTTGCCGGCTCTCTCATGGACGTCTCCTTTCTGCAAAACGAAGTTGTCGTTGCAGCGCACGATGCACTCGCCGCACCAGCCCTAACGTATCTCGTAGTTCATAAAGCATCTGTTTTTCCTTCAATTGTTTTTCATTCAGGAAACCACCGCTATGCTGCAACTCTTGCTTGATGACAATCGGTGTACTGCGTCGCAGCTTCAAAGCTGTCATAAATGCACGTTGTGCGGCATCCAACAAAGTCAACGGCACCGCTTCAAGTGAAACCAACCTTTGAATTCGTTTAATTGTAGAAGTTTCTTTGATCCCATGCTGCAAAGCCAGAAAACGCGCACTGTTTACCAGCGGGATATACAAACCATATTTGACATCAAATCCGCCTGCATGCTCACCGAATCGCTCCGTCACTACTCTTCCAAGGATGTTCAGCGTTGCCTTATGTTTAACGGTATTGCGCAGCACCGCATCCGAAAGCTCAGGAACGGACCTGAATCCTTCATAAAAAGCTGTAATCCATTGGCGCGCCAAATCTTCTTCTCCTGCAACAAAACGCATATCAGAAGCAATAATTAGGTTTCGAACCGGCTCCCATGACAGGTCCGATCCCCACTCTTTCAGTTGTTGTTTCCATGCTTGCAGCGTTTTCCTCCACAGTGACTCAGAACACATCACTTTGCCCTCACATTTGGCATAACCAAGTTCCTCAAGCATATCGGTCATTCGAAGTCCGAGTTCGGCAAAATATAGTTCTTTCCCCTCATGTGGGAGATCACTAATAATCATGCCATTGTCCTGATCGCTCCATAATGTCGCTTCTTCCCTGCCGGAACTGCCAAAAACGATAAAGGCATAGGGGACGGGAGGTCGGCCTAAGCCTTCCTCTACCATCCCCTGGATGCATAACTCTACTGCTCGCCGGGCAATCCGGTCATGCAATTCATTTACCGTCTGGTACCATTCCATTGGCGACAAGGAAGCGGACAACAATTCCTGGAGCTCATTCTGCAAGTTTACACGTGCCTGGCGCAGTTCTTGAGTAGATGCCGCACCATCTATTCCCTGATAGGACCAGGATTGATTTATATATGGGATGGGTTCCATCATGTCCAGCCTCCTTGAAGCATGATTCAGCAATCATTCCTCTTAGGAGCTGAACGTACCGCCATTGGATTTAGTTTCACCATTTTTCATTTGTTCGGGGTACCCGTAAGTACCATGCTCACTTAAATCCAGACCCATCGTTTCTTCTTCTTCCGTTACACGGATTCCCATGATAGCTTTCATACCACCGAGAATAATGAAGGACATAACCAGTACGAAGGCAAATGCGCCTGCCAGACCCAGAAGCTGAACGCCCAGTTGGTGGAAACCGCCACCGTAGAACAGACCCGCTTGACCTACACCTGCATTCTCAGCAAGTTCCGGTGTTGCGAACAAACCTGTGGAGATCGCTCCCCACATACCTGCAATACCGTGTACAGAGAAAGCATAGATTGGATCGTCAATTCCTTTACGCTCAAAGAATTGAGCTGTGAAGAATGTGATTACACCTGCCAGAGCACCAATGACCAGAGCTGCCCATGGTTCAACGAAAGCACAAGCACCTGTAATGGCAACGAGTGCCGCAAGCACACCATTCAGCATGCTAGGGATATCGGATTTACCCAATACAGCCCATGAAATCAACAGCGCCGCAACACCACCAGCAGCTGCAGCCACATTTGTAGTCAATGCAACATAACCGAAGAATCCATCTCCCATGGCAGACAATGTACTACCTGGGTTGAAGCCGAACCAACCGATCCAGAGGATGATTACACCGAGTACGGAATACACTTGGTTGTGACCTGGAATGATGTTAGGTTTACCATCCTTGTTATATTTACCGATACGCGGTTTCAACAGAATGGTAGCTACCAACGCTGCAGTTGCACCTGTCAAGTGGACAACCGTTGAACCTGCAAAGTCTTGCATGCCGAGTTCTGCCAACCAGCCGCCGCCCCATACCCAGTGAGCGACAACCGGATACATGATAATGGTATAAAGTGTACCGAACACAATATATACACTCATCTTTGCACGTTCTGCCATACCACCGCAGGCAATAGCCAGTGATACCGCTGCAAAGGCGAGATGGAATACAAATTTGATCGTGAGTGGGACATCCGAGAAGGCCAATGATTCGAAGGAAGCAGCCATTCCGTCACCACTCAGGAAGAATCCGGTTGTTCCGAAGAAACTGTTACCATTACCGAAGCCAAGACCGAAGCCCAAAGCCCAGAAGGCAATAACGGAAATCCCCAATGTCAGAATCGTTTTACCCGCAATATGTCCTGCATTTTTCATACGTGTTGAGCCAGCTTCGAGTAAAGCAAATCCCCCTTGCATCAGGAAAACCAGCACTACAGCCAGAAACGTAAAGGCTGAGTTCAGACCGCTTTGGAGTTCGATGTTAGTCGGCCCCTCCGCAGCTGCAAATGCGCTGACTGGGAAAGCCAGTAACGTAAGCATTATTAACACCGACACCATCCATTTCTTTCTCATATACCCCACTCCCTCTTATGTTAAGTTTCTTCACATATCGTGAAACTCTTAATGCCATTATAAGCAGAAGACAGGAAAGTTGACAAGAGTATTTTCATCAAAACTGAAAATTATTTCTGGGAATAAAGTCTTACGTCTTTTTCTTGCACTTAAGTACATAATCATATGGAATGAGTACATAGATATAGAAATGCTGTATACAACTTGCCAAAGCATAACGTTTGACTGTACGGTTAGAAATCATGTATCATAACTATTAGTAAGAAAAAAATGGGGCGGGTTATGCAAAGCCGCAATTGGAATCTACAATTCCCTACATTTGAACTTGCAAGCGAGGTGAATATCATTGGGGATATGAAATTATTTCGGATTGGCGAACTTGCCAAAACCGCAGGTGTGAGCGAGCGAACGATTGATTATTATACGAAGCTCGGACTGATTGCCCCTGAAGAGCGTACACAAAAAAACTATCGTCTCTATAGTAATGAAACTTTAACCAGGCTTGAACGTATTGTACAGATGAAACAAGAGAAATATAGTCTCGACGAGATTAAACATTCTCTTGAGAAGTGGAGTCTGGTGAGTACAGAAGAACAGGTTGCCAGCAAGTTGACAACATTGGAGCTTCATGTACAACAGCTTGAGCGTGAAGTGAATGAACTCAAACCGCTGCTTGGCGAGATGAAACCTGTACAAGCACGTAAAATGATGGCAGGACTCCTTACCAAGAGCGCCGGTACGATGGAAGCACTGAAAATCTTGCTTGAGAACACCATGATGTAGCTATTATCAGAAAGCGGAGGTATGAATATGAGTTTTAATAACGGTATGTTCGTTTTGATCATTATCGCCTTTTTGCTCTCTTTATGGGCGCAATTTCGCGTTAAAAGTACATTCAACCGTTGGTCTGATGTCAAAAACCTGAATGGAATGACGGGGTACGATGCCGCACGTCACATGCTCGACTCCAACGGCCTCCATGATGTTCCCATTGAACCCGTGCGCGGAGCTCTCTCCGATCATTATGACCCGATTAATCGAGTCGTGAGGTTATCTGAGCCTGTATATTATGAAAACTCAATCTCGGCCGTCTCAGTTGCGTGTCACGAAGTCGGCCATGCCATTCAGCACAAAGAAAGCTATCCGATGTTGGCACTGCGTCACCGGATTTTCCCGATTGTTAACTTCGCATCCGGGCTAGCTCCTTTCTTGCTCATTGCCGGATTTATCTTTAATGCAATGAACCTGGTCGGTATTGGTATCATCTTCTTCTCCGTAACTGTTGCATTCCAACTCATTACGCTGCCGGTCGAGTTCAATGCAAGTAACCGGGCAAGAGAGATTATGGTATCGGAAGGTTATATCCGTAATGAAGAAGAAAGAGGCGTCGCCAAAGTACTGAATGCCGCGGCATTGACCTATGTTGCTGCAGCGTTAATTTCGCTACTGGAACTGATTCGTTACATCGGAATTTTCAATAGTCGTGACTAATTGAAAACAAACAAAAACAATACCCCACCGTTACTCGGATGGGGTATTGTTTTGCTGTAAACCGAAATAGTTAAGCAAGAATGAGCGAAATGATTGTGCTACAAGTGGTAGTTTGTCATCCGCACGGTGGATTAATCCAATTGTACGCGTCACTTTTGGATGAGAAATGGCCACATGCGCCGGTTGCAGCGGATTCGTCTGGAAAAGCGCCATTTCCGGCAATAAACTCACACCCATGCCAGCCGCAACCAATCCTCGAATAGTATCCGTCTCTTCACCCTCAAAAGCAATTTTAGGTGTAAATCCAGCTTCAAGACACGCATGCCAAACAATCGGACGCAGAGAATATCCTTTACTGAATAACACAAATTTATCATCTTTAAGTTGTTCTAAGGCAATGCTCTCTTCATCGGCCAATGGATGATTCGGCGGAAGGATGGCGTGCAGTTCTTCCGTTAGCACAATGTCACCATCCACCTGATCGTGCTTTTCCGGAAACGGAGATATAAATGCCAAGTCCACTTCAGCCGATAACACATCACGAATGAGCGTCGGGTACATGCCTTGCTTGAATCTGAATTTCACGTTAGGATAACGCTGACGGAACGCTGCTACAACCGAAGGAATCAAGTGAATACCGAGACTGTGAGGAAAACCGATACGGATTTCACCATGTTCCGGATCGAGGAACTCATGAACTTCCCCAACCGCCTTGTCCAGATCTTTCAATATACCTTCAATTCGTTTACAAAAGAGCTGCCCCACTGCGGTCAACTGCAGATTTCTCCCCTTTTGCATAAAGAGGTCCACTCCCAGTTCTTCCTCCAGCTGATGAATCTGACGACTCACGGCAGACTGCGCAACATGCAATTCCTCCGCCGCCTGCGTAACATGCTCCTTCTGTGCCACTTTCAAAAAGTAATGCAACTGTCTTAATTCCACTGCCCCTGATCTCTCCAATCTGCTATACCCTACTTATCCTTGATTGCTGCATATTCCGTCTTCAGATCATTCCGCTACCGCTTAAAGCTTCGAGGTTTCCATAACCGGATGAGAAGTCCATAAATGAAGAAACCACCTAACAATCCGCCCAAATGAGCCATCCAGTTAATACCCGACATGGCGAACGAAAAAATAATCCCGAATACGAGCAACGTGTACAATGTTTTACGCGATGCTTCATCCATCATCGTCCGCTGGAACAAGGCCACATAGAGAAATGCGCCATATATCGCATAAATCGCCCCTGAAGCACCAACGGAAATGGTAGTCGCTCCAACCGAGTTATACCAAGCAACAGCCAAAATGTTACCCAGAATGCCTCCACCCAAGTAAAGCACTCCATATCTCAGTGTTCCAAGCAGCCGTTCCATTGGGGGCGCAAACACGATAAGTGCAAAGCTGTTAAATAACAAATGACTGAAGCCTGCGTGCAGAAACATGGACGTGATGTAACGCCACCATTGTTCTGCGAATAACTCGTAATTCGTAAGCGCTCCGAATTCAAGCAGCGTCCTACTGTTTGTCGAACCGCCGTTAAAACTTAACACGATAAACATAACAACATTGGCTATTAAAAAAATCGACGTCAAAGGGAAAAATTTCAAATAACTTTTCCAGTTCTCATACCTTATAAATATCATACGTTTCTGCTTTCACTCCACCCTGTTCAGATCAGCCGCAAGCCTGATCCACGCTAATGGTCCTTCGCCCGAATTGGACAATGCCTTTCATAAAAGATTATAATGGATTTTGGCACGGATCACCAACTTATAAGGAGGAACATTATTATGGCACAAGAACGTACAGGAGCAGCCACATTTAAAGGCAACCCTATTACATTGATCGGACCCGAGTTGAAAGTGGGCGATCAAGCCCCCGATTTTACATTGAGTAAAAATCTGGTTGAAGATGCATCCTTGAAAGACTACGCAGGTAAAATCAAATTAATCAGCGTCGTTCCTTCATTGGACACCGGCGTATGCGATGCCCAAACCCGCCGTTTCAATGTTGAAGCTGGCGACCTTGGAGACAATGTTGTCGTATTGACAGTCAGCGTTGACCTTCCATTTGCACAAGCACGTTGGTGCGGAGCAGCTGGAGTTGATCGCGTGGTGACCCTTTCCGATTACAAAACACGTTCATTCGGTGAAGACTATGGTGTTCTGATTAAAGAATTCCAATTGGACATGCGATCCATCTTTGTGCTTGATACCGAAGACCGAATTACATATGTGGAATATCTGCCTGAAATGACAGACTCCCCTAACTTCGAGCAAGCTATTGCTGCTGTCAAAGCTTTGCTGTAGAAGGTAACCTACGTTCAGAACAAAAGCGAGGAAGGCTCACCTTCTCTCGCTTTTTGTTATTCAGCCATCTATTTCAATCATTGGACTTATACTTACTCAGCTTCTTATCCAGTACGGAGAACAAATTCATGATGGTTCGATAATTGGAACCCAGGTCTCCGAGTGAACCACGTGAAGCCGAATACATATCGACCGCACTACGCACAGGACTAACCGATATAATAGAAACCGTAATATCCATCGTCCGTCCAAAGGTAGTCCGCTTCTCCAGTATAACTTCTCCCACAGAAGGCACTTCATGCAACACTTTATAACCCGGAATTTTTTTGAGTGTCGAAGACACTTCTTCCCAGGCTCTGTCTTTGGATAAGTTATAATACCGCGTTTTTAATTTGGGATCCTTGGCTCGATCGCTGGTTCCCTCCATGCTGCGGATGATACCGACGAGCGTTCTCTTTAAGGTCAAGACCCTTCCTCCTTTTGAATGTAACCGTTCCATTTATGTAATCTAGTGTAACATTGTTCTTGTAGTAACAAAAGGGTATGCAGCACTTTTAACAAAAATACAGGCAAACTCGACACCAAATCCAACAAAAAAGCACCCCGACATTCCTGGATAAGAGGAAAGAGTCAGGGTGCTGTACATGATAAATAGGAACCCGCCTATGCCGTCCGGCTACATTGTCTTATGAACCTGCTTAGCAGGTGGGTGGCCGCAAAAATGTTTTTTGAAGTCCCCATGTCATATAGACAGGGCGTTTCAGCAACATTCTGTATTGATCTCCCGAAGACATCATCATTGGTTCAAAACAACGAATAACCGAAACGTACATCGCAGGATGTACAATTATTATATCCCTAACTGTGTAAAAAGTAAATGGTGCCAGCTCATGTTTTATTTGTGAAGATTATCGTGTTTTTCGTCAGAAGATCTCGGTTCAGCTGATTCAACCGTTTCAATCGTCTCGACAGAGCCATCCGCCTGTTCAGCAGCTTTTGCAGCTTCCTCTTCTTCCTTCTTCAGTTGCATCTTCTCCATCTGCTCCTGCATCTTGTTAAACGTTGCATAGAAGTTGAAGAAAGCAAACCAGGCTATGATACTAATAATGAAGAAAACGAACAAGACCGGATAACGAAAACCAATGTAGAACAAAAGCCCGCTTCCCAGCAATGTGGAAAACACACGGAATGGTCTGATCAGCGTCAACAGAACCGCATTTTTGATAATCATTCCGATGGACATATGATAATGCACAACCATTGAGAAAAAATTAAAGAGTGAAACAAACAGCAGCAGCAGCAGAACCAGCATAATAATTCCAACCAGCTGCATATTACGGAATTGTGTCATATAGACGGTATAATCCAGATACATGATGGCGAACAGCAGGGTGTAGAAAATGCCCCCAATTAAACTTTGTTTGTAATTCTCTTTGTACCCTACAAAAAAAGTACGGAAGATTGGTACGTCCGTATCCCCCATATTCCATTTACGCACAACCGTAAATAAGGCCGATGTGGCCGGGAATAGTGTAAGCGGTGCCACAATGGCTATAGCCCAGTTCATTTGCAGTGATTCATTGGCGAGGTTCTGCTGCATCACGAGCAGCTTCATAATCAAGAAAAACAAGAACGGAGACGAACAAATAGCCCACAACAAATTGGTTGCGGCCAGTCTCGTAATCCACTCTGTAAGCCGGTAGATCCCACCCATAGCTCCTTTAAATTCCAAACATTTCTCCTCCTCCGCAGCCTTGCGTCTAACCTGAAGTCTAATAATATTAATATACCTTATTATAGATAGGAAAAGCCAGCCCTTCCCGAAAAGAGATCAAACTCGATCCTTCCATGCGCTAATTGCATATAAAAAAATGGAGCGGTCACCCGCCCCATTTTTCCCAATTCAACCTTGTATATTATTCGAAAGAAGAATCTTTGGCAGGACGACGTCCTTCATTGTTACTTGGACGCGGTTTGCGGTCACGGTTGTAACCACCTTCTCTGCTTCCACTTCCACTGCCGCTGCTGTTACGATCACGGTTGTAGCCGCCACGTCCGCCGCCACTGCTGTTGCGATCACGGTTATAACCACCGCCGCCGCTACCGCTGCTGCGGTTTCCGCTGTAACCCGATGGTTTACGTCCGCCAGAGCGAACATCCGGTTTACGACGCTTCGCACGAATCGGATCTTCAGGAGTCAGATCAACTTGAGCATCTTTTTTGTCACCTGTCAGGAGCTTCAGCGCAGCCGACAAGAGTTGAACAGAATCATATTGTTCAAGCATCTGAATCGCGATACCTTTGTATTCATTCAGTTCGCCAGATTGTACGATTTCGAGCAGACGCTCAGCTGTCAAACGTTGTTTGCCTTCAACTGCTTCTGCCATTGTTGGCAGTGGTTTACGTGGAATACGGTGACGCGTTACACGCTCGATAAAGTGCAGGTGGTCGATCTCACGCGGTGTAACGAAAGACCATGCAGCACCCTCTTTACCCGCACGACCTGTACGACCGATACGGTGAACATAGCTCTCCGGATCTTGTGGAAGGTCAAAGTTCACAACATGAGTTACGCCGGATACGTCGAGACCACGTGCAGCTACGTCTGTAGCAACGAGCACATCAATACTGCCATCACGGAACTTACGCATTACAGTGTCACGTTGGTTTTGGGACAAGTCACCATGAAGTCCGTCAGCGGAGTATCCACGTTTTTGCAGCGCTTCAGCCAACTCGTCAACACGACGTTTGGTACGTCCGAATACAATCGCCAGTTCAGGGGATTCCATATCCAGCAAACGGCTGAGTGCTTCGAATTTTTGACGCTCAGGCACTTCGATATAAGCTTGGTCAATCAAAGGTGCACTAACTTGTTTAGGGATTACGGATACGTGCTCAGGGTTGTTCAAGAATTGTTGAGCCAATTTTTGAATGTTAGGAGGCATTGTTGCTGAGAACAGCATCGTTTGACGCTCGTCCGGAACTTGTTTCAGGATAGACTGAATATCCTCCATGAAACCCATGTCGAGCATTTCATCTGCTTCATCCAATACAACAGTTTGTACATCATCAAGTTTGATTGTTTTACGGTTGATATGGTCCAGGAGACGTCCTGGTGTACCAATGATGATCTGTGGTTTTCTTTTCAGGGCACGGATTTGGCGAACGATATCTTGTCCTCCGTAAATTGGCAGGGAGCGCAAACCTTTGAAGCGGGTAAGTTTTTCGATTTCTTCGGCAACTTGGATCGCTAGTTCACGCGTAGGTGCCATAATGAGGGCGCGGATTTTTTCATCGCTTTTGGAGATTTTGCTGATCAATGGAATACCAAATGCAGCAGTTTTACCAGTACCTGTTTGAGCTTGACCGATCAAGTCTCTGCCTTCAAGAGCAAGAGGGATTGATTTGGATTGAATCGGAGTTGCCTCTTCAAAACCAAGTTCGGTGATGGCTTGCAGCACCAGTGGTTCAAGATTGAAGTCTGTGAAATTTAAATTTGTCAAAATTATTCATACTCCTTCTATATGGTGGACATGGTGGACAATCCACTTTGTTGTCTGTATTCTTAAGTAGCGTTAATATTTATAGGTTATCCCATCAGGTCGAATTATTTTCATAAACCGTCATAATTCGTGAATGGGTCCCCAACATAAGACTAAAACTACATACATGCGTTTGAAACATTTCAAATTTTATCGTTCCATTTGGAAAAAGTTTCCTACTCAAGAATATCCACAAATCATTATATCACAAAACAAATCAAGATTACCAGCAATCTGGTTTTAAATATAAATGAGGTGATTAAATTGCCCAAAATGATTTGGCACTTTTTAGTGATCGTATTGGGTGCTGCAGCTATTGCCTGCGGCTTCAACTGGTTTTTGGTTCCCCATCAGCTTCTTAGCGGCGGGGTATCTGGTATTTCCATGCTTTTGGGTTACTTCACCAAATTGAATCTTAGTATAATGTATTTTGTTCTTAACATTCCCCTGCTGATTGCAGGTTGGTTTATTCTTGGACGTCGCTTCATTATATTAAGTATCGTTTCGGTAGCAGCCACCTCCTGGTTGATCGCGCTTCTGCCGGTTTTTGTTGTGGCAACCGATCCTCTTTTGAGCTGTGTATTTGGCGGCGTACTTGTGGGGCTTGGCACTGGAGTTTCTTTCAGAGTCGGGGGCTCGACGGGTGGACTCGACATTGTCGGTTCCATTTTCACCCGTAATCGCGACTTTCCGATCGGTACGGTGATGGCTGGCATGAACGGTGCGATTATTATGCTGGCAGGTTATCTGAATAACAACTGGAACATAGCGCTTGCTTCCATGGTCTCGATCTACATCACCGGCAAAGTACTGGATCTGATCCACATCAGCCATGTCAAAGTAACACTGTACATTATTACAAATGAAACGGAAGCGATGTTGAAAAAATTGCTTAGTCGTCCTCGCGGGGTCACCAAAATCAAAACCCAAGGGGCATACACCGACATCGAAAAGGACATGTTAATGACAGTGACTACTCGCTACGAACTCGTTGAAATCAAACGAATTATTAAGGAAACCGATCCGAACGCCTTTGTTAACATTGTGGAAACGGTTGGTGTTATGGGTTCTTTCCGGAGAAGTTGAGGCAGATGTACGGTTAACAATTCAAAACATTGTGGTATAATAACGGTGTACGGCTCCTAAATATGTTGTATAGCAGGATGTGCCCTTCAATTTCACAGAACCATGTGCTTTTCCGATTCGCGCCGAATGACTTACCATTTTGGAATTCGAGTAGGAAAGGGTGATTATTGTGGATATGGAAACGGTAAAACTGTTTGAAATCGTCAACAGATGGTGCCCGGAAATGCTCCCTTTCTTAAAACCGAATGAGCTCGACTCACTGATCGTTCTCCGGGATGGGCTGGGCATCCTGGAACAGGGAGACGCAATGGAAATCATTCAGTACAGTATTTGTGAGCATCAAAATGAGATTTACATTCAATAATTTTTTTCAGATTGGTCACGCCGCTTCTTGGGAGGTTATCCTCATCAGGAAGCGGTTTTCATTTTTTCCATGTGTGTTTCATTACTTGATTAATATGGTTAAAAGCCCAGAGGCTTTATTGTATAATTCAAACATGGAATGCACATAAGGGAGTGAAAATGAATGAACATGTTATGGGCTTTACTGGCTATGGCCTGGGGAAGCTTTGGTGCTGTACCCGTCACAGCCGATCAGGGGACTCAACCCTTTCAATCAATAACAAACAGTTTCAGCACCGCCATCATTCAATCTCAAAAAGATCAGGTCGTTATCGATGCAGATAACCCGCCTGCCAAAATCGACCCACAACCCGACGCACCTGTTGTCAAAGGCATTTATGTAACGGCCTACAGCGCGGGTGGTGCCCGCATGACACAATTGCTTGATCTATTGGATGATACCGAACTCAATTCCATGGTCGTTGATATTAAGGACGATCTCGGATACATAACCTATCCCACTGAAAACAAAACACTGCAGCATATGGGCAAATCCCAACCCTTTATTCGCGATATTGATGCGTTGATGAAGCGTCTGCAAAAACATGAGGTTTACCCCATCGCCCGTGTTGTCGTCTTCAAGGATACGATTCTGGCCAAGAAAAATCCGGAGCTCTCTTTCCGCAATAAGGACGGTTCCATATGGGCCAACGGCAAGGGAGACAGCTTCGTTAATCCATACAGCAAGGAAGTCTGGGATTACAATATCGAGATTGCCAAGGAAGCTGCAAAGCTGGGATTTAAGGAAATTCAGTTCGACTATGTTCGTTTTCCGGAAGGATTTGAAACACGAGCAGACGCGCTGAAGTACACCAGATCTGACAAGTCCCGGGTGGATATCGTAGCTGAATTCGTACAGTATGCACGCAAGGAACTTGCTCCGCTTGGTGTTCGGGTCTCCGTGGATATTTTCGGTTATGCAGCCTCTGTGCCCGCAGCAGAAGGCATTGGACAGGATTTTGTTAAAATATCCGAAAACGTGGATGTCATCTCGCCAATGGTTTATCCAAGTCATTACTCGACCGGATGGTATGGTGTGAAAGACCCAGATAAAGACCCGTACACCACCATTAAAGGCTCGATGGAAGACACGCACAAGAAACTGGACCCAACCAAGGAACTTAAACCCGTTATTCGCCCGTGGATTCAGGACTTTACCGCCAGTTGGCTGGGCAGCGGACATTATATCAAATACGGCAAAAAACAGGTGGAGGACCAAATTCGTGCAATGAAAGACATGGATGTGGATGAGTATTTGCTCTGGAATGCCTCCAACCGATATACACCAGATGTAAACTATAAATAATGCACTCTTCTTCTTATTTCATCCCACGACCTCGTTCCGTCTGAGACGGAGCGAGGTTTTTAATATGGCCTACTGTCTTCATTGCCTCCATTTAACCATCCGATTAACCATCCGAACTGTATGATCCTTCCCTATTCAAATCGGGCAAAATCCACTACAATAAAAAGCTGTCCGTATATGACAGTTTAGTGATAACTCTTATAGATAGCGAGGCACCGCCAGTGAACATGACCACCACAAGCTTTTCTCAGAAAGTAAAACAATTCCTGATTATATTTCTGCCCATCTTCACCACACAAATCGCGCTTTCTGCTATGTCTTTTTTCGATACCAATATGTCAGGCAAATTCTCCCCTGCTGATCTCGCAGGTGTTGCCATCGGCACAAGTCTGTGGATGCCGGTGCAGACGGGTCTTAGTGGTATTCTGATCGGAATCACCCCTGTCGTCTCCCATCTGCTTGGTTCGAAGCGCAACGACAAGATTGGGACCAGCGTTATACAGGCGTTATACCTCGGTGTTGCGGTAGGTATCGTCGTCCTAGCAGCAGGAGCTCTGCTGCTTAAACCCATTCTGAACGGAATGCCTCTGGAACCACGGGTTGGCCAAGTCGCTTTTTACTTCCTTTGTGCACTGGCTTTTGGGGTTATCCCCCTGTTCGGCTACACGGTGCTTCGCAGCTTTATGGATGCATTGGGACAGACGCGGATTACCATGATGATCACGTTGGTCTCGCTGCCAGTAAACATCTTCCTGAACTATTTGCTCATCTTCGGACGCTGGGGCTTCCCCCAACTCGGAGGTGTCGGAGCAGGTGTCGCTACAGTAAGTACATATTGGCTTATTTTTCTCATCAGCCTCTTTTTCGTACACCGGATTGAACCCTTTGCCAAGTATGGCATCTTTCGGCAAATGCCCAAAATTTCATTGACCAAATGGAAAGAGCTGCTCAAGATCGGCGTCCCCATTGGTTTCGCTACTTTTTTTGAAACCTCCATCTTTGCAGCCGTCACCTTATTAATGAGCCGGTTTGACACCACTACGATTGCAGCCCACCAGGCGGCCCTGAATTTCGCCTCTACGCTGTATATGCTGCCTGTGAGTATATGTATGGCCCTCACGATCCTTGTGGGCTATGAGGCCGGTGCAGGTCGTGTGAGAGATGCCAGGCAGTACAGTCTCCTGGGCATCGGAAGTGCCATCGGGCTGTCTCTGTTAACCGCTGTGGTATTACTGGTATTCGGGGAACAAATTGCGGGGGTATATTCCAATGATCGCGAGGTTATTGCATTGACCCAGCATTTCCTGATTTACGCCATCTTCTTCCAAATCTCTGATGCAATTGCTACCCCGACACAGGGTGCACTTCGGGGTTATAAGGACGTGAATCCAGCCCTGATCATCACGTTTGTGTCATATTGGATCATCGGGTTGCCGGTTGGTTATATCACGGCCACGTATACTTCACTTGGAGCCTTCGGGTACTGGGTCGGCTTGATCACCGGTCTGGCTGTTGGAGCAACGGCTCTTCTCTGGAGACTGTTCCTTGTACAGCAGAAAGCCTCGGTACATCCGGCTGAACATAAACGATGAAAATAACAAAGAGCACAGCCCTTGGCAAGAAGGGACTGTGCTCTTTTGGTTACGATTTTATACTATTGGGATAAACGTTGTGCAAGCTCATACGTTTCCATATCAAAATCTTTTTTCGTGTTAACCACTTTATCGATATCAGTCAGGGTCAATTCACCCTTGATAATACCACAACCTTTGTCCGTCTCACCCGCAATCAGACTTCGAACGGCGAAGTCTCCCAGACGGCTGGCGAGGTTACGGTCAAACGGAGTTGGTGTTCCACCCCGCTGAATGTGACCAAGTACAGTTACTCGCGGCTCATACGTAGGGCAACGCTCCATCAGTTCTTTTGCTACATCCTCGCCTTTGCCCACGCCTTCAGCAACGATGATGATACTGTGACGTTTACCATGTGCAAAGTTGGCTTTCATGCGGTCTGCCACTTCGTCCATGTCAAACGGAACTTCCGGTACAAGAATCGTCTCCGCGCCCGATGCAAGCCCTGCATGCAATGCGATATCCCCGCAGTGACGGCCCATAACTTCAACAATGGAAGAACGTTCGTGTGAAGACATGGTATCACGCAATTTGTTAACCGCATCTACCACTACGCTTACTGCCGTATCGAAACCGATGGTGTGATCGGTGAAAGAAACGTCATTATCAATCGTTCCTGGAAGGCCCATCGTGTTGATGCCCAGTTTGCTCAGTTTGTTGGCGCCGTTGTAAGAACCGTCCCCACCAATAACAACCAGACCATCAATGCCGCGTGCACGCAGAATGTCTGCACCTTTTTGCTGACCTTCAGCGGTATAGAACTCTTTGCAACGTGCAGACTGCAGAACGGTTCCCCCGCGTTGGATAATATCCCCTACACTTCGTAGATCCATCGGGAAAATATCGTTATTCAAAAGACCCTGGTAGCCACGTTGAATACCGTATACTTCGAGACCGTGGAAAAGTCCGCTGCGAACAACCGCACGAACAGCCGCGTTCATCCCCTGCGAATCACCACCGCTCGTTAAAACTGCGATTTTCTTTACTGCTGTCATGATGTTTCTTCCTCCTCTAGTTTCACTTCAGGCTCCCACCACAATACACCTGACTTACATATGCTTTCGAATCCAGCGGCTGAAGATAAAGAAAAATACTCTTGTCATTGGACTATTTTTCATCAGACGCTTGGAAACGATGCGAACTTCCTGCTGTTCGCTGACTTTGGGATCAGACAGGTAAATGGCAAGCAATCCTTCAATAATCATCCGGTGGAACGAACTTCCCGGAATCTTCTGCACATCACTGCGGGCCATCTCCACAATAAAAGCAATTCGGTCCAGCATGGTCTCTACATTCTCATAATAATTGCAGAAGTTGAGATCTCCCCCGATCCGATCCTCATCCTGATCAATTAAGTAATCGAGCATAATGTGCAATGCACATACATGTGGAAAATAGGCTGTATGGATTGAAGCCGCCTCTTCTTCCGTCAGATGCCCGTCACTTGCAGCCAGAAACAGCATGAATACGCCCAGCGTAGAGCCCGTAGCGGCAGCAAATTCGTTCCAGCGGAACTGAGGTGTACGATGACGATGCTCCGACCACCATTCGAGCAATGCCGTCTCCCTCAGTTCCGGCTTGATGTGCTTATATACCTGCAGGTCCGTGTATAGGCCTGCCAGATCCTGAATTTGAGGCTTGGCGGATGCATAGCCAGGCAGCTGACGAGTCAGTTCCTGACATGTAGTCACCAGATTCCGCAGGTATCCACCGTCATCTTGCTCCTCACGGAGCGCATAATAATTGACAGGCGTTGCCTCGGGATCTACCGCATCAAGCATAGATTGATGGAGAAGCCGAAAATCATTCGGGTCCATCGATGTACTTCGATCACACAGATTGTCCAAATAATCACTAATAGTCTGATATGAAACGATCAGCGGAATCAGAATGTGCCTGTTCGGCAAATCAGGTAAAGCATATACGGTTCCACCTTCACAGTGAAATTGCTTGTCCCGGAGACTGGCAAGTGCCTGATTGCGTAATTCCTCATTCGGAATTTTCTCGGCCTGGGCACGCCATCCATTCAGTTCCTTTCGCGTTTCCGGAATGGTGTACTTGTACACCCCTCTCATCAATGCCAGCGGTCCTCGCGGATATTGATGACGATTTCGATTTGATTGGCTCAAAATAAATGTGCCTCCACTTGGTTGAATACGTATTAGAGCGATTTTTAACCAATCTCATTATAATATGATCCCCCTAATTGTACAAATGATCTACCTCATAATCCGCACAAAAAATCGCATCCCCAGCTGCGGCTTTATGATATACTAGGCATATTTCATCCATCAAAGGAGTCGTTGACATGTCGTCAAGTGAATCACTTTCGTGGAGACGGTTATTTTCTTTTTTTGTGCCACTTGGCATTTCCGCCTCTCTCGTCACCATTTCTCACGTTATCATTAACAGCACGCTCGCCCGTTCCGCTCATCCGGAGACGGTAATTGCCAGTTACGCGATCGCTGGCAGCCTGCTGACTCTCACGGAACGCCCCTCCACCCTCTTGCGCCAGACCTGTTCGGCGCTGGTCCGGGATCGTCTTTCCTTTCAAGCCCTCACCTTTGTGACCAAAATATTTCTGGCCTGTGTGCTTCTGATCGGTTTTCTCATCGTTTACTCTCCAGTTGGTACAGGTGTTTTCAAATATTTGTTTGGTGTAAGTCCCGATCTGTTATCCAAAGTGATCGACGTTTACGAGATTCTGATGTACGTCAGTATTTTTTCGGTCATTCGCAACATTTACCAAGGTATCATTATAACGAATAATCGGACAAAATGGCTGACCATCGGCATGATATTCCGCCTTGCCGGCATGTACGGCCTATCCCTGTATTTCATATATACAGACCGTATTGACAGCGGACGTGTAGGCGCTATCATCTTTGCTGTCGGCATGATGATTGAGGCATTGGTCAGTTTTCTCGAAGGAAACAGTATCAAGCGCAAGATGCCAGCCAAGCTTCAGGATCACCCTGTTGAACATAAGGGAGACGTGTTTCGCTTTTATAAACCCCTGCTATTATCCAGTTTTGTCGCTTTGTTTATCGGGCCCGTCATTAATATCGTTCTTGGCAAAACAACGGGGATTGCTTTGGCCATTTCGTCATTCGCCGTGGCAAGCAGCCTGATGCAGCTGATGCTAAGCTTTTTTACATACATCCACCAGATCGTGCTGAATTTCTATCTGATTGATGCCAAACTCGTTAAGAAGTTTGCACTGGTAACGGGGTTCATCCCCTTTGCTATGACCGTATCGATTGCCTACACGCCACTCGGTCCGTGGGTTCTGGAAAATGTAATGAGCGTTCAGGGCAATCTGCTGCAGCAAAGCTTGTGGACACTGCGTGCTTTTGTACTGTTTCCGCTAATTTCACCTTTTCTCGACTTCAGCAACGGCCTGATTCTGCTGCGCGGACAGACCAAAACGATGTTTCGTTCCCAGACGGCCAATGCGATCTGTACCGTTATCGTGTTGCTTATACTGGTCAGCATTTTCCCGGCGTGGAATGGGATGATCGGAGCAGTGGCTCAGTCCCTCGGCCTGCTCGCCGAGCTTGTCATTGTCTGGCTTGTCATCCGGCGTACACAGAAGGAGCCTACGATGTCTGTACACTCATCCGGAAAATCAACTTCCCTCAAAGGATAAAATTAAACATTATCAAGAATGGAGCCTGTCATCATGAAATCAAGACACACCGCCCGGCCGGATCAAACTTGGCTGCGGGCACTCATGTTCACCATCTTCGGTTCCACCGTACTGGTGGTATCGTATTTCCAGCTTTATTTCAGTCATCTGGGATTCAGCCGGGCCGAGATCGGTTATCTGTACGGAATTGGTCCTCTCATTTCCGTATTTTCTAATATGTTCTGGAGCATGGCCAGCGACCGATTCAAAACTGTACGCAAAGTCATGATTATCCTGCTTGCCGGGCAGCTGATAACCGGGGTGATGCTCGCCAATGCCACAACGTTTGGTCAGGTGTTTGTACTGGTGACCCTGTTTTACTTTTTCTACTATCCGGTGTACCCACTATCCGATACGATGGCGATTACTACAGCGAACAAGTACGGCCGCAACTTTACTTCGATTCGGGTCTTCGGCTCCATCGGATACGCTTTCTTTGCATTAAGCATCGGCTATTTTCTTGGCTCTTTTGGTCCGGGATGGACCATGTGGGTCTGCATTGGTTTAGCTGCAACGACACTCCTGATCGGCTTTCAGTTAAAGGAGCAACCATCAAACAGCAGTAGTAAAATGGATCTTTCGGGGCTATGGGCGATTCTGAAGCGCAGGGATGTGCTCACCTTTTTTGGCTGCGTCTTTTTGCTTGCATTGGGGCATCGGATGAACGAGGCCTTTCTTACCCTAACGCTTAAGGAGCTGGGGGCCAGTGAAGGACTAATCGGTTGGTCACTTCTTATCTCTTCCGTAAGTGAAATTCCGGTATTTCTGCTGCTCAGCAAATACGGCAATCGCTACAAGGAACTCCCCTTACTCACTATGGCTGCCCTTATGTATACGATTCGATTATCGCTGATGTCCATCTCGGATACGCCTGCTGCCGTGGTTGCCATTCAGACGATGCACAGCGTGACATTCGGCATTTTCTACGTCACGGCAGTACGCTATATTACCCGCTTAGTTCCAGATGACTATCGCGCTACCGGAATGGCCTTATTCACCATTGTATGGTCCAGCGTTTCAGGTTTGCTCGGCGGAACGCTGGGGGGATTGTTGCTGGAACACGCAGGAAGACAAACGTTCTATCTCACTGCGATGGCCTTCTGTCTGGCTGCCCTTGTCGGATTTTCCATGAAGCTATGGCCTGGCGTGATGAATCGAAATTAATCGATTGACAAAATGAACAAACCTAGAACTGAAGCAATCAAAAAAAGCACAGCCTCCCATGTGGGGACTGTGCTTGGGTTCTTATATTCAGCTAGAAGCCAATCATTTATAAGAAATCCGTTTGACCGGAAATATTCTTACAATTTGTTTACGTTAGCTGCTTGAGGACCACGGTTTCCATCAGTGATTTCGAATTCTACCGCTTGACCTTCTTCCAATGTTTTAAAGCCGTCGCCTTGGATTGCGGAGAAATGTACGAATACGTCCTCGCCGCCTTCAACTGAAATAAAGCCATAGCCTTTTTCTGCGTTAAACCATTTAACTGTACCTTTCAAATGAACAACCTCCTAAAAATATCGCCATCTATGGCGAATATCCATATTATACTGTATGAATTTCTACTTTGCAATTTAATCTTTTCATTAAAAGCCGAAAAAATTTGCTTTGAATCGTAGGGTACGGTATCATTTTACCAAAACCGTTAGTTTGGAGACTACCTATGATAAAAAAACATGAAATATACAAAACAGACAAGTGGAATATGATGACCGTTGAAGTACAAGGCAAATATCTTGTGCTTCGTGAAATTTCCGAAGAATGGGGCGAGGAATGCCACACCTTCCTCAGCCGACCTGCATTGATGCACTGGGCTGAACGCCGCTTCCCAAAAGCTGATTTCGAGAACCGTGAGGACGAATGGCGTCAACTGATGGCTGCCTTCAAAGGGGTTTAATCGATGCAGCTTGATTCAAGCAATGTCGTCATCTTCATCATTCTCGCCTTCTGCTTGGGAATTGCATTAATTTTGGGACGCAACTCCATCCCTGATCGTCTGAGACGGGGCATGGCTCTGACCGCCACCCTGCTGATTTGTTTTGCTTTTTTCCTGATTGTTTACTTCCTGTACAACATGGGAGCCTAGTGTCACCAAATATTTCAGTGCGTCTCCGGTCATACTATACGGGATTATTCGTATAGTGAGGAGGAAGGCCTTTGAAATACCGCAAATCAATGTTCATTTTGCTGGTACTTAGTCTGATTCCTTCGTCTCTCTCCGCACAAGCAAGTGGGACGAAGGCAGCTTCATCTATATATTCATCCAATCATCAAAGGAGGATTCCCATGAGTCAATTATTGAAACGTTCCGAGGTACCAACTGAACAAACCTGGAAATTGGAAGATTTGTTTGCTGATCAGAAAGCATGGGATCAGGAATATGAAGAAGTATCGTCTTTGACCAAGAAAGCCTCCGAATTTCAAGGTAAATTGAATAAACCTGAGGCACTTAAGAGCTGCTTCGAACTCGAAGATGAGATCAGCCTCAAAACCGAACGCCTCTTTGTGTACGCAAGGATGCATCAAGATGAAGACACAGCGAACCCTACATATCAAAACCTGTCCCAAAAAGCACAAAAGTTAAGTGTGCGGGTCGGTGAAGCCCTTTCCTATGTCACACCTGAGATTCTGTCCCTTCCCGATGACCAGTTGGATGCTCTTATTTCTAACGAGAAACTCTCTGCCTACAAATTCACCCTGGAAGAGATGAAGCGGGAAAAGGCCCATGTATTGAGCCAGGCGGAAGAAGCGCTGCTTGCACAGGTGGGCAATCTGTCCCAGGCTCCACAGACCATCTTTAGCATGTTGAACAATGCTGATCTCAAGTTCCCTAAAATTAAGGATGAAGCGGGTAACGAAGTGGAGCTAACCCACGGCAGCTATATTCAATTTCTTGAAAACCCGAATCGTGAAGTCCGTGAACGTGCCTTCAAAGCAGTATACGAAACATATGCCAAACAGAAGAATACGATTGCTGCTTCCCTGAACGCCAATGTAACCAAAAACATGTTCTATGCCAATGTTCGGAAATACCCTTCCGTCATGGAAATGTCCCTCTACGGTGATAACATTCCGAAGGATGTCTATACCAATCTTGTCGACACCATTCACGAGAGCCTTCCGCTGTTACATCGCTATATGGACCTGCGCAAAAAGTTGCTAGGTGTAGACCAATTGCATATGTATGACCTTTTCGCCCCTCTGGTGGATGAATATAAAATGGATATCACCTACGAAGAAGCGAAACAAATGGTTAAAGATGGCTTGAAGCCGCTTGGCAAGGATTACGCAGATGCACTGCAAGCAGGTTATGATGACCGCTGGATTGATGTATACGAAAACGAAAATAAACGTTCAGGCGCATACAGCTGGGGTGCCTATGGCACACATCCTTACGTCTTGCTAAATCACAAAGACAACCTGAACAGCATGTTTACACTGGCTCATGAAATGGGCCACGCCCTGCATTCCCACTATTCGGACACTACGCTTCCATATCGTGATGCACAATATACCATTTTCCTGGCAGAAGTGGCATCCACAACGAACGAAGCTTTGCTGATGGATTATCTGCTCAACAAATCCACAGATCCGAAGGAAAAACTGTACCTGCTCACCTATTATGCAGATCAGTTCCGTACAACCGTATTCCGTCAAACCATGTTTGCAGAATTCGAAAAAATCATTCATGAGCGCGCTGAACAAGGCGAGGCCCTGACACCACAGCTGCTTTCCGAAATTTATTATGACCTTAATGTCAAATACCATGGGGACAGCATGGTTGTAGACAAAGATATCGAGATGGAATGGGCACGTATCCCCCACTTCTATAACAGCTTTTACGTGTACAAATATGCGACCGGCTTCTCGGCAGCGACCAGTTTCTCCAAACAGATTCTGGAAGAAGGGCAGCCTGCTGTGGACCGTTATCTTGGATTCCTCAAGAGCGGTGGCAGTGACTACTCCATCAACATCCTGAAAAAAGCAGGAGTGGATATGTCGACGCCAGAGCCAATTCGCGAAGCAATGAGCGTATTCAAGGAACTGATCGAACAAATGGAACAATTAACCAAATAAGGTTGCTTTTCCGTCCATGTGACCTGAATCCCTTGCCCCAATGGGCAAGGGATTTTATAATCAAGCAAGATGCAAGCCCTTTGAATTAGGGTAATTGCATACATCGTCGTGAATTGTTCTACAAGGAGGCACCACCATGAAAATGCAATGGGCACTCATTGCGGGTCTCGTTTTTGCACTGCTTACTGGAATCTTTGCTGTTATTAATGTAGATTCCGTGCAAGTTAACCTGCTATTCAACACGGTTCAAATCCCATTAATCCTACTGATTCTGGGCTGTACCCTAATCGGTGGAATCATTGTAGGGTCTTATGGAATCTTCCGCCAATATCGACTGCAACGCGAGAACAAGCAACTGAAACTGCGTGTATCCGAGTTGGAAAGCTCCACAACAAGCAGCGCTTCGCTGGACTCTTTTAAAACGATGGATTCGTTCGGAAACACCGAATCGGATAGCATTTCTGCAGAGTCGGACTCCATTCAAAGTCAACGCAAAGGTAACCCGAAGGGTACGTTGTAAGCAATTAGAGGCAGCCTGCTGGTTATCAGGAATGGAGTTTGTGCATTCCGCCAGACAGGCTTATTCTTTTATAAACATCTTTCTACACACTCATATTAACGAGGAGGAAACTTCGACATGAATATTAACATTGATGAATCTTATGTCTTGTCTTTTCTAAAAAAATTATTGGATACGCCAAGCCCAAGTGGGTACACTCACCATATTATCGAGATGATCCACAAGGAAGCTGAATCATTGAATATCGATTGTGAATTGAACAACAAAGGAGGAGCCGTACTCACTTTGCCCGGACAGGACTCTTCCAGAACCATCGGACTCAGTGCACATGTGGATACGCTGGGAGCCATGGTGCGTTCCATAACGTCATACGGTACATTAAAGCTGACTTCCGTTGGTGGATTTACGATGAACAGTATTGAGAATGAGTATTGCAGCATCCACACACGCGATGGAAAGACCTATACAGGCACCATCCTCTCTCTACACCCTTCTGTACACGTCTATCCAGATGCACGCACGTTTGAGCGTAGTGAGAACCATATGGAGGTCCGCATTGATGAAGTGGTTACTTCCAAGGAAGATGTTTTGAAACTGGGGATCTCTCCCGGGGACTTTATTTCCTTCGATGCGCGTGCGGTCATTACGCCCAGCGGATATATCAAATCGCGTCACCTTGATGATAAAGCCAGTGTAGCAGCCCTGTTCGGTATTCTGGAATCTGCACATCGAGAAGGCTGGAAACCACTACATAACGTTTCGCTGCTCATCTCGAACTATGAAGAAGTAGGGCACGGCGCCTCTTATATTCCTGCAGAAATCAGCGAAATGATCGCTGTAGACATGGGCGCTATGGGTGATGACCTCAGCTGTAAAGAAACGGATGTCTCCATCTGTGCCAAAGACTCCTCAGGTCCGTATGACTATAATATGACGAGTCGCCTGATTGAATTGGCGCAAAAAGCTAATTTGGATTATGTGGTTGATATTTATCCCCAATACGGTTCCGATGGCAGCGCAGCATTACGTGGAGGAAATAACATTCGCGCAGCGTTGATTGGTCCGGGCGTTCATGCTTCCCATTCTATGGAGCGTACGCATAAAGATGCAGTCTTGAATACAGCCAGACTGCTTGCTGCATATATTACGACCAAGTAATTTTGTATGCGCAAAAAGAAGGACACAATCAGCACCGTTAAGGGACGCTCGTTGTGTCCTTCTTATTTGAACATATTAATCCGCTCGTTCAACATATTCTCGATACCTGCGTTCCAAAAGTTCCAATTGTGCTTGGTGTTCACGCATTCCATTTTTCAATACCTGCAGCGTCTTTCGAACCATACTCAGTCCATCTTTCACCTGCATTTCAGCTTTGCGAATTTTGTCCTGAACCATCCAGTCCACAAAGAGATTGTCGAAGAAGTAGTCCGCAAATGACAGCAGTCCTCCAAGATGTAATTCCGTGTGTATCGCCATCTTCACATCCTCCAGCTCCTTCTGAAATCGGCGCAGGCGTTTTCCCGCATCTATAATAGCGACCTGGGCATCATCCATTCGACTGCGCTTCATATGGGTGGAGATCATCCCGCCGCCCATCATATCATATATCCCCCAATTCCCCGCAGAAGACAACGCCTTTTCAGCACGTTCAAGTGCAAGGAGAAGATATTCGCCTTCCCTGTCTGCTTCATTCAGCTCCTGAAGCTCACCTGAGAGATGCTCCCGATCCTCAGCCATTTGCTGTAATTCTGCATCTTTCTCCAGCAGATCATTTTCCTTTTTGCCCCATAATACCTGATAATCACTCTGCCAAAACTCATATTGTCGTTGTCCTTCCACTTCTTGTTGCACCTGCAAGCGTTGCTCCTGGATATCCTTTAACATCTGGCAAGCCGTATCATATTCTGCCTTACTCTCCATCAACTCCAGTTCTTCTTTTTCCAGACGCTCCTCCTTCTTGCCAATCAAATGATAAAAGAACGCGGATAAGCTCATACTGTTCAGTCGTTCCACATCGTTTTGTTCCTTTTGGAGATGCTCCAGACGCTGCTGTACTTTCGCTTTCCATTCAACTTCCTCCTGATTCAGCTTTTCCAGCCGATCATTCCATTTCTCGTATATTCTCCCCTTTTCCTTGAGGATCGCCAACTGTTCATTCAATTCTCTATACATCAATGCGGGATTCTCCCCTTTCCATGGAATTCTGTGTAATCCTTTACTTCATACAACGTAATGAATATGGCTAACGTTTCATATAAAGTCACAAAAAAAACGCCCTACTCCCAAAAAGCGACTACAAGTCACTTTTTGAAGAGAGGACGATTCATTAGGCAAGTTATGACTTGCTTTTCTCAATCTGTTCAGCGAGCTCATTCAACACGGTCCAGCGTTCCATCAGTTCGTCCAGATGGCGCTCCGCTTCAGCCTGCTCTGCCATTAACTCCTGCAGACGGGCAGAATCGCTGAATGATTCTTCCATCTCTTTGTTAATTCGGGCGAGATTCGCTTCGGCTTTCTCAATATTCTCATCGATCTGATCATATTCACGCTGTTCCTTGAAGCTGAACTTCAGCTTCGGTTTGGCTGCAGACGCAGCAGGCTTGCTCTCCTCCGCTGCCGGCTTCGCCTTGGCCGCCGCCGTACCCGCATCACTCTCCGCAGAAGATCCCGGTGCATTCTTCAGCATCCATTCCGCGTACTCGCTGTAGTCGCCAACATGCACACGTACAACACCGTTACCTTCAAAAGACAGCACTTTATCCACGGTCCGATCAAGGAAGTAACGGTCATGGGATACGACAAACACCACCCCTGGAAAATCATCCAGATAGTCTTCGAGCACAGCGAGTGTCTGAATGTCCAAGTCATTCGTCGGCTCATCCAGCAGAAGGACATTGGGGGCTGCCATCAATACGCGCAGCAGGTACAGACGACGCTTTTCTCCACCAGACAGACGGGAGATTGGCGTCCACTGTGATGCAGGGGTGAACAGGAAACGTTCCAGCATCTGTGCTGCCGTAATGAGAGAACCATCAGCTGTTTTCACATTCTCGGCCACTTCCTTGATGTACTCAATGACCCGCAGAGATTCATTCATCTCCTGGTGTTCCTGTGTGAAGTAACCCAGGTTAACCGTAGGACCTACAACTACCTCCCCTGAATCCGGTTCAAGCTTCCCGGAGATCATCTGCAGCAAGGTCGATTTACCACTGCCGTTTGGACCCACGATGCCTACGCGGTCACCAGGTACCGCAATGTAACTCAGATCTTCAATCAGTTTACGACCATCAGCCGATTTGGACAGATGTTCGATCTCCAGTATTTTTTTGCCCAAACGAGTGGAACCCACGGATACCTCCAATGAACCTGAGCGATTGGGTCCCTGTTGGTCCTTCAACTGTTCGAAGCGATCAATTCTGGCTTTTTGCTTCGTCGTCCGCGCTTTTGCACCGCGACGAATCCATGCAAGCTCTGTACGCAGCAGGTTTTGCCGCTTTTGTTCCGATGCGGATTCACGTTCCTCCCGTTCAGCCTTCAATTCTAGAAAGCGGGTATAGTTAGCCTCATATCGGAATAAACGGCCATGATCCAGCTCCAGCATTACATTGGCTACACGATCCAGGAAATAACGATCATGCGTAATCATGAGCAGGGCACCGCGCCGTTTTTGCAAATATTGTTCCAGCCAAACCACGGAATCATTATCGATATGGTTCGTAGGTTCATCCAGAATGAGCAGCTCGCAAGGGTGAATGAGCGCAGAGGCAAGCGCTACCCGTTTACGTTGTCCGCCAGACAACGTGCCCATCAAGGCATCGAATTGACGGATGCCCAATTTGGACAGAATGCTTTTCGCTTCACTCTCCATCTGCCAAACCTGAAGCTGCTCCATCTGCTGATTCAAACGCAACAATCGCTCCTCCAGAGCAGGATCGGAAGGGTTGAGCTCTAACAGCTCCATCGTTTCCGTATATTCACGCACCGTTTTCATCTCCGGGCTGTCGCCCTCGAATACTTGCTGCAGTACGGTATTATCCGGGTTAAACTGCGGATTCTGTGCCAGGAACTGTATGCGTACATCATTCCCAATCGAGATCTGTCCTTCATCCGCTGGCTCCATGCCTGCAATAACGCGCAAAAATGTGGACTTCCCGGTACCGTTCACACCAACGACACCAATCTTGTCCTGGTCGCCCATGCCGAATGAGGCATCTTTAAACAATATTTTCTCACCATAACTTTTCGCAACTTGCTCTACCGTCATTATGTTCATTGCTCGTTACCTACTTCTCTGTAAAATGAAATTCAATTTCAAGCTTCACTTGCTACCTCAGGTTATACTTGCAAAAAAGAACGGCATCCGTCTAAAAACAAAGCTGCTGCAAAAGCAATTCGTTTGTTCAGATCTTCCTCATTAAACTCCGGATTTAGCATGATATCCATCTTCAGCCGGTCGAGAATTCCGATGTAAGCTTCCGCCAGAAGCACAGGCTCAGGTACACTTGCGCTTTGCAGAACCTCACAGACCATACTCATATATTCATTCATAAATGCTTTCATGAATTTCATCAGATCTGGATCATTATTCGGGGCCATAAAAAACAGCTTGGTATGATTGCGACGCTCATAATAATACGTCAGATGAGTCTTGGCGATCGCGGCAAGCTTGTCTCCTGTATTTTCATGTGATTTCAGAGCATAGTCAAGCCTGCTGATAAAACTGTTGCAGTCTCGCATGGATACCGCGACAAATAATTGTTCCTTGCTTTTAAAATATAAATAAATGGTGCCTTTTGCGATGCCCGCTTCATCAGCAATATCGGACATTTTCGTTTCATAGAATCCTTTTGAACCGAAAATACCGTAAGCGGCATCCAAAATAGCCTCCGATTTGTCTCCGTGCACAGTGCTCAAATGCACTCCCTCCCTACAACGCCAAAATGATACCCAGACCGATTGCCAAACATCCACCGATAACCGAACTGAGAACGTTCACCAAGTCATTACTCATCCAAGTCCAGCCACGTGAACGGACCGTTGGATGTCCACAATGTTCGCTTACTTCAACCTCGCGCCCGCACACCGTACAACGATACATATACTGAACCGTCGCACCCAGATACGAATCGGCAAAAGCTCCGGCCAATCCCCCGACAAGACCGAGACATGCCCAGCTGACCAGCCCCATCCCCTCTATCCCTGAAACCCAAGAAAAGAAGGATGCCCCTACACCAATTAAAGCTCCGCCAATAGCGGCAGCCAGTGTTCCAAGCAGCGAGACCCCTCCAGAAGTACCGGGGGTCAGGACCTTCCACGTTACAACAGAGCGCGGCGGCTTGCGGCTGAGACTCCCCCATTCGGTAGCCCAAGTATCCGATGTAACGGTAGCCATGACACCAATAAATGCATACAGCCAGGCCGGGTGTGGTAAGACCCAGTTGCCAAGACACAGAAACATGCCGATTCCACCGTTAGCCATAACTTGCCCAGCATCCCGATTGCCTGTCTTGGCATACGATTTCTCAAGCTCTTGTTTGCGATCCTTGCGAAATTTGGAGAAGAGCGTTGAGGTAATAAAAAACAACAGCAGTGTTCCAAACCAAAACAGGTTGCCCGCTCCGTAATATATCGTTCCCATTATGATCGCTGCCAGACAGCCAGACAGGGTTAGCGACTTTTTCGCATAGGCAGCACCCGCCACAATAAAAGCGCATACGGCGCCAATTATCCAGTCCATAAGTTCTCCTCCATGGGGCAGTATATATGGCCCACATGACGTTTTATTGTATTTTTGAAATTTAATTATACCACGGTTTGATCCCAATGCCGAAACTCCTGCATTCAGCAAACAAAAAACCTGATTCGGCAACGTGAAAAGCTGCCAAATCAGGTTTATATTGAATCTTCAAGTTAGGATCCATCAGCATGCATCATACCATGTGACCCCAGGTATTTATTACGGTTACTTTCCAGTTCAGACCCGTTTTGCACTGCTAATTACAGCGTAACGATGGAGTACTCTGCGACCAAACCAGTTAAACAGCCGATCCGTGAGAAATCCCATAAATCCCAGAGAAATCAGGCCGACGAAAATCCAATCCGTCCGAAAGAATAACCGGGAATTCCAGATCAGATAACCTACCCCTTCATTCGAAGCAATCATCTCTGCACCGATGATAGCCATATAGGACGTACCCATTGCCAATCGCACACCAGTGAAGATGTAAGGGGTCGTTGCCGGAACAATTACATGCAGCAAAATCTGCCATTCGTTTGCCCCCATACTGCGCGCTGAACGGATCTTGTCTTCTTCAATGGAGAGCACACCTGTCAGGGTGTTCAGCACAACAATGAAGAATGTGGCATACATGATGAGCGCAATCTTCGACTGTTCTCCGATGCCGAACCAGACCAGAAATAAAGTAATAAACGCAATCGGCGGGATAAAACGGATAAAATTAAGGAAAGGTTCTACGAACAACCGGATCATATGCACCTTGCCGACGATGAGTCCTACCGGAATGGCGATCACGCTTCCGAGTACCCATCCCGCTAGAACACGAGTGAAGCTGATTCCGATATATTGCATCAGCGTACCGTCAGCAATCAATTCTCGAGCTCCCTGGACCGTATCCCAAGGACCCGGGATTACATCAGGTCCATAGAGAATGGCGCCGAGCTGCCAGATCAGAACAACCGTTACCCACAGCATCGGGATGGACAACCATTTTTTCTCCAACCATCGCATCTTGCAATTCACCTCAGTTATTCTTCAAAATGGCTTTGAATTTGATTGTAAAGGCTGTTGAACTCTGATGAAGCAATATTCCTTGGGTAAGGAAGCGTGTTATGGTACAGATCCGTTATATTGGACGATGGCCCTACCGACATGATGCCGATCCGCTCACCCAGTAACAATGCTTCCTGAATATCATGCGTGACAAAAATAATGGTCTTGTGGGTTTCCTGCCAAATGTTCACCAGTTCTTTTTGCATCGTCCGCCTTGTCATCGCATCCAGCGCTCCGAAAGGTTCATCCATGAGCAAAATGGCTGAATCATTCGCGAGTACGCGGGCCAATTGAACCCGCTGCTTCATGCCGCCCGACAGTTCCTTCGGAAATTTGGCCTCATGGCCACCCAGTCCAACAAGCTGGATATACCGGTCCGAAATCGTACGTCGCTGAGACTTCGGCATTTTGGACATTCGAAGCCCAAATTCAACATTCTCCCTGACGCTAAGCCACGGGAAGAGGGAAGAATCCGCCTGCTGGAACACCATTGCCCGATCCTTGCCGGGCCTGTCGATCTCCTTGTTATCCACCTTGAGCTGTCCGCCCGACTTGGAAATAAAGCCTGCAATCATGTTCAAAAGTGTGGACTTGCCGCAGCCGCTGGGACCAAGGAGGATAAAAAATTCTCCGCCCTTGATGACCAGATCGACATCCTTGATAATATAGTGCACATCCCCACGGGATTGGGCATTGTACGATTTGCGAAGCTGTTCTATACGAATGGTATGCTGATCTGCAGGTAAGGACATAAGGATACCTCCAATCCATTGGGTAAGTTATTGCGTATAAGTCACTTTATCCGAAAGCACCTGCTTGAGCGGTCCCAAATTAAGTTTGTTATCCAGATCAAAATCCTGTTCAATGATTCCGTTCTCTACCATATATTTCTTCTGCCCTGCCAAGCTGTCATAGGCTGCCTGTGTGAATCCAACTTCCCAAGGATTGATGGGCAAATCCTTCAAGGTAGCCTCCTTTGGCTGCTTGGTTTCCTTATACATTAAGTCCGCAACCTCTTCGGGATGCGCCTGAGCGTACGCCGAAGCCTCATCCAGTCCTGCCAGGAACGCACTCACCGTTTCCGGGTTTGCCTGAATGAATTCATTGCTTGCCACAAGCCCCATACCAAGGCGTACAGGCGTCTGGGACATATCGGTAAGCTGATGCACCCCTTCAAGCGTATCGAATTTATCAGTCAAAGCAGACCCGATCACCCATGTGGCGTCCAATTCTCCCTGTTTCAATGCGATATAGGACTCATCAAAAGCTCCCTGCCCTACCTGGGTCACATCACTCAGCACCAGTCCCTGATCTTTCAGATATTCATCCCACAGATAAGGAATAAATGTACCTCGGATGAAGCTCACTTTCTTGCCTTTCAAATCCGCTCCGCTCTGAATGTCATCCTTGGCATACAGCTTCCAGGCAGCCGCTGCTTCATCGGTAGCCTGACCTGCGGAAGCAATGATGGAATATTCCCCTTTGGCCAATGCGTTCAATACAGGAAAATCTGCGCCATAGGCAATGTCCACCTGCTTGATAAATAACGCATTTACTCCTTCAGCCGGTGAGCCGAACGTAATACTCTCTGCATCAATGCCACGGCTTGCAAAGAATCCTTTGGCGATCGCGATCCTGAACGTTGGATTGGTACTTGTATCTGCGATTCGAATTTTTACGTTTTCGGCATCTTTGCCTGTGGCACCTTTGGCTTCGGATACCGTTCCGTCTGAAGAACAACCGGATAAAATCAATATCATGGACAAGAGCGTTAATAATGCACCAGTTAGGATGGCCGGTTTTCTCACAATATGCACCCCATTCGTCTATTCATTGTTTGTTGCTCTTAGCTGCCCTGCTTGCCTTCATCTGACGTGGCTACACAGGCAGCACCTTCAACAAACGGCAATGTTACCTCGACGTTCACTACGGATACAGAGCCTTTGGGAGCTGCTCCCGGCACCCTGTAGATCGAAACATCAATGGCTTCAATCGCAACTTCCTGCGGCTTCTCCAGCTGTGGCACCCAGTGATAAGGCACGCGATACGAACGATAGACCATATTGGTATTCCGTCGGTCCTTATAAGGGGAAACATATTCCCAAACCAGCTCATGCTCGGATGTAACTTCGAACAATCGGCCGTTGGAGCCCTCGGTAATCAGCGTGTTTCCGTTAGGCAAGCGCTGGGCCGAACTGATGTATGGGCTGTAAAACTTATAGGAATCCGTAGGGACCGAAAAGCCTGCTTCCGCCGATGTATACTGCCATACTATTTCCAAGGTCACCGGGTTAATCTCAAGCACACGGGAATGATCGCGCACCGCATGCTTCAAGCCGTAGGGAGAAGCCGGATTTGGAAGACCGTAACCTGCCCAGCCTCCATTGTCGAATACCAACAGATTCCCTTCTCCGGGCAAACCCTGAGGAATAATATGTGCATGATGCTGGCCTATGATCGTTCCAATATGCTTCGCCTCAGGCAAAGAATAATCCGGCCCCAGTTTCCATACAATTTTACCGCTCTGTCTATCCGTAATTGCGATAATATTCGCTTCTCTGGCATCCCAGATCACATTATCGGGATGGAACCGCTCGTCTCCATTTTCATAGAAATGGTTTGGACCAACATAAGAAGCTGAATTAATATGTAACCAATCGCCTACCCCACCACCGAGATGTCCAAATGAGCGTGTGTTCGGATCACGGAACAGAACATTACGGGCTGACTCATCAAATCCCAGTTCCTCGAAGTGCTCGTTCGGCAGCCATTCCCATAATACATTTCCTTCCCAATCGACTTCTATAATCGCATCGTCAAGCAATGGCTTATCCGAAATGGACGGGTTGCTCACATTTTTGTGAGCAAGAATCAGCGTCTTCCCGCCCTGTGTCTTAGGTGCAAGCCCGGGAGCGTAATACCCGACCGGATTACCCTCCCGCTGGAAATCATGGTGTTGGCGGGCGTACCATAGCGGTTCATATCCCGGATCTTCGATGTGTTCGTAGCTGTTGTACTTCCATACAATATGGCCTTCCCAATCCACCTGAACCAAATCCACATTATCCTGGATACCGAACTTCGGATCTCTTCGGCCCGTGCTGCCCAATACAAACCCGCCAGGGAAGACTTTGGCCGGGAAGCCCAGCAGCCCTTTCCACAGGTGAACCTCTTTACCATTCATGTCGATCAGCACGACACCTTCTTCGCCTGCCTGATAGACGGTATAACCGCTCCAAGCTTTATCTGGATTATATAGGGTTGCTCCGGTAGGATATATCGTTGAATGTCCCATGAATCATCTCTCCTTAAAGTGGTTTGGCTTCACTATTCGATCTAGCGTTACGTTAATAACTGAGGTAATTGCTCTTTCCGGTATTCTCCTGCTGCTTCTGTTCAGGGGCACTTTTTGGGGATGGATCGTGTTCCTGCCTGCGGTTGTTCTCTGCCAATTCCAGCAGGGTATCCGAGAATCCCTCCAGATTCGCTATTATCTGCTCATAAAATTGGCTTTGCTGCTCCAACTCCTCCTTCGTAAAACCCTCAAACAGAAGCGTGATACATCGAGCACCGATATTACTGTTCCGAGCATACATCTCCCGCCCACTGGCAGTAATGTCCAGCAAAACCGTCCGGCGATCATCTTCCTTGCGTCTGCGAATCGTAAGCCCCTTTTTCTCCAGCTTGTCGGTTAAGGCTGTGATGGCACCTGAAGTGAAATCCAGTTGTTCAGCCAAATCCCCCAATCGCTGTTCTCCCTCACGAATGATTTTGTGCAGAATGAGCATACCGGGCAGGCTTATGCCTTCCACGGATATGCGATCTCGTTCTTTCACAAATCGTCTGACCATTTTGCGAAATAACCAATCTGTCTTCTCCAGCGCTTCCCAATCTCTATCGCTCATTCCTTCCTCCTTATCTGCTGAAATGTCATAACCATACGAAAAAAGGCCCCCGAGGACATTCCATAGTGGAGTAGTCCCGGGAGCCTTTGGTGGTCCAATCAGCTCGGTTCAGTTCAATTATTTCACTGTTCATTTAATGAGTGTTAAATTAATTGAGTTCATCATATAACCTACTAACCCAACCTGTCAAGTGTGTATTACAATATTAATTTACCTCCCCATGTCCATGAGGTTTGGAATAACTTATCCGTTTTTAAGTTTCACTTCAGCTTTCCCGGTTACACTATTCTCAGAATGACACATGAAATGAGGGTATACCAATGAACATGAAACGCGTAATAATTGTAGGAACAGTGATAGTGACCATGTCCTTCGCCGGAACGGCCTGGGGTAAATCGGCCATCTCCCCCATACCGCTAGCCAAATGGTCCATCGTTAATATAGATACCAAGGACGGAAGTGGGGACGAGTTATTAAGCGCTCTTAATCAAGCGTCAGAAGATGACTTGGTTCAGGATCTTTACGTTGGCAAATCACTAAGAACGATTGCGGAAGAGAATGGTGGGGATTTCAACGAGGTCGTGGCTCTACAGGTAAGGCAGCTTAGGGAGCAATTGGATCAGCGTCTGGTAAATGGAAATATTAGCCTCGAGCAGCACGCGGCACAGATGAATGAACTGGAATCGTTGGTAACGGAAAGTGCCAATACAGCCTACAACTTGGTGTAAGATCCGCAATCCCGCATGTCCTCCGGCCGAAATGACGGCATAGCAAAAAGGAGCGTATATCCGCCCCCTCGCCTAATTCATATTCACTGAAAGCAGTTGGAACTATGTTGCTTATTGTGCAGCCCCAATCGTGCATTTACTTAAGGATTCGCCGCCCCAGGCCAGTTCAAGCACATCTCCTGCTACGGTTGGTCCAACGCCTTCTGGTGTCCCTGTAAAGATGACATCTCCAGGCCCCAGGCCGTAATGATGACCTACATAATTTACAATGTCCTGGAGGCTGAAGATCATGTTACGAATGTTCCCCCGTTGGACTTCGACACCATTCTTGGTGAGTGTAAAGTCTTTCTCAAGAAGTGCCTGAGCCCCCGGAAATGTCTGGAATGCCGTAACCGGAGCCGAGTTCCTGAACCCTTTGGCTGCTGTCCACGGATGGCCCTTTTTCTTGATGACCGTCTGTACATCACGTAATGTAAAATCAATGCCAAACGCATACGCATCAACCAATTCATCCACAGCCATACCCGGCTCATAACTTCGGCCGATTAGCACGACCAGTTCAGCCTCATAATGCACTTCGCCCTTTGTCGCAGGCAATTGAAGCCTTTCACCGTTCAAGGGCACAACGGCATGAGAAGGCTTCATAAAGATCATCGGTTCATCTGGAACGGCATTGCCCAACTCTTCTGCATGAAGTTTATAATTTCGTCCTACACAGTATACATTGCGAATGTTTGTCAGCATCGATGTACGACCACCTTTATCGAATTCATTAGCGTATATGGAGCATGTTCATCTTTTTATTATATGGGTGCATATCATATTATCGCTATTCAAAAAATGGAGTTACGGCCGGAAAAATCGGCTGCTCGTCTCCTGAAAAGCCTGTTCCCATTCATCAGGCTTATTCGTACATAACATCAGCTCCGGGTCCATGGCCGCAAGCCGTTTCATGATGGTCTTGTCATCCACTGTCCAGGCCATGACCTGAATGCCTTCATCACGCATCTCGCGCATCAGCGATTTGTCCACATTGGTGTACCCGATGGAGAGAAAACTGCATTTCATTTGTCGCAGCACTGCTGCAAGATCACCTGGCCGTGCATCAATGATCAAGCCTGTTTTGAATTCTGGAGCGAGCTTCTTGACTTCAACCAGAGCCGCAGGTTCAAACGAAGTGATCACCACATCATGCTGCATATGTCTCTTCCTTACCTCATGAATAACTGCTGCCGGAAGACCAGGGTACATGTCTCCTTGCGTTTTCAGTTCGATATTCAAACGAACTTTTCCACAGCAACGATCCAACACTTCACTAAGAGCGGGAACTCGTTCGCCCTGATATGCCTTTCCTTTCCATGATCCCGCATCCAGCTGCTGTATTGCTGACCAGTCCGTCTCCCGAACAAGTCCTTTTCCATTGGTAGTCCGGTCAAAAGTAAAATCATGAATAACCACCGGGACACCATCACGCGACAGCTGTACATCCAGCTCCATCCATTGTACTTCGGGTTGTTCCATGGCAAGCAGAAATGCAGCCATCGTATTTTCTGGTGCAATGGACGAAAATCCACGGTGTGCTACACAAAGGTTGTTCATTCTATCTCCTCCTCAAAAATATATTTTAACTTGGCGAAGCAACCCCGTTCGTATCAAAACGAATACCTGGGGAGAGCTGCGTCATCTGCTCCAGCAGCAGTTTGTTGGCTTCATCCAGCATCGGAATCGCTTGACCCAGTCCGGCCTCATATGGAATAACCTTCATGCTGCATTTGGCATCCGCGCTACAGTTGGCCTGAAATACCGCTGTCTTCCACGTTTCCTCTGTCGTTGATTTTGAGAAAATAAAGTTGCCTGTGCTATATGCAATCCACTTGCCCTTGTAATACTCCACACCTTGCAGAACATGGGGATGCCCGCCAACGACCAAATCGGCCCCGGCATCTACAAATTCATGAGCCAGTCGGGTCTGGTCAGTATTCGGCGTGCTTACCCGCTCCTCTCCCCAGTGTGCAACAACAATGACCAGGTCAGCCTTTTGACGGGCTTCTTGAATGGCCTTGACTGCACCTGTGGAATCGTAAGCTTCCGCAACACCTGCCCGATTTCCATCCGCTTTCCAGCTCGCTTTGGGCACTACCCGACTGAAGCCTAGCAATGCAATCTTCATGCCTTTGCGCTCCAGATAAGCAGCTGAATAAGCCTCATTCTCGTTCATTCCCGCACCCGTATGCGCAATCCCGTATTCCTTGAGATACGCCAGTGTATCGACCAGACCTTCAACGCCTTGATCCAGGATATGATTGTTGGCCAGATTTACCGCATCAAAACCCGCTGAAGCCATTGATGCAAGCGCTTTGGGCGAAGATTTGTACACATAGGTTTTATCAACTGCATCCGTCCCGCCAAGGGTTACAGGCGTTTCTAGGTTGCCGATCGTGAGATCATCGTTCTTGAACAGGCTTCCAAGCTTTGCAAAAGGATAGTCATACCCGTTTTTATCCAACAGTTCGGCAACTTTGCCCGAAAATTGGATATCTCCAACAAAGTTAATGGTTACATCCTTCGCAGAATCCGATGGTTTCGCTGCCCTTGCTTCGGCACTCTCATTCTCTTTGGTGCTGGACGGAGTCGCATTCCCCGCCGGTTTTTTCGTTCCTGAATCCGCTTTCCCGGTAGTCTCAGAACCTCCGGCATCCGGTGTACTCACATCCGACTTATCATCGGAATTTCCGGTTGCCTGTTCGTCAGAACCGCTCGAATCTTCATCGGAAGTATGGTCTGGCTCCGAATTATTCGGATCAGGTGAATGAAGCGGATCTCCGCCTTTGGCATCGTCCTCCTTCACAGGCTCCTGATTCACAGCCGTTTCTTTGACCACCGGGTCTGTCTGCTGTTCCTGCATACCCACTGCATAGTAGATACCGACGAGTCCAATGGCTGCAATCAATACCAGATTAATGATCCAGATCCGGCGTTTGCGAATGCGTTTTTCCTTTTTTTTCTGCACACTTCGTTTTGACCTTGGGGGATACATAGGCAACTCCTCTTCTTCACAGCAATCCTCATCATATTATATCAGGCATATTCTGGATTTCCATGATTCCTTTGAACTGCAAGTATTGAAGAGTATAATTCACTTCCGTTTTTACGCTTTATGGTAGAAAAAAAGCCGTCTTTCCTGTAGAAAAACTCTACGATCGAGACAGCCATGTACTTCATTATTGTGCAATAATCCGCTGTGTCGCTTGAACCGACATCTCCTTCGCCTGTCTAATACAGTCAGGCAACCCAACACCTTCATATCCAGCACCTGCGATGTATACCCCGGGCAATTTGCTGCCCAGTTCCTTCCGGAGTGCTGCAATGTGCTGCAGATGACCTACCGGATACTGCGGCATCGATTTGCGAAGCCGGGTGATTTCCGAGAAGATCGGAACCGCTTCTACACCCATCGTTTCACGCAAGTCTTTGAGCACCAGATCCGTCAGTGCATCATCCGGGAGCTCCACATTTTGTTCGTCTCCCGAACGGCCGACATAGCAACGAAGCAGCACCTTGTCATCCGGGCTGGTGTGCAGCCACTTGGTTGATGTCCATGTACATGCTGTAATATTGCGGCCTTCCTTGCGCGGAACGAGGAAACCTGATCCGTCAAAAACATGTTCGATATCTTTTTTCTCAAAAGCAAGTACCACATTTGCTACCGATACGTAATTGATTGCATCTAGAGCTGCTGTATCCACATGGGGTTGCAGCAGTTCGGAGGCAACATACGTAGGCACGGTAATGACAACATCATCCGCTTCAAGCTGCTCTCCGTCATTCAGTTGAATGCTGTATCTGGCCTGATCCCCAGACAGAACCTCCAGCGATTGTACGGAAGTATTCAGACGCTGATCTACATCCTGCAATTCATGTACAAGGGCGTGAACAAGGCTCTGCAAGCCTTGGCGGAAGTTTAGAAAAGCACTTCTCTTCGTCCCTGTATGAGTCTCTGCCGGTTTGCGGCCTGTCATCATTCCCCGAATCAAACTGCCGTAATCCCGCTCCACTTCCCCGAATTGCGGGAAGGTGGCCTGAAGACTCAATCGCCGCATATCACCTGCATAGATACCTGCAAGCAACGGCTCAGTCAGGTTTTCCAGCACTTCCGCTCCAAGGCGGCGCTCAATCATATAGCCGAGCGACTCATCCTCTGTAGTACGACGGGGAGGGATGACAAAATCCATTAATGCCCGCAGCTTGCCTGCCGGAGATACAAGACCGCTTCTCAGAAATGGTCTCAACTCTGTCGGAATACCGAGAACGAGTCCTGCCGGCATGGGGTGTAACTTGCCACGCTGCATGATGTACGTTTTTTTGGATTCGGGATTCTGACTGACCAGTTCATGGTCTATTTCCAGCTCTTTAGCCAAGTCAATCATCGCCGTTTTGCGGGCAAGGAAAGAATCGGGTCCTTTCTCAATGACGAACCCATCGCGGTGCAGCGTCTCAATCATGCCACCCATGGAAGAACTCTTCTCGACCAAGGTTATTACAGGCTCAATCCCTGCTTCCCGGTAGTGCTTTCGAATATAAAATGCCGCGCTCAGGCCGGTCAGACCTCCGCCAACGACAACAACACGACGTTTAGGGTCTTCCATTACACATCCGATCCTTGCTGCCATTGGCCAATTATGACATCACTTAACGTTTCCATGTAAAGCGGATCGCTATTGAGGGAATCAATACGCATGAGACGCATGTCGATCTCTTTGGCAATCGCTTTGGCTTCAATATCAAGATCATAGAGCACTTCCAGATGATCCGATACGAATCCAATCGGTGCTACAAGCACATCTTCAACCTGTTCACGAGCAAGATCCTGAAGGGTGTCCAGAATATCAGGGCCAAGCCATGGCTCTGCTGTCCGACCTGCACTTTGCCAAGTGAACTGCCAGTTGGTAATCCCTAAACGGGAAGCAATAACTTCCGAAGTCTCCAGCAGCTGCTGCGGATATGGATCACCGATATCCACAATTCGTGCAGGCAAACTATGTGCACTGAACAGTACGCGTACATCCCCGCGTTTGGCTCCAGCTTCCTCGAACTCATCCAATTTGGCACGAACACGGGTGGATAGAGCCTGGATCAATTTCGGGTGCAGATGGTAACTTTCAACGAAAGACATCTGGATACCCAGTTCTTCCGCTTTCTCGCGAGCACGTTTGATGTAGCTGCCCACACTCATCGTGGAGAAATGCGGTGCAAGCACGATACCTATTGCGGTCTGAATCCCATCCTTCGCCATTTGTTCCACGCCATCCTCAATAAACGGATACGCATGCTTTAACCCCTGGTAACAACGGAATTCAACCTCATTGGAACGTTCATCCCTGTTTAACGTCTCCTGAAGGGCCTTAACCTGATTATCCGTGTTTTCTCGAAGAGGGAATACGCCCCCTACAATCGCCTCATATCGGTCAGTCAGTTCTTTCAATTGTTCCGGCTCAGGCGGACGCCCTCTCCGGATATGTGTGTAATACGCTTCAATACTTTCCATATTCTCAGGTGTGCCATACGACATCACCAGTACACCTACCGTATTAGTCATTAGTAACCGTCACCCCTGTCTTCAATGCTTCAGCAGAATATTCATGAATATACGCCGTAAGCTCTCTTAACTTATCCAGTGATGCTTCAGGAAATAGCCCATGCCCCAGATTGAAAATATAACCTGGCTCCTTGATGCCTTCATCAATAATTACTTTGGCTTGCTGCTTGATCAGATCCATCGGTGCAGTCAGCACATAAGGGTCCAAATTGCCTTGCACAGCAAACTTTCCACCCAGTCTTTTACGTCCCTCGGAAATCGATACTCTCCAATCCAGCCCAATCACATCGGCTTGCAGATCATGCAAGGTTGGCAGCAATTCACCAGAAGCTACACCCGGAAAATAAATTTTCGGTACATTCAAATCCGATAATTCGGTAAAGATACGAGTAATCGTCGGCAACACATACGTTCTAAAGTCGTTTGGCGAAAGCGCCCCTACCCAGCTGTCGAACAGTTGAAATGCCTTGCCACCGTTCGCAATGTGTGCACGGACATATGTAATCACCATATCGCCCAGTTTTTGCATCAATTTATGCCACACTTCCGGTTCACTGTACATCATCGTTTTGGTCCGTATGTACCCTTTGGATGGTCGGCCTTCAATCAAATAACTGGCAATCGTAAAAGGAGCACCAGCAAACGTGATCAGCGGAACATCCAGCTCCTTGTCCAGAATTCGGATCGTCTCCAGAATATGAGACAGATCTCCTTCAACATCAATGGGACGCAAACGTTCCACATCTGCCGCTGTGCGGATTGGATTGTCTATCACCGGTCCAATATTTTTAACAATATCAAAATCTATACCGAGAGAAGCAACCGGATTCATAATATCGGAATACAAAATAGCCGCATCCACACCGAGTTTACGAACCGGCATGAGTGTAACTTCAGCTGCTAGCTCAGGTTGACGGCAAATTTCGAGCAAAGAATATTTTTCCTTAACCTTGCGATATTCGGGATCATAACGCCCAGCCTGACGCATGTACCACACAGGAACACGGTCCACCTGCTGTTTGAAGCTGGCTTGAATCAGACGATCATTATAGCTCATGTAAGAAGCCTCCAATAGTTTTTGGACTCATAATTAACATTATGCCCTTTTTGAAGAGCGGTAACAACCACGTGTCGATCTGTTCCGATGACAATACTATGACATTCCTTACATCCCCTCATCCATATGCAAATTATGTTATAATGAAAGAATCGATTTTTTTTCAAACGTTGCAGAAACGATCGGAAAGGAAGTGAAAGCACTTTGAAAACGTGGAAAGTTAACCTCATTGTGCTTTGGTTTGGACAATTTCTGGTCAATTCGGGCATGACCATGATAACTCCATTTTTGTCCCTTTATCTTGCCAAGGATCTGGGCGTGGTTGGTGAGCATGAGATTGGCATTTGGGCGGGATTTATATTTGCTGCCAACTTCCTCACCTCATTTTTATTCCAGCCCTTATGGGGCAAATTGTCCGACAAATACGGTCGAAAAATTATGTTGCTGCGTTCCGGATTCGGGATGGCGATCGTTATCGCCCTGATGGGTTTTGCACAGAACCCGTGGCAGCTTCTATTATTACGACTGCTCAACGGTACCATCTCCGGTTTCAATCCGGCAGCCGTTGCGCTGATCTCAGGAACAACACCAAAGGATCGAATGGGTTTCGCCATGGGGATCAGCCAGTCGGGCCAGGTGGCCGGTACGATTCTGGGTCCGCTAATCGGCGGTTTGCTTGCTGACGCAGTAGGCTTCCGACCGATCTTCTATATTACTGGCGGACTGATCTTTGCAGCTTCGATGCTGGCCATGTTCCTCGTGAGAGAGAAGTTTGACCGCAAGGAAGCGGCCAAACTGCCGGAACAATCCGTATTGTCCGGTCTCAAGGAGCTGAACAAGTCACCGCAATTGCCTGCATTGTTTGCTGTAACATTCCTGCTGCAATTTGCCATGATCAGCCCGATGTCTCTCTTGCCGCTTTATGTACAAAAATTACATGGTTCAGACGTCAATGTGGCCTTCTGGGCAGGATTGGTTGGTGCAGTCACGGGACTATCCAATATGGCCATGTCCCCAGTTCTAGGGAAGCTCAGTGACAGGATAGGTTCACACAAGGTACTTACGTTCTCGCTTATAGGAACAGGGCTCATGCTTATCCCTCAAGCATTCGTGCAGACGGTATGGCAGCTCATTATCGTCCGCTTCATGATGGGTGTGTTCATGGGTGGCCTGCTTCCGAGTGTCAACGCGCTCATTCGCTCCTATACGCCAGATAGCATGATTAGCCGGGCATTCAGTTTTAATACGAGCACACTCGCGCTCGGCAACATGCTTGGAGCCGTCATCGGCGGCTTTATGGCAGGGTTCATCGGCATTGAAGGGTTGTTCATTGTCTCTGGTGGACTGCTGCTGCTTAACATGGTGTGGGTGAGGCTCAAACTGTACAAAAAGCCCCCTCTGCTCAGAGAATCCTGACGTTTCGATTCAAATAACATTTGTTCTTATGAAAAAGCCGCTCTCAACGCCAATTAGGCATGAAAGCGGCTTTTGGCATTTATTTTCTCCAACCTCAACATGAATTTTATTGAGTCAGTGGCTTGTGAATTGAATCGGGTACTCTTTGACACCAAATACAAAGGCACTCTGAATGGGCTGCAAAATAGTTTCCGGCACAAGCTGAATGTCTTTCATTTGCCGTAGCATCGTCTGAAGCACAACCCTTGCCTCGAGCCTTGCAAGCGGCGCACCTAGACAAAAGTGAATTCCAAATCCAAAACCCATATGTCTGTTCGGCTTGCGGTCAGGCACAAACGTCTCTGCCTGATCGAATTGAGCGCTATCCCGGTTGGCCGATCCTACCCAGGAAATCACCTGTTCTCCCGCCTGAATCGTTTGTCCGTTCAATTCCACATTTTCTTTGGCAACCCGCCCTATAGCCACAATGGGTGGATAATAACGCAGCGTTTCCTCTACCGCAGTGGGGATAAGTTCAGGATGTTCTCGCAGCTGATGCTGAAGTTCAGGCTGCTCTGACAGAATACGCACGGCATTGGTAATCAGGTTGGTTGTGGTTTCATTCCCGGCAGCAAGTAACAAGATGCAAAATCCGACCACTTCCTCTGCGGTCAGCTTCTCCCCTTCAATCTCCGCAGCAAGCAGCAAAGAGATCAGATCATCCTCAGGTTGCTGGCGTCTTTCTTCCATAATGGCCGTGAAATAGCTCGCCAGCTCCTGCTGGTTCCGTTTCTTTTCTTCCATCAATTCCTGGAAAGCTTCATCACTGTCATTCCGCGCACCCTTTACGAGTGCATCTGACCAGTCTTTGAATTTCTGGCGATCGGTGGCAGGGACTCCAATCAATTCGGCAATTACGATAACCGGAAGTGGAGTAGCCAGATCATCGATAAGCCGCATACGACCTTCTGATAAATGCGGTATCAATAACTCATCAACGATTTCCTGAATACGCGGAGCCAATGCTTCAATTGCTTTTGGTGTAAAAGCCTGATTGACCAGATCCCGCAGTTGCTTGTGCTTCGGCGGGTCTGTAGTAAGCATGCTGGCGTTTGCGCGATCACGTTCAGAAGAGAACAATTTGGGGTTCTTTAACACATATTGCACATCTTCATAACGGAAAACATCCCAGCATTCCCGATGGTTGTCATAGCGGACTGGAGTATTATCACGAAGTTCAGCGTACACCTGGAAGGGCAATAATCGCTGCTCCACCGCCTCCAGCTCCCGAATCGGAATGTAATTGGCATACTTTCTGGGTGCTCGGTTCATCGTTTCTCCTCCAATCAGTAATATATATTTATTTACATATTGAAATCACCCTATATTATAGACTTAATGTGATGTGCATACAAATATTTGGCAATAATTGAGCCTCTTTTCCTAGAACGTATTACAAAAATCGTCAAGGCTTGCTAACTTACACCCCTGATATCCGTTGTGGATAAGATCACTTCCGCTATTGAAGATCCTGCAACACTTTTCCCAAAAATATTTCTATACTCTATCAGGACAAAAGACTCATATGTTATAAAATATGACGCAAAAAGTCCATTTTATATCATTTCACATTGTACATTCTCTCTTTTGCCTCTTTATATTTATCCATAAAACCTTATAAACACACGTTATACTCTACATTTCTATTAATGTAACCGATTACCCTAGCTATATCTACAATTGTCATATTAATTAACATGTAATACAATCAATTTGAATTCATATACATATCATCCTCAAAAAACATCACACGAAACTAACCTGAAGGAGAGTGCTATTCATGAAAAAAACTTCAAATCTTCGTCCTTGGGCTGTATGGAGCACAGCCGCGTTGACGGCTCTGACCATCTCCCTGTCCCCAATCGGAACCTTTGCGGCTCAGGCGGCTACGGTAGAAGTGAACGGTACAACCAGTGCAGTTCAGACCGCATCATCCACTCCGGCTCGTAATACGACCATCCCTGCTCTATCGGATTCATACAAACAATCGGCTCTGCCTAATGTTCTGGTCATTGGAACGGGTGGTACGATTGCAGGTCAATCCGAGGATGCTACCAGCTTCCAGAACTATAAGGCCGGTACGCTCCCCATTGGAGAAATGGTTGATGCCTTACCGGACAAACAGAAGATTGCAGATGTTAGCACACTCCAATTCGGAAATTCAGGTTCAGGCTCCTATACCATGGCTGATCTCTATGACTTATCTCAGACGGTAGACAAGGCTCTGGCTCAGTATGACAGCGTAGTGGTTACCACCGGTACAGATACCATGGAGGAGATCGCCTACTTCCTCGACATGACCGTACAAAGTGATAAACCCGTTGTCATTACAGGGTCCATGCGCCCTTGGACGGTTATTGGCTCGGATGCCCAAGCCAATCTGTACAATGCCATTAAACTCGCAGGCAGCGGTCGTACCACATCATTCGGTACAGTGCTGATGTTGAATGATACCATTCAACTGGCACGCGGCGTGACCAAAACGAATGATTATCGAACGGACACGTTCGAAACACCAATGCTCGGTGCAGTCGGATATATCGATGAAGAGAACATTCGAATTTACCGCGCCCCTGCACGTGCCTTGAAGCCTGAAGGTACAGCGAAACCGGCATTTGATCTGAGCAAAATCACAAAAGCAGATCTCGCTAAAGTGGAAATAGCGATCTCCTATCAGGAAGCTGGCGGTGAAGCCATTGAAGGGTTTGTGAGAGGCGGTGCCAAAGGAATCGTTACCTCAGGTACCGGAGCAGGCGGGATCTCCAGAGCGATGGGACAAGCACGAACCAAAGCTGCCGAAGATGGCGTCATCTTCGTAACGACCACTCGGACTGGTTCAGGCAGTGTCTACGGTGGAGGAAAGGGAGTTATCGCGGGCGACAACCTCAGCCCTCAGCAAGCACGCATTTTGTTGATGCTCGGACTGTCTTTCAGTGATGATTTTGATACAATCAAAAAATGGTTTGAGACTTACGGAACGCCGGAAGTTTAAGAAGGCTTCATCCCTGAATATATTGCAAAAAACAAGAGACGACCTCCCTCGTATCCAGGGTCTGGTCGTCTCTTGTTTTTGTCTGACGCCCCTCATTTCCTGCGTGCAAGATCCAGGAGGCAACATGGGCATCGTTTCATTTATATACCGTTCATTTCATTGGATCGATCACAGAGACAGACACCCTTTTTTAATATCGGTTCATCCGGGTTTTTGCCTTGTGAGCTGATATTTTTATTTCACCCAGGCCAGAGCCAGACCATCATAGTCCGGCAGCATCGTTGTAACGAGCCTTGGGTCACTCGCCATCTGCTCGTTGAAACGTCGAACCGCGAGGACTGCCGGCCCCTGCTTGTCCGGATTCAGCGTACGTCCACGCAGGAAACAGTTATCTCCCACGATGACCGCCCCCGGCCGCGCGAGCTTAATGGCATAATCGAGATAAACGGGGTAATTTTCCTTGTCTGCATCGATGAAGAAGAAATCGAAGGTCCTTCCTTCCTCGGCCAATTGTTCCAGACTGTCCGCTGCGGGGCCAATTCGATATTCGACCTTATCCCCGAAGCCCCCTTCCTCCAGATGACCACGAGCCATCACTGCGTATTCCTCTTTCAATTCCAGCGAAGTCAAGGTTCCCCCTTCACTCAAACCGCGAGCAAGACAGATACCGCTGTATCCGCCCAGCACGCCGATTTCGAGTATCGCCTCCGCTTTGGATGTCTTTGCCAGAAAAGTAAGCAAGCGGCCATAGGCCGCTGCAACCGAAACTTCCGGCATGCCGTTCGATCGGATGGCTTCCTTTACCTTTAACAAGAGATCATCCTCTTGAAATAATTGATTTACATATTCATCAGGGGTCAGATTCACCGCTAAAATCCTCCTTGGACACTTGGACTGCTTTCCATATGGATGCCAATGTTCTATAATAAATGTTTGTTGTCAAACACAGGCGGTTTTGACTGCTGCATCACCTCTAAAGATGAATGCATAAGCTCACCGCATTTCTCATTGTAAGTTTTTTCACGGAAAGCGGCAAGGCCGCACCGTCACTATACAGCTGAGAGAAGGACATTCCTTCTCCCGCTTGAAATGGAGTTGAAATGAATCACATGGCTCAATTGCAACTGATTGCAACCTCGGCGATGGGACTCGAGGCTGTTGTCGCCCGGGAACTGAAGCAACTGGGGTATGAGGATGTTACGATCGACAATGGCCGGGTTTTCTTCACTGGAGATTATATTGATATTTGCCGGTGTAATCTGTGGCTGAGAAGTTCCGATCGCGTATTGGTCAAAATGGGTGAATTCCCGGCGACAACTTTCGATGAATTGTTTGAAGGCACCAAAGCATTACCTTGGGAGGAATGGATTCCAGCCGATGGCGAATTCCCGGTTGAAGGTCGCTCCCAGAAATCCCAGCTAAGCAGCGTGCCCGCATCACAGGGAATCGTGAAAAAAGCGATCGTAGAGAAACTGAAACTGACTCACCACACCGAGTGGTTCCCGGAAGACGGGGCTCGTTATGTCATTGAAGTTATTCTGCTGAACGACCGGGCTCTGCTTACGTTGGATACCACTGGACCGGGTCTGCACAAACGAGGTTATCGTAAACTGGTAACAGAAGCTCCCCTCAAAGAAACGCTAGCTGCGGCGCTGATTCAGCTCAGTCGCTGGAATGTATCCCGCCCCTTCTATGATCCATGTTGTGGATCAGGTACAATGCTCATTGAAGCCGCCATGATCGGCTGGAACATTGCACCAGGACTGCGTCGTTCCTTCAACTCCGAGAACTGGGATATCATCCCAGAAGAGCTTTGGGAGAAAGCCCGCGAGGAAGCATTCGATGCGGTTCGCGACGATATTCCATTGCAAATTGCAGGCAGTGACATTGATCCGGAAGCCATTGAGGTAGCACAGGCAGCAATCAAGAGTGCCGGCTTCGCCAAAGATATCGAAGTAAGTGTACTGCCTGCTCATCGTGCAAGACCACAAGGTGAATATGGTGTTATCATTACCAATCCGCCGTACGGCGAACGCTTGAGCGAAGAGAAAGAAGTCCAGAAGCTGATCCGTTCATTAGGACGCAGTTACCTTGAAATGCCGACATGGTCCTTTTTTGCCATCACTTCGACCAAGTCCTTCGAAGATGCTTTCGGCCGCAAGGCTGACAAGCGTCGCAAGCTGTTCAATGGACGCATTGAGACCCAATACTATCAGTATCTGGGCCCACTGCCTCCACGGAATCAACCACAACAACAATAATAATAACCTTGTAATACTAGAGCGCTCCAGCCTTCCATGGCCGTGGCGCTTTTTTGTATATGTTCCGGTAGACATATGATTAATCTGGATGATGCTTCTTGCGTATGAAGTTTTTCTCCCTTGGGCATAGTTGAAAAGCCATGACACCGCGCTATAATGGATGGAGCCCTATTTTACATTCCGTTAACAAAACCAATCACCTGGGGGGAAACATATGCTTGTCAATAAGCCAACACGCAGCTTTACGCCGCGCGGGCTTCTGAATCATCCATTTACGTTATATCTAATTTTCCTTGTACTCATGCTCCTTAAATTAATGTGGCTCCATCACAATCTGCATGCCTACAACATCACCATGGGGTTTCTGGACAAAGTGATCGCCATCGGCTCGCTGCTGCTTCTGTCCTTCTGGACCTGGTGGCTGCCTCGTCGAGGGATGATCATATCGCTCGTCATGCTCAATCTGCTGCTCACTGCACTGATTTATGCCGATATGGTTTATTATCGCTACTTTCAGGATTTTCTGACGATTCCAGTGCTAATGCAAGCCAGACAGGTCGACGCATTGGGAGAAAGTATCGCTACGCTCATCTATGCCAGTGATCTGTGGTTCTTTGTCGATTGGCTGGTGATTATCCCATATGCCGTGATCCTGCTGTTTAGCAGACGCAACCGTCGTAGAGATTACAGCGCCTATTCGAACGGGTTGAACTCTTACTCATCAAACTCCCGCAAAACTACCATGCGTCGTCGACTCACCGCAGGCAGCATTGCTCTGGTGCTGGGTCTGGGGCTCGCGGTAGGTCCAATTTATTTTTATAGTAAAACCTGGGCAAAAGGGTTGTTTGATAACAACTGGTGGAACGTGTCCATGTACAATGTTACCGGACTTCTTGCTTTTCATGGCTATGATCTGTACAACTATGCCAAAGACCAGCTGGGCTCCGGACCAGAGGTTGATCCTGCCGATCTGGAGCAGGCTAAAGCTTATTTTGCGAGCAGACAGCAGGCTGGTCCACTGACGGATGCAATGTTTGGCAAATATAAAGACAGCAATGTGATCATTGTCCAAGGTGAGGCCTTCATGAATTTCATGATTGGTCAGAGTATTGGCGGTCAGGAAATTACACCTCATTTTAACGAGCTGATGAAGGAAAGCCAGTACTACAGTCACTTTTATCACCAGACAGGTCAGGGGCGAACATCGGATGCCGACTTTGGGGCCAATATATCATTACATCCACTGTCGGTTGGATCCGCGTTTGTCCGTTACGCAGACCACAGCTACGATTCCCTGCCTTCTATCTTGAAGGATCAGGGCTACAGTACGAATGTATTTCATGCTTATGAGAGCGGATTTTGGAATCGCTATACGATGTATCAGAATATGAAGTATGACAAGTTTTACAGTAAAAATGATTTTGAACAGGATGACCCGCTTGGCTGGTCCTTGTCCGACGAGTCCTTTTTCCGGCAATCGGTTGAGAAAATGAGCAGCGAGGTTACGGAGCCGTTCTATTCATTCCTCATCACGCTTAGCAGCCATCATCCGTACGCGTTACCCCAAGATAAACAGCAGCTGGATGTCGGGGAATTCAAAGGAACGATGTTTGGAAACTACCTGCAATCCGTTCATTACGTGGATTCTGCGCTCGGCAGCATGGTAGAAGATTTGAAAAATCGGGGATTATGGGACAAAACGATCTTCATGTTCTACGGAGACCACGATAATTCCATTAAGGAACAGCCCCAATACGAGAAATTTCTTGGACGCTCGCTGAACGATCTGGATATGGAGCAAATCATGAATGAGGTGCCCTTGTTGGTACATCTACCCGATGGAGCCAAAGCGGGAACGATTGATGAACCTGCCGGCCAGCTGGATGTTACACCTTCGGTGCTGCATCTGCTGGGCATCTCTGATCAATCCTATTACCATATGGGCAACGATGTATATGACGGTTCCTCCCGCATAGTCGTATTGCGCAGTGGTGCATTCACGGATGGCTCCCTGTTCTATATCCCTTCGGACGATTACCTGTATGAAAGCGGCTCCTGTTATGATCTTTCTACACGTGCCAAAACGGATATTAATGCTTGCCGATCAGGTCATAAGGAAGCAACAAACCGATTGCATGTGTCGGATACGGTCAATACGTTTGACCTGATTTCACGTTTTCGCGAGGAGCACGCGTCTGAACCTGTTTCCTGACAGATAGTGAACGGTACGAACAGAGCTGTATATTATTTTTCAAAAGATAACCAAACCATACAATGAAATGGAGCTAATGAATGACCATGGCATCACTTACTGATCCATTCAATATCGAACAAAAGCTGTTCGAAGAAGCAGCTAACTTTGTCAAACATCGCTACCCCCAAGGCTGGGGCGGCGCAGCTGCCGTTTATACCGAAGCGGGTTCACTGTTAATCAGTGTAGCACCAGAGGTGATTAATGACGCCACGAACCTATGTATGGAGACAGGAGCTTATCTGGAAGCTCATAAGTTAAACGAACGGGTTACGCACTCGATCTGTGTAGCCCGAGATGATGAGAACTCGGAATTCAAGGTTCTTACCCCTTGTGGTGTATGCCAGGAGCGATTGTTTTTCTGGGGAGAAGACGTGAAGGCTGCCGTATACGATCCTGACGGGGCTTTAATTTACAAGAGATTGGACGAAATTCAACCTTACCATTGGACCAAGGCATACCGGGATAAGTAAGAAGCTCAACCTACAAGTGTTGAGGCTGCAATCCATTGCATGCTTCAACACTTCTTTTTTTGGAAGCTGGCAATGATCACAGCCTTGCGCATAATAGAAAGTCGCTATATAATTGTAACTGCAATGGTTTCATTTATAGATGATGGAGGTTTAATTAAATGAATATTGAAATATGGTCCGACTTTATGTGTCCTTTCTGTTATATTGGCAAACGTCGTCTGGAAAATGTATTGGCACAATTTCCACACCGCGATGAAGTGAATTTGCAGTTCAAAAGTTTTGAACTCGATCCAAATGCCGAACTGAACAGCGGCAAAACCAACGCGGAATATCTGGCTGCCAAATACAATATGAGTGTAGAACAGGCACGCGGCATGAATGCCCAAATGAATGCCAATGCTCGTACAGCCGGACTGGAATACAACATTGATGTAATGATCCCTACCAACTCCTTCTCTGCTCACCGATTGACCCATTGGGCTGAAACACAGGGCAAAATGCTTGAGCTGAGCGAACGACTATTTCAAGCGATCTTCATTGAAGGCAAACATGTCGGCAATACCGATGTACTGATCGAGCTGGCTGAAGAAGTGGGTCTGGATCGTAATGCAGCAGCAGAAGTGTTGTCGAGCAATCAATTCGCAGAACAGGTTCGAGCGGATCAAGCGGAAGGCGAACAGTTAGGCATCCGGGGTGTACCGTTCTTCGTATTTGATCGCAAGTTCGCTGTATCTGGCGCTCAACCGGATGAGGTATTCCTTGACGCGATCCAGAAAGCTTGGGACGAGCGCTCTCCGTTCACCATGGTTGAGTCCCGCTCAGCTAACACAGATACCAGCGGTGTATGCACCGAAGACGGCTGCGAAGTGCCACAACCGGATTCATCCAAATAAAAAAAAAGCAGCAGGATTAAGGGGCTTCCCTTGATCCTGCTGCTTTTTTTTTACTTTTCCCTTTTAAATCCATCCACATTTTGGAATTGAGCTGCACGCTCAATCCCAAAACAGCTGATCCGGATGTGGCCCCGTCCGTTTATCCGAATCCAGCGCATCAATCAATTTCAGCTCATCGGGAGTCAATTCAAAATCAAAAATGTCTGCATTCTCCCGAATCCGCTCTGGTGTAACCGACTTCGGAATCGTCACAATCTGGTTCTGGATATCCCAGCGCAGAATAACCTGTGCCGGAGTTTTCCCGTATTTCTGAGCCAGACTTTTCAAAGTCGATTCCTTGTTCAGCTTACCTCTCATAATGGGGCTCCAAGCCTCCAGCTGAATGCCCTGCTCCCCGCAGAAATCCTGCAACTCCTGTTGAATCAGCCCCGGATGCAGTTCTACCTGATTGACCGCAGGAACCGTCCCACCTTCATCTATGATATCGCGCAGATGGTGCACTTCGAAATTACTTACACCAATGGCGCGTACGCTCCCTTCACTGTATAGACGTTCAAATGCTCTCCACGTCTCTTTATACTGGTCTCTGCCAGGCCAGTGAATTAAGTATAGATCAATCACGTTCAGTCCAAGTGCCTTCTGACTGGCCTCAAATGCTCTCAAGGTCGAATCAAAGCCTTGATCCTCGTTCCACAGCTTGGTTGTCACAAACAGCTCATTACGGGCAATACCACTGCTCGCAATGGCTTGTCCCACTTCCTCTTCATTTCCGTAAATAGAAGCGGTATCGATGCTCCGATACCCAACTTCCAATGCAGTCTCTACCGCTTGCTGTACTTCTTTGCCCTTTGCTCGATAGGTTCCAAATCCCAGCCATGGCATCGTCACGCCGTTGTTCAGAATCGTACAATCCGTAATATGTTTTGTCATTCTGTACCTCCTGTGTGAAATTTGCCCGCTCTTGGTCTATTAACCTTCTCACAGAATTTCAAGCGGTACATGACATTACATACGGCGAACCCGCTTCGAGGGACCTATTCAAAAAAAGACAAGAATAACCCGCACAGCAAAGCTGCTCTGCGGGTTCGATGTGACAGGAACAACTATTGATCCCCTTGCCCATTCTGACTCTGGATTGAGTTCAATCTTCTCTTCTCCTCAATGAACATCTCTTCTGCCAGCTCAACACCCTGACCTCCAAGCGAACGTTCAGCTTGAAGCATGGCCTGTTCGGTATGCGCCAAACGACGTTCTGCCTGTTCAATCGTCTGTTCTGTTGGATGTGACATTGCCTGAGAAACGGCAAAATGAAGTTTGTTCACTGCATTCTGCGCCTGGGATACGGTTGTATCGGCTTGCAAACTGGAATCATAACGCTTCGGCATGAGTATTCCTCCTTGGGATCATGTTCCTGCTACCCCCTTAGGATGGTTGACAGCAGCCATCCTTATTCTTCTTTTCCCGAAACAATGACGGATTGCTCCGATGTCCCCCTGTAAGGTGATGATGAATAGGAATGATGTGTATAACCTTTACCGGTCTAACTGCGTTTATTTGATAAGTACCTTTTCACAAGGAGATGTGTGTATGAAGAACTATTTGATTCTTTCCATTCTGTTACCTTTATTGCTATTTAGCAGCGGCTGTACACCTTCGACGTATGAAATAACGGGATATACAGGCTCAGCAATTAATGACGAGATTCCAGTTCCCATGAATGCAAAGCAACTGAGTATAACAACATATTCAGACAATCCAAACATGAAAACAGGCATTAAATATGAATTGAAACATCTCGGAGGAGAACAGGGGTTATATGTACCATCAGATTATTTTGAGAAGTTATCTGCGGCAGGGTGGGTTGAGTTAGAAGAAGAGCGAATGGGGCATGTTCATTTTTTGAAAAAAAGCGATACGGTCATTGCCATCGAGATTCGTGAGGATACCTTTGAGATTGTTGAAATGATGCCGGACTTCACCTTTTAATCTTTTGTCATTCCTAATCACAACTAAAAAAAGAGAGGCCGAGGCCTCTCTTTTCCCACCACGGACAAGTTTGCCCACTGCAAATTCATACCATTACTTCACGAATTTAGCTACTTTTGCAAGCACTTCTTCTTCTGACGGAGCACTGATATACCGGCCGTTGATGAAGACAAAAGCACGCTTCGCACAAGGACCGCAATAGGATTTGCAACCAATCTTGATCTCCGTATCCGGAGCCATTTTCTCCAACTTGGCCACAATCGATTTTAGTCTGATATGATTACATTTTTCGCATACACGGATATCGTTAGCCATGAGTTCCCCTTCTTCGCTCCCTTAGTGGTCGCCGTTGTTGCCTTTGGATGGGTTCGTAATAACGAATCCTTCTTCAGGGAAGTATAGATAATCAATTTTAACGCCATCCAGCAAAGGCTGGTCATTTTCCAGTATAACGTCAATCTCTTTATCCGTAGATACAACCGTATCATTTTCTTTAGGTGTATCGATATCGAGTCCGTAGTGGGCATGATCTCCGTGCGCATGCGTAATCACAACGCGCAGTAATTTGCCTTCGTTCTCAGGCTTGTCCAATTCAAGTTTCAATACTTTCGCGGCATTACGTGTAATTTTGCAGTTCATTCCATTCATCTCCTATATCGTAATTGCTGGTTCCAACAATTTCAGCATTTCTAAACTCCAGCATCTATTGTAAAGAAAGTTACTGCGCTTCGCAATAACATTGATGCAAAATCAATGTTATTACCACCCATGTTGTATCAGTTCAAGACGACGCACCCGCTGTAAGTACCGGATATTTGCGCTCTGCACGACTCACAAACCAGTTCATCAAGAGCAGCGTCACACCAATATCATCTATAGGCATAAACGGCATGACGTCAGGCAGTACCCAGTAAAGCAGCGCCGGGATGATAAACAGCAGCTTCTCGCCCAAAGGAATTTGCGGAGCCCGTAACAGTCGGGGCAGCCGCTTGAATACTTGTGTCCATCGTTTGAACGACAGCAGTCTTCTCCACTTCATATGAACCCCTCCGTATTATTATTGCATCATAATGGATCGATACACATTATTTATACCCATCATTACCCGATTCAGATTGATCAGGAACCTATGCTGCAAGTATTGATAAAAAAACGAACGCCAGTAACAGCGCCCGTTCCTGTTATACGAGTGGACCCGCAGTAAGTTTCATCTCTACTCATCCAGATCATGTCAAACACAGCTCAGCAATATTCTGAGACCCTTGTTATTGTTCTCCTTCTGATAACAGCTCAGCCAGCAACATACCGACCTCCACACAGATGTCATCGAATTGATCAACGGGAAGTGGATTAACACCTAACCCTACTTCTACGGTGAAGCCCGGCTTTCGAAAATTCTGTATAAACCAATCCTTGTATCCGGCATCGCTGCCTCCAAGCTTGACTGCCTTATACCCTGATGCCCTTGCCAACCGTCGTGACAGTGGTGCACTCTCCTTGGGCTCCAAATCTCGGTAGTTCCAATAGATCTCCTGTCCCTGACTATGTAGTGAAACGACAGCGTCAAAGTTATGCTGTTCTGTCCACTGTGCCAGAGCCAACGCCTCCGGTTCCGATAATGGGGATGTCCCTGCGTAATCTCTTGGCCCCGGTGATGTTATCCCTCTTCTTGCCGCTTCTTCCTCCCAATGCGCCGGAAACTGATCGTTCAGGTCTACTCCCCGTATATTGGCCTTCCAATGGGTAAAATGAGAGCGCCCGCTATTCCATTCCAGCAACTCCTCTGCATGGGGATGCTCGTTAACCACACCCTCCTGGACCAGCTCAACTCCATCCGGGTTCACCATAGGTACTGCCCACAGCGTTGTTTCTTTCATCCAACGTTCTGTATCCAATCGATGCCAGGGCGTATGTGTGCTGTATGCTATCGCATACTCTTCAATGAACCGCATCAGCACCGCTGTCGTAAGCCATTCATTGGCATGGACAGAAGCGTTGACATGAATATGTCTGGGACCTTGACCCATACGTAAATAAGGCAATGTCTTCCCCATGACACTGGTGCCAATCGAACCTGTAGCAATAAAAGAATAATTCTTTTCCAGCAGTCCAATATCACGGCACATTTCACGGTAACCATACTCCCCATGCATTTTCACAATAGTTTTTCCATCAGAGTCCGGAATATGAATACATCGCCCGCACCAATCCGATACGTTCGCAATTTCAGGGTTGGCTTCGCGCAATTCTTTTTCATTCAACCCAAAACGCTTTGCAATCCTGGCTGCCTTCTCCCCGGGCTGCACGGCATACCTGCGCCCCGTTCCCGGTGTAATACGCAGCATCTGTCCTGTCAGCAAATAGGGCTGGGACGCGGCTTCCGGGTTGAGAGCAGCCAGTAATTCCGTGGTCATATGGTGTGCCGCCGCAATACGCGACAAGGTATCTCCCTGATGAACAATAATCCATTGCAGTTCCATGTTGTTCTCCTTCCCCTGTAGGAAACGATGTAATCTCCTGTCCTTTTCTTACATGCGTGCTTACTGTATATCATATGTATGCGGATCTGATTGTCCAACATGTGACATGAGTCGCGTGAATCGCTAACATTAAAAAATCCCGGAACGTTAAGGTTCCGGGATAACCAATAATAAATTAAATGAAAGAACGAAACTACGATAATTGCGTAACCTGCCATACAACTGGCGTTTTGGAGATTTGCTCTCCAAGCCACTGGCGGGTAATATTCTGGAACATGCGTGGGTCTCCTGTACAAAAAAACTGATGAACCGGCGTTTCATCCCCGCTGGCCAGCTTTCGTTTATCATACAAAATCGTACTGATTTCCCTTGCCGTTTCATCTGCCGAACTAATCAGCTTCACTTCCTGTCCCATAACCTCCTGAATGGTATCCATGAGAAAAGGATAGTGCGTACACCCCAGAATGAGACAATCAATCGGCTGCTGTTTGATCTGGTCCAACGATTGTTCCACCGTATTTGTCGTTTGCTCGGAGCGGAATTCGCCTTGCTCCACCAACGGCACTAGTGCCGGACAAGCCTGACTGACTACATCAATGTAAGGAGACAATTGTTTGAGTGCAGACGTATACGCACCACTTCCAATCGTTCCCACGGTGCCAATGACACCGATTCGTCCTGTACGTGTGGCTGTGATGGCTGCTCGTGCTCCTGGATGAATAACACCGATGACAGGCACATTCACCTTGGCTCGAATATAGTCGAGCGCTGCCGCTGTAGCCGTATTACAGGCGATAACAATAACCTTAGGATCGAACTGGATCAAAAAATCAACGATTTGTTCCGTAAATTGTTTAACTTGTTCGGACGAACGGGGTCCGTACGGTGTCCGGGCAGTATCTCCAAAATAGATGATCTTTTCCCGCGGGAGTTGACGCATTACTTCCTTGGCGACGGTTAATCCCCCAACACCGGAGTCTAATATAGCGATTGCTTGCTGCACGAACACACCGCTTCCTTCTTCATTGAATTGGTTCTGATAACGATTGGTTTCCAGAGCTTTCTTCCTACCGTATGAACTTTCCGGCAAAAAGGTACCTACATCTTACCCGATTTCATGACAGGGTTCAAACAAAACTGCCTTGCAAGCAGTTTCACACGACTACGCACAACAAAGCAGGCTCCCCTCCAGATGGAGGAAAGCCTGCTCGCTTCAAGCTTTGCTTTAGATGTTATCTTTGGAATCATCCACAGGAAGCTTTGCGATAACTTCAATACCCGTCTCATTCGATGCATCTGAATTAATGGAAGAATCGGTATCACTAATGACCGCAGATACACGTACTTCTTTCCCTTCAGCGCAATTACGCCAGGATTGAATATCCTGGATAACGACATCTGCCGTCTCTTTTACTTTGGATACGATCTGTGAGCTTTGTTCGCCCACCTTGCTGGCCAGCTCCTGACCCTTCTCACTCACCTGGCGTGCACCTTCCGAAATGTCCTGACGCAGTTCACGTCCGGATTTTGGCGCCAGCAGCAGAGCTGTCACCGAACCTACAACTGAACCGATTAATGCTCCCCACAACAAACTTTTGTTTGAATCCTTCACGTCACATCTCTCCCTTTACCTTAAATGAAGTACCGAATAACCAAGCAACACCCTGTTGCTCGTCATCCGGGCAAATGCCTACTCTGTTGATGCAGTATAAGCAGCAAGGGCTTGACCTGACACTCCGGGCAGCAAAAAAATTCTAGGCTCCTTATCCGCAACTTCTGACGACAGCACAATAACCCTAGGTCTGCCGGGCCTGCTCAAGAGGAGCAGCGGTATGTTCATCTCCCGGGTCCAGATCAATCACATATCGTCCTGGTGCAATCAAGGCAGCCTGATGCTCACAACGCCAGCGACGTCCGCCGGAAGATCCCAACGTCTGTCCATCTTGCAAGACATCTCCCTGGTCAAATATGTAATAGGCAGCACCCAATAATGTCTGGGCTACCGTATCTGGATCAAGCCCAATGAAGTGACACTGCACATCAGGCACACCAAGCGCTGACAAACCGACCGTATCCATAACCAGCTGACGTTGTTCCTCAGTACCGCCCGCCTGATACATACGCACATTCATTGCAGCATAGAGATGTTCCTCTCGCTCCTGTGACTGTACATAAGCTTCAGGTTCTACCAATTTGTCACTGCCGTACCAGTATAACGCCTCACAGGGCAGCACTTCCATGACCGCCTGAATTGTTTTTTGGAATAACTCAAGCCGCTGTTTGCGAGGCATGGCAGCTGTGAACATATCGTGAAGCCGGATGGAATATCGGATCTTATCCATAGCTTGTCCTGCTTCAGGCCAATGCCAGGCTTGCTGCAAAGCCCCTCCAAAACGGGCACGATCAGCAATTTCAGTTACAGGCAGCATGCAAGTCTGTGCAGGAATATCCCCTTCCTGAAAAGAAACCTTGTGGTTCAAATGGTAAAAAACCAACATTTCAGCAGTGTGATCTGCGTTTCCTTGTTTCACGTCAAGCCGAACTTGTCCGGTATTACGTATTAAAGCCTCCTGCAAACGTGCACGGTCTACTTCGGGGCGTTCCTGAAATAACAGTTCAATCATATATACCGGATGAAATCCGGAAGGTGTTTCATTCGTTTCATTCGTTTCATTATTTCCTTCTTGATCTTCTTTCCGTTCGTTCGTCATGCTGCTTCCCCTCATTCCTTGCTCTGTCCCTCGGCCTGTGCAGTTTGGAAAGGCCCGAGTTCTTTTTCCACATAGGTACTAACCTGTTTGGAAAAATGTTCAAGCACGTCAGGCAAGTCACTGCTCAGCGGGTGCAGTTCAGCACGCTCCCAGTTGTAATAGTCCTGTACCAGCGGCTTGCGCAACAATACGAGGCGACTAAGCACCTCATAGGTTGCATCATCAAAAACCTTCTCTTCATGGTTAATCTGAATAATGTCGTCATAACTGCTCGCATCACGCATGATAAAGCCGTCAATGAGATAACTTCCCACATCGGTAACAATCTCGATTGCCAGATGAAGACAACGCTCCTGAACCATACCCAGCATGAGACTGCCATCCCAAGCTTTCGACACGCTGCGAAGGCCCTCGACCACATCCGGAATGGCAGACAGCCGACGGGCAATTTGTTCCCTGTTTACATAATACAATGTGTTCACGTCCCGTTCACTGAATTATCGGTTCCGCTTTCCTCTTCGCTTAAGCCAAATTAACATCACAGGACAAGCGATCAGAAACACGATAAAAATATATAAAAATTCCATAACGTCTCTTAAATCGCTCATGCAGAGTCCCCTTTAACCGAAATAGTATGAGTAACAGATTAGATTTCGTAGTCCACCGCAACCGATTGTTCTCTAACTTCGTTCATATATTGAATAACTTCCTGATGTAGTGGATGAACCTGGTATGCCTGGAGATCCTCCAGAGATGCAAATTCCGCCGTAAGTGAAATGTCGAAAGATCTCTCCGAACGAAGCACGTCCACACCTACTTCAAGCGAAATAAGAACCTCAATTTTCCCTTGCAGATTGCGAAGAACGTTGGCTGCCGCTTCAATATTTTCAGGCGAACGATCTTTCATTTTAAACAGAACAATATGTTTAATCATCAGACAAGCACCTCATTTAGTATAATTAATTGGTAGGAGTGAATTTTCTTGTATCCAAAATATATCATAACGTCCTCTATTACGAAAGGATACCTGGAAACGTTCTCTTCAACGATAATTTAATCCGTGCTCCTTTTATTCGCCCCGGGTTTCTCCTGAAGCTTGCCATTCCCCTGTCCAATGGGGTCCGACCGCTCTCCCTTATCTGCACCGGCCGCTTGTTCTTGCATCTCCTTATTCTTCACATCCGGCTGTGGTTGGGGCCATTCCCGATCAGATAAATCTTCCTGTTTTTTAAGCACTTCTATAGCCTGTCTGAGCTTGTTTGGCAACGGAAGCCCAATGCGGGCATAATTTTCGGTGATGGATATAAGCTCATTGACGAGATAGAAATAGATGGCTCCCCCTTTAATAATGTCAGTCCCCATCAGCATGTCAATTCGGTGGGCAAGCAGAATAACCGTCAGCATCAGACCTTTGCGCGCAAGCCCCCAAAATCCGATATTGCTATTCAATCCGTCCCCCGATCTTACTGCGGCCGCGAAACCTGTAATATAATCCACAGCCATTGCAACTGCCAGCAGGCTAAGCAACTGATCCCATCCACCAAAAGCAAATGTCATGATTGCCCCTGAAATGGCAGCAAAGGTACTTACCGATGGATTCACATTACTCACCTCTTCCTCTCATTTGTCTCCATACAAGATATGCAATAGTAAGAGATTTTGACAGGACGTATATCGAATTGAACTCGTGGATTTCTAATTTCAGATTTGTGCACATTGTAATATTATTCCATTAGCAAAAATCAATTTTTTATGGGTAAAACAGGGAAATAAACCGCATGATATCAACAAAAATCACAGAAAAGTACTATAGACCTACTACTAGGCCATTAGACTTAATTTATGTTTGTTCATTATCTATTTGATCCCTTAAATTTAGTGAAACATTGTAATCTAGGAATATACTAGGATGTGAATTGCGTCTAGTCTAGTTCATAATTCCTCCTTTGCAGCGGATTCGCGCACCAGCTTGTTTTAATCAGGTACACCCGGCACTTGAAAGTACCCCCGTACTTATTGTAGTATTTGGTTAAAAAAATCGGAGGAAATATGCCTAATCAACCAGAACAACATTCCATCCAGGCGTGGTCTCTGATCAACCGTAAATATTTGGGGAAAGGCGTCCGTGTCAAACGATTCCGAAAACCGACACGCTGTCAAATCCGTAACCGTGTTCTTCTTGCCGTGCTGATGGCCAATGATATCAAGTTGTCCCAGCTCGCTGAAGACCTATCCATCTCTTCACGCAGTGTCAGTGCGTGGGTGTATGAAGGACGGATACCCGGCAGTACCAATTTGGACAAGGCATGTCAACTGCTTGGCTACCCGCGCCACATTCTTTTCAATGAAGAAGTGGTTCGTCAAAGCCCCGTCATTTGTCAGCCCGAGCCTTCCCGTTTCATGAAGCGTACGGTGACCCGTTCTCCGGTTAGCAACCGTATTCTGACAGGCTTGTGTATGGTCCATGATTTGTCGGTGACAGATGTCAGCCACTGGATCGGGGTTCACCCCGGCACTTTCCGCAAATGGCTGCATCAGGGAACGCTGCCTTCCGCTGCGTTTCAGGAACAAGCGGAGCAATTTTTCCGCATCCCGAAAACTATTTTGTTCGCAGATGTCATCTTGAAAGATCGCCACAATAACTAACCAAATAAGCGAACAACCAAAAGGCTCTGTCCATTCCCTAGGGAAAGACAGAGCCTTTCTAACATGCATCATCTTTATGAGATATTTGTACGAACAAGTTGTTTAAATACTCTGCCAGCAAACGATAAAAAACCTCTTCCCCAAAAGGAAAAGGCTGAAAAAATCCTCTATTTTAGCTTTGCCCCGATCCACGGAGTGCCTTATAAAATAAGGGACTAGACTAGGCATCACCATATGCTACTTAAACCCTAGCATCATAAACCCAGCTCTCTGAACAAAACTAAACGTGTCTTATACATTATACATATCCAACCATAATTTGTACGTACAACCAAAGGCGAACTGTGGAATTGGTCCTTATCATTTCAACTTTATTTTAAACCCACCCGAAGGACCTCATTGATGTATTTCAATCCTGTATACCGATCGCGAAGCAAATGGGCTGTGGTCCAAGCATGCTCAACCATCTCTGCTGTTAAACCTAGTTGTTCTGTTGTTGTAGGGCCTCCTACGTGACCCAGCCATGCGGTAAGCTGAGACGCATCTGGCAGATGATTGTAAATGCGGAAAGCGGGCTCGTCGGATGTTTGTGCGAGATCTTTGTATTTTATGGTAAGCAGGGAACATGCCACGCCCACTTTGGCACCATGCAGAACGGGTCGGTGACCCGCTTCCATCAGATCCATCTCCCATCGATGGGATAGATGATGTTCACCGCCGGATGCAGGACGAGAATGATCTATGATGAGCATGGAAATGCCTGAAGCGATCAGCGCATCCATCAATTCAGTCACCCCGTCAGCCCGTCCTTCGGCGATCTCCTGCACATGATCAACACAGTTCCTTAACGCTTCTTCCGTCATGCGATAAGCAACGGGGCAGAACGGTTCACCGCCAAGATCCCTGGAAACCATCCAGTCTGCAAGTGAAGTATATTTACCAAGCATGTCTCCAAATCCGGCAGCATTCATCTCTTGTGGTGCTTGCTCCAATATATTAATATCGGCAAAAATGGCTTCAGGGGGTACCGCCTGGATCGTCTGCTTGACGCCGCTTACAATAAGAGGTGCACCTGCGGAGGTAAATCCGTCGACCGAAGCCGCTGTTGGTACAGACAGAAACGGCTTGTTCATTTTGGAGCAAACGAATCGCACCAGATCATGAATGGTTCCTGAACCCACAGCAATAAGGGTTTGGCTTTCCTGTTTCACACCAAGCAGGACTTGCACAATCGCCGCCTCGTCAGCAATAACGTCCCCCTCTTTGTTCCCTGGCATGGAGATCTCATCCACATGAACACCCGCTTCCCGAATGTTCTTTACCACTTCGTAACCCGCTGCCGGGCCTGTATATTTGTCGTATACAATCGTCGCATGTCTGTACCCTTGCTCCGCCAAATAGCCAGGTAACTTCTGAATAGCCCCACGTTCCAAATAAACCAGCATTTGCACCAAACGGTGTTCATGCCCACAAGTACACTTCTGCGCCTCTTCGTTCCATACGGCAATTCGCTCGTTCATATTCATTCGCCTCAACCTCCCTTACGAAATGTTATGCATAATAATACGGATAAAACCACAAAATGAAAAAAGGAAGTAAACTGTGAGTATTTTCCTGATCACACTTTACCTCCTGTTTCAAACATTTGCAAACCCTAAACTCATATTCCCAAGCAGGTGAACCTATGAAATTAGCCAAAGAAACAGGGATTTCTCTCGGATTTCTCGCAGGAACGACGCTGGGAAGCGGCATCGCTTTTTTATTCCGTTTTCAGGCATATGAAGTCATGGCCAGTGTTGGGATTTTTGGTATTGTCGGATCGATTGCGGGCCTATGTGTGCAGCAATTCATATTCAATAAACCAAACAAAAAAGCTCGCGAATTGCCTTGAGAGCAATTTCGCGAGCTTTTTTCTCTTCGTTGGACTAAGAGGACCCGAACAACCACGGAGGTTAGTGCACACTCCTCAAAAGCTTGAGATGACACCCTATTAGCTGATTTTTATTATGCATTATGTCCTTCTATCTCTGCTCTCAATTGTTCAAACCACGCTAAGTTGACCAAGTGATGGGAACGGGAATTTTCGTTCATGCGGCGGTAGTAATTGATTGTCCCGGGAAGTTCTTGTGTGTCAGACAGGTACTCATCAAGAAGGGCGATCCGGGTTTTCGTCTGGTCTATCTGCGATTGAATCAGTTCCTGCAATTTCTTTTTGTCGTATTCATCGGCAAAGAGCAGCGCCCCATAACATTGCAGGTTCACATATTCCGATTTGGTGCCGTATTTGACCATTAATTCTTCGAATTCTGCCATTCCCGATTCGGTGATTTTAAAGTTCCGAATTTCGCGCCCACCGGTTGAAGGCTTCTGCTGAATCTGTTCTATCCAACCCTTTTCTTCGAGCTGCTGCAGATTGTAATAAAACGAGCCTTTAGTGAAGTTTACAATGTATTTGTAATGGCGCTTTTCCATTAAGGAAAGAAGTTCATAGCCGTGAGCGCCGGGATTTTGGATGAGCAGGCCAAGGATGAGCAAAGGAATCAAGGCTGCATCACCTTCGCCATCTGCGACTCGAATTCTGCGTACGTGATTTTACCTGAAGCCAAATCCATGCTATGAAGGTAAATCTGTTCTGTTTTCGAATAGTCACGCTCCACTTTCAGCGATTGCTCCTCTCCATGGATCGGTTCCATGACATGACACCTTTTCGAAAAAGCCTCGAAATAGCGGTAGCCGAATTTACGTTGCGAAACCGCGTCTAAATGAATGCCATCTGGATTCGCCGTCAAATCTGCCGCTGTGACAAAATAACAATTTTGCTGTTCGTTAGCGAAGTGCTGCAATTGTTCATTGACCTGTCGATACTCTGTCGCTTGCTGTCCAAAACCGGTCTTCCCCAAGAAATCACCAAGTCCACCAATGATCAATGGCACCTCATCAAGATGCAATTCATTCCTTAGAGTCTCGATAATAAGCGTCAATTTGTCGTAATAGGTTTCATGTAGCGAACGATAACTGTCGCTTTCACCTTGGTGCCAAAGGATTCCGCTGATTTGACTGGACCGCAGGGCGTAGCGGGCTTCGGATAACGCATGCTGAAACAGGATGCCTTCCGGATGCCAGTCATTCAAAGAACTACCTCCTTCCGCACAAGGAATCAAACCAATTTCTTCCTCAGGATTGGCTTTCGACCAGGCATCGGCAAAGGATGCCGCCAAGCTCACACCGGAAACCGGACGGTCGTAATTAATTGGCTCTGTCATCATCTGCCACTGCCCATTGCGCAGCATTTTTATTTTTTCATTATAGATAGGATCGACGTCCTGCAATAATCCACGGCCCGCCATATTAGACTGACCTAACATTAAAAATGACTTTATCATTCTATCTTCATTCCTTTACATCACTATTATAGTCTAATTAGACTAAAAATATTATATAGTCTGATTAGACTATGGTCAACTGCATTACACAATAGAGCACCAATTTCATCTAACAACATTTTAAAAAACGTACTATAGCAAACAAATAAACTCTCCCCCCAGAATTGACAGGGGAGCGACAACGAACGGCCCTCCCCTATTTTGTGATGAATTATTTATTGTTTTGTGACTTTTTTACAACGTCGTTTGAGATACTCGTTTGTTATGATTCTTCTTGCGGACAGCGCGGCAAATAAGTTCAGTGAGGGCTCGTTCTACGCAAAAATGGATAAAGGAGGATGACACAGGCTTGGAACACAGCAGTTTCTTGTTTTTCATGGCTAGCGTCATGGCGGCGGGGCTGCTAAAAAAGAACTCCAAAAAAAATCGCTTAAAGCAAAGGGATTCAATTCCGTTTTTTGCCTTAAGCTATACGAGAGGAACAGGGATAAAGATGAAAAAAATATTGGGATTGCTCATGCCTTTTGCACTGGTTCTTTGTCTAGTTGCTCCTGCAGCAAGTGCGAAAATAAAAGAAAATAATGATACATTCAAAGACAAAAGTACGCATGTTCAAATCGTATTATTCGATGGTTTCGATTTAATGGACGCTTTAGCGCCATACGAAGTATTCGCTGCTGCCGGAATGTACTCCAAAGGAGCAATTACTGTAGAATTGGTATCCGCAGAAGGCAAACGTTCTGTACCGAGTGGTCTGAACGGACCTGCACTCGAAGCGCAAACCGTATTAGACCCGAAGCGCCCGGGAATTATTTTGGTCCCTGGCGCTTCGGGCAAGCCCGCTGGAGATTCGGAAGATGCCATTCCGAATATATTAAGGCAAGCCATGAAGACAGGCTTACCGGATATGTTAAAACAAGCTTTTAACAATAAGGAAATTACTGTGGCTACCGTATGTGGAGGTACATTACTGCCTGCAATGAAAGGTTTATTAAAAGATAGACATGCGGTTACCAATCATATGGGCATGTCTGCGTTAGGAGCTCTCGGTGCAATTCCGATTGAGGCAAGAGTCGTTGAAGATAGTCCTCGTTTCGTGAGCGGGGGAGGCGTGACTTCGGGACTTGACGTGGCCTTGTATTTGGTCGACCGTGAATTAGGACCCCAAGTCGCGAATTCCGTAGAAAAGTTGTTTGAGTATGAGAAAAGAGGCACAGTGTGGAAAGCTGAAGGCATTGTGCCCGTCGACTTTAATACGAATGAATCAGCTTCTGAAGAAAAACACCCATCTGCTATTTCAATAAGCACTGTCGAAAAGTGAAAGAACAATCCCAAATAAGCAACAGCAACGGCTTGGATGCGAAAGACCTAGCCAGGCCGCTGTTGCTTTTAATGCTCATTCAAACAAGTGTCATCGCCATCTCCTTGGAATTATGCTGTAAAGCACCTTGCACATCTCAAAATAAAAGAAGCTCCTGAACCGTCACAAGGACAAATTCAAGAGCTGCTTTATAAAAGTGATGCGGTCGAGAGGACTCGAACCTCCACGGGGGTTAGCCCACACGGACCTGAACCGTGCGCGTCTGCCAATTCCGCCACGACCGCATGATATGTATCTTCTCATCATGGATGAAAAGCGTTCCGGTCAAGCATTTGCTTGTTTTACCGTAATTAAGAGTATACATGCTCTATAATATGATTGCAACTATTTTTTTGTAACTTTCAGCTAATAGGACATATGTCCTTTTTTAACGCATTTAAACTCCTTATGGTAGATAAGAAGCTGATCAAGCGTCCTTTTGGATACGCTCTACCTTGCACAGAAAGGGAGTTTTGTATGAATCTCAACTCAACACATGAGAGTATTGAAGAAGGAAAACGCAGCATTCACTGGACGGAGTTGCACATGCCCCTGCTTGGCGAATTAAAATCCCAGTTTGCCAAAGACCTGCCTTTTGCTGGTATAACCATTGGTATCTGTATTCATGTTGAGCCCAAAACTGCCGTTCTATGTCGAACACTTCAGGCAGGAGGAGCCAAGGTTGTGTTGACTGGCAGCCCTGGCACAACCAAAGATGCTGTCGCTGCAGCACTGCAAGAAGAAGGCATCATCGTTTATGGCCAGCGTGCAGACAAGCGCACTCAGCACATGCAAAATATTCATAGCATACTCCGGCATCACCCCCATCTGCTCATGGATAACGGGGCTGATCTGGCGCGCACCCTCATCCAACATTATGATATTAACTCTCTGATTGGGAGTACGGAGGAAACGACGACCGGAGCCAATCTGCTGCGTGAAGAAACAGGCGAGAATATCCCTTTTCCGATCATTGTTATTAATGACAGTCCACTCAAACGAATAATGGAAAATGAACACGGGGTCGGACAGACAATAATTGAAGGCTTCATGCGGACAACTAACCTGATTTTGCCTACCCGACGTTTCGTTATCGTTGGTTATGGAACCTGCGGTCGAGGCATTGCCAAATATTTGCGTAATCTGGGCAGCCAGGTCGTTGTTGTTGATACTGATCCGATCGCGGGCCTGGAAGCAGCTCTGGATGGATTCAGAGTGGCACGATTGGAGGATACATTCGCATTTGCTCAAGTCTACATTACCGTCACCGGCCGTCCCAATGCCATTACAAAGGAACATTTTAGCCAGATGAATGATGGAACGATTCTCGCCAATGCCGGACATTTCTCATGGGAAATGGATCTGGAACACCTCCGTCAGGATGCGAAGCATACGGAACAACTGACAGCAGACATTGAACAGTTTACACTAGCCAACGGACGTCGACTTATGCTACTTACGCAGGGTGAGATGCTGAACCTGGCTGGGGGCAGCGGCAACCCCGCCGAAACGATGGATCTGGGCTTGTCCCTGCAAGCGGCTTCCCTGCTCTATCTGGTGCAGCAACGTCAACATCTTGTACACGGCCCTCAGCCGGTTCCTCAAACTGTTAACAACGCCATTGCCGGACAAATGCTGAAGCATTTGAGCTACACGATTTAATTTTCTGGAAAATCTTGAAATAAAGGGAGAGATTCTCTTGAGTAAAGTCAAGCTATGTTTTATCGGTGCTGGATTCCATGCATCTACGAATATATATCCGTCTGTTGTTGAAGCCGGAGCAGAAATTCAGGCCATCACTACTCGCAGCATTGAGCGGTCCGAAGCAGCCCTTACGCGTTTTGGCAGCAAAGGAAAAGCGTATGACAACGCACAACGGATGTTGCAGAATGAAGACTGTGATGGCATCGTTGTTGTAGCACAACCACATGACCAGACGGCCCTTGTCCTTGAATGTATTCAGGCTGGCAAAAATGTATATGTGGATAAACCTCTCGGATGGAATGCTGCTGAAGCTGCTGTTATAGCCGAAGCTGCCGAGAAGGCAGGTGTGGTCGTCATGGTTGGATTCATGAAACGTTATGCTCCAGTCTACGTGAAGCTCAAGGAACTGATTGATAGCGGATCAATGGGTAAAGCACGTTCTTTCCAAATGAAATTCGCTGTAGACAGCACACCTTTCTGCAAAGATGAGGAACAATTCATCAAGCTTGCTGCCATTCATATGGTCGATCTGATGCGTTTTCTGTTCGGGGAAGCCGTGCAGGTCACAGGCATTACGGTTAAGAACGGAGAACATATTAATCAGAGCATTTCTCTGAAATTCGAGCAGGGTGTGGTTGGCAGTGCGTACTTTGCTGGCATGAGTGCATGGTCACGGGAAAGCGAAAGTGTACTGGTCACCTTTGACGACGGATTTGCCTCTGCGGATGAGATTAATACACTTACCATTCATCATTCTCGTACAGGCGATAGCCTCCCTTGGAAGTCCCTTGAGGAACGAGACACGGTGTATACCCCTTCCGGTTCACCCATGTCAGGCGCTTATCGAGACCTTTATCTGCGTGGTTTCGTAGGTGAGATGGCTCATTTTATGGAATGCTGCAAGAACAAGTCTGTTCCACAATCCAGCGGCAAGGAAAATATCGGAACCATGGCGTTATGTGATACCATTCTAACTTCACTGATCTGACGCTATTACGAATACAATATAAATTCTTCAACCATTTTACGCATCCAGAGAAGAGGAAATCACAGATGCTGGACACCGGATTACTTATCATTCGACTTGTTATTGCTTTTATTATGATGGGTCATGCATGCAAGAAATTGTTTGGCTGGTTTGGTGGAGAGGGATTATCGGGAACAGCCGCGTTTTTTGGAGCAATTGGCCTGAAACCTGCGAGAGTTATGGCAGTCTGCGGAGGGCTTATTGAATTGATCGGCGGATTCCTTTTCGGGGTAGGTCTATGGACTATCGTCGGGGCCATTTTGCTCGTCATCCTGCTGCTCGTTGCTATAGCCAAAGTCCATGCAGGTAAGGGACTTTGGAATATGGACGGTGGATTTGAATACCATCTGGTGATGCTCGGATCATTAATCGGTGTTGCCCTTGCTGGTGCAGGAGCATACTCCTTGGACGCCTTGATATAACTAAACTACTTCTGTCATCAGAACCTCGACGTTTCGCAAAATGAAACCGGGGTTCTTCGTTGTCTTAACATACTTCGATGTAAAGGGGTTTATAATCTGCATGAGAAGTGATATGCTCGTAGATGAACCATACGTACATTTATGGAATGTAGTATTCTATTCGATACCATAACGAACCACCACGAACTGGAGGTGCACCTATAATGAAAAAGATTTCGACAGACGCATGCCCCGCGCCGTATGGCTGTTCTGTAGAGGTGACGCTTAGCGTTATCGGAGGCAAATGGAAAGGCGCCATTCTATATCACTTGTTCTCTGGTTCATTAAGATTTAATGAGATCAGAAAATTATTTCCTGACATCACCCAGCGGATGCTCACTCTCCAACTACGAGAACTGGAGAGCAGCGGAATTGTACACAGGGAAATATATCCACAGGTTCCGCCTAAAGTGGAATACTCCCTTACCCCATTCGGCGAAACCCTTCGTCCCATTATCTACAGCATGCGTGACTGGGGAGAACAGTATACCAATGAGGTTTTGGCCAGATCGCAAGAGGTCTGAGTTAAAGACAAAAGAAGCTATCCCTTCCTCAGACGGGATTAGCTTCTTTTTATTCCGATAGAATATACGTAAAACTCTTTATTTCATAACAGTTTGAATCGTAACGGTACGATTGCGTCCTTCTTCCTTAGCTTGGTATAACGCGTTATCCGCCAAATGGAACAGCTCTGTCGCTGTTGTAGAATGGAGCGGATACTCGGCAACACCTGCTGAAATGGTCACGGTACGATCAATGGGTAATACGCTTTCCTCTACGGATACACGAATATGCTCGGCAATCTGATACGCTGTTTTGGATTCAGTATGTCTCAATAACACTACAAATTCCTCGCCGCCAAACCGGGAACATATATCCTGCGCACGAACCGACAACTTGATAATGCTCGCGATATGCTTCAGAACCTGATCGCCTGCATGATGCCCATACGTATCATTTATGGTTTTGAAACGGTCAATATCCAGCACCACGATGGAAAAAAGAACTTCTTCTTCAATCCATTGCTGAATGACTTCTTCAAACGTTCTTCGATTGGTCATTCCGGTCAATACATCCGTTCTGGCGTCATAGGTAAGCTGATCCGTTTGCTTTCGAAAATTCGCCAAAGCACTTAACACGGTGCGGGTCAACAAGTCAGCTTCCCTGTTCCAATGCGGTTTCATTACCGGCAGGTCCACTTTCCCCCGATTCACCTGGTTAACCAAATCCGCAAGGTAAACAAACGGACTGGCCAGCTTCCGTGCTACGCGGATGACAATAAGCGTCAGGATGATAAACGGGACAGAGGTGTACAACAGCAGCATACGAATATGTTCATTTAACTGATCGTATACGATCTGCGTGGGAGATACCACGACAACTCCCCAATCTGTTGTCGGCACTTTGTAATAACCTGCAAGTGAATCCACTCCAGCCAGATTTTTATATTGTTCTCTCCCCGTCTGGTCGTTTAGCAACTTCTGCACGACCTCGTTTTTGGATATATTTTCACCAATTCGTTGCGTGTCCGGGTGAAATAACAGTGTTCCCTTGGAATCCACAATAAAAAAATAAGAACCATTGCTCGTCTTCAACTGACTGCCAAATGACAGATTCAAGATGTTGTTTTCCTGTAGATAGATGCTCCCACTAATTAAACCGTTGAATTCACCTGATGCACTGAAGATCGGTTCACTCAAAAAAACGACTCTTCGTTTTGAATAAGGTGTACGGTACGCTTCGGATATGTAGGAATCCCTCGATTTAAACGCATTTTTCGCTGCATCAGAAGTTATAGGCTTTCCGAGGCTTTTTGCCAAATAAGGAGACGAACCCCGAATGATTCCTGATGCATCTATCAGAGAAACCGAATTGAAATAATTACTGCTGTTTCGAATCAAATCCAGTGTGGAATCCAGTTTTTTGGAGTCTGCATAGTCTATTTCCGGAAAGTAGTTGGCTGAATACTTCAAACTGGCCTGCATGGATTGAAACAACGAGTCCAGTGTTTGGCTCATTTGCACGGCACTTGAATAATTAAGTGAGAGCGTATTATCAATCAGCGATTGCTTCTGGGATGTATAAGATGAAATAAACATAATGGTCAATGTCATCAAAACGGCAATGGTGACCAATCCACTCAACAGAGCGGTAAGGCTGATTTTTTTGATCTTCCTTACTTTTCTTTTTAATCTGGATGTTTTATTCTCTGCGATCATTATTGCTTCCCCCGGTTTTTCATGAAAAGGCATATTCCTTCTATTTTATACGAAAGTTGTTAAGAAGAAATAAATAGTTTATGAAGTTAAGAAAATTAAATCGGAAGATTGACGATTTGATGACAATTACTCACATGAAATGGTACTTTTTTAGAATAGTACCAGAATCGCTCTTTAATATCCGTTTCAACTAATCCACAATAACATACCCAGCTTCAGGCTGCTGTTCTACAAAACCTGCCATATGACGCGTTTGAGCTAAAACGGGCCTGTCACTCCCGACAAGGATACGATTCTGGACCTCATCCACAGCTTCGGTTGCGGATGGCAGGGCGAATGAACGCGTGTACGTAAATTGCTCCTGTAATGTGGTATGAATGGCATTTACAAGTCTGTCGTTGCCCGCACGCCCGAATACATTTAACAGTACCGCTCCACCAGCCCGCAGCCTTTCTTTCACCATTGCAAAGAAGGTACTGGATGTAAATTGTGAAGGTGTCCCCGCAGCCGTAAAAGCATCCACAATGATATAATCGTATGAACCCGGTGCTTCCTGCTGCAATCGTTCACGACCATCACCAATCAGCACATCACCTCCACTATATCCAAAAAAAGTTCGGCTCAGCTCAACAACTTCCGCATCGAGTTCGGCGACTTTTACTTGACGGTTAGACAGGTAAGTCGATAAGGTTCCAATGCCGTGCCCGATCACAAATACCGATTCATAATCGGGATGATTTCGTTCCATCAGGTGAGCCATCGCTCTTGGATACTCCAGCACCATTCGGGAGGGTTCGTCCAGATCTATGGCACCCTGTACAGCTGCGTTTGAGAACTCCAGCACGCGAAACCGGCCCTTTTCCCCATAAAGCCTGGATGTGTCATATATCGTCAATTCATGCTGCTCGCTCTTGTTTCGGTATAAAACTCGCAATCCCTGTTCTCCCTTCGTTTAAGATTGAATGGCCTCTTGCAGGGCCTCAATATATTCCATGCCCAGATTGGAAAGCGAAGCATTTTTATGGCTGATCCAGCCGACATTAATGGACTCCTCACACTCCAGCGGGACAGGGATAATCTCGTTCCCATTCAGATCAGCACTAAGCACACCTGTGGAGATGGTATATCCGTTCAAACCGATCAGCAGATTAAACAGCGTCGCCCGGTCGTTAACCTGTATGCTTTTGGGATGAGAAAGCGTGCTGAGAATCTCCTCGGAAAAATGAAAGGAGTTATACTCTCCCTGATCAAAGGAGAGGTACGGATAATCCTGAAGCTGTTCAATTGCAACCGACTCCTGCTTCGCGAGCGGATTTTGCACACTTATGAAGATATGCGGCTTGGCGATAAACAAACTGTTAAACACCAGACCCGCATCCTTGAGCAGCTTATTAATGACCTTGGCATTAAATTCGTTCAGATAAAGAATGCCGATCTCACTGCGCAGACTTTTTACATCCTGGATAATCTCATACGTCTTCGTTTCCCGCAAGGCCAGTTCATACTCATCCTGTCCATATTGCTGCACGAGCTTCACAAAGGCATTCACGGCAAAAGCATAGTGCTGTGTGGAGACGGAGAAATGCTGCGGGGAAGGCTTCGCATTCAAGTAACGGTTCTCCAGCAATTCCGCCTGTTCGACCACTTGACGCGCATAACTCAGAAATTCAACGCCTTCCTTGGACAATGTAATTCCTTTATTCGTACGCTCAAAAATAGTAATACGCAGTTCCTGCTCCAGGTCCCGGATGGCATTCGACAGACTGGGCTGGGAGATAAACAGCCGTTTGGCTGCCTCATTCATTGAGCCACGGGTGGCGACCTCAATCACATATTTTAACTGTTGCAGCGTCAAAGCATTATTCCCCTCTCTCTCTGGTGCACTACACTACTTTGATCATTACTATACCATATTGCAACCTGGGCAAGTTTCATTTCAAAATACAAAAAGAAACCCAACCCGAATAAAATGGTTGGGAACATCGTTTAAGTCGATGACCAAGATCTAAGCCATGCTTGCCGTCGGTCGCACTACGATTTCATTGACATCCACCTCAGCTGGCTGGCTGATGGCATACAAGATACTCTGGGCAATAGCCGAAGCCGGAATGGATATGCTTCGATAATCTTTCATTAGCTCACGTGCTTCATCATCAGAGATGGATTCGGCCAGTTCCGATTCAGTCACACCCGGAGAGACGAGGGTTACACGGATATCACCGCCTACTTCCTGCCGCAGACCCTCCGAGATCGCACGAACCGCGTATTTTGTTGCACAATATACCGCTGCGGTAGGTGACACAGCGTAAGCTCCAATGGAGGCAACATTAATAAATTGACCGAACCCCTGCTTTTTCATGACTGGTAACCCAGCTGCAATGCCGTGCAGAACACCACGAATGTTAACATCAATCATCCGGTTCCACTCATCCACTTTTAATGACTCTAAGGGAGATAGCGGCATAACTCCGGCATTGTTTAAAATGACGTCCAGACGTCCAAAACGAGTAAGTGCTAATTCCACGATCGCTTTCATCTCTTCCAGTTGAGTAACATCAAGCGATTGACACTCGACCGACCCACCCTCCGAACGAATAGCGCTTGCCAGTGCTTCCAGACGCTCCGTACGTCTTGCGCCAATGACAACATGCGCACCCTGCTCTGCCAACACACGGGCCGTTGCCTCCCCAATTCCGCTGCTTGCACCGGTAATCATAACGACTTTTCCTTTTACATTAGACATGTTACATTCGCTCCCTCTTGTTTTTTATCGTGTATTCACTCTGTGCAGCACCATGCCTGCATGATATAGAACACCGTCCTTAAAATCACCATCTGCTGTAAAGCCCGTATCATCCACATATTCAATATGGTCTCCATCGACTACGTACTGACCTTGATATGCACTTTGTCTATTCCCCCGCGCTTCATCATATCGACCGTCAGGGAGAAGCTCATGCCTGATGTATCCGTCTTTCGTCACCCACATCCCTACATAGGGATGCTGAAAATCTTGTCTGCCTTCGTTCATATTCCGTTTCATATATCCACCAAGCTCCTTTCTGTTGTCCATAAGATTCAATGGCTTACCCTTATTATGTAGGGGATCCGTCTCTATACGATAGAAGAATCCCACAGTATTCTTGCCTATTTGTCCGACACATTCTAAAATGGTTACACGAGCTACGATGAAAGGAGGATCTGTATTCATGCTTCCTAAAATGGAACCGGATCTAACCATTATTCAGCAGCTGCAGGAATTGGCCCGGTTGATTGAGCGTTTCACCCCCGAAGAGGGGACCTATCCAACGGCAATTCCTTCGCTCTCTTTGATTCGTGCTTCCCAGGTTTCCCAGCCTATTCATGCCGTGCATGAACCCGCACTTTGCATTGTTGCCCAAGGCTCCAAGCTGGTTATTCTCGGACAGGAAAGCTATAGCTATGACCCTTCCCAATATTTAGTTGCTTCCATAAACTTGCCTATTTCAGGGCAGGTTGTACAAGCAACAGCGGATCGGCCCTATTTATGTCTGCGACTTGATTTTAATTCAGAGCAGATTTTCGATCTGATTCAAAATCTTCCTTCCACCCCTATCAAACCTGAATCATCAACGCGAAGGGGATTGTTTGTAAGTTCAACCAAGCCCCCGCTTCTTGAAGCCGTCATTCGTTTGGTTCGACTCATGGATACACCCGAAGATATCCCTGTCCTTGCTCCGCTCATGATTCGTGAGATTCTCTATCGCATGATTCAGGATGAACACGGACATTCCATCCGGCAGTTTGCCGTTCAGAACAGTCACGCACGGCACATCGCACAGGTCATTGAAGTGATTCAATCGGAATACGCCCACCCCCTTCGTATCCAGCAACTCGCTGCCATGATTAACATGAGCACTTCTTCATTGCATTATCATTTCAAAGCGGTTACAGCCATGAGCCCATTGCAATATCAAAAACAAATTCGATTGCAGGAAGCAAGGCGTTTGCTGCTTGCAGGGTCAACCGATGCAGCCGATGCTGCATTCCAGGTTGGTTATGAAAGTCCTTCCCAATTCAGCCGGGAGTACGCCCGTATGTATGGCCTCCCCCCTAAAAGCGATATCAAACGACTTCGCCATACCCTCCATATCGAATGCTAAATACATGCAAAAACCCACGTCAGCCTGACGTGGGTTTTTCAATTTGACGGACACCTAACTCAGGAGTCAGGAGAACACGTTCCTTTTTTCAAACACAGACATCTGGTCATCCCCGATGATCGGACATGCATCCGGGAACATGCTTCGTTTCTCCATCTTCTCATCGATAAAATCGACGATCTGCTGCAATGACGCGATCTGTGCTTCGATCTTCTTCCGATGATTGATCAGCATTTCGCGCTCATCCGGGAAATCATCCAGGTCCGAATCCATCGACATCTGCAGATAAGGCTTCATCTCATCCAGAGACATGCCTGTTTTTTTCAAACACGTAATGAGCTTCATCGTCTGGATATCCTCCGGTCGGTATACCCGATGACGATTAGCCCTTCGTTCAGCCCGGGGCAGAAGTCCAATCTTCTCATAATAACGAATGGTGTCTTCCGATAGACCCGCCTGTTCCGCCGTTTCTTTAATGGAGAACATTACATGATCTCTCATCAGCATAGGCCTCCTTTGCCTTCGTTTATCTCTATCTTACAACCTGGAGTCAGCTCCAAGTCAAGGTTGTTATTAATATACATCGAACGCTTGACTTGGAGTCGACTCCAAATTATAGAATGAGCGCATTAGACAGATGGATTCTGTCAATCCATTCACCCAGGAGGTATTTATATGAATTCGAATCATAAACTTCGTACCGCTTTAATTACAGGTTCAACTTCGGGAATTGGTCTTGAACTAACCCGCACCTTGTTAGCCGAAGGATGGCAAGTCATCGGTCTTAACCGTTCCGCTTTTCCGAAGGAAGATAACGATATACAGAACAGATTGCGCTCCGGTCAGCTCCGCTGGGTTCAGGCTAATCTTACCCAGTACGATAGTTTGAAAAAAGCGCTGAATCAGATTAAATCTGAAACGGATGCCATCGATGTGTTATTTAATAATGCCGGAGGCAGTGGTAACGATCTTCAGTTGTCGGATCAGGGGCATGAGATGCACTTTGAATTACAGACCGTGGTGCCGTATATCATTTATATGGAACTACAGGATCTTCTCCATAAAGACACCCTCAAAACGGTTATTAACACGTCCACGAGCGCGTTTAATATGGTCAAACAGTTTAACCTGGACATTTTGGAACATCCGGCCAAGTTCAAAAAGCTGTTCGGTCCTTATGCCACTTCGAAGCTCGCGCTCTCCTTATGGACACACGAAGTGGCTTCTGGCCCCCGAGCTGAAGGAATTCGGTTGCTAAGTGTGGACCCCGGGGGCAATAACACACTTCGGGGCAATAAACAATCTGGACTGCCTTTTTATATTAAGCCAGTCATGAGAATGTTCTTCCCGCATCCAAGTCACGGGGCTTCGCTGCTTTACAATGCTGCTTTTTCTCAACCCAAACTTCAATCCGGTACATTCCTGATTAAAAATAAGGCCACCAAACTTCGTTTTACAGAGCAAGGACCCGCAATTCTGCGCAGAGTACATGAAATCTATGAACAGCAGTTTCTGCGCCTTGACGCCAAGGTCGCCCCTCTGTGAAGGATCATGTATGTCTTTCCTGTCTCTCATAATAGCCAGGCTCTGCTTCATAATCTCTTCTATACCGAATTGCGTCATAGGATGAAGTGATGAATTGGAGGAGTCTGCATATGAAAAATAGCAGCAATACTAACGGCAAGCCTTTAATTATCCCCCAACCCATTCGAAAGGACGGTGCTGGTGGACCCGATCTGGGGCCCCGTGATGTGATGAGAGACCTACAAAACCCGGATATGCTGGTACCACCGGTAACTGACAACGGGTTATTACCCAACCTGAGAATGTCTTTTTCCGATACACATATGCAGTTGAATCATGGTGGCTGGTCCCGCGAAATTACGGTACGAGATCTGCCCATCGCCACAACGCTTGCTGGTGTGAACATGAGTCTTACACCAGGAGGCGTACGTGAGCTGCACTGGCACCAGCAATCCGAATGGGCTTATATGATCTGGGGAACGGCACGGATTACGTCCGTCGATCCGAGTGGTCGCAATTTTATTGCAGATGTGGGACCAGGAGATCTGTGGTTTTTCCCCAAAGGTCTGCCCCATTCCATTCAAGGACTGGATGATGGGTGTGAGTTCTTGCTTGTATTTGATGACGGGTCGTTCTCCGATCTGAATACACTATCCATCTCCGATTGGTTCGCCCATACACCCAAAGAAGTATTGTCTGTCAATTTCGGCCTACCCGAATCGGCATTCCAATCCATACCTACGGAACAGGTTTATATTTTTCAGGATCAAGTTCCAGATTCCCTCGCAAGCCAGGAAGTACAGTCCCCTTACGGGACCGTTCCGCTCTCCTTCAAACATCGACTGTTAGCCCAAAAACCGATTATTACACCAGGAGGAAGTGTACGCATTGTGGACTCGACGAACTTCCCGATTTCTACAACGGTTGCCGCAGCCCTCGTGGAAATCAAACCTGGAGGCATGCGTGAGCTGCACTGGCATCCCAATGCGGATGAGTGGCAATATTATTTGACTGGGCAAGGACGAATGACGGTTTTTGGAGGGAACGGCATTGCGCGCACTTTCGACTATCGGGCGGGAGATGTTGGATACGTGCCTATAGCCATGGGGCATTACATCGAGAATACAGGCACAGACACCTTATGGTTTTTGGAAATGTTCAGAAGTGACCGCTTTGAAGATATTTCTCTAAATCAATGGATGGCCTTAACCCCGGAAGAACTGGTGCGTGACAACCTGAACGCTTCTCCGGAACTGCTTCATGCCCTGCGTAAAGAGAAATGGCCTGTCGTTTAATTGTATGCACCTCGGTGCTGCCTTTTAACATCTCCTGCGGAGAGTGCTTTTATTGCAATCACGACATGGAAAGCCAGTGCGATAACTCGAACCGCAATCCGGAGATTCATACTGGCGGTTATTTCGGCTTCACAGAACGTTATGGCAATTATCCGGGTGGTCAGGCCGAATTTTTACGTGTTCCCTATGGGAATTTTATGCCATTTGTTATCCCTGAATCGTATGAGCTGGAGGATGAAGCCCTGTTGTTCCTGTCCGATGTTCTGCCTACCGCATACTGGAGTGTTGAAAATGCCGGGGTGAAGCCAGGAGATACCGTAACTGTCGAATGAATGATTCCGAAGTATTTAATTTTGAGGAGTATGACGATATGGGTGAACATATTCGCGAAATAACCCAAGGTGGCGCCGATGTTGTGATCGATTGTGTAGGTATGGACGGCAAAAAATCCACACTGGAAGAAATCGGACAGAAGCTGAAAATTCATGGCGGCAGATTGAGTGCAATCGAAATCGGTATCAAGGCTGTGCGCAAATTCGGAACGATGCAGCTGACGGGTGTATATGGTTCGTCCTATAATATGTTCCCCCTGGGGAATTTGTTTGAACGAAACATTAATCTAAGAATGGGACAAGCCCCTGTCATTCACTATATGCCTGAACTTTTCCGCAAGATCACAGCAGGCGAATTCGATCCTACAGAAATTATCTCCCACCGCATGGCGCTGGAGAACGCCAAGGAAGCTTACCGGATTTTTCACGAACACGAAGACGAATGTACCAAAGTTATACTGAAACCTTAAATTCAAAAAGAGGCAGGTTTACTTCTCAGGAGTAAATCTGCCCTTTGAATTGGATCAGCCTTATCTGGATTTCGCTGCCTGAATTAATATACTCTCTCCCTCAAAACGAAGAAGTCTGCCATGCTCGCTCGTTTCCAGTTTAAAGTATGTTTTGATCTCATCTGATTCGCTTAACATGCTTGCCTCCAGTGCTCTCTTCTCTTCCTCTGACATCCCTGCCCGCTCGCACCATTCCTCGAACAAGAATGGTTTCTCGAAGGAAATCATCGCTTCGATTCGGAATCCTGCCAGCTCAATGATTCGGACCCATTCCGTTTTGCGCAATGCGCGGACATGGCTTGCATCACGGCGCTTCTCTATTTCGTTGTAAAATCGGTCATTCTCATCACGTTCAGGTGCCACGTTGTCAATCAACAGCAATCTGCCTCCCTCCTTCGTTACTCGCAGCGCTTCGGATATAAAAGAGGGTACATCCGGAAAATGATGCGCGGCAATTCGGCAGGTGACAAGATCAAAAGAGCCGTCAGTAAAGGGTAGATGCTCTGCATCGCCCGCCACAAAGTCTACATTCTGGTGCCCATTCCCCCGAATAAAACGTTCCGCCACCTGCAGCATGGCCTCCGTTAAGTCCAATGCCGTTACCTGCTTCACCAGCGGAGCCAGAGCATTGGCTACATGTCCTCCTCCAGTGGCAATATCCAGTACAGCCATATCCGGACTTGCTTGAGACGAAGCAACAAGCAAAGCCAGGTCTTCACCTTTGGCATGACGGGCACTTGTTACATATTTTTGTGCATTTTTGGCAAACTGTTTCTGCACCCCATCCTTAATCACATCAGACATTCTAAATCCTCCTCATTATGAAGTTTAGGTTTAGGTTCAGGCTTAGGTTCAGTTTCATCAGACGGAACATCGTTTCATTAATTATTATGATATTTATCTTACCACAGATCTGTATAAACCAAAATAAAAAGGCATCTTCTCAGTGAATTTCACTCAGAAGATGCCCTGTTTAATTAGATAAAAAATGTGCGTTCGTTTGTTTTGACCTTATTCGCTCAAGGACCAAACACTTATCATTTATTTCACGAGGGTAGGTGATTTTTTCCACAGCCCCAGAATTAAACCCGAGATTACCGAACCGATTGCTACAGCAAGCAGGAAAAGTAATGCGTGATTAGCCAGTGCTGCAACGAAAATTCCACCGTGCGGCGCCGGTACATTAATGCTCCACAATTGAGTCAGTCCACCAGCCACAGCCGATCCCAGAATACAGGATGTCAGTACACGCAGCGGGTCAGCTGCTGCGAATGGAATGGCACCTTCGGTGATAAAGGAAAACCCGAGCACGTAATTCGTCAAACCTGATTTACGTTCTTGCTCCGTAAACTTGGATTTGAAGAACGTTGTAGCCAGTGCAATGGCTAGTGGAGGTACCATACCGCCTGCCATAACCGCTGCCATCCAGGCACCATCGGTATTACCGCTGGATGTGAATACCCCAATCGCAAATGTATAGGCCGCTTTGTTGAACGGTCCACCCATATCGATGGACATCATACCGCCAAGCAGGATGCCGAGCAATACGGCATTTCCAGTACCCAGGTTTCCAAGTGCATCCACAAGCCATGTGTTCAGGGAACCGAAGATTGGATCGAAGACATAGAAACTTATAGCACCAACGATAAGCAATCCGAATACAGGATACAGCAGGATCGGTTTCAAACCATCAATGGCTTTAGGCAATCCTTTAAACAATTTGCGCAGACCGATAACAACATAACCTGCCAGGAAACCAGCAGCCAGACCACCAAGGAAACCAGCGTTTGAATTTACGGCCATCAATCCACCCACCATACCCGGCATCAGTGCTGGACGATCACCAATACTCATTGCGATAAATCCGGCTAGGACAGGAATCAGGAAGTGGAACGCACCGGTTCCGCCACCAATGGTCTGCAACAATTGAACGAGCGGATTATCAGGGCTTGCCAGCTGCTCAAACAAGAAGGAGATCGCGAGCAAAATACCGCCGCCCACAACAAATGGAAGCATGTGAGAGATCCCGTTCATCAAATCTTTATAAATTTTGCTGCCGATGTTCATTTTGCCTTGGCTTTCCCCTTCGACCTTGTCACCGCTGCCACCCTCGCTGCGATAGATGGGAGCATCCCCGTTAACCGCTTTGCGGATCAACTCTTCGGATTTGCGGATACCGTCGCTGACTGGTCTTTGCAGAACCGGTTTGCCGTCAAAACGGGCCATTTCCACATTTTTATCTGCGGCAATAATAACTCCCTTGGCCCGAGCAATTTCAGCAGCAGTCAGAACGTTTTGCGCTCCCTCAGAACCGTTGGTCTCCACTCGAATATTGATACCCATTTCCTGCGCTTTCTTTTTGAGAGCGTCTTCAGCCATAAACGTATGAGCTATCCCTGTTGGACAAGCCGTAACCGCAACGACAAAATCTTCGGATGCTGCATTGCCAACAATAACACCAGGTGTATGCAGGTTCTGACCATCTGTTTTGCCAGAAGCCGATGCTGGATGGTTTCCCTGAGTAGCACTTGCTGCCTTCTCCGCTTCCGCTTTCTCTTGGGCTGCTTTCTTTTCTGCTTCCTCTGCCTGTTTGGCATCAAATAATGCAGCCACTTCTGCCGGCGTATCCGTACTCATCAGCTGAGATATGAAATCGCTATCAATCAACAGCCTGGAAAGAGCCGCAAGCGTGCGCAGATGTGTATTAGCCGCCCCTTCAGGTGCTGCAATCATAAAGAATATATGAGCAGGCTCATCATCAAGCGCTTCAAAATCAAGTCCTTTTTTACTCTTGGCAAATACCACTGTAGGTTCATTCACGGCTGTGGTCTTCGCATGGGGCATCGCAATGCCTCCACCAATTCCTGTGCTGGATTCAGCTTCGCGTTTGTAGATCATTTCCTTAAACAGCACCGGATCATTAATCCGTCCGCTTCTGTTTAGACTTGCAATGAGTTCATCGATAGCCTCTTCTTTCGTTGTGGCCTGCAGGTCCATGATCATCGTATCCTGGATCATCAGATCTGTTATTCTCATGTTGATACACTCCCTTAAGTTCAGTCGGTCTGCATTTACGCAGACCGTTTATCATGACATTACTTACGACCGTTCATATATTCGAATCTACCATTTCCTTTTCAAAGAGTGATCCATGCTATTGATCTAGTAAGGACTACATTTTTGTTATGGAGACTTGGGCATGCAGTTCTTCAATACGTTCCTTTGTTGCCAGATCATCCGAAAAAGCTGTCGCACTCCCTGAAGCAACTCCAGTGCGAAATGCTTCAAGCAAATCTTCGTTCATTACAAATGTTCCAACAAATCCACCGATCATGGAGTCTCCTGCACCAACCGAGTTTTTTACGACGCCTTTTGGTACGTTCGCGTGGTAAACATCCGTTTGGGTAATAAACAGCGCACCTTCTCCTGCCATGGAAATCAGCACATGCTTGGCTCCTGCTTCCAAAAGTTTGCGACCGTACTTCACCAGTTCTTCCTCTGTCTCGATGTTTACTCCGAACAGCTCTGCCAGTTCATGATGGTTCGGCTTCACCAGCAGCGGTTCATATACCAGAGCATCCATTAATGCAGGTCCTGTCGTATCGATTACAAATTCCGCACCCGTGCGCTTGCACACGTTAATGAGACGATCGTAGAAATCTGCTCCAAGTGAAGGCGGTATGCTTCCGGAAAGAATAACGATATCTCCTTTTTGTAATGAAGTCAGCTTGTTCAGCAAGAGTTCAGCTTCCTCTGGACGAATGGATGGGCCCAGCCCGTTAATCTCCGTCTCGTCTCCATGCTTCAGCTTGATGTTAATGCGGGTATCATCAGCAATGGTAATAAAGTCCGTCTGGATCTGATCTTCCTGCAACTTGTCATTAATGAAACGGCCCGTGAACCCTCCGAGGAACCCAAGTGCAGTGTTATCTGCTCCCAACTGATTAAGCACTCTTGATACGTTAATTCCTTTTCCCCCGGGAAGTTTCAGGTCCCGGTTCATGCGATTCAATTCACCTAGCTTCAGATCATCCACTTCCACGATGTAATCGATGGAAGGATTAAGTGTTACGGTATATATCATGGCTATCCCTCAATTATTTTAGTTTTCTGGGCGATTACAGAACGCCAATGTTCCGGCATATGTTCGGTGATCAAGTCTGCCTCCTCCAGGTCAAACAGTTTGGCAAAAGTTATTTCCCCAATCTTGCTGGAATCAGCCAGTACATAAGATCTCCCGGACAACTGATGGGCACGTCTTTTAATCAAGGCTTCCTCTGGATCGGGAGTTGTATACCCCATTTCGGCATCCACCCCATTGGTTCCGATAAAACATTTGTCAAAACGGAAATTATCCATGTTCTGTAATGCAATACTGCCAATCACTGCTTTGGTGTGAATTTTCATCATTCCGCCAAGCAAATAACTGCGAATTCGTTTGCTCACCAGTGCCTCGACATGTGAAAGACCATTGGTCACAACTGTAACGTCCCTTGCTTCAATATAAGGGATCATTGCTAATGTTGTTGTCCCCGCATCCAGATAGATACATTCACCATTGTTAATCTCCTGTGCTGCTAAACGAGCAATGGTTGTTTTTTGTTGAATGTTTTTGAACGTTTTTTCTTCCATACCTGGTTCCGGTGTTTTTTCATTCACCAGAGAAGCTCCACCATGTATACGCTTTAACATCTGTCGACTTTCCAGGTCAATCAAATCACGTCTTATCGTTGATTCAGAGGCTCCAATTACATCGACGAGCTCTTGCAGTTTCACTATCCCTCTTTGTTGTAAGCGCTCTATAATTGCAGCATATCGTTCTTCAGTTAGCATATTCATTCCTCCAACTGCTTCTATAGTACCACATAATCCACAAAAAACAATCATTTTCGTTCAAAATAATTTACAAACCTCCAAAAACGGTCAACAACCGACTTTTTAATCCTTCACTATCCTATCCTATGCATCCAAATCAGTTCAAGCTGAACGGTAGAGCCCCCTGCTTCATCTCCAAAGAGAAGGGCCTTATGATCCAGCAAAAACAAATTGTTTTCATCCCAGGAGCACCCGGCCCAAGGACGATTCTTTTGTTGAAAAAAAAGAAGCAGACCTTCCCTCGTTAACCATTCAGTTAATGAAAAAAACTGCAACGTGCCCTATTGGCGTTCCATTGCAGAATGTATATTCGTTAGCTATTTGGCATCCATTCATACGTTCAATTATAGGAATAGCTCCGCCTTATCCGGCTTAGGTTTTAACCAATTTCCTTCTTCATCGATGAACGCCCCCTTGAAACGCCCCATCTCCAATTGCTCGATTAGCTTGTTCTCATCCATTACCAGAATCTCGGACAATTGCTGCAGATTATAATAGTCGTCCGGATCGTAATCAAGCAGAATAGGAACAGCCGTGTCATACAGTTCCCGGATTAGATTTTCCAATGAATGACGCCCAAGGTTGTCCATGGTTTGAAAGTACTTCAAATTATGAGACACCAGATTGCGGAAAGATTTATTTTCAAGATTCATCCATAGTGTATTACATGCCTGAATACTCATGTAGTTCTGTTCTACATCATAATATTGGATTTCTTCAATCTTCATATACCTTTCCTGAAAAGCCACAATTTTGATCAAAGGTTCGTTTCGTTTACGTGATGCTTTCTTCAGATGGGCTCTAAACCCCTCATAATCCATGATTCTCACAATAATCTATCGCCTGCCTTAAAGCTGTATAATTCGACATTTTACAACATTATGCAAACAACCGTAAATGTACTTCGATAAAAATAAAACCGCACAGCTGATTAACATGCTGTACGGTCATTTATTAAACTTGAAATGAAGGTACCTCTTTCATTCGAGTACCTTGTTTCTTTATTTTCAAGTTCCAACTCCGCTCTTCGTCCAGATTGCGGTAAATTCTTGCTCATTATACTCGAAAAATTGCTGCATAATCTGCTCCCGATCGTCCAGGAACAGTTGATCTGCTACAGCTGAAACCAATTTCGGCACGGCATTACGTGTTCCTGATATCGCTGAAGCGGATAGACCGCAGCTCGCAAGTGCAGAGTAGTTGAAAACAAACAAACCTCGCAACTTATGTTCTCCTTCTTCATCTCGACTGGTCAATGCGAATCCGGGACTAAGATATGGATGTGCGTCCAGCAAATCGTTCCGTTGTTCGACCGGGGCCTTATAACGATCTGCCCAGCGCGCAATGTGCGCTTCAACCATTCGGAGTTCGGGACGAAGAGCCGGATCACTCACCATGCCTGTACTTATGACCAGAAAATCAAAGGAAAAACGCCCCTGCGGTGTAGTCACAACCGGTTTTCCATCTTTCATTTCCACGTCCAGCCAGGGTGCTTGAAGATGTAATTGGAAACCGGACCATGCAGCCGCCCGATTGAAGGTATCATTGGTAGGTGGCTGATTATACTTGAAGAAATGTGAAATGGCCGCGTACTTATCCTCGTCCGAGAGAACATGAAATCGCTCAATCATACCGGATTGTTCCATCTGACGAATTGGATTAACACTTGGCAATTGTTCTCTCCGTACAAATACGTGAGCCTCAGATACTCCAGCCGCAAGTGCATGGTTGGCATTATCGAAGGCAGAAGCCCCACCGCCAAGTATGGCAATTCTTTTACCTTTCAACTGTTCAAAATCGATTATTTCCGACGTGTGTGCATACAGATGTTTGGAAAGCTTCTCTGCAATCAAAGGCGGTACATGCCATTCTCCACCCCCCTGAATGCCAGTAGCCAACACAACCTTGCGAGCCAGCAATGCATTGGATGGAGCCGCTGCACCGGAGATATGCAATCTGTGTATCCCTTGATCCGCAGGTTCAATTAATGTTAATTTCACTTCATTCAACACTGGAAGATTGAGCACTTGCCTATACCAACGCAGATAGTTCATCCATTCACCCCGCGGTATTTTATCAACCTCTGCCCATCCCTCGGAACCCGCTTTCGCTTCCCACCACGAACGGAACGTTAAGGAAGGAATACCCAAATCTATGGAGGTCAGATGCTTCGGTGTACGCAACGTTACCATTCGGGCATACGTTTCCCAAGGCCCCTCCAACCCCGCGGCATTTTCATCAATGACCAGTATGTTGGAGATTCGCTCACGCAAAAATCCAAAAGCAGCTCCCAAACCACTCTGCCCACCACCTACAATAACAACATCATAAATGTGCCCTTCAGCATGTTCTCGCGGACGAATCCAATCTGCTCCACCATACGCCAAAAAAGCGAGATCTTGCGCTACACGTTGGTTCAATGCTTCGAGACTCATTATTCATCAGCCCTTTCAAGATGCACGATGTAATCCAGTAATAATTTTTTTCAGATTGTAGATCAGGTTGGATTGTAAATTAGGTTGCTTTGTTGTATGCTCGTTTCGAATCAAGTGTCATATTTGTGTTAAATATTTAACAATAAGAACATTATCTTCACGTTGACCATGAATTGCGTTAGGTATATTAGCGTTATTATATGAGTTTCTTTTTTCGTTTTGAAGTTGAAGGTAGGTTTATTGTCATCAAACCTAAAAATAACTAACATGCTTGTTAATCTTAACGAAACGTCTCATCTTAAATGGTTGGTGTTTAACAAACGTCCTTCCCCCTCTGTCCATTGGCTCAGCTTAGTTTTTTAAAATGCAAAAAAGACAGAGCAGGGACTAATCCCGTTCTGTCTTAAGAGGGTTAAACGATATGAACATCGTCTCATGAATAAGTCGCAAAAGAGAAATCTACTTGCCTTCCTGTTCACGACGCTGTAATTTCTCATTCGTTAATTTCTCAGGCGTGACATCGTTGCCCAAAGGGTCCACGACGGACATACCCAGCATCGTTGTAAGCACCTGACCTCGAATCGCCTTCAAATACTGTTGTCTGAGCTCATGCTGTTCGGCTTGTTCTGTTCTTGTCAGGCCAGTGCTGCGTTGCTTTCTGCTTAATTCGTTAATGCGTCCCAAAATAGGAATCATGGAATCACCTCGCTTACCATTTGAATGATGAGGAATATCCGTTAATCTAATTGATTCTTATCTCTATGTCAATAGGGTCCTGTCTGTGAAAGTCTTTACGTCAATTCATATACCGACCATACAATTCCATTAGTCGCCCCACTCCCAAGGTTCAGCGTTATTGTTAGACCATTTGCAGCATAGAAAAGGCCAATCACATCCCCTGCATTCAACGTTACATCCGCTGCAAGCGTCACAGAACTACTTCCCAATACTGCTCTCAATGTGAGCAAGGTGACAGCGATATTCAGAACAGGTAATAATCCGCTAACTAAGGTCGTGACCGTTGGTGAAGTTCTCTGGACAAGGAAAGCCGGGTTAACCCCCGCTCCCAGCGACAGTGCGATAGCTGCTGTTGTTGCATAGTTTATCGTGGCTTTAATGGAATATCTTCCAGTTGCGGGTACGGTATAATTGCCTGTCGTGGCATTAAAATTGGCATTTCCGAAATAAGGACTTGTTGTTGTCCAGTTGGTTAACTGGGTGCTTGTTGCTGTCGATAGAGTTGCCAGAAAAGCGGAAAAACCTTGTGATGCAAAATTTGGACCTGTTGCTCCTGTTGCACCCGTTGTACCTGTAAATCCAGTAATCCCAGTGGCTCCTGTTTCTCCCGTGATTCCCGTTGCACCAGTTATGCCGGTAGTACCTGTAGTACCCGTGATCCCGGTTAGACCAGTTGCACCGGTTGCTCCAGTCAATCCAATAGCCCCGGTTTCGCCTGTTGCACCTGTTAGACCCGTGGGGCCGGTAGGACCCGTTAAACCGGTAATGCCTGTCGTACCCGTTGCTCCGGTTTCACCTGTTATTCCTGTTACACCTGTTATACCCGTAGCTCCAGTAATTCCAGTTGTCCCCGTGGCTCCCGTAATACCGGTTACACCGGTGCTTCCTGTAAATCCAGTTACTCCCGCTTCACCTGTTGAACCGGTTACTCCAGTCAATCCAGTAGCCCCGGTCTCGCCTGTTATTCCTGTTACGCCTGTGGCTCCGGTGATTCCCGTTGTGCCAGTGACCCCGGTTGTACCAGTAATGCCTGTCGTACCCATTGTCCCCGTGGTTCCCGTAAATCCAGTAACTCCCGTTTCACCTGTTGCACCAGTTACTCCAGTCAAACCAATAGCTCCAGTCCCGCCTGTTGCACCTGTTACGCCCATGGCTCCGGTAATGCCCGTAACCCCCGTTGTACCTGTTGCTCCGGTGGTGCCAGTAACCCCGGTTGTACCGGTAACACCTGTCTCCCCTGTCGCACCTGTTATACCCGTAGCTCCGGTGATTCCAGTCGGGCCCGTAGCCCCCGTAATACCGGTTATGCCGGTAACTCCCGTTTCACCTGTTGCACCGGTTACTCCAGTCAATCCAGTAGCCCCGATCTCGCCTGTTGCACCTGTTACGCCCGTGGCTCCGGTAGGACCGGTATCCCCCGTTGTTCCTGTTATACCCGTGGCTCCGGTTTCTCCCGTGGTTCCCGTTGCACCAGTGATTCCAATTATGCCCGTAGCACCCGTAGTTCCTGTAAATCCAGTAACTCCCGGTTCGCCTGTTGCACCAGTTGCTCCAGTCAATCCAGTAGCTCCGGTTTCTCCTGTTATCCCTGTTAAACCAGTGACTCCGGTAGGACCCGTTGTTCCTGTTGCTCCAGTGGTGCCAGTGATCCCGGTTGTACCGGTAACGCCTGTCGCACCCATTATACCCGTTGAACCAGTAATTCCAGTTGTCCCCGTGGCTCCGGTAGGACCGGTTATGCCGGTGGTTCCCGTGAACCCGGTAACTCCCGTTGCACCGGTTGTTCCAGTCAATCCGGTAGCTCCTGTTATCCCTGTAAAACCAGTGGCTCCGGTAAGACCTGTATCCCCCATTGTTCCTGTTGCACCAGTGGTGCCAGTGACCCCGGTTGTACCTGTAACACCTGTCGTTCCTGTCGCACCCGTTCCGGTGATTCCAGTCGGGCCCGTGGCTCCCGTAATACCGGTTATGCCGGAGCTTCCTGTAAATCCAGTAACTCCCGTAACTCCTGTTGCACCGGTTGCTCCAATCAATCCAGTAGCTCCAGTCTCGCCTGTTATCCCTGTTACGCCCGTGGAACCGGTAGAACCCGTAACCCCCGTTGCACCTGTTATACCCGTAGCTCCTGTAATTCCAGTTGTGCCCGTGGCTCCGGTAGGACCGGTTATGCCGGTGGTTCCTGTGAATCCGGCAACTCCCGTTTCGCCTGTTACACCAGTTGCTCCAGTCAATCCAGTAGCCCCGGTCTCGCCTGTAATTCCTGTTACGCCTGTGGTTCCTGTAACTCCCGTTGTACCAGTGACTCCCGCAGCACCCGTGGCCCCTGCCGTTCCTGTAGCACCAGTAATTCCAGTTGTTCCGGTAACGCCTACCGCTCCAGTTATACCGGTTTCACCTGTTATGCCTGTCGCACCAGTTGGACCAGTTATTCCTGTAATACCTGTTGCCCCGGTTGCTCCTAAGCCACCTGGATCACCAGTCATTCCTGTCACACCCGTTATGCCTGTGAATCCAGTTGAACCGGTAATACCAGCTGTCCCTGTTGCTCCAGTAGCCCCCGTACGGCCAGTTAACCCCATAATATTGGTTATTCCAATAAGTCCTGTCGGCCCCCTTGCTCCTGTGTTACCTTTTTTGCCTTCTATTCCAGTCGCCCCAGTTAGACCTGTAACTCCAGTAGCTCCGGTAACTCCAGTTCCCCCACGAAATCCTCTACATCCCCTTGGTCCACGAAAAAGAAGACATCGGGATGTATGCTTTTTTTTCTTTACAAGTACCCTTCTCTTCTTTGATTTGCGTTTAGCTTTTCGGGTAAGATGAGTTTTCTTGGGCTTCCGTGTACTTGTACTGATTGAGGAAATTTTGCGCTCTTTTTTAGACACATAGCTCACAAGAAAATCCCCCTCCTTGTACACCATATACGTTTTCCGTATTTTCATTAGTACACACTATGCCCCGGACAGGTTTTGTGCGCGCCCATTAAAATAGCAGATAACTGCACTACTTTGAGTCATGCAATTTATGCATAATAGGATTTATTGATTAATCAATTACAATCGGGCAAATCATGATGCTATCTCTTCTGTAATTCCAGGATGGTCCGTGTAATTCCGTCCTCAAACGACGTCGCCTCAATCGGACCGATGCTTCTCTCATACTTCTTTTTGCTTAACACCAGAGGATCTCGTGTCAAATATAACATCTCCACAATTTCTCTCATTACCGGTTCACCCAGCCCGATCAACGACAGCCCGATTCTCCCTAAAGCCAAAACTGGTTTGGATATACCCGCTGCCTTTTGCGCAATTCGTACAAGTTCTTTGCCTGATATCGTTCCCGAGCCAGGAATGTTCCAGTTCTGCCCATAAGCGTGGTCCTTCCCTGCTAATTCTACTACCATAACAGCTGCATCGGGCAAATAGATATATTCTCGTGGTGTCTTCATATTTCCGATAAAAAAAGCCATCTTTCCTTTCGCTATCGCTTCAAGAGTAGATCCCAAATAGGAAGCCTGATTGGCCGTTGGCCCATAATAATCCGGTAATCGAACAATCATTACTTGAGCCTTAGTCCACTTGTTAGCAAATAACATCTGCTCATAGGCCAGTCGGGTTTTCCCTTTTCGAGTATGGGGTTGCTTCGGATGCTCCTCCGTTACCTCTTTCATTTGTGCTCTGCCATAGGGATAAATCCCGTCAATTACCACGATCTTCAGTCCCAATTGTTCGGCTGCCTGCATAACAGATTCACCCAGCGGAATCAATCTGCTCTCCATTTCGTGATACGGTACATTCGCACAATGAAACATCATATCCGCTTCTTGAGCAGCGGCAACGATATCTTCCGGTTGAAAAGCATTACCAACAGCAATCTGAAGATGATTCGGTAATCCCAGCTCTTCTGCAAGTTGCTCCAGCTTTGGAAGCGAACGACCAAAGGCGATCGTTGGAATCCCCTTTTTAACCAGTTCTTCTGTAATTGCAGCACCTGTACCACCTGTCGCTCCAATAACGATTGCCTTTTTCATCTCATATCAACCTCTTTCATATCCATATGGTTATTGATCAATTACTAACTGAGTATGACTATAGCGCACATTTAGTGATTGATCAATAACTAAAATAAAAAAAGGGCCAAACCTCCCTTTCTATCTGTCTTTAAGCTCTGGCATATCAAGCGCAGTCGATACATTACATAACATGCCTATTGCCAGAAATATCATCGTTCTTTGCGTTGGATTGGCAATGCCTGCAGCTGTGAAAGCTTCCAGTACCATGGTTCTTACATCACTAATGCCTTTTTGCATGGCCTGACGAATAACTTCTTCCCGGATCGTTTGCGCCTGCATCTGAAGCAAGAGTTCATTCTTGTGAGATTCCAGAATCTTATCGTAGGCTTCAATGAGATCATTCTCCAACTGATCTGGTGTCGCCTTCTCCACTACACTTCGAAACGATTCAATCACCCGAGTCCACGAGACCTCAAGTGCAGTTAATAATAGCGCTTCTTTGGTTTTGAAAAAACGAAATATATACGGTTGTGAGATCTGTGCCTTCTCAGCCACTTGGGCTGTCGTTGCACGATAATAGCCAATTTCCGCGAAGACCTCAATCGCTGCAGAGATAATATCATTTCGCCGGTTAGCCGACGCTGCTGTATCCTTAGCCATGATAATCCGTCCTCCAATAGTTAGTGATTAATTGATCAATAGCTTGAAGTATAACGAATACTATCCCTCAATGCAAAGGTATCGCGACCCTGTACAAAGCCAACAAACCCGCAGACCCTGGCTCAAGCCGCTGCAGGTTGTGTAGCTTGTCGATCTTAGATTCTATCCACTGAAAACCGAAGAGAACATGGATTGTCTGAAACAGATTCGTACCATGCGGTACAAGAGTGTCTGTTTACTGCTGGAGAAGTTTGCGCAATCGGGATTCCGAATCCAGCTTCGGACAACTGTTACAATATGCATGTGCGTGACTGCCGCTCCCAACCTGATATGCCAAACAACAATATCGGCGTATCAAGAACGGCGGTCCCTGCCACCCGGAATGTTCGAAGCGCTGTAGCTCATTGGCAAATGTACATGCATTATCGTTTTGCCGATCCAGCCAGAGGCTTTGATCTGCTTGAATCTTTGCAAGCCGTTCATCTGTCTTCCATATGCTCTGATCATTGATCATACGTGCATACAATTGTTGCACATTATGTGCAACCAGAGACCACATGACCTTATCGTTCGCTCCTGTACCGACGGCTACCGCTCGCAGGACAGGTTCCAGATGTAGCAGCACTCTTTTCTTGAGCAAGCCACTCTCTGACGTGCGCTGAACAGGATCTTCAGCCTCCAGAGAGGTTCTCTCCAGCCGAGTCTCATATCGCATGCCACCTGCTCCATTCAATTCAAACCGCACATCATCGTCTGCAATGCTAAGTATAGTATCGTATAGACTGAATGCTGAGATTACGGACATAACGAATACGGAGTAACGTTTGGCAAAAAGTGTACCGACGGCTGCACTTCCTTTGCCGCCCAATTGTAACCCTTGCTGCATAGCCTGTTCACCCATTATCAAGTTTCGTTTCTCTTCATTCAGCAGATCCTTTACACGGAAAGGATACTTGGAATCATCGCAAGTCGCTCGAATCGTCGTCACAAAAAATTGCTGTAATGCTTCCGACATCTCTAAATAGTCATGTCTTGGATAACGTCTCATCTATTGAATCATGTCTTCAACTTCGTTGATAATCTCGCTTCGCCCAATCGCTCCCCAGCCCTTAAACAACCAGAACGAATCTGTCGTATAGACCTGATCTGCACCAACAGCTGGTACTCCCTTCCAGAGTGAGCTTGCGTTGATGCTGTTTAAATACTCATCGGCATTCGGGTCAATCTCCAGAACTACGAAATTAGCATCCACCTCTGCAATTTTCTCCATGGACAGGTCCTCACGTTGTTCGGCAGGTGTCACAGCCGTTGGCACAAATCCAAGATCATGATACAAAAGTGTGTTGGTTGGATGTCCTTTTGCCGCGTAAATTTGCAAGGTCTTCTCTCTTACACGCAGATAAGCCAGCTTTTTTTGATCCAGTTGTTCGATCTTCGCTTTTAGTTGCTTCGCCTGCTGCTCTACCTCGGCTATCTTTTCTTTTGCCAGATCCACTTTGTTGTACATCCCGGCAATGGTCAACAGATCCTGTGTCCAATACGTTGTATCATCAGCATAATCCAGCCATTCGGTACCAAGTACAATCGTCGGAGCGATTTTCTCCAACTGATCATACGTACTCTCCGCAGTTCGACTCTCAATAACGATGACATCCGGATCAATCTGAAGGATAGCCTCCAGGTTAGGACTATCTGCCGACCCTACCGTTGGAACGCCGGCAAGCTGATCTGCAAGGTAAGGCAAATAATCTCCTCCGTAACGAACTTCTACATTAACGCCTGCTGGTTTCTCACCAATCGTCAACATGTGATCGATGTAAGCAGCAGATAATACCACCATACGCTCTATCTTTTGCGGTACAACCGCTGTTCCTTTAAGATGCTCAATCGTTTGCGTACCACTCTCTTCCACAGGTGTAACCTGTTCCGGAGGCGTTACTTCCGTTATTTCTGATGCCTTGCCACATGCCGTCAGAACGAGCACAAGCAGGGCCAACAGTATCATCGTTGCTGCTCTCTGTCTTACCATTTGTAGTAAATCCCCTCTACTATTTAATAATAATAATCATTATCACTATAGTAGGGAAAAGCGAACAGGCTTACCATGGACTATTCCACTCTCTTCTCTTGCACAAAATCACCGTAAGGTAAGCCCAAGTTGCTCTGCCACATATCGCATGGCCCACATGCGTCCAGTTGGACCCAGCGTTTTGAAGAAAATATCTCCTGCATTATATACATGGCCTTCTTGAACAGCCTTTAATGCCAACCATTCACTGGATTGCTGCAATTGCCTCAGTTGAGCACGTGCCTCTTCTGTGGGATCAACCATTACAAACACATGATCCGCGTCGTATAACTGCAAATCGCGAACTTTACTCTCCACAGCCCACTGTTGTTCCGGAAAATCACGAGGCAAATAAAATCCCAGATCATCATACAACAGGGCCCCTGTCTGGTTATTCAATCCATACATTCGGTAGAAATGAGAAGTCACCCGGATGAACATGGCACTCTGTTTCCCCCACCTCGATTGAATGCGCCCTCGAAGAACCCGGCTCAGTTCAGCATGCTGTTCAATCCACTGTACAGCCTGTTCGGTGCGGCCCATAATGTCCGCCATATACAGAAGCCTCTCGCCAAAATGGTTGGTGTGCTCCAGCATGGTGGTAGGCGCGATACGATGCAAGGAGTCATTTGGCTCCAAACGATCACTTGTAATGATCAGGTCCGGTTGGACTCGCCTCAAACCATCATAGTTCTGATTGAAGCTATCCAGGATAAGTCCCTGATGACTGTGTGCTTGAAGCGCAGGTATGGCAACATGACGAGCCACCCTCTGACCATAGGATAAAGCGGATACTGGCCTCAAACCGAGCGTTATCACATAATCGTCCAACCCGTAATACAAGGTGGCAATGCGATTCACTTTATTTTTCATATACAACGTTGGGGCGATTCCTTCGTTTTTCTTGAAGACTCTGCTGAAATAGTGCTCGTCCTTATAACCCACTTGCTCTGCAATTTCCTTGATTTTATCTGAAGAAAATAACAGCTGCTTGGCCTTCGCCATACGTAGTTTCAGTATATATTCAATCGGGGTCATATTTAATTGCCGTTTGAATGTTCTTATAAAATGATTCACACTAAGCCCTGCCATGCGGGCCATCTGATCAATTCGAATGTCTTCCATATACTGATGCGTCATATATTCAAGTGCCAGATCCATCCCTGCTACAGCTGGAGTTGCTTCTTTCAGGTGCATCATTAATTGAATCAACAACTGATGCAAAAGATGTTTCCTGCGCGTCTTTTCCAGACTCGTGATGGAGTGCTTTCCACTCACCAGGGTATCCATCATCTCCTGAATATCACGTGTATTGGAAGGAATAGGAATATTAAGTTTGCCCGTCACAGGGAGATCAAATGCCTCGGTATGCCAAACATTCCGACGCCGGGTAAGTGTAACACATGAAAATAAAATGATCTGATATCGGACAGGTGCTTCCATATCCGTCTGAAACTCCACATGCATTCCTGGCTTCAACAAAAACCACTCGTCTTGAGACACCGTATGTAAAACGTTATCCATAGACAAAGATCCCTTGCCAGCGATGACCCTGCAAATGGCGAACCTTTTCCAGATCCGACGCTGAACAGCCCCCGGATTGCTAGAGTAATGGCAGACGTGGACAGCAGAGAAATGTAGTTGCTCCAGTCGTTTGATCCAATCATTTTCCTCCATGCTCACGTCCCCTCCCTGGTCTGATCCGATTCTCTGATGAACTGATTACACTCTATTTTTTAGCTCCCAATAGTAAATTCTTTATACGATCCAACTGCAACTCCACAGAGCAAGGCCAGAATGGCTTTGTACAAAATCATATAATACGCCACTGCTGTTATGAACTGCCTGTTCTTTTCGCTCATTATGTACATTTCATTTAATTATAAATTAGTTGATAATAATTCTCAATAAGATAAATAATCAATATATTAACTTCTCCTCCTTGACACCCTATACGGACTGCAATGTACATGTAGCGGGATAATAGCGCCAGCATCAGCAACATTTTCTACCCTGTTGCAAAATCAAAACAGCCGTGATATATTAATTGAGCCATCAATAATTGATGCATCAAATATTGATACGTCAATGATTAATTTAGCAGATATTACTGATACTGACTAAGGTAATGGCACTGTATAATGGCAACTTTATGTATGTTATTCACATAAGCCGTTGTTCATGGTCGAGATTCACGCGGGAGGTCAAGTCATGACACGTGTTTTTTCCAAGGAAGAGCAGATCATCAATCTGCTTAACGGGCTGGGCAACAAGATCAGCCCCAAGTTCGAACGCTGTACGGGCATCAGCTCATCTCGCTTTGAGATTTTGCATGAGTTGGATCAGGTTGACGAGATTAATCAGTCCATGCTGCAGAAGATCATTAATATCGACAGTGCGGCGATCACTCGCCATCTGAAGCAGCTTGAAGCCGACTCGATGGTCACCAGACGTAAAAATCCGGAAGACAACCGCGTTACCTTTGTTCGCCTTACGGACGAAGGACGGAAGCAAATCGAAGGCTACAAAGCTGAGAAGACCAATTTTATCAATCAGATTTTGCAGGATTTCAGTGAAGACGAGGTTCAAGCGCTCGCTGATTTCCTGGAACGTATGCAGAACAATTTCTAAACCCATATATAAGGAGAGAACCATAACATGAGTACATTCCAAAGCACTTTTCAAAAGACAAATGATTTTAACGAAATTACCTACGGCCGCCGGTCTGTAAAACTATACGACCCTGAAGTGAAAATCAGCCGGGAAGAAATGACAGAAATTTTGGCAGAAGCTTCTCGTGCTCCATCCTCCATCAATTTGCAACCTTGGCGTTTTCTCGTTGTAGATACGGCTGAAGGCAAAGAAAAGCTTGCTCCTCTCGCCCGATTCAATCAGAATCAAGTTTTGACTTCTGCCGCAGTAATTGGCGTATTTATTGATATGAACAATGCCGAGTATATTGAAGAGATTTTTGGTAAAGCTGTAGAGCTCGGTTATATGCCAGCAGAAGTTAGGGATATGCAGCTCAAAACAGTATTGCCTTATTACGAAAATATGCCCGCTTCCGCTCTTCGCGATGTAAATCTGATTGACGCAGGTCTGGCTTCCATGCAATTGATGCTCGCTGCACGTGCTCACGGTTATGATACTAACCCAATCGGTGGTTATGAGAAAGATCAAATTGCTGAAGCCTTCGGCATGGATAAAGATCGTTACCAACCCGTTATGTTGATCTCTATCGGTAAATCGGCCAAAGAAGGTCATCCTTCCTACCGTCTGCCTGTTGAGACAATTACGACTTGGGCATAATAGTAGGCCGTGTTACACATGTTCCAGCACAATTTACGTTCAGAAACACGAACAACATGCTAAATACACTAATGGAGGTTGAATATTATGATTATCATTCACGCTCACTTGCAAGTTAAACCAGATCAGGAACAGGCTTTTTTGGAAGCAACGAAAGTGCTGATTCCTGCAACACGCAATGAAGAAGGCAATATCAGCTATGATCTCGCCAAAAGTACAGAACGCGAACATCATTACACGATGATTGAATTGTGGAAAGACGAGGCTGCTACAGCTTCCCACAACACAAGTGCACATTTCCAGACTTTCGTACAGCAAGCAGCAGCATTCATGGCCGCTCCAATGAACGTTGAAGTATTCGCTGGAGAAGCGGTTAAACGCTAAAATACGAGCCCGTACATGAATTAAGCAGAGCCACATATTCGTCGGCTTACAAACCAAAGCCGCTTCTCGTCACATTGACGGGTGAGCGGCTTTGGTTATTTATTTATATATCATGTAGAAGAAATAAAAGGCATGTCATTGCAGCTATCTACGAGCCGGAGTAATACTTTGAGGATTGTTGAACACATTTCTCGGGTCATATTTGGCTTAAGGGAGCGATGAAACCTTGGCGTGCAAGTGTATTGGCAATTCTGCCTACGCTATTGCCTGTGCCTACAACGACTGTTCCATTTTTTTTATCGAGCTTGATCGTGTTCATGTCACTTACATCAATAACGATCCCGCCATTGACCTGTGAAAGATTGACTTCCAGCGAATGCCTCCCGCTTCTGGGCCGAATGGGAACCTCATTTTCACGAGCCCATTTGATGGCGTTTGCCACGTCTCTTGTTTTTTGTGCAAATACAAATACTTTAGGAAATTTGTCCGTATGAGGATCCCAATTTTTGCGTGCTGCATCATACCCTGGATCTCCTTTGAAGATAACTCGCCCGGTGAGCTTCGTTTTTGATTTCAATACATCCAACTTCCTCATGAACTAATGGCTGTACACAGCAATTCAACTAAGGCACCTTATACTGTATGAAGGACATTCGCGGAGGGAATGGGCTAATGCTTGAAAT